>NZ_JBIUXN010000014.1:0-280211 GCF_044744005.1 Streptomyces sp. NPDC087440 | reverse complement strand
CCACCCACCCACCCGCACGGGAACCCTTATGCAGCCGCGCGGCGAGCGCTTTAGGGAAAGGGGCGGGTCCGGGGCCTCTCTGCCTGAGCCGGGCGGGGCCGCATGTCCGGTACGGGGGTGGGCCGGGGCCCCTTGGGACGCGCACCCGGTGCCGGGGCTGGACCAAGGGGCGGCACCCGGGTGAGCCGGGAGCGGGAGGGGCCGCCCCCTTGCCCGCCCGTCCCGCCCCCGGGGGGCGGCCCCGCCGCCCAAGGGGGCTGGGGGAAGGAGGCGGGGGGGCGGCCCCGCCGCCCGAGGGGGCTACGGGGAACCGAGGGGGCTACGGGGAACCGAGGGGAGGGCGACCCCCGTCGCCCAAGGAGGCGGGGCCGCAAGAGGCGGAGCCCAAGGGGGCTGCAGGGAACGGTGGGCGGAGCCCAAGGGGGCTGCAGGGAACGGGGGCAGAGCCCAAGGGGGACGGAGGGAAGCGGGGCGGGCGGTCCCGGAGGTCGAGGGGGCTCCGGGGAGCGGTCCGCAGGGGGGCAGCGTATACATCCGGCCAACTTGGGCGCACGCGCATGCAGTCCGGGAGGCGCTGTTCGCCTCCCGGACCGGTCCGCCACCCGCGGGGATGAAGGTGGCGGCGTCCCCCAGCCCACTGGGTCCAGTGCAGCGGGCCGACCCACGCACGTCCATGGAAGCCCCACCGGACAAGGCCGAGAAGAGCGCACGGGCGGGCGCACGGCCACACACAGGGAGCACGAATCGGGCGGAACGTTCCTCTCCGCCCACCCGGAAGCACTCACCCGGGCAACAATCTCGCCATACGGGACACGTGCCCTTAACGCTTGGGATGCGGCGAACTACGCTGGGTTTACGAATGCCGCGAGCCTATGCCGGGCCCGCGGCGGCCGTCTGCGTGAGGGGTGGCGCAATGTCCAGGGAGCAACGCGGGCCGAACGACAAGCTCGGCACGGTTCTCGCCCTCGCGGGAATCAGCAACGCCGGGCTGGCACGCCGGGTCAACGACCTCGGTGCGCAACGCGGGATGACGCTTCGGTACGACAAGACGTCGGTCGCGCGGTGGGTGTCGAAGGGCATGGTTCCGCAGGGAGCCGCCCCGCATCTCATCGCCGCCGCGATAGGCGCGAAGCTGGGCCGTCCCGTACCGCTGCACGAGATCGGTCTGGCGGACGCCGATCCGGCCCCCGAGGTCGGGCTCGCCTTCCCGCGGGACGTGGGTGTGGCGGTGCGGCACGCGACGGAGCTGTACCGCCTCGACCTGGCCGGGCGCCGGGCGGGCAGCGGCGGGATCTGGCAGTCGCTGGCCGGGTCGTTCGCGGTGAGCGCGTACGCGACGCCCGCCTCGCGCTGGCTGATAACCCCGGCGGACTCCTCCGTGGCCCGTGACTCCACGCTCGCCGAGGCCTCGCCCGACGCGACGCCGTTACGGGTCGGCCACAGCGATGTGGCCAAGCTGCGCGAGGCGGCCGAGGACGCACGGCGCTGGGACTCCAAGTACGGGGGCGGCGACTGGCGTTCCTCGATGGTCCCGGAGTGCCTGCGGGTGGACGCGGCCCCTCTCCTCCTCGGCTCGTACAGCGACGACGTGGGCCGCTCGCTCTTCGGCGCGACCGCCGAACTCACCCGGCTCGCCGGGTGGATGGCCTTCGACACCGGTCAGCAGGAGGCCGCCCAGCGGTACTACATCCAGGCCCTGCGGCTCGCCCGCGCGGCCGCGGACGTACCCCTGGGCGGGTACGTACTGGCGTCGATGTCCCTCCAGGCCACCTACCGGGGCTTCGCCGACGAGGGCGTCGACCTCGCGCAGGCCGCCCTGGAGCGCAACCGGGGCCTGGCCACCGCCCGGACCATGAGCTTCTTCCGCCTGGTGGAGGCGCGCGCGCACGCGAAGGCGGGCGACCCGGTGGCGGCCGGGGCGGCGCTGAAGGCGGCGGAGGGCTGGCTGGAGCGCTCCCGGGAGGGCGACGCGGACCCGTCCTGGCTGGGCTTCTACTCGTACGACCGGCTCGCCGCCGACGCGGCCGAGTGCTACCGCGACCTCAAACTCCCGCGCCAGGTCCGGCGGTTCACCGAGCAGGCGCTGTCGCGGCCGACGGAGGAGTTCGTACGGTCGCACGGACTGCGGCTCGTGGTGAGCGCGGTCGCCGAACTGGAGTCGGGCAACCTGGACGCGGCCTGCGCGGCGGGCACGCGCGCGGTGGAGGTGGCGGGCCGGATCTCCTCGGCGCGCACCACGGAGTACGTACGGGACCTGCTGCACCGCCTGGAGCCGTACGGGGACGAGCCGCGCGTGGTGGAGCTGCGCGAGCGGGCGCGGCCGCTGCTGGTGGCGCCGGCGTAACGGGCGGGACGGCCGGGGCAGGGTGAGCGCGACCCCGCTGCGGGGTTCTGTCGGCACCGCACGTGACACGTGGCAGCACGGCGGAAGCACGTGGCGTTGGCCATAACTCCCGTCCACGGGGTTTGACGGCATTGTCAGTGGGCCAGTGCACTATTCGGGGTGGGAGGTGGCAGCGATGAGTCATGACTGCGACGTGCTGGTGATCGGCGGCGGCATCGTCGGGATGGCGTCCGCGCATGCCATCACACGGGCGGCGCCCGGCACCCGGGTCGTGGTGCTGGAGAAGGAGGCGGGCCCGGCGCGCCACCAGACGGGGCGCAACAGCGGGGTGATCCACAGCGGGATCTACTACCGCCCCGGCTCGCTCAAGGCGCGGTACGCGGTGCGCGGCGCCGCCGAGATGATCAAGTTCTGCTCGGAGCACGGGATTCCGCACGAGGTGACGGGCAAGCTGATCGTCGCCACGGAGCGGGACGAGCTCCCCCGGCTGCACGCGCTGGTCCAGCGGGGACGGCTCAACGGCATCCCGGTGCGGGAGCTGGGCCCCGCCCAGATCGAGGAGTACGAGCCGGAGGTGCGCGGCCTCGCCGCCATCCACGTGGGCTCGACGGGGGTGTGCGACTACGGCCGGGTGACCGAGGAGCTGGCCCGCTCGTCGGGGGCCGAGGTGCGGTACGGGGCGGAGGTGCGGGTCATCGCGCGCCGCGCGTCCGGCGTCGCGGTGCGCTGCGCCGACGGGACGGTGGTGCGGGCGAAGGCGCTGGTCAACTGTGCGGGGCTGCACTGCGACCGGGTGGCGCGGCTGGCCGGGGACTCCCCCGGGATGCGGATCGTGCCCTTCCGCGGCGAGTACTTCGACCTGGCCCGCCCGGAGCTGGTGCGCGGCCTGGTCTATCCGGTGCCGGACCCGGCCTTCCCCTTTCTCGGCGTCCATCTGACGCGGGGCGTCGGGGGCGGGGTGCACGTCGGGCCCAATGCCGTGCCGGCGCTGGCGCGGGAGGGATACGACTGGGGTATGGTGCGGCCCGCCGAGCTGGCGGGGACGCTGGCGTGGCCCGGGTCCTGGCGGATAGCGCGGCGGCACTGGAGGTACGGGGCGGGGGAGCTGCACCGGTCGCTGTCGAAGCGGGCGTTCACGGAGGCGGTGCGGCGGCTGCTTCCGGCCGTCACGGAGGCCGATCTGACCCCCTCCCCCGCCGGAGTCCGGGCGCAGGCCGTCCTGCGGGACGGGACGCTTGCGGACGACTTCCTGATCCGGGAGGCGCCGCGGACGGTGCATGTGCTGAACGCGCCCTCTCCCGCCGCGACGGCTTCGCTGCCGATTGGGCGGGAGGTGGCGAGGAGGGTGCTGGGGGTGTTGGCGGGCGAACGGGTGGGGCGGTAGCCCTCCCGGGCTGGGCGGGATCGGGTCGGCACCCGGTGCCGGGGCGGATTTCTCCCCTCCCCGCCCCTTCCCGTAACCCTGCGGGGCTGTGAACGGTTCCGTGCGGGTGCGTCGTGGTTGCTCGCGCAGTTCCCCGCGCCCCTGAAAGGGGCGCGGGGAACTGCGCGAAACGCCAGCCCACCACCCAGCCGCGCGGCCGAGCGCTTTAGGTGAAGGGGCGGGGCTGGGGCAGCGCCGCAGGCAACCCCCGTGCCGAGTGCGGCACCGACGGGGCCCCGGGCAAGGTCGCGCGGGCGGCCACGCCGAGGGCGGCTCCGTAGAATCGGAAGCACTGTGTCCGAGAACAGCGAGAACCCCACGATGCCCCAGAGCCCCGAGCCGCAGGCCGAGCAGACCGCCGAGCCGCAGGCCCAGCAGGCCCAGCAGCCCGCCGAAGCCAGTGCCAGTGCCGGCGCCGGCACCCCCGGCCCCTCCCAGGCCGCCGCCGCCCGCCGCGCCGCCGAGCGCGCCGCCGCCGAGGACCGGGCCGAGCGGATGCGTCCGAGGGCGCTCCGCATGTTCCCCGAGGGGACGGGCCCCTCCCCCGACCCCGCCGGTTCGCACTTCGAGCGCCGCATCCGCAGCTTCCAGCCGCGCCGCAGCCGGGTCACCACCGGCCAGGGCGAGGCCCTGAAGAAGTGGTGGCCGACCCGGGGCATCGACATCGACGGGCAGCGCGTCCTGGACCTGGACGCGATGTTCGGCGGGCTCCCGGTCGTCCTGGAGATCGGCTTCGGCATGGGCGAGGCGACCGCGCAGATGGCCGCCGCCGACCCGTCCACCGGCATCCTCGCCGTCGACGTGCACACCCCCGGCCAGGGCAACCTCCTCGGCCTCGCCGAGCGCAACGACCTCTCCAACGTCCGGGTCGCCAACGGCGACGCGATCATCCTGCTCCGCGAGATGCTCGCCCCCGACTCCCTGACGGGCCTGCGCGTCTACTTCCCCGACCCCTGGCCCAAGGCCCGCCACCACAAGCGCCGCCTGATCCAGCCGGAGTTCCTCTCCCTCGCCGCGACCCGGCTCGCCCCCGGCGCCGTGCTGCACTGCGCGACCGACTGGGAGAACTACGCCGAGCAGATGCTCGAAGTCCTCTCCGCGCACCCGGACTTCGAGAACACCCAGGCGGACGGCGGCTACACCCCCCGGCCCGATTTCCGTCCGCTCACCCGCTTCGAGGGCCAGGGCCTGGACAAGGGCCACAAGGTCCACGACCTGATGTTCCGCCGCGTCCCGCACCCGAGTTGACGGACCGCTGACCCCCGGCGACTGTCCGAACACGATCGCGAGTGTCAGTGGCAGTCGTTAGGGTCGTTGGATGTACGAGACGTACGCATCGACTCCGCCGCCCGCGGCCCCGGCCCCCGAGCCGGTGCCCGCGGCGGCCGGTCGTGCCCCCGGTGACGCCCGCAGGCCCGGCCGCCTGCGCAACCTGCGGCACCACGCCTTCTGGCGGAACCGGGCGGTCCGCGCCACCACGCTGATCGTGCTGCTGGCCCTCTCGGGCCTGGTCCTGCTCGCTCTCGTACGGGAACAGACCGGCACCCGGGGCTTCCTGGTGGGCCTGGGTCTCGCCGTCTTCCCGGTGCCGCTGCTGGTGCTCGCGTTCCGCTGGCTGGACCGGGTCGAGCCGGGCCCCTGGCGGAACCTGATCTTCGCGTTCACCTGGGGCTCCTGCGCCGCGGCCCTGGTCGCCATCACCGCGAACAGCTTCGCGGTGCACTGGATAGCCGTGGCCACCGCCGACCCCGACAGTGCGGACACGCTGGGGGCGACGCTGGTGGCCCCGGTCGTCGAGGAGAGCGCGAAGGCGGCGGCGATCCTGCTGATCTTCCTGTTCCGCAGACGGCACTTCACCGGAATCGTGGACGGTGTGGTCTTCGCGGGCTTCACCGCGACCGGCTTCGCCTTCACCGAGAACATCCTCTACCTGGGCAACGCCTTCGGCGAGGACCAGGAGTTCGGCTTCTCGGGGCTGGGGTCGGTGACGGCCGGGACCTTCTTCGTGCGGGTCATCATGTCCCCGTTCGCGCATCCGCTGTTCACGGTGCTCACCGGCATCGGCTTCGGTCTGGTGGCGCTCACCCCGACCCGCCGGATGCGGGGCCGCGCCTGGGTGCGCATCCGCCGCTTCCTGCTCCCGGCGACGGGCCTGCTGCTGGCGATGGGGATGCACGCGCTGTGGAACGGCTCGGCCTCGTTCGGCCCGCTGGCCTTCTACGGGGTGTACGGGCTGGTCATGGTCCCGGTCTTCGCCTTCCTGACCTGGCTGGCGATCTGGACGCGGCAGCGCGAACTGCGGCTGCTCTCCGCCGAGCTGCCCGCGTACGCCGCCGCGGGCTGGCTGGACCCGGCCGAGCCGCTGGCCCTGTCCTCGATGCGGGCCCGCTCGATCGCCCAGGGGCAGGCCGCCCGGGTGCACGGCCCCGGTGCGGCGAAGGCGGTCGCCGAGTACGAGGAGGCGGCGACCGCACTGGCCTTCCTGCGCTACCGGGCCCGGCGCGGGGCGGCCACCCCGGAGCTGGCCGCCGTCTTCCAGGCCCGCGAGCGGGAGCTGCTGCACCGCCTGTGGGAGCGCAAGCGGATCGCGGGCCCGGCGCTGGTGTACGCGGCCCAGATCACCGGCCGCATACGGCTGCTCCCGCCGCCGTACCACCCGGCCTACGCGGCCGCGTACAACCCGTACAAGACCTACTGATCAGGCCGAAGCGACCGTCAGCTTCGACAGCTCGGCGTCGGTGAGCGTCAGGTCCGCCACCGCCAGCAGGGCCGGCAGCTGCTCGACCGTGCGGGCGCTGGCGATCGGGGCGACGACGGTCGGGCGGGACGCCAGCCAGGCCAGGGCGACGGACGCGACCTCGGTGTCGTGCGCCTGCGCCACCTCGTCCAGCGCGGCCAGGACCTTGCGGCCGCGCTCGGTCTGAAGGTGCTTGCCCGCGCCCTCGGCGCGCTGGCTCTGCACGGCCTCGCCGTCGACGCGGTACTTGCCGGTCAGGAAGCCGGAGGCCAGCGCGTAGTACGGGACGGCCGCGAGGCCCGCCTGCGAGGCGACCTCCTGGAGCTCGCCCTCGTAGGTGTCGCGGGAGACCAGGTTGTACTGCGGCTGGAGCGCGCTGTACTTGGCCAGGCCCTCGCGCTCGGCGAAGTCCAGCGACTCCCGCAGCCGGTCGGGGCTGATGTTGGAGGCGGCCACCGCGCGCACCTTCCCGTCCCGTACGAGCTGGTCGAGCGCGCCGACGATCTCCTCGACCGGCACGGTCGGGTCGTCGAAGTGCGTGTAGTAGAGGTCGATGTGGTCGGTGCCCAGGCGGCGCAGCGACTCCTCGGCGGCGGCCTTGATGGTGGTGGCGGACAGGCCCTTGAACGAGGGGTGCGCACCGACCTTGGTGGCGAGGACGACGTCGTCCCGGTTGCCCCGGGCGGCCAGCCACGCGCCGAGGACGGTCTCGGACTCGCCGCCCTCGTTGCCCGGTACCCAGGCCGAGTAGGCGTCGGCGGTGTCCACAAAATTGCCGCCCCCGGCGACATAGGCGTCGAGGACGGCGAAGGACTGGTCGCGGTCGGCGGTCCAGCCGAAGACATTGCCGCCGAGGGCGAGCGGGAACACGTCGAGACCGGAGGTGCCCAGCGGGCGAAGAGGGGAGGAAGTCATGTCGTACGACAACCCCGACGCCCGCCGGACGTATTCCGTGCACCGGCCACGAATCGGCCGGACGGGCCGGACGGTGCGGTCAGAGGGACAGTGCGGTCAGACGGACAGGCCCTTGCCCCGCAGCCAGGCCGCCGGGTCGACGCCGTCGCCGCCGGGGGTGTGGACTTCGAGGTGCAGGTGCGGTCCCGTGACGTTGCCGGTGGCGCCCACGTTGCCGATGGTCTGGCCGGTGGAGACCTCGCCGCCCGCCGCGACGTTCATCTGCGAGAGGTGGCAGTACCAGATCTCGGTGCCGTCGTTCAGCTCCAGCACGATGCGGTAGCCGTACGAACCGGACCAGCCCGCCGACTTGATGGTCCCGCCGTGCACGGCCTTGACCGGCGTGCCCGTCGGGGCGGCGAAGTCGAGACCGGTGTGGTGCCCGGAGGACCACATCGAACCGGCCTGGCCGTAGGTCGAGGTGAGGGTGTACGAGGAGGTGGGCAGCGAGTAGCTCGCGGCCAGCTTGGCGAGGCGCTCGGCCTCCGCCTTGGCCTCGGCGGCGGCCTTCTCCCGGGCCTCCTTCTCCGCCTTCTCCTTCTCGGCCTTCTCCGCCTTGGCGTCGGCGTCCTTCTGTGCCTGCTTCGCCTCGGCCGCCGCGTCCTTCACGGCCTGGTCGCGGGCCTCCTGCCGGGCGGCCTCGTCGGCCACCGAGCGCTGCTGCTCGGCCTGCTGGAGGATGCGGGCGCGCAGGCTCTCCCCGGCGCCGGTGGGCTGCTGCCCGGTCGAGGCGGGGGTGGCGGCGGCGGGGGCCGCGGCGACGACCACGCCCTCGTCGGCGGCGTCCTCCTCGGCCTTCTCCGTACCGGAGTCGGAGAGCAGGGAACCCACGCCCGGCAGCGACTTGGCGTCCGGCAGCGAGTCCGCGAGCGAGTCGAGGGACTCGGATATCTGGTCCGGCAGGGAGATCGACACGGGCGGCTTGTCCTGCGCGGTGGCGATGCCGCCCGCGCCCACGGCCGCGATCACGCCGACACCCAGGACGGTGGAGCTGCGGGCGAGGGAACCGCGCTGCTTGGCGACGCGGTGCTTGCCGCGCAGGGGGGCGACGGAGTCCGCGGTCGGGTTCCACTCGTCGGCGGAGGCCTCGGGGGCGTCCGGGGCGAAGGCTGCGTCCGGGGCGAAAGCCGTGTCCGCGGCGAAGGACCCGTCAGGGGCGTCGAATTCGGCGAAGCCCTCGAAACCGCCGCGCCGCTGCTGCGGAATCTGCGGGATCTGGTGGGTCTGCGTGACCTGCGTGACCTGCGAGACCTGCGGAGCTTCCGGAGCGAGAACGGCGGTGTCCCCGGTGCCGGGTCCCGTCTCGTACTCGTCGCTGGGGACTCCATAAGCCTGGTACGAGAAAGCGGGGGCTGCGGGGGCAGGCCTGTTGGACGCCACGGAGGCGCGCTCCTTTCCTTCCTTCTCGCCTACCGGGTTAGCTGACGGGTTCGGAGCAGGAAGGTCTCCTACGGGCCTGGTGGGCCCGATTCACCCCAAATGGTGGTTCCCCGGTTTCCTCACGGAATTCGGCGCACGCGCACGGCGCCGCCTCTGACGACGGCTGGGACGACCGTGCTGCGTTATCGAACGTTAATAGACACGTGACCGGAATTCCAAGCTGTTCCCGTTGATCCTTAACGCTGTGCAGCCGCCTTTGGCCAAGACATTTCAGCCTATCTGGTGGCGAATTGACGCCGTCTCAGCTGTATCGCCCGTCCCAGGGGCCCTTCACGGCCGCTTCACGATCTCCACCGTCCGCCGCCGCGCCGGCTGCCCCACCCCCGGCCGCGCCACCGCGAGCAGCGCCATGTCGTCGGTCTGCGTGCCGCCGGTGTGCACCCGTACGTCACTGGTCAGCGCGTCCAGTACGGCGTCGGGCCCGGGGAACAGCGAGCGCCGCAGCCGCACCGCCGGATCGTAGAAGGTACCCGCCTCGTCCCGCGCCTCGGACAGCCCGTCGGTGTAGAACACCAGCGTCGAGCCCGGCGGGTACGGAAACTCCCGCGCCCGGTCCGGCCAGTCGCCCAGGTCCCCCATCCCCAGCGGCAGCGCGAACTCCTCCGGCTCCAGCACGTCCAGCTCCCCGTCCGCGTACAGCAGCAGCGGCTCGGGATGCCCCCGGTTCACCAGGCGTACGAGACCCTCGCCGCGCGGGATCTCCGCGAGCACCGCCGTGGTGAACCCCTCCAGCGCGTCCAGCCCGTCCCGCCGGGTGCCCTCCCGCTCCAGCGCCCTCTCCAGGCGCTGCGCGACGCCCTCCAGGCTGCCCTCCGTCTCGGCCGCCTCCCGGAACGCGCCGACCACCACCGCCACCGCCTCGACGGCCTCCAGCCCCTTGCCCCGCACGTCCCCCACCACCAGCCGCACCCCGTACGGCGTGTCCTGCACGGCGAAGAGGTCGCCGCCGATGAACGCGTCGGCCTCGGCCGCCTCGTACCGCGCGGCGATCTCCAGGCCGCCGATGCGGTCCGGCGGGGTGGGCACCACGGCCCGCTGCGCCGCCTCCGCGATGACCCGCACCGAGGCGAGCTGACGCCCGCTGCGCCGTACGACCCGGTTGATCAGGATCGCGAGCACGGACACGGTCAGCACCGTGACCAGCTCCGTCACGCCCACCACGGTCGTCATCACGTCGTCGGCGACCCGCAGCCCGAGGACCGCGAGGACCGAGGCGAACGCCGTCAGTCCGGTGTTGGCCAGCGAGAAGAACGGGGCGGCGACCAGCGGGGCGGCCGCGAAGAGCGGCGAGGAGGTGAAGTCGGAGGGGGTCATCGCGTCGAAGAAGACACCGCCGACGATCATCAGCGCGGGCAGCGCCCGCACGAACCGCCGCGTCTTGCGCCCGCTCTCCCGGGGAGCACCGGATGTTCCGGATGCACCAGGTGCCCCGGGCGTGCTCTCGCCGAGCCCACCGCTCGCGTCGTCGCCACGTCCGTCGCGCCCGTACCCCGCCACCGTCAGCTCTCCTGCCCAGGTCCACACCGGGTGCGGACGGTACCGCTCCCCACCCAGGCTGGCCGGAGCCGCGCCGTACGGCGAATCGGCGTCCGCCATGTGGGGGACATGTGAGGGTTCTCGGGGCGGAAAGGGGAAATGCAGAAGGCCCGGAATTCTTAAGAATTCCGGGCCTTCTGCCTATCCAGTAGCGGGGACAGGATTTGAACCTGCGACCTCTGGGTTATGAGCCCAGCGAGCTACCGAGCTGCTCCACCCCGCGTCGGTAAACACCAGCCTACGCCATCGCGGGCACCCCTCGCGACCACGTTGCCGCGCACCCGCCCCCTACCCTGGTGCCGCACGTGACCGAAGGCGAACAGCGCGACGAAACGGGTGTGACAGGTGGCGGGGGCGAACGGCGCGGATCTGACCGGCGAGGTGCTGGGCGGGCGGTACCGCGTGATCGAGATCATCGGGCGCGGCGGCATGGGCGTGGTCGCCCGGGCCGTGGACCAGCTGCTGAACCGCGAGGTCGCCGTCAAGGTCCTGCGGTCCTACACCGACGCCTCCCCGGCGGAACTGGCCGAGCTGCGCTCCCGGATGCGGCGGGAGGCGCAGGCCGCCGCCCGCATCCACCACCACGGCGTCGTCACCGTGCACGACGTGGTCGAGGAGCAGGGGCTGCCGGTCATCGTCATGGAGCTGGTCGACGGGCCTTCCCTGGACGACGTGCTCACCCAGCGCGGCACGCTCGACCCGCGCGAGGCCGCCGCGATCGGCGCCCGGCTGACGGACGCGCTCGACGCGGCGCACCGCGTCGGGGTGCTGCACCGGGACGTCAAGCCCGGCAACGTCCTGCTGGAGCGCGGCGGCCGGGTCGTCCTCACCGACTTCGGCATCGCCAGCCTGGAGACCCCCGACGACGAGGCCCTGTCCAACCTGACCCAGAGCGGCCAGATCGTCGGCTCCCTCGACTACCTGGCACCGGAGCGCGCCCAGGGCCGGGTGCCGGGCACCGCCTCGGACATCTGGGCGCTCGGCATGACGCTGTACACGGCCGTGGAGGGCGCTTCGCCGTTCCGTCGTACGTCGGTGTGGTCCACCCTCTCCGCGATCGTCGGCGAACCGCTGCCGGAGCCCACCCGGGCGGGGCCGCTCGCCCCGGTGCTGCGGGCGCTGATGGACAAGGACCCGCTGCGCCGCCCCGACGCGGCCCGGGCCCGCGAGCTGCTGGAGGCGGTCGCGCGGGGCCAGGACACGGGCCTCAGCGCGGCGCCGCCCGTGACGGCCGTGGCGCCGCCGGCGACGCCCGTGGCGCCGTCCGCGGCACCTGAGCCGACGCCCGTGCCGCCGTCCGCGACATCGGGGCCGATACCGTCGCCCGCTCCGTCGCCCTCGCCCGGCTTCGGCCCTCCCCTCCCGCCGCAGGGACACGTCCCCTCCGCCCCAGGACCGGGCGCGCCCTCAGGGCCGCCTCCCGGCGCGTACGGCCCCCCGGCACACCAGCCGCACCAACCACACTCGTCGCACTCGTCGCACCACCCAACGAACCCAACGAACCCGACGCACCCGACCACCCCGGCGGGCCCGACGCACCCGTCCCACTCGACCCACCCGGTGCCCAAGGCCGCCGCCGCCCGCCGCCGCACTCGTACCGTCATCGCCGTGGCCGCCGCGACCGTCCTCATCGGCGGCGGAACCGTCTTCGCCCTGGTGAACGCCCGGGGCGACCAGGCCGAAGACCCGAAAACGGCGCTCCCCTCGTCCGGCGCGCCCGCCGCCCCCGACGGTGCCGACACCGGGCCCGACGCCGACGACCTGCCCCCGGCGGGAACCCTGCCCTCCACGGCCCCCGACAAGACCCCGTCCCGAGGCACCCGGAAGACGCCGACGGGCGCCTCCCCGACGAAGGGCGGGCCCACCCCGCCGCCCGGCGCCGGCGACCGGCACACCGCGGTCCCGCCGCCCCCCGCGAAGTCCGCTCCCCCGCAGCCCGGCCCCACCCCGGTGTCGAAGTCCTGCTCCGGCTGGGCCCATTCGAACCGCAGCGACGGCTACGGCCGCGCGTCGAAGACCACCCACCTCTACACCGGGCCGTACGCGGAGTGCTCGTTCGTGACGACGGTCAAGCCCGGCACCAAGGTCTACTTCCACTGCTACGTCACCAACGCGTACGCCAACACATGGATCTACGGCCGCATCTCCGGCACGAAGACCGAGGGCTGGCTGATCGCCGAGAAGTCCACCCTGGACAGCGGCACACTCAACCGCTGCGCCTCCTGAGGGCACCCCCGGACGCAGAACGGCCCGACCGGCTGGAAGGCCGGTCGGGCCGTGGGCGGTAGGCCGCGTGGGACTCGAACCCACAACCAACAGATTAAAAGTCTGCTGCTCTGACCAATTGAGCTAGCGGCCCGCGCGCCCCAGCATAACCGCACGACCCCGCTGCTCCCACGGCGTTGTCGACGTACCCGCCCGAGACGGCGGCCCGGTCCACGGCCGGAAGGCGGCGGGGTCCGGCGGCGCAGGCGGGGAAGAGCACCGCGGACGTCGCAGAAAGACGCCACAGGAAGACGTCACAGAAAGACGGGCCCGCTCGTGCAGAGCGGGCCCGTCTTTCATACGGAGAACACGGAGTTCAGGCTGACTCAGCCGTTGCGCTTCCAGCGCGGCTTGTCGTCGCGGCGGCCGAAGGAACCGGTGCCGGTGCCCGTGCCACCACGGTGGTCGTCACGACGGCCGTACGGGCGGTCGCCGCCGCCACCGAAGGAACGGCCGCCCGAGGGGCGCTCGTCACGACGGTCGCGGTTGAACGGACGGTCGCTGCCGCCGGCGCGGAAGCCGCCACCGGTGGGACGCTCGCCGCGGTCGTCGCGACGGAAGCCGCCGGACGGACGGTCGTTGTCACGGCGGAAGCCGCCACCGGCCGGACGGTCGTCACGACGGTCGTTGCCGCGGTAGCCGGTGGCCGCCGGGCGGTCGCTGCCGCTGCGCTCGCCGCCACGGAAGCCGCCCGAGGGACGGTCGTCGCGACGGAAGCCGCCACGGTCGCCACCCCGGTCGTCACGGCGGTCGCCGCCACGGAAGCCACCACCGGTGGGACGGTCACCGCGGTCGTCGCGACGGAAGCCGCCGGACGGACGGTCGTTGTCACGGCGGAAGCCGCCACCGGCCGGACGGTCGTCACGGCGCTCGAAGGAACGGCCGCCACGGTCGTCACGGCGGTCGCCGCCACGGAACCCACCACGGTCGCCGCCACGGTCGTTGTTGCCGCGGTAGCCACCACGGTCGTCACGGCGCTCGAAGTTGCCGCGCTCGTCACGGCGCTGACGCGCCTCCTCCGCCGCCTTGGCGGCAGCGGCGGCCTCGGCCTGAGCCTCTTCCTGGGCCTCGGCCTCGGCGGCAGCAGCGGCCTCGGCCACAGCGGTCTCCGGGTCCTCGCCCCGCTCGCGGGCGGCACGGGCGACCAGACGGTCGGCCTCCTCGCGCAGCTCGGTGGCGCGGCGCTGGACGCGCTCCAGCTCCTTGGTGAGCTCCTTGGCCTCGCGCTCGGCCTGCTTGGCCGAGTTGGTCGCGGAGTCGGCCTGGACCTCGGTCAGCGAACGGGCGCCGGTGATCTCGGCGACCTCCGGGTCGAACGCGCCCGAGCCGCCGACGATGTGACGCGAGGCGTCGACGCCCGCGTCCTCCATCAGCCGGAAGATCTGACGGCGCTGGTGCGGCAGCGACAGGGAGACGACGACGCCGGACTTGCCCGCGCGGGCCGTACGGCCGGAACGGTGCAGGTAGTCCTTGTGGTCACCGGCCGGGTCTACGTTCAGGACCAGGTCGATGCCGTCGACGTGGATACCGCGCGCGGCGACGTCGGTGGCGACGAGCGCGTTGACGTAACCCTTCTTGAAGTCCTCAAGAACGCGGGTACGGGCGCCCTGGGTCATGCCGCCGTGCAGGGCGTCGGCCTTGACGCCCGAGTCCTGGAGCTGCTCGGCGATGCGGTCGGCGCCCAGCTGGGTGCGGACGAAGATGATCGTGCGGCCCTTGCGGGCGGCGATCGCGGCCGTGACCGGCGCCTTGTCCTTCGGCTTCACGACGAGGACGTGGTGGGTCATGGTCGAGACGTTGCCCTGCGCGCTGTCGACCTCGTGCGTGACGGGGTTGGACAGGTAGCGCTTGACCAGGGTGCCGATCTCGTTCTCCATGGTGGCGGAGAAGAGCATGCGCTGGCCGCCGCCCGGGATCTGGTCGAGCAGCTCGGTGACCTCGGGCAGGAAGCCCAGGTCGGACATCTGGTCGGCCTCGTCGAGAACGGCGATCTGCACGTTCTCCAGCGAGCAGGCGCCGCGGTTGATGATGTCGCGCAGACGGCCCGGGGTGGCGACGAGGACGTCGACGCCGCGCTCCAGGGCGTAGATCTGGTTGCCCATCGACGTACCGCCGCAGACGACCTTCATCTTCAGGCCGAGCACGTCGCCGTACGGCTGGAGGGCGTCCGCGACCTGCATCGCGAGCTCACGCGTCGGGGTCAGGATGATCGCGCGGGGCTTCTTCTTCTCGGTCTGGCCACCGGCGAGCTGCGCCAGGGTCGGCAGACCGAAGGACAGCGTCTTGCCGGAGCCGGTGCGGCCGCGGCCCAGGATGTCCTTGCCGGCCAGGGCGTCCGGGATGGTCGCGGCCTGGATCGGGAAGGGGCTGGTGACGCCGTTCTGCGCGAGCTTGCGCACGACGCCCTCGGGCAGGCCCAGGTCGGCGAAGGTGACGCCGGGCTCGGCGTCGTCCTCGTCCTCGACCTGGTCGTCGGCCTCGGCGGCAGGGGCCTCGTTGGCCTCGGCGGCGACCGGAGCGGTCTCGGCCTCGGCGGCCTCGACGATCTCGGTGGCGGCCTCTACGACCTCGGTGGCGTCCACGACGGGGGCTTCCGTCGCGGGGGTGTCGACCGTCTCGACAGCCTCGGTGACGACGGCGTCAATCGCCTCGTCAGCGGGCATGGCGGTGCGGTCAGAACTGGAAACAGACATGCGGATGCGAAACCTCTCGGAGTCTCGGCACGCGCCCAAACTCCGTGAATCGCAAGTGAAACCGCCTCTATGCGGTCAGCCACGGCAAGGGAGAGTACGCGCCACACGGCGCTCTTCTGTGTCGGCGCCGGGCAATGGGATCAAACGATCTATAACCATACGCACCCTCCCCCACACCTGGCAAATCGACTCCGCTACACGGCTGCGACCTGCTGTTTCTCCACGGGCCCCGATCGCACCTGCCGGTACTTCACCGGCGACGGGGAGTCCGCCGCGCGGTTCTGCGCCGCAGGTGTCTCCGAGGGCGGTGTGGGCTGCGGCTCGGGCTCGCTCGGGGTGGGGGTCGGCTCGGCGGGCCGGGTGGGCGTGGGGGTCGGCTCCGGCGGCTGCTCGCTGTGCCGGGTCGCGGACGGCGTCGGCGCCCCCGGGGACGGCGTGGCGCGGCCGCCACCGGCCCCCGGGGACGGCGTGGCGCCCGGCGACGCCCCGGCCCTGCCGGACGGGGTGGCCTCGGGGCCCGGGGAGGCGCTGGGGTTCGCCGACGAGCCGCCCTTGGGGTCCGCGCCCTCGCCGCCCTCGCCGCGCGACACGGGCCCGCCGTCGCGGCGGCCCTGGCCCTCGCCGCCCACCGCGGCGCCGCCGCCGTCCGGCCCCGCCTGCTCCTGCTTGGCGGCGGGACGGGCGGGCAACGGTTTGCCCTCGTCGTCGCTGACGCTCATGCAACCGGCGGAGGCCGCCACCGCGAGCATCGCGGCGGCGAGTCGGACAGGGGTGGGCAACTGGCGCACGGGCGCACCTCCGGGACGACGGCGCACGGGGGTGCCGGCGCACGGGCCTGCGACATGCCCCTGCGACACTCCCGGAGCCGTTACGGCGAGTTGGGGTCTGTCCCTCTCAACTCCCTTCGCCCCGCCGGGGACACGCGCGGGCACGCGACCACCACCGGGCCACCACACCCCGTACGGCCGCACCGCACGGCTCGTACAGACGTCGTACGACCGGGGCCTCAGCCCCCGAGGCCCCGCCCCAGCGCCACGCCCGCCGTCACCCCACCCAGTGCGACCAGCACGGACACCGCCACGTTCGCCCCGGCGAGGAGGCGCTGCCCGGTCTCGGCCAGCCGCAGCGTCTCGTAACTGAACGTCGAATACGTCGTGAGGGCCCCGCACAGCCCCGTCCCGACCAGCAGCTGCACGGAGTCGGACGCGGCCCCCACCGCCACCGCCCCCGTCACCACGCCCAGCACCACACTGCCGACGGCGTTCACCGTCAACGTCCCCCAGGGAAAGCCGGAATCGTGCCGCGCCTGCACCGCACGGTCCGTCAGATACCGCAGCGGCGCCCCGAGCGCCCCGCCGACGACCACCAGCAACCAGTTCACGCCGTACGTCCTCCACGCCCCCGGCACACCCGCCGCGTCAGCACGGCCCCGGCCCACACCGCGCCCAGCGCCCCGGCGAGCGTCCCGAGCAGACAGCCGACGGCGGCGAGCAGCTCGCCCCGCGCCAGCAGCCCGCTCAGGTCCATGGCGTACGTCGAGAACGAGGTGAAGCCCCCGAGCACGCCCACGCCCAGGAACGGGCGCACCAGGGGGTGCGCCCGCCGCCCGCTCTCCACGACCAGCACCATGAGCACACCGATCAGCCCGGACCCCACGACGTTGATCCCGAACATCGCCCACGGAAACCCCCCGCCGGACACGGGCCACGCGAGCAGCGCCGCGTACCGCGCACTCGCGCCGAGGGCGCCGCCGAGGGAGACGGCGGCGAGCACGGGCAGCAGGCGGGCGGGCTCGGGCGCGGCCCGCAGGTCGACATCGGGGTCGACGGGCTCCCGTACCGCGCTCACCCGTAGCCCAGGGCGTGCAGCCGCTCGTCGTCGATCCCGAAGTGGTGGGCGATCTCGTGCACCACGGTGATCTCGGTCTCCGCGACGACGTCCTCGCGGTTCTCGCACATGCGCAGGGTGGGGCCCCGGTAGATGGTGATCCGGTCCGGCAGCACACCGGCGTACCACTCGCCGCGGTCGGTCAGCGGGGTCCCCTCGTACAGGCCCAGCAGCTCCGGGTCGTCCGGGGAGGGCTCGTCCTCCACGAAGACCGCGACGTTGTCCATCAACCGCGTCAACTCCGGCGGTATCCGGTCCAGCGCCTCGGCGACCAGGTTCTCGAACTCCTCACGCGTCATCTCCAGCACGGGTCCATTCTGCGGGGTCCCCGCTTGCCCGCACCTTTCTGCGGGTGGCTTCGGCCGGTGTTGGGGGCGTTCGGGTCTGCCCCGCCGGGGCATGGGGTCCCCAGCCCCGCCCCTTCACCTAAACCCTGCGGGGCTGTGAACGGGTCCGTGCGGGTGGGTGGGTGGCTGGTCGCGCAGTTCCCCGCGCCCCTGGGGGTGCGTGGCCCTGCGGCGGAGTCGCGGATCGGCGCAGGCGTGTGGCCCTGGAGGGGGGCGGCTTCCTGTGGCGGCATAGCTCCGTGCGCCCACGGGCATACGCCCCCAATGGCCCGAGTCCGGCTTCGCCCTCGTTCTGCCCGTGCCGATCTCCAGCCCGTTCCGCACCCCTGGGCGCGGGGCCTCGGACTCCTCGCCGTCGTGCTGCTCGGTGCCTGGCTCGGGCTGCTCACCGTGGGGGACGTCCGCACCCCGGTCGGCCCCGTCGACACCACCATGACGCTGCGTCCCTCCCTCACCGGCGGCACCAAGATCAACGTCTCGCCCCTGGGCGCCCTGGAGCTGGACTCGCACACCGCCCCCATCCGGCTCGACGTCGACGTCGACCGGCTCGACCCGGTGCGCTCCGCCGCCCTGGTCAACCACCCCGAGCGGATATCCGGCCTCCAGGAGGAGATCACCAAGGACGTCGAGTCCGGCACCCTCAACCTCGCCCTGCGCTCCTGCGCCGCCGTCCTCGCGGGCGCCACCGCCCTCGGCCTGGCCGTCTACCGCAGCCCCCGCCGCGCGCTGGCCGCCGGCGGGCTCGCGCTGGCGCTCCTCACCGCGTCGGGCGCGACCGCGTACGCGACCTGGAACCCGAAGTCGGTCCTGGAGCCGAAGTTCTCCGGGCTGCTCTCCTCCGCGCCCTCGGTCGTGGGCGACGCCCGCAGCATCGTCACCGAGTTCGACGTCTACCAGCAGGAACTGGCCCGCCTGGTCACCAACGTCACCAAGCTGTACGACGCCGCCTCGACCCTCCCCGCCTACCGGCCCTCCCCCTCGACCTACCGGGTCCTGCACGTCTCGGACATCCACCTCAACCCCGCGTCGTGGCACATCATCAGCTCGCTCGTGAAGCAGTACGACATCGACGCGATCATCGACTCGGGCGACACCATGGACCACGGCAGCAGCGCCGAGAACGTCTTCCTGGACCCGATCCCCGACCTCGGCGCCCCCTACCTCTGGGTGCGCGGCAACCACGACTCGGCCGCCACCCAGGCGTACCTGTCGCGCCTGAAGAACGTGCACGTCCTCGACAACGGCAGCGCGGTCACCGTCGCGGGCGGCCTGCGGGTGGCGGGCACGGGCGACCCCCAGTTCACCCCGGACCGCTCGGTCAGGCCCCAGGGCGACGTCGACGAGCGCGTCGCGGGCGTCCGGCTCGCCGCCTCCCTGCGCAACCAGAAGGCCGCCGGCACCCCCGTCGACATCGCGGTGGCCCACAACCCCCTGGCCGCCGCCCAGACCGACGGCGAGGTCCCGCTCGCCCTCGCGGGCCACACCCACTCCCGGAAGAACGAGACCCTCCCCAAGGGCACCCGCCTCATGGTCGAGGGCTCCACGGGCGGCGGCGGCCTGCGCGCCGTCGAGGGCAAGGGCGAACCCGAGAAGATCCGCGCCTCCCTCCTCTACCTGGACCGCGACACCCGCCGCCTCCAGGCCTGGGACGAGATCACCCTGGGCGGCCTGGGCCTGACGACCGCCGAGGTCAGCCGCCATCTCCCCGAGTCCAACCGCCCGGGGGCGACACCCGCGCCCACCCCCTCGGCCCCCTCCCCGTAAACCGTTTTGGCGATACCCCCCGGCATCCCATATGCTTCTGACGTCCCCGACGCGCTGCGAAGCGCAAAGGCGGGCCAATTAGCCCTCATCGTCTAGTGGCCCAGGACGCCGCCCTTTCAAGGCGGTAGCACGGGTTCGAATCCCGTTGGGGGCACGCAACACCTGTGCGAGACTCGTGCTCGCACATTGCTTGGTCCTGTGGAGCAGTTTGGAGTGCTCGCCACCCTGTCAAGGTGGAGGCCGCGGGTTCAAATCCCGTCAGGACCGCTGCAGCTTGTACGAGCTGCGTGGCTGGGTAGCTCAGTTGGTACGAGCGATCGCCTGAAAAGCGATAGGTCGCCGGTTCGATCCCGGCCCCAGCCACAGCGTTGAAACGCCCCGGACTCACCGTCCGGGGCGTTTTTGTGTTGTCGGGGTCACGGCGCGCCCCCCTCCTCTCTCCTGGTCGCAGGAGAGAGGAGGGGGGGCGCGGCGCGATCAGGCCTTGACCATCGGGAAGGCCAGGAAGGCCGGGTACTGGTAGGGCTGGCCCTTGTTGGCGGCGACCGTCGCCATGATCATGAAGACGATGACGGCGACGCCGTACGCGATGGCGACCACCATCATCAGGATCACCACGAACGGGATCAGCGACAGCACGAACATGCCCGCGCCCACGATCAGCGAGCTCAGTGCCATGTTCATGGCCTGCGTGGCGTGTTCGCGGGTGAACCGGTCGGTGGCGCTGGAGCGGATCGCGAGACCCACCGCCCACGCCGCGAGCCCGGAGAGGCCGCAGGTCACACCGGTGCCGACGGTGAGCGCGAGCAGGGTGCCCAGGTGGGCCCACATCGCGGTCGTCGTGGAGAACTGCCGCGGGGGCATCCCGCCGTACGGATTTCCCGGGTACGGGCCGCCGCCGGGGTACGGACTGCCGTAGGGGGCGCCGTGCGGGGCGCCGCCGCCGTACGGGTTGTTCGGGTCGTACGGACCGCTGCCGTACGGGCTGCCCTGGGGCGGCGGTGCGCCGTAGGGGTTCTGGGCGCCGGGGGCGTCCTGCTGCGGGTAGCCGTAGGGGCCCGGCGGCGGGGCGTCGGAGGGGCCGCCGGACGACGGATGGCCGTAGCCGCCGGGCGAGTCCTCGGGCGGCGGGGGCGGAGGTGTGGTCATGGGAGGTGTCGTCCCTCGGATAGGCCGTTCGGGTCGCGTTCATTATTTCGCCTGCGCACTGCACGTATCCCCAGCACGGCGGCCACCACCCCGACCACGCCCCCCAGCAACGCCCAGTCCGGGACCGCCTCGCCCAGGCGGGAGGCCCACTGTTCGACGGCGAAGGAGTCGTCGACGTCGAGCAGGCCCGGCAGGGCCGTGGCGCCGTCGAAGGCGAGGAAGAGGGCGCCGAGGGCGATGAAGAAGAGGCCGGAGAGGAGGGAGGTGGTGTGGAGCTCGAAGCGGCCCAGGGTGAGGGTGCGGCCGCGCAGCCAGCGGCGGCGGCCCAGGTCGAAGCGCTCCCAGAGCAGGGCGAGGACGAAGAGCGGGACGGCCATGCCCAGGGCGTAGACGGCGAGCAGCAGTCCGCCGTAGGCCGGGCTGCCGCTGACGGCGGCGACGGTCAGGACGCTGCCGAGGATCGGGCCCGCGCAGAAGCCCGCGAGGCCGTAGACCGCGCCGAGGGCGTAGACCGAGAGGGCGGTGGTCGGGCGGATGCGGCCGGACAGCTCGGCCATCTTCTTCGACGCGAAGCCCATGCCGAGGATCTGCGCGACGCCGAGCGCGATGATCAGCCATCCGGCGACGGTGACCAGCAGCCCCCGGTTGCCGTAGAAGAACCGTCCGGCGAAGGAGCCCGCCGCACCCAGCGGGACGAGGGTGGTGGCCAGGCCCGCGTAGAAGAGGGAGGTGCGGGCCAGCAGGCGGGAGGTCGAGTCGATCGAGTACGCGAAGAAGGCGGGCAGCAGGAGGGCGCTGCACGGGCTGACGAGGGCGAGCAGACCGCCGAGGAAGGCGGCGAAGTAGCCGATGTCGGGGGTCACTGGGCGGCCCCCGCGCCCGAAGCGCTCTTCTTGGCCTTGGCCGACTTGGCAGACTCGGCCGCCGACTCGATGGCCTGCTCGAAGACCTCGTCGGGCTGGGCGCCGGAGATCGGGCGGCCGTTGATCAGGAAGGACGGGGTGGCGGTGGCGCGCAGCGCGTACGCCTCCTCCTTGTCCTTCCGTACGGACGTCTTGGCCTCCTCGCTCGCCGCGTCGGCGGCGAACTTGTCGAGGTCCTTCACCCCGGCCTCCCGCGCGAGCGTCTTCAGCTGCTCCTCGCCGAAGCCCTTCTCCTTGGCGTCCTTGGCGTAGGCGGCGGCGTGGAACTGCCAGAAGCGGCCCTGCTGCCCGGCGGCCCAGGAGGCGCGGGCGGCGGCGTCCGACTCGTCGCTGAGGATGGGGTAGTTGCGCCACTCGATGCGCAGGGTGCCGTTGTCGACGTACTTCTTCACGAGCTCCGGCTCGGTGTCGCGGGCGAACTTGCCGCAGAAGCCGCACTTGAAGTCGGCGTACTCGACCATGACGACGGGCGCGTCGGCCTTCCCCTGGGCGAGGGGGTCGCCCTCGGTGCGCCGGGCGAGCTTCTCCAACTCGGGGAAGACACCGGCCTCGGCCCGGTCCTCCGGCGACCCGGTGGCCTCGGCGACGGTCCCGGGGGCGTCGCGGTCCTTGGGCTTGGTCGCGGAGTAGGAGGCGAGGCCGAGGAGGATCGCGGCGGCGGCGATGCCGGAACCGATGAGGACCCCGCGGGTCTTGCCGCTCTTGTTCTTCTGGGCGCTCTTGGTGTTCGTGGACATGGCTGTGCTGTTCTCCTGACGGGAGGGCTGTCTGGGGGCCGGAAACGGGCAGGTGTGTTGCCCGTAGCCGCCCTAGACGCGCAGGAGGACGCCAAGATCCACGGGGGTCGGCGGGGTCGCCGGGGGTGGGGCGCGGCCGGGCGCCGGGCTCACCACGAGCCGGTCGAGCCCGGCGGTGTCGTGCGTTCCGGGCACCTGGAAGAGCACGGGCATGAGCTCGTACGAGGTGGATCCGCGCGGCGGCGAGGCGGGCTGGCCGGTGCCGTGCGAGGGGGCGGGCTCACAACCCGGCGTGTCGTCCTGGACCTCGAAGGCCACCGACGCCGCCGCCCGGGCCTCGGCCCCCTGCGCGGCGAGCGCGGGCCCGCACAGCAGCCCGACCGCCATCACCAGGACGGCGAGGAGCCGGCTCAGCGGGGCGACGGACAACACGGGGGCCTCTCGGGGCGGGCTACAGGTCTTCTGCCGGGCGGCCACACCACCCGACCCCCGAGGGTACGGGGTCGACCGGTGGCGAGAGGGATGGCTGCCCGGAGGGCATGCCATCAGGGGCGCGGGGAACTGCGCGAGCAACCACCCACCCAGCCGCGCGGCCGAGCGCTTTAGGTGAAGGGGCGGGGCTGGGGCAGCGCCGCAGGCAACCCCGGTGCCGGGTGCGGCACGCAGCAAGGCCCCCGCCGCAGCAAGCGAGCCCCCACCGGCCCCACCCCCGCACAGGACCGAGCCCACCCCCGCCCCGCACGGACCCGAGACCACCATCACCCCGCACAGGACCGAGCCCGCCATCCCCCCGCACAGGACCGAGCCCGCCATCCCCCCGCACGGCCCCCACCCACCCCCGCCCCGGAAATGGGTTCGCCACCAACAGACCCGGAGTGAGATCCTGACACCGGTATGTCTACTTCCCTCGCCGACCTCCAGGCCACCCTCGCCCAGAGCTCGCTCCGTGACGCACACCGCCTCGGCCGCCGCCTCGAAGGCGCCCGTCGTATCCGTAAGCCGGAGGCCCGGCAGGCCGTCCTGGACGAGATCGCCGCCGAGGCACAGAAGTCCGCCGCCAAGGTGGCCGCCCGCGCCACCCGCGTGCCCCCGATCACGTACCCCGAGACACTCCCCGTCAGCCAGAAGAAGCAGGACATCGCCGACGCGATACGCGACCACCAGGTCGTGATCGTCGCGGGCGAGACCGGCTCCGGCAAGACGACGCAGATCCCGAAGATCTGTATGGAGCTGGGCCGCGGGGTGAGGGGCATGATCGGCCACACCCAGCCCCGCCGCATCGCCGCCCGCACCGTCGCCGAACGCATCGCGGACGAGCTGAAGACCCCCCTCGGCGAGGCCGTCGGCTGGAAGGTCCGCTTCACCGACCAGGTCAACCAGGACGCGACCTTCGTCAAGCTCATGACGGACGGCATCCTGCTCGCCGAGATCCAGACCGACCGCGAGCTGCGCGCGTACGACACGATCATCATCGACGAGGCCCACGAGCGAAGCCTCAACATCGACTTCCTGCTCGGCTACCTCGCCCAGCTCCTCCCCAAGCGCCCCGACCTCAAGGTCGTCATCACCTCCGCGACCATCGACCCGGAGCGCTTCTCCCGCCACTTCGGCGACGCGCCCATCGTGGAGGTCAGCGGGCGCACGTATCCCGTCGAGGTCCGTTACCGCCCGCTCCTCGAAGAGGAGGGCGACGACTCCGACCGGGACCAGATCACCGCCATCGCCGACGCCGTCGACGAGCTCCAGAACGAGGGCCCGGGCGACATCCTGGTCTTCCTCTCCGGCGAGCGCGAGATCCGCGACACCGCCGACGCCCTCAACAAGCGCAAGCTGCACCTCACCGAGGTCCTCCCCCTCTACGCCCGCCTCTCGCACGCCGAGCAGAACCGGGTCTTCCAGCGCCACACCGGCCGCCGCGTCGTCCTCGCGACGAACGTCGCCGAGACCTCGCTGACCGTCCCGGGCATCAAGTACGTCATCGACCCGGGCACCGCCCGCATCTCCCGGTACAGCCACCGGACGAAGGTGCAGCGCCTGCCGATCGAGCGGATCTCGCAGGCCAGCGCCAACCAGCGCAAGGGCCGCTGCGGCCGTACGTCCGACGGCATCTGCATCCGCCTGTACTCCGAGGACGACTTCCTCACCCGCCCGGAGTTCACGGACGCCGAGATCCTCCGTACGAACCTGGCCTCCGTCATCCTCCAGATGACCGCCGCCGGGCTCGGCGAGATCGAGAAGTTCCCCTTCATCGACCCGCCGGACCACCGCAACATCCGCGACGGCGTCCAGCTCCTCCAGGAGCTCGGGGCCCTCGACCCGAACGAGAAGGACCCCAAGAAGCGGCTCACCCAGCAGGGCCGCAAGCTGTCCCAGCTGCCCGTCGACCCGCGCCTGGCCCGCATGGTCCTGGAGGCCGACAAGAACGGCTGCGTGCGCGAGGTCATGGTGATCGCCTCGGCGCTGTCCATCCAGGACCCGCGCGAGCGGCCCGTGGAGAAGCAGCAGCAGGCCGACCAGAACCACGCCCGCTTCAAGGACGAGACGAGCGACTTCCTCTCGTACCTCAACCTCTGGCGCTACGTCCGCGAGCAGCAGAAGGAGCGCGGCTCGTCGTCCTTCCGTCGCATGTGCAAGCAGGAGTACCTGAACTTCCTGCGCATCCGCGAGTGGCAGGACATCTACGCCCAGCTCCGCTCGGTCGCCAAGCAGATGGGCATCCATCTGAACGAGGAGGACGCGCCGGAGATCTCCGTGCACACCTCCCTCCTCGCGGGCCTCCTCTCCCACATCGGCCTCAAGGACACCGACAAGAACGAGTACCTGGGCGCGCGCAACGCCAAGTTCGCGATCTTCCCCGGGTCCTCGCTCTTCAAGAAGCAGCCCCGCTTCGTGATGTCCGCCGAGCTGGTGGAGACCTCCCGGCTGTGGGCGCGGGTCAACGCCAAGGTCGAGCCGGAGTGGATCGAGCCGCTCGCCCAGCACCTGCTGAAGCGCACGTACAGCGAGCCGCACTGGGAGAAGGACCAGGCGGCCGTGATGGCGTACGAGAGGGTCACGCTGTACGGCGTCCCGATCGTCGCCCAGCGCAAGGTGAACTACGGGCGCATCGACGCCGAGGTCTCCCGCGACCTCTTCATCCGCAACGCGCTGGTCGAGGGCGACTGGCGCACGCACCACAAGTTCTTCGCCGACAACCGCAAACTCCTCACCGAGGTCGAGGAGTTGGAGCACCGGGCGCGCCGCCGCGACATCCTCGTCGACGACGAGACCCTCTTCGACTTCTACGACCAGCGCATCCCCGAACACGTCGTGTCCGGCGCGCACTTCGACTCGTGGTGGAAGCACAAGAAGCGGGACGAGCCCGAACTCCTCGATTTTGAGCGCGAGATGCTCATCAACGAGAAGGCGGCCGGGGTCACCAAGGACGACTACCCGGACAACTGGCGGCAGGGGCAGCTCAAGTTCCGCGTCACCTACCAGTTCGAGCCGGGCGCGGACGCGGACGGCGTGACCGTCCACATCCCACTCCAGGTGCTCAACCAGGTCACCGACGAGGGCTTCGACTGGCAGATCCCGGGCCTGCGGGAAGAGGTCGTGACGGAGCTGATCCGCTCCCTCCCCAAGCCGATCCGCCGCCATTACGTGCCCGCGCCGAACTACGCGACCCGCTTCCTCGACCGGGCGGTCCCCCTCCAGGAGCCGATCCACTTCACACTGGCCCGCGAGCTCCAGAAGATGGTCGGGGTCCCGGTCTCCGCCGCCGACTTCGACCTCTCCCGCATCCCGGACCACCTGCGGATCACCTTCCGCATCGTCGACGAGCGCCGCAAGAAGCTCGCCGAGGACAAGGACCTGGAGGCCCTGCGCCTCACGCTCCGCCCGAAGGCCCGCCAGGCCCTCTCCAAGGCGGCAGCCGCGACCGCCGAGCGCTCGGGCGGCGAGACCATCGAGCGCACCGGCCTCACCGACTGGACCATCGGCACGCTCACCAAGGTCTTCGAGACCAAGCGGGCCGGGCAGCCGGTCAAGGCGTTCCCGGCGCTGGTCGACGCGGGCAAGACCGTCTCCGTACGGCTCTTCGACTCCGAGGCCGAGCAGCGGCAGGCGATGTGGGCCGGCACCCGCCGCCTGATCCTCCTCAACATCCCGGTGAACCCGGCGAAGTTCGCCTCCGACAAGCTGACCAACCAGCAGAAGCTGGCCCTGTCCAGCAATCCGCACGGCTCCATCCAGGCGCTCTTCGACGACTGCGCGATGGCCGCCACGGACAAGCTGATCGCCGACCACGGCGGTCCGGCCTGGGACGAGGAGTCGTTCCGGAAGCTGTACGACAAGGTGCGCGCCGACCTCGTGGACACGACGGTACGGACCGTGGGCCAGGTCCAGCAGGTGCTGGCCGCGTGGCAGGCCTGCGAGCGGCGGCTGAAGTCGACCAACAGCCCCGTGCTGCTGGCCAACCTCGCCGACGTACGCAAGCAGCTGGACACCTTGATGCCGGCGGGCTTCGTCACGAAGACCGGGCTGAAGCGGCTCCCGCACCTGATGCGCTATCTGGTGGCCGCCGACCGGCGCCTGACGCAGATGCCGACCGGCGCCCAGCGCGACACCGCGCGCATGGAGAAGGTCCACGAGATGCAGGACGAGTACGCCTGGCTGCTGGAGCAGCTCCCGCAGGGGCGGCCGGTGCCGGCCGAGGTGCGGGAGATTCCGTGGATGATCGAGGAGCTGCGGGTCAGCTACTTCGCGCACGCGCTGGGCACGGCGTACCCGGTCTCCGACAAGCGGATCGTGAAGGCGATCGACGCGGCGGCCCCCTGACGGAGGCCCGGTCCCGACGGGTTCGACTGCACCCTCTGACCTGCTGTACAGTCTGACTCGCAGCAACACGCAGACACCTGCGGAGCGGCTGCGAATCAAGGTCCTGTGGAGCAGTTTGGAGTGCTCGCCACCCTGTCAAGGTGGAGGCCGCGGGTTCAAATCCCGTCAGGACCGCAGTAACGAAAGCCCCGATCCGTACGGATCGGGGCTTTCGCGTGTCTTGACGGGGTCATCTGCCACCGGTAACCCGGAGACGGAGGGATTCCGGTCCCCGTCGGGCGGAGGTGACGCATGGCGGCATCCACGGAGAAGCACGAGACACGGGCCCTGCTGCGCGCCCATCTGGCCGCCGCCATGAGCTACCGGCACCGCACCGGGAGCTGCCCGATCTGTCTGCGCCTGCTGCGGCTGGCGATCGCCGAGCAGATCGTCGAGGAGTACGGGGCCGAGCCCCCGGCGGGACACCCGGCAGAGCCGCAGGAGCAAGGGGCCACCCCGGCGCGCGCAAGCGGGCACGCCGAGCCGGAGGAGGAGCACGGGGCGACTCGGGACGAAAGTCCCCCGATCCCGTGACCTCCGCCCCGGGATCGGACCCCCGCAACGGTGGCAAGCTCAGTTTTGACAGGCGCCACGACATGTGACGGGTGTCACGAGAACAGTTGACGGAACGGGTGCACTTATCCCCTCCCTACAACTCGCCAATTTAATATGTGCAATTGCACCCTCCCGTGCAGCCTCCCCTCAGGGCCCCACCGGCCCCGCCTGCCTCCCCGCGGACCACCCTCCGAGCCCTCCCCAGGTCACGGCCGCGAGCGACAGGCCGGCCCTCCGGAGCGCAGCTCGCCGCCACAGGGCGGCTGGAGCCCCCGGACCGCTGGTAACCCCTAGTCGGGCCCGACGCGGGACACAGAGGGCGCACAGGCCCCGCACAGCCCCTCCCGGGCACAAAAAATCGCGCCGGACTCGGCGGAGTCCGGCGCGATCGTTGGCACGACACCCGTTGGGGCGGGCGCATGCCGAGTGGTACGTGGGCGGGCGTACGGTCCGAGTTGGGGGACCCGGGTCCGAAATACCCTGATTCAGCGGGGTGTTGCCCTGTTGTTGCCGTTACTGCGGTAAAGAAGTGAAGCGGTAATGCGAGGTAATACGAAGCGTCAGGCCTCGCTGCGCTGCTGCGGGATACCCGCAAGCAGTGCGCGGACCTCGGCCTCGCGGTAACGCCTGTGCCCACCCAGGGTGCGGATGGACGTGAGCTTCCCTGCCTTGGCCCAGCGGGTCACCGTCTTCGGGTCCACGCGGAACATCGTGGCGACCTCAGCCGGGGTCAGCAGCGGCTCGGCGTCAGGGGTGCGAGCGGTCATGAGCGGCCTCCTCGGGAGAACCGAACCTTCACGGTTCTTTCCTCTAAATTCTGCACCTTGACCCGCGTTGCCCGAAATGGCGGACGCGGGCCGAGTCGGTTATAGGACGAACGGCTTGTCCTCGGCACTACAACTACACCATCCGTCCAGCCGCGTGGGCCAAACCGACGGAATTGCCCTCTGAGGTGTTCATCCGCGACGGAAGCCGATGGACCATGCCATAGCGGACAGTTACGTCACAGTGACGATCAGTCACAGAGCGATCGGGAGTTGTCAGACCCCCCATAGCCAGCAATACCGAGCATTCCGCCCTTAGTTGGACGGAAGGAGCCCTCCCCGGACTCCTTGTCCTATTTTGACACGAGGGCGGGGGATGGGCGCAAGGGGTGCTTAAGTGCCGTCCGTCACGCTTGACACAAAAGCCCGGATCAGGACGTAGGTCCCGACCCATGCGTCCATCCGTCCTCACATGTCACACGCACCACATCACGCTGTGGTTCAGATAAAGCTCAGGTTTTGCTCAAATCGTGTGCGGTATTCAGCATTCAGCTGTTGACCGGCATGCGGAAGCGGCACTCCGCCTGATGGAAGAACCGGTGTCTCAGTTGGCGAACTGCCGGTACCGGACCACCCGCCACCGCTCCGTGAGCCGCTCGTACGCCGCCGCCGCGCCCTCCGCGTCGCCGGCCCGCAGCGCCCCTATCCCCTCGGCGACGTCGGCCGCCGACCGGTCCTCGGCGAGGTGCGTCTCGTCCAGGACGTGGGTGAGACCCCCGTAGTCCAGTTCGACGAGGGAACGCGGGTGGAACTCCTCCAGCCACCGCCCCACGTCCACCAGCCCCGTCACGAGCGGCCCCTCCTCGGCCTCTCCCCCGTGCTGCCGCAGCGTCCGCAGCCCGCGCGCCACCCGGCGCCGGGCCTGCACCATCGGCGTCCGGTAGCGCAGCAGCGCGCCCTCCTCGCCGTCCGCCTTGGTGAACTCCCGCTCCTCGTCCCCGAAGAGCACGAACCACCGCACCGGCACGTGCCACACCGAGGTCCTGATCCACGGCCGCGCGTCCGGGTTCCGCTCCCGCCAGCGCGCGTAGTCCGCGCTCGCCTGCCGCCGCAGGAGAGGGGGCAGCACGGCGTCCAGAAGCGCCGCCGGGTAGTGCTCGGGCAGCTCCTCCAGGGCCTGCCAGCCGCGCAGCCGGGTGCGCCACGGGCACACCACCACGACCCCGTCGGCGTCCGCCACGTACGCGTCGCCGCTCTCGTGCACCGGTACGGCGACCGGCGGGGTGGGCAGCAAGTCGGCCAGCGCGGAGCGGAGTTCGTCCTGCCCGGTGGGCAGTGCGGGGCGACGCGCGTAGCGGGCCCAGTGGGTGCGCTCCGGCTCGGGGAAGGCCGCCAGCGGTTCGTACACCCGCAAGGACGACACGTACGGGACGATCACCGATGACGCCAGGGGCACGCCAGCTCCTCACCTGTGGCCGCCGTGACGGCACGACTGCGGACCGGAACCAAATCGTCCCACGGGGGTAGTCGGAAAGGGGGTGATCTCGGGCACTGGCCCTCTTCCCGAGGCCTTCAGGCCCTACTCTCATGCCCATCGGCCCTCTCCACCCGCAAGAGGGCTTCACCGCCTCGTACTTGGGAGTCACCACAGTGACCGCATCTTCCGACGGCGTCCTGCACACCCTGTTCCGCTCGGAGCAGGGAGGCCACGAGCAAGTCGTGCTCTGCCAGGACCGCGCCTCCGGCCTCAAGGCCGTCATCGCCCTGCACAACACGGACCTCGGTCCCGGCCTCGGCGGTACCCGCTTCTATCCGTACGAGAGCGAGGAGGCGGCCGTCGCGGACGCCCTCAACCTCTCGCGCGGAATGTCGTACAAGAACGCCCTGGCCGGGCTCGACCACGGCGGCGGCAAGGCCGTGATCATCGGCGATCCGGAGCAGATCAAGACGGAGGAGCTGCTCCTCGCCTACGGGCGCTTCGTCGCCTCGCTCGGCGGCCGCTACGTCACCGCGTGCGACGTCGGCACGTACGTCGCGGACATGGACGTCGTCGCGCGCGAGTGCCGGTGGACGACCGGCCGCTCCCCCGAGAACGGCGGCGCGGGCGACTCCTCCGTGCTGACCGCCTTCGGCGTCTTCCAGGGGATGCGCGCCTCCGCCCAGCACCTGTGGGGCGACCCCACGCTGCGCGGTCGCACGGTCGGCGTGGCCGGGGTCGGCAAGGTGGGGCACTACCTGGTGGAGCACCTGCTGGAGGACGGCGCGCAGGTCGTGATCACGGACGTCCGGGAAGAGTCGGTACGCCGGGTCACCGACCGGCACCCCGAGGTCGTCGTGGTCGAGGACACCGAGGCGCTGATCCGGGTCGAGGGGCTGGACATCTACGCGCCCTGCGCGCTGGGCGGCGCCCTGAACGACGAGAGCGTCCCGGTGCTCACCGCGTCCGTGGTGTGCGGCGCGGCCAACAACCAGCTCGCGCACCCGGGGGTCGAGAAGGACCTCCAGGACCGGGGCATCCTCTACGCGCCCGACTACGTGGTGAACGCGGGCGGGGTCATCCAGGTCGCCGACGAGCTGAACGGCTTCGACTTCGACCGGTGCAAGAAGAAGGCCGCGAAGATCTTCGACACCACGCTGCAAATCTTCGCACGTGCGAAGGAAGAGGGTGTTCCGCCGGCCGCGGCGGCCGACCGGATCGCCGAGCAGCGGATGGCCGAGGCACGCGCGCGACGGTGACGGAAGGGCTCGTTCCGCCGTGGGGGAGACATGACTCACCCCCCTCGGCGGGTCGGGCGTCAGGAAGAGGCTAAAATCGCCGTTGACCAGCGGGGACGGGGCTCCCCGCGGGCGGTGCTTCGAGGTGTCTCCTGCGGGCGGCGTACCGTATGGCCAAAGAAGCAGGTACCGTTGAAGTCCTGCGGACCGGTCTCTTCACGGAGAGCCCGTTCCCAACCATGAACGCGTGTCAAGACTCTGGGGCCGTCGAGCCCCGTCACCGAGGGGGTCGAGCCATGGGGCGCGGCCGGGCAAAGGCCAAGCAGACGAAGGTCGCCCGCCAGCTGAAGTACAGCAGCGGCGGGACTGACCTGTCGCGTCTGGCCAATGAGCTGGGCGCTTCGACTTCGCAACAGCCGCCGAATGGCGAGCCGTTCGAGGACGATGACGAGGAAGACGACCCGTACGCACAGTACGCGTCGCAGTACAACGACGATGACGACGACGATGAGTCGGGTCCTTCGTCGCAGCGCCGGGGCGCTTGACGCCTCGGTTCTGGTGCGGCCGGTTCAGTTTTGGCAGTTCTGGCGTTCGTACACCTCGAACATTTTCATAAGGTTTGAGCAGTTCCACCGGACCCGGTCCGGGGCGAGAGCCCTGGGCCGGGTTCTGTGCGTCCTGCTGCTCCCCGGTGGGCCCGGTCGGCTGGGTGCCGACCGGGCGTCCGTGTCCTACTTGGCGTAGTCGCCCGTCAGCTCGGCGCCGTCGCGGTGGTCGCCGCGGGCCAGGATTTCGCCCGCGACCCAGGATTCGACGCCCCGGTCCTCCAGGGTGGCGAGGGTGACGTCGACCGATTCCTGGGGGACGACGGCGATCATGCCGACGCCCATGTTGAGGGTCTTCTCCAGTTCCAGGCGCTCGACCTTGCCGGCCTGGCCGACGACGTCGAAGACGGCGCCGGGGGTCCAGGTGGAACGGTCGACCGTAGCGTGCAGGTGCTCCGGGATGACCCGGGCCAGGTTGTTGGCCAGGCCGCCGCCGGTGACGTGGCTGAACGCGTGGACCTCGGCGGTACGGGTGAGGGCCAGGCAGTCCAGCGAGTAGATCTTCGTCGGCTCAAGGAGTTCCTCACCGAGGGTGCGGCCGAACTCGGCCACCTCCCGGTCCAGGGACCAGCCCGCACGGTCGAACACGACGTGCCGCACGAGGGAGTACCCGTTGGAGTGAAGACCGGAGGAGGCCATCGCGATCACCGCGTCGCCCTCCCGGATCCGGTCCGCGCCCAGCAGCCGGTCGTACTCCACGACACCGGTGCCCGCGCCCGCCACGTCGAAGTCGTCCGGGCCCAGCAGGCCCGGGTGCTCCGCCGTCTCGCCGCCGACCAGGGCGCACCCGGCCAGGACACAGCCCTCGGCGATGCCCTTGACGATCGCGGCGACACGCTCGGGATGCACCTTGCCGACGCAGATGTAGTCGGTCATGAACAGCGGCTCCGCGCCGCAGACGACGAGGTCGTCCACGACCATGCCGACGAGGTCGTGGCCGATGGTGTCGTACACGCCCATCTGCCGGGCGAGATCGACCTTCGTACCGACACCGTCGGTCGCGGAGGCGAGCAGCGGACGCTCGTAACGCCGGAGGGCGGAGGCGTCGAAGAGACCGGCGAACCCGCCGAGGCCACCCAGGACCTCAGGGCGCTTCGTCTTCTTCACCCACTCCTTCATCAGCTCCACGGCGCGATCGCCGGCTTCGATGTCGACGCCCGCGGACGCGTAGCTGGCACCAGTGGTCTCAGACATGGGGGTGAGAACTTTCGTGTCGTACAGCAAGGGTCTAGCGGGCGAGCTACGGGCGACGGAGCGCGTCGGCGGCGGCCGTGTTGGCCGGGCCCGCCGCGAGTTCGGTCTCCAGGAGCTGCTTGCCGAGGAGCTCCGGGTCGGGGAGCTCCATGGGGTACTCGCCGTCGAAGCAGGCGCGGCAGAGGTTCGGCTTGTCGATCGTCGTCGACTCGATCATGCCGTCGATGGAGATGTACGCGAGCGAGTCGGCGCCCAGCGAGGTGCCGATCTCCTCGATGGTCATCCCGTTGGCGATCAGCTCGGCGCGGGTCGCGAAGTCGATGCCGAAGAAGCACGGCCACTTCACGGGGGGCGAGGAGATGCGGATGTGGATCTCCGCCGCGCCCGCCTCGCGGAGCATCTTCACCAAGGCGCGCTGGGTGTTGCCGCGGACGATGGAGTCGTCCACCACGACCAGGCGCTTGCCCTTGATGACTTCCTTGAGCGGGTTGAGCTTCAGCCGGATGCCCAGCTGGCGGATCGTCTGTGAGGGCTGGATGAAGGTCCGGCCGACGTAGGCGTTCTTGACGAGTCCGGAACCGTACGGAATTCCGCTGGCTTCGGCGTAGCCGATCGCGGCGGGGGTGCCGGATTCGGGCGTCGCTATGACGAGATCGGCCTCGGCAGGGGCTTCCTTGGCCAGTTTGCGTCCCATCTCGACCCGGCTGAGATAGACGTTGCGGCCCGCGATGTCGGTGTCGGGGCGCGCGAGGTAGACGTACTCGAAGACACAGCCCTTGGGCTTTGCTTCTGCGAATCGGGAGGTGCGGAGACCGTTCTCGTCGATCGCGAGCATCTCGCCCGGCTCGACCTCGCGGACGTAGGACGCACCGCAGATGTCGAGGGCGGCGGACTCGGAGGCCACCACCCAGCCGCGCTCCAGGCGGCCGAGGACCAGCGGGCGGATGCCCTGCGGGTCGCGGGCCGCGTACAGCGTTCCCTCGTCCATGAAGACGAGGGAGAAGGCGCCCATGACCTTGGGGAGCACCTTTGCGGCGGCCTCCTCCAGCTTCAGGGGCTTGCCGTCGTCGTCGGTCTGGCCCGCGAGGAGGGCCGTGACCAGGTCGGTGTCGTTGGTGGCCGCCACCTGGGTGGCACGGCCGTTCTCCTTGGGGAGTTCGGCGACCAGTTCGGCGAGTTGCGCCGTATTGACCAGGTTTCCGTTGTGGCCGAGCGCGATCGAGCCGTGCGCGGTGGCACGGAATGTCGGCTGCGCGTTCTCCCACACCGAGGCTCCGGTGGTGGAGTAGCGGGCGTGACCGACCGCGATATGGCCCTGGAGGGAGCCGAGAGAGGTTTCGTCGAAGACTTGCGAGACCAGTCCCATGTCCTTGAAGACCAGGATCTGGGACCCGTTGCTTACTGCGATTCCCGCGGACTCTTGTCCCCGGTGCTGCAGTGCATACAGTCCGAAATAGGTGAGCTTGGCGACCTCTTCGCCGGGAGCCCAGACACCGAAGACGCCGCAAGCGTCCTGGGGGCCTTTCTCACCGGGGAGCAGGTCGTGGTTGAGTCGTCCATCACCACGAGGCACGGCACCGAGTGTAGGCGAGACCGAGCACTGGTCCGAATTGGGGATGCCAACAGGCCCCGACCCGGGACGAAACGGTCCTGCTGGAGCCCAGGTCAGGGCCTTGCGGGGGCTGCTCGCCGGGGGTTAGCCGACGGCGCCGAGGAGCAGGGCGTTCGCCTTCGCGGAGACGTCGGCGTCGGCCTTCAGGTTCGCCTTGGCGGCGAGGGCGGCGTCGGCCTGGACGCGGGCGTCGGCGCTGACGTTCGTGTTGGCAGTGGCCTTCGCCTTCGCGCCGAGGCCGAGGAGGCCGCCGACGGTGGCGCCGAGGCCCACGTCCAGCTTCAGGCCGAGGGCGGCCTTGAGGTCGATCTTGGCGTCGACCAGGACGACCGTCTTGACGTCCGCGAGGACCTGGCCGCCGACGAACACGTTCGCCTTGAGTGCGGCGTTGAGCTTCGCGGCGACGGCGGCGTCCAGCTTGACCGCCGCGTCCACCTTCACGGAGTTGCCGGCGACCGTCTTGGCGCTGACCGCCGGGCGGACGAACGTACCGAGCTGGACCCGGCCGGAGACGCGGGCGTCGCCCTTGAGGGTGGCGGTGATGGCACCGGTGGTCATGTCGACGCCGAGGTCCTTGACAACCACGACGGCCTTCGCGCCGACGTTGACCAGCCCGAGGCAGGTGGCGTCGAGCTTGAGCTTGCCCGCGACCTTGGCGTCGGCGGAGGCGGAGACGGTGCCGGAGTCGACGGCGGCGGTGAGGGAGGTGGCGGCGGTCAGCTGGGCCGGGACCTCGCAGTCGGCGCCGAGGTGGGCGAGGACGAGTCCCTTGGCCTTGAGGGAGGCGAGGAGGGAGGCCGAGAGGTCGACGTTCACGATGCCGCTGGCGACGGGGACGGGACGGGGGCCGGCGCTCTCGCTCGCGTGGGCGGCGACGGGGAGGGCGGCGAGGCCGAGGGCGAGGGTGGAGGTCGCGAGGGCGGCGGTGAGGCGGTGGGACATGGGTCTTCGGTCTCCTTGCCGAGGGTGTGTCATGAGGGGCCCTCAGGGGTGAGGGTCCGTCAGGGTGCGGCGGACTGCCGTGGGATGCGGTCCGCGCGCGCCTCCCTCAGGCAAGGGCAGGTTGCGGGGGTGCGCGACTCAGGAGGGCCATGTGGGTGTCGGGGGGCGGGGGCTCGCCGCCGGTGCGGGGGCTGTGCTGGAGCTGCGGCTCCGCCGCGGGGGGCTGTGCTGCATGTGCGGCTCCGCCGCGCTGGGCGCCCCGTCAGGGGCGCGGGGCTGTATTGCACGTGCGGTTCCGCCGCGCGGGCGCGCCCTTCAGGGGCGCGGGGAACTGCGCGACCAGCCACCCACTCACCCGCACGGAACCGTGCAATGGCCCCGCGGGTTTAGGTGAAGGGGCGGGGCTGGGGACCCCCTTGCCCCGGTGGGGCGGGGTTGCGCATGCCCGGCACCGGGAGGCGACCCGGGGCCTTGGCGGTGACGTGCACCCGGTGTCGGGGCTGGGCCAGGGGCGGCACCCGGGCGGGCCGGGAGCGGGAGGGGCCGCCCCCTTGCCCGCCCGTCCCGCCCCCGGGGGGCGGCCCCGCCGCCCAAGGGGGCTAGAGGGAAGCGGGGGGGGGCGGAGCCCAAGGGGGCTAGGGGGGAGGGTGGGGAAGGGCGGAGCCAAGGGGGCGGGGTGGAAGAGGCGGAGCGGGCCGGGGCCGGGAAGCGCCCCGAGCGTCGGCGGGCGGGGCCGGAGTGGGCCGGGCCGGGAGGCAAGTCCCGTACCCCGGTGGGCGGGGCCGGAGCGGGCCGGGGCCGGGAGGGGCGTTCCGGAGGGCGGCAGGGATGGCCGCGCGTGTCCAGCAGCGTGTCCACGGAACGGGACGATCATTGACAGCAGGAGGCGCGAGCCGACAGAGTCACGGCCCATGCAGCCCTCCGGTGACCCCTCGGTCCCGCTCGTCGCGCGCCGACACGTCGACCTGGTCCGTGTCGCCAGCGCCATCTGTCGCTGCGCCTAGTCACTCCACACCCCCCTTTCTCACAGGTCACCGAACTCTGCCCGGGTTCGGGCGACTTGACCTGACTTCTTCCGGAGAAGCCGTGACTTCGCGCACCCCCCTGTCCCGCCGCACCCTCGTCGGCGCCGCCGGGCTGGCCGCCACCGCCTCGCCCGCCGCGGCGAGCGCCCCCGAGGAGCGCCCGTTCCGCGCCGCCGACCGCCGAAGGTCCAAGCGGCCCAACATCCTGTTCATCCTGGGCGACGACCTCGGCTGGGCCGATCTGTCCGCGTACGGCTCGCCCCACATCCGTACGCCGAATCTCGACCGTCTCGCCCGGCAGGGGGTCCGGTTCACGGACGCCTACTCCGGGTCCGCGACCTGCTCACCGACCCGCTTCAGCCTGTACACCGGCCGCTTTCCCGGTCGTACGAAGGGAGGGCTGGCCGAGCCGATAGCCGACAAGGGCGTCGGGCTCGAACCCACCCATCCGACCCTCGCCTCCCTCCTCAAGGGGGCGGGCTACTCCACCGCCCTCATCGGCAAGTGGCACTGCGGCTTCCTCCCCGACTACAGCCCGACCCGCTCCGGCTGGGACGAGTTCTTCGGGAACTTCGGCGGGGCGCTGGAGTACTACTCGAAGCTGGGCGGCGACGGCGAGTACGACCTCTACGAGGGCGACGCCACGTACAAGGACCTGCGCTACTACACCCGCATCCTCACCGAGCGCGCGAGCGACTTCGTACGGCGTGATCACGGTGACAAGCCCTGGCTGCTGAACCTCAACTTCACCACCCCGCACTGGCCCTGGATCGCCGACGGCGACGAGGAGGCGAGCGCTGAGGTCGTACGGCGGATCAAGGCCGGGGACAAGCGGGCGCTGTGGCACCAGGACGGCGGGTCGGTCGAGAAGTACACGGAGATGGTCGAGGACCTGGACCGGTCGATCGGCGAGGTGCTGAAGGCGCTGAAGAAGTCGGGGCAGGAGGAGGACACCCTTGTCTTCTTCGCCAGCGACAACGGCGGCGAACGCTTCTCCTACAACTGGCCGTTGACCGGCAACAAGGGCTCCTTGCAGGAGGGCGGCATCCGGGTGCCGACCATCGTGCGCTGGCCCGCGCGGCTGGACGGGCGGCAGGTCAGCCACGTACCGGTGTTCACGCCGGACTGGACGGCGACGCTGCTGGAGATCGCGGGCGCGCGCCCCGACCGGGCGCACCCGCTGGACGGCACCTCGCTCGCCGGATACCTGCTGCGGGGCGAGCGCCTGCCGGAGCGCGACCTCTTCTGGCGGGTGCGGGGCGAGCGGGCGCTGCGGCGCGGGGAGTGGAAATACTACCGGGGCAAGGCCGGGAAGGACCAGCTCTTCCGGCTGACGGCGGACGCCCGGGAGCAGGCGGACCTGGCGGCGGCGGAGCCCGCGCGGCTGGCGTCGCTGCGGGCGGCCTGGGAGAAGACGGACGCGGGTCTGCTGCCGTATCCGGGGGGTGCCTCCTAGCGCGGTGCCGCCGGGCACGCGGCGGCGCGTGCCCGACACGGCCGCGCTGGTGGCCGGCGCGGCGGCGTGGTGGCCCGGCGCGGCGGCGGCGCCGGTCAGAATGCGTCGCCGCCGCGCCCGAACCACTCCCGTACGGCGTCTACTTGGCGGCCGTGGCTTCCAGCCCCACACCGGCCGGACCGGTGAGGGACAGGCCGCGGCCGTCCACCGTGTACGTGACCTTGCCGGTCAGCACCTTCAGGATCTTCTTCTCGACCTCGCCCGCACCGCCCTGGCACATCATGCGCGTGGTGGCGACCCGGCCGAATTCGAGCGAGCCGGCGCTCTCCTTCGCCGTGCCGTTCAGGGAGTTGCAGCCCGTACGCCCCCGCACCGAACCGTCCTTGCCGAAGGTCAGGTACGCCTTCCCTGCGGTGTCCTTCGGCACGGTGGAGGCGGTGGTGTCGCCGCCGCCCATGGTCTTGCGGTCGGTGAAGGAGGTCACGGTCCACTTGGTCCCGGCGAGCGGGGCGGCCGCCTCCTGCTTGGGGTGGGAGGTCAGGGCGAGGGTGTCGCCCTTGGCGGTGGTCAGGGTGAGCCGGTCGCCGTCCACCTTCGCCTTCAGCGGCTCCTTGAAGGCCTGGCGCATGGCCAGCTCGAAGTCCTGCACGTCGCACGCCATTTGGGTGGACATGAGTTTGTCGAGGTCGACGGTGTCGCCCTTGACCGCGGCCTTGCCGGTGAAGGAGTTGCAGCCGTAGTTGCCCTTGACCGCGCCCGTGTCGTCGATCTGCACGAAGGTGTTCTTGGGCGCGGTGGCCTTCTTGCCGCCCACCGTCGAGCTCTCGACCGTCCAGCGCACCCCGGTCAGCGCGAGGTCCGTCTGTACGGTGCCCTGCTCGCCGCCCTTTCTGTCGCCGCCCGCCTGCGCACCCGGGGTCGTCTCCGTACCGCAGGCACTCAGCGCGAGGAGGGCCGCGGCGGTGACGGGCACTGCCAGCGTCCTCAGCGGCATGCGCTGGAGCGGCGTGAGCTTCGGCGTCTTGAGCTTCGGCGTCTTCTGCATGCCGCTGTGACGGAACGGGTGGCGGCACCGGTTCCACTTCCCTCGCGGCAGGCGTTCCCTTTCATCCCAGAATCGGCAGCACCCCCACCAGATCCGCACGCTCGCCACTGGCGCTGACCTGCGCGTTCTCGATCGCGTCGGCCCATTGTGTACGTCCTGTGGCAAGCCGCACCCAGGTCAGCGGGTCGGTCTCCACCACGTTGGGCGGGGTGCCCCGGGTGTGCCTCGGGCCCTCGATGCACTGCACCACCGCGAACGGCGGGATCCGCACCTCCGTGGAGGCTCCGGGGGCCTTCACGGCGAGGGCGTCCGCGAGGAGGCGGGTGCAGGCGGCCAGCGCCTGCCGGTCGAGCGGCACCTCGACCCCCGTCGCCCGCGCCAGGTCGTCGCTGTGCACGACCAACTCGACGGTGCGGGTGACGAGGAAGTCCGCGAACCGCATCGCGCCGACCCGCGTGGGCACCACCCGGTCGTCGTCCGCGCCGGGCAGCGCTTCGGCGATTCCGGCCGCGACCTTCCCGTACAACTCGCTGATCGGCCCGCTCGCGGCGATGCCCGCCGTGTCCTCCGCGATCCGCCCCGCGTGCTTCTCCGTGGCGAACGGCCAGTCCAGCAGCCCCACTTCGGCCGCACCCGGCGACGGCTCCCCCAGACTCCGCACGACGGAACCCACCGCCATCGACAGGTGCGCGGCCAGCTCGCGCACCGACCACTCCCCCAGCCCGCTCGGCCGCGCGAGCTGCTCCTCGGAGAGCCCCTCGACGACCTCCCTGACCAGCCCGAACTGGGCGAGCACGGCGGCCCGGGTCTTCACCGGGTCGTACGCACGGGGCTTCTTGCGGCCGGTCGTGGAGCGAGCGTTCTGTGCCATGTCCCCGAGGTTAGAGGAGGCCACTGACAACGACCGCCGTCGGAAAAGTCCACCGATCACGGCCGCCGTCGGAGCAGGCCACCGACAATGCGCGCCGTCAGAGGAGGCCACCGATCACGGCCGCCGCCAGGTTCGCCCCCTCGCGGCTGTTGCTCCCGCCCACCGTCATGGCGACGACCAGCGCGTTTTCCTCGTCGGCAGCGTCCGCCCCGTGGCCGGGGGGCAGCGGGTTCAGGCGGGACAGCAGGGGCAGGCAGGACTGGAGGACGGCGATCTCGGAGCCCTCGGCCAGGATGCCGTGGACGACCGCGTCCCCGCGCCAGGCGGGGTGTTCGCCGTGGTCCTCCTCCTCGTCCTCCTCATCCTCCGCGCCCTCCTCATCCTCCTCGTCGGGCCCCTCCTGAGGCTCCCCGAGCACCCACACCGCCTCGCCGTACGCGGGCGCCGCACAGTCGACCGCCGCCCCCGACAGCTCCGTGTCGGTGGCCGCGTACAGCCGCTGCCACGCGAAGTGCCCCGCCGCGAACACCCGCAGCACCGGCTGCTCGCCCCTGCGCAGCGCCCGCCGGGCCAGGTGCAGTTGGAGGCTCTTGGCCAGCAGGAGAACGCCGGTGACCAGGAAGGGCAGCGCGTACATCTGCTGGTCGACGGCGTCGTACCGTTCGGCGGCCAGGCGGGGCGGGCCCTCGCCGCTCAGCACGGTCACCCGCGAGCCCACCGGGTGGTCGAGCGGGTACAGCGAGGCCAGGGTCTGCTCCCCGCCGGCCGCCGTCCGTACGCGTACCGTTCCGCCCTCGTCCAGGTCGACCCCTTCGAGGACGGTCGCGACCGTACGGGTGGCCTTCGCGTCCCGCGCGTCGGAGGCCGACGTGGCCACCGCGCCCCAGGTCAGGAGCCCACCGGCCACCAGCAGCAGGACGGCCCCCGCCCAGCACCGGTGCACGGCCCGCCCGTCCCGGCCGAACCCCTCGGGCAGCGGCGCGGTACGGCCCTGCGTCACCTTCAGGAACACCGCACGCTGGCGGCGGCGCGCCCGCAGACGCACGATCACCGGGACGAGGGCGAGCAGCGGGGCGACCACCATCAGCCACCTGCCGATCAGGTCGGCGGGCGTGTCCGGCAGGTCGGCGTCGAACACCCCCGTCAGCGCCGGCGCCGAGGCCACGGGAAGCATCCAGACGGCGACCCCGGGCAGCCTGAGGCACAGGTACGGCAGCGTCGCGAAGAAGGCCACGACCGCATAGCCGACCCACTCGGTCCCGCACGGGGCCGCGTCCGTGCACCCGGGCCCGCTGTCCGCCGCGACAAAAGCGAGGATCAGGCACACCAGCAGGACGAGCGCCAGCCCCCACGCCACCACACGCGGCCGGGCCCACCGCGGCACACCCGCAGCGCGCCACGCCTTGGCGTCCTCACCGCTCCAGGGCACGGCATCGGGAGGGCGCGCGCCCGGGGGCAGCGTGGAGCGGGGAGGTATCGGGGCAGGACTGATCATGAGCGAAGTATTGGCGTGACAGCCGCTTCCTGTCCCCCGAGTTGATCAACCCGCTGCCGCCCCCTCGGAACAGCCAGTAGACGCACGCCCCTCAGAACAACCAGTACACACACGCCCCCCACGCCAGCAGCCCCACCACCAGCACCGGCCCCAGCGGCATCCCCTGCTCCCCGGGAACGCTGTCCCGCGCGGGCCGCAGTTCCGGGTCGGCGAGCATGGCGCGTACCGCGTCGGCGGCCCGGCCCGCCGCATGTCCCGCGACGCTCCGCCGCTCCAGCCGCATCACGCCGGTGGGCCGCAGGGTGACGGTCGTCCCCTTGGCCCGGTGCACCGCAAAGCTGTCGTGGTCGATCACGACCTTCTGTATCTCCTCCCAGGGCACCGCCTTCACCGCCCAGGCCCCTGTCACCCACACACCGGAACGGTCCGCCGTCACCCGCCAGTTGAGGCCCGTCGCGGCCGCGCTCGTCCAGAAGGCCGCTCCGGCGATCAGTACGCCGGACGACCAGGTGAACTCCTGGGTGAGCACCAGATACACGGCAGCCCCCGCCATGGCGAGGCAGAACGCCCCCACCCCCCGCCCGACCGTCCCGGCGGCCCACTGCCGGGGCTCGGCGCCGATCGCCTCCGTGTCCTGCTCGGTCTTCCCCACGGTGCTTCCCTCCACATTTCTTGTACGCGTCATTCCTTGTACGAGTCATACGTTCCGGCCCGCCGAAGCCATCCCCCGCTCCACCGCGACCCGCCCCTCGGGCCCGTCGACCGCGCCGCCGCACACCACCTCCGCACTGGACGCGGGGATTCCGTACAGCACCGCCTCCCGCATCGAGCGCGGCCCGACATCCTCCGCCCGCCCGGCCGCCTCGCCCCCGTGCACACCCCGGCCCCGGGCACACGTCCGTAGGGAACCGCCCCGGCCGATTCGGCCCGGTGTGCACCAGCCCCCGCATTCCACCGGCCGACACAGCCTCATGGAATCAGATATTCTGATTCCATGAGGCTGATGACCGCCACCGAAGCGTCCCGGAACTTCGCAGCCGTGCTGGACGCCGCCGAGCGCGGCGAGGAAATAGTGATCACCCGCGCCGGTCGCCGGCTCGCCCTGATCGGTCCCGCCCCAGCAGGCAACGGCGCAGCGCTGAACGACATACTCGCCTCCTGCCGCCCCGACGATTCGTTCGCCTCGGACATCGCAGCCGCCCGCTCACTGACCACCGACGAGCTGGGGGCGACGTGGCCCGGCGCCTGATCCTCGACACCGACGTCCTGATCTCCCTGGAGCGGTCCAGCGCCCCTCTTGTCTTCGCCGCCGACGACGACGTGACCATCTCCGCCGTCACCGCCGCCGAACTGCTCCTGGGCATCGAGCTGGCCGACGAGGCCCGGCGGCAGGCGCGCGAGGACTTCGTCACCGCGATCCTCGCGGTCGTACCGGTCGAGGAGTATGGCCTGGAGGTCGCCCGCGCCCACGCCCGACTCCTGGCGCACGTCCGCCGCACGGGAAGGCCCCGGGGTGCGCACGACCTGATCATCGCAGCCACCGCCGTGGCCACCGCCCGCTCGCTCGTCACCCTTGACGAGAAGGCCGGGTTCACCGACCTGCCCGGCGTCCGTACCACCGTCCTCGGCACCTGACCCCGCACACGAGCACGGCCCCGCCCCGGTCTCCCCGGGCGGGGCCGCACTCACACCGCAGCGACTCAGGCCAGCAGACCCGGAATCGTCGCCTCGTGTGCGTCCTTGAGTTCGTTCAGCGGGATGCTGAACTGGCCCTGGATCTCGATCTCTTCGCCGTCGACGACGCCGATGCGGGTGACGGGCAGGCCGCGTGCCCCGCACATGTCGTTGAAGCGCAGCTCCTCGCTCCGCGGGATCGACACGACCGCACGGCCCGCCGACTCCGAGAAGAGGAACACGAACGGGTCGAGCCCGTCCGGCACCACCAGGCGTGCACCCTTGCCGCCGCGCAGGCAGGACTCGGTGACCGCCTGGATCAGACCGCCGTCGGACAGGTCGTGGGCGGCGTCGATCATGCCGTCCCGGGAGGCCGAGATGAGGATCTCGCCGAGGAGCTTCTCGCGGGCCAGGTCGACCTTGGGCGGCATCCCGCCGAGGTGGTTGTGCACGACCTCCGACCACGCCGACCCGCCGAGTTCCTCGTGGGTGTCGCCGAGGAGGTACAGCAGCTGCCCTTCCTGCGCGAAGGCCATCGGGGTGCGGCGGGCGACGTCATCGATCACACCGAGGACCGCGACGACCGGCGTGGGGTGGATCGCGGTCTCACCGGTCTGGTTGTACAGCGAGACGTTGCCGCCGGTGACGGGGGTGCCCAGTTCCAGGCAGCCGTCCGCGAGACCCCGGGTGGCCTCCGCGAACTGCCACATCACATCCGGGTCCTCGGGCGAACCGAAGTTCAGGCAGTCCGAGATCGCGAGCGGCTTCGCGCCCGTCGTGGCCACGTTGCGGTACGACTCGGCGAGGGCGAGCTGGGCGCCCGTGTACGGGTCGAGCTTGGCGTAGCGGCCGTTGCCGTCCGTCGCCATGGTCACCCCGAGGCCGGTTTCGGCGTCGATACGGACCATGCCCGCGTCCTCGGGCATCGCCAGCACGGTGTTGCCCTGCACGAAACGGTCGTACTGCTCCGTGATCCACGCCTTCGAGGCCTGGTTCGGCGAGGCCACCAGCTTCAGGACCTGCGCGCGCAGCTCGTCCCCATTGGCCGGACGGGGGAGCTTGTTGGCGTCGTCGGCCTGGAGGGCGTCCTGCCAGGACGGGCGGGCGTAGGGCCGGTGGTAGGTGGGGCCCTCATGGGCAACGGACCGCGGGGGGACGTCCACGATCTGCTCGCCGTGCCAGAAGATCTCCAGCTGGGAGCCCTCGGTCACCTCACCGATCACGGTGGCGATGACGTCCCACTTCTCGCAGATCTCCAGGAAGCGGTCGACATGCTGCGGCTCGACGATCGCGCACATCCGCTCCTGCGACTCGCTCATGAGGATCTCCTCCGGCGAGAGGGAGGAGTCACGCAGGTGCACAGTGTCCAGCTCCACCCGCATGCCACCGGAACCGGCCGACGCCAACTCCGACGTGGCGCAGGACAGTCCGGCACCACCCAGGTCCTGGATGCCCGCGACCAGCTTCTCCGCGAAGATCTCCAGGGTGCACTCGATGAGGAGCTTCTCCTGGAACGGGTCACCCACCTGCACGGCGGGACGCTTCGTCGGCTTGGCGTCGTCAAAGGTCTCCGAGGCCAGCACGGAGACGCCGCCGATGCCGTCGCCGCCGGTCCGGGCGCCGTACAGGATGACCTTGTTGCCCGGCCCGGACGCCTTGGCGAGGTGGATGTCCTCGTGCTTCATGACGCCGATGCAACCGGCATTGACCAGGGGGTTGCCCTGGTAGCAGGCGTCGAAGACGACCTCGCCACCAATGTTCGGCAGGCCCAGGCAGTTCCCGTAGCCGCCAATACCCGCCACAACACCGGGCAGGACCCGCTTGGTGTCCGGGTGATCGGCCGCACCGAAGCGCAGCGGGTCCACGACCGCGACCGGGCGCGCGCCCATGGCGAGGATGTCGCGGACGATGCCGCCGACACCGGTGGCCGCACCCTGGTAGGGCTCGATGTACGAGGGATGGTTGTGCGACTCGACCTTGAAAGTGACCGCATAGCCCTGGCCGACGTCGACAACACCGGCGTTCTCGCCGATCCCGACGAGCATGGCGTCGTTGGCGGGGACCTTCTCACCGAACTGCTTGAGGTGGACCTTGCTGCTCTTGTACGAGCAGTGCTCCGACCACATCACGGAGTACATCGCGAGCTCAGCACCCGTGGGACGACGCCCCAGGATCTCGCGGATCTTGGCGTACTCGTCCTCCTTGAGGCCGAGTTCCTTCCAGGGCAGCTCAACATCAGGCGTCGAGGCAGCGTGCTTGACGGTGTCCAGAGTCATCAGGCGTTGACCAGCTTCTTCAGGATCGAGGTGAAGAACCCGAGCCCATCGGTACGCCCCGTACCGATCAGGGGCTCGACGGCGTGCTCGGGGTGCGGCATCAGACCCACGACGTTGCCCGCCGCGTTCGTGATTCCGGCGATGTCCCGGAGCGAGCCGTTCGGATTGCCGTCCAGGTAGCGGAAGGCGACGCGGCCCTCCGCCTCCAGTTCGTCGAGCGTGTGCTCGTCGGCGACGTACCGGCCGTCCATGTTCTTCAGCGGTACGGAGATCTCCTGGCCCTGCTCGTAATCGGCAGTCCAGGCCGTCCCGGCGTTCTCCACCCGCAGCTTCTGGTCGCGGCAGATGAAGTGGAGGTGGTTGTTGCGGAGCATCGCACCCGGCAGCAGGTGGGCTTCGGTGAGGATCTGGAAGCCGTTGCAGATGCCCAGGACCGGCATACCGGCCTTGGCCTGCCCGATGATCGTGTCCATCACCGGCGAGAACCGCGAGATGGCGCCGGCCCTCAGGTAGTCGCCGTAGGAGAAGCCCCCGGCGAGGACCACCGCGTCGACCTGGTGAAGGTCCTTGTCGCGGTGCCACAAAGACACCGGCTCGGCGCCGGCGAGGCGGACGGCGCGCAGCGCGTCCTGGTCATCGAGCGTGCCGGGGAAGGTGACGACTCCGATACGAGAGGTCACTTCTCCTCCTCCACCCGCACGGTGAAGTCCTCGATGACGGTGTTGGCGAGGAAGGTCTCGGCCATCTCGTGGATGCGGGCGAGGGCGGCCGCATCGACCGGCCCCTCCACCTCCAGCTCGAAACGCTTCCCCTGACGGACGTCCGCGATTCCCTCGAAGCCGAGACGGGGCAGTGCACGCTGCACCGCCTGTCCCTGCGGGTCGAGAATCTCGGGCTTGAGCATGACGTCGACTACGACGCGTGCCACTGGCACTCCCGGTGTGGTGTGGTGCTTAAGGCGGTTTCACCAGCGTACCCGCCAGAAAATTCTACGCGGGTAGATATCCCCTCGGCCGATCACGTTCCGGTATCGACGCCGACAACCCGGGGAAAAATCCGGGAAAAAAGCGGAGCTCCCATTGCCCTCGGACACGCGGACGGAATTGACTGGGCTTCACAATGCAATGCCTCCCCCTGTACAAAGGAATACAAGGGAAAGCAACATTGCGTTCGCCTTGCTTCAAAACCGTCGGAAGGCCGACATCGCCGCACGTCAGCGCGGTGACATCGGCGCCCACGCCGGTACTCGTCCGCTAGGAAGGACCGATATCCGTGGCTCAACGCGTAGTGGTCACGCTCTTCGACGACATCGACGGAGGAGAAGCAGCGGAAACGGTGACCTTCGGCCTCGACGGGAAGTCGTACGAGATCGACCTCAATCCCGCCAATGCAAAGAAACTGCGCACGGCACTGAAGCCCTACGTGACGGCGGCGCGAAAGCACTCGAAGTCGGGCAATGTGTACCGGCACACCTCGGTGGCCCCCGACCCGGCCGCCGTGCGCGCCTGGGCCCGGTCGCACCGGATGGAGGTGCCGGCCAGGGGCCGCATCCCGAAGAAGGTCTACGAGGCGTTCGCCGAGGCGTCCTGACGCACGGCCGGGCCTCCTGACGGACTGACGCGCGGCCGGGGCCTTCTGACGGAACGACAGGTGTCCGGCCCGGCCCGCGAGGTCGGCCGGAACCGATTTGCATCGCACCCCGGTACCTGGGCTAAAGTCTGGAGCACGCCGAAGGGCAAGGCCGCAAGGCCCCGCCTCACGCAGCGTGCGGGTGTAGTTCAGTAGCAGAACAGCCCCCTTCCAGGGGGAAGGCGCAGTGTGCAATTCCTGTCACCCGCTCTGCATCGCCTCAACCGGTTTCCGGAAGCCCCGGAGCATCGGGTAGGGTGAGCAAGCAACACCACGCACCACCCCTTGCGGACGTAGCTCAGTTGGTAGAGCGCAACCTTGCCAAGGTTGAGGTCGCCAGTTCGAACCTGGTCGTCCGCTCCATAAGTCAGAAGGCCCCCGTCATCACGACGGGGGCCTTCTGCGTTTGCCCGATCACTGTTTGCCCGATCGCTGCTTCCGTGATCGCTCATGACATTTGTCATCGGGAGTCATGACAGCCCGCACTGCCGACGGCCCGGAGCCGACGGGAGTCTTGAGACATGACCACCAACGCAGAGCTTGTCATCGACGTCGAAGGGCTCCGGCGGACGTACGCCGGAGGGTTCGAGGCCGTCCGATCCGTCTCCTTCTCCGTGGCGCGCGGTGAACTCTTCGCGCTGCTGGGAACGAACGGCGCGGGCAAGACCTCCACGCTGGAGCTGCTCGAAGGGCTCGCCGAGCCGAGCGGCGGCCGGGTCCGCATCCTCGGCCACGACCCGTACGCGGAACGGACGCAGGTGCGTCCCCGGACCGGCGTGATGCTCCAGGAGGGCGGATTCCCCTCGCAGTTGACGGTGCTGGAGACCGCCCGGATGTGGGCGGGCTGCACGAGCGGTGCCCGTCCGGTCGAGGAGGCCCTGGAGCTGGTGGGCCTGGCCAAGCGAAGTTCCGTACGGGTCATCCAGCTGTCCGGCGGTGAGCGGCGGCGGCTGGACCTGGCCATGGCGGTGCTCGGGCGGCCGGAGGTGCTCTTCCTGGACGAGCCGACGACCGGTCTGGACGCCGAGGGGCGGCACGAGACCTGGGAGCTGGTGCGGGAACTGCGGGAGCAGGGCACGACCGTGGTGCTGACGACGCACTACCTGGAAGAGGCCGAGGAGCTGGCCGACCGGCTGGCGATCATGCACGAGGGACGGATCGCCGCCGAGGGGCGGGTGGACGAGGTGGTCGCCGCGCACCCGTCGCGGATCAGCTTCGAGCTGCCGCAGGGGTACCACCTGGGGGACCTGCCACCGCTCGGGCAGCTCGGCGTCACGGAGCACCAACTCCACGGCAGGACAGTGCAGTTGAGCACCCCCGCACTTCAGCGGGCGGCCACCGGACTGCTGGTCTGGGCGGACGCCACCGGGGTGGAGCTGCGCGGGCTCGACGTGCGGTCGGCCTCGCTGGAGGAGGCCTTCCTGCACATCGCGCGGGACGCGAAGACGACGGCGAACACGAACATGAGGGAAGAGGTGGCGGCGCGATGAGCGGGACGCTGACGCACGGCGCACGCGGGACGGCCGCGGCCGGAGCACGCACCACGGCCGCGGGCCGGATGAAGGCGATGGCCCGGGCCGAACTCACCCTGTTGGGAAGGAACAGGGCCAGCCTGGTCATGATCCTGGTGATGCCGGTCGTCCTGACCTTCTCCTCCCTGTCGGTAGCCAAGGGCATGGACCTGGAGAAGTACGGTCTTTCGCTGGGCACGATGCTGATCCCGACGGCTCTGACGTACGTGATGATCGGCAGCATCTACACCACGCTGGTCGGCACGTACGTCACCCGGCGCGAGGAACTGGTGCTCAAGCGGCTGCGGACCGGTGAGCAGGGCGACGTCGAGATCCTGGCGGGCACCTCCGTCGCCGCACTGGTGGCGGGGCTGGTGCAGAGCGTGCTGCTGCTGGCGGCGGGGGTCCTGCTGCTGGACGCGGAAATGCCGGCCAACGTGCTGTTCGTGGTGGTGGGCATCGTGCTCGGGGTCGGGCTGGCGGTGCTCCTGGCGATCGCGACCACGGCGTTCACGAAGAGCGCGGAGGGTGCGCAGCTGACCATCGCGCCGGTGATGTTCCTGTCGATGTTCGGCTCCGGGCTGTTCTTCCCGCTGGAGTCGCTCCCGGACACCGCTGCCAGGATCTGCGAACTGCTGCCGTTCTCCCCGGTGGTGGAGCTGATGCGGGGCGGCTGGTCGGGTGGACTGACCTGGACCGGAGCGCTGGGCAACGTGGCCGTCGTGGCGGCGTGGACCGTACTGTCGGTGTACACGGCCAAGAAGCGGTTCCACTGGGAGCCGCGGCGGTAGGACGCCGGGTTCCGGCCCCCGTCCCGGTCCGGGGCGGGGGCCGGTTTCGAGGAGGGAGACGGGGATGAAGGGCTTCTGGCGGGGGCGCAGCAAGGCCGCGAAGATGGACCTCTACATGCGCGTGACGATGTACGCGCTGCCGTGGTTCATGTTCTTCGGTGTGATGAGCCCCTTCGGCGCCCACCTCGTCCGGGATTCAGGTTCGGTCGCGATGGCCCAGGGCCTGGTGGCGTTGTCCCTGGTGCAGACCGTGCTCTCCATGCATGCCGTCAGACGCAGCTTCACCCACCGGCTGCACGGTGCACCGGCCCCGTGGCGGACCGGCGCGGTCTCCCTGGTGCTGGGCGTCGTCTTCCTCGTACTGGCTGTGACCCTTGAGGCCACGGGTGGGCTCAGTGCCCAGGGCGGCGACGAGGCGGACTACGTCCTGATGGTGATGTTCGGCCTCAGCACGACCGCGGTTTCCGTGTGCGCCCTGTCGACGGCCCTGCGGCTGACCCTGGCGACGGTCGCGGCGGCGGTGCTGACGGGCGTCGCCATCGGAGCCGTGACGGGGGACCTCCCCCTCGCCACGGCCACCGGGATCACGGTCGTCCTGGCCAGTCTCTACGGGCTGGGGGCCTTCCGCTCCTCCCTCTGGTTCATGTCCATGGTCTGGGCGATCGACCGGGCCCGGGACACCGAGGCCCGCCTCGCCGTCGCCGAGGAGCGGCTGCGGTTCGGGCGGGACCTGCACGACGTGATGGGCCGCAACCTCGCCGTCATCGCGCTCAAGAGCGAGCTGGCCGTCCAGCTCGCCCAGCGCGGCAGGCCCGAGGCAGCCGAGCAGATGGCCGAGGTGCAGCGGATCGCGCAGGAGTCGCAGCGCGAGGTGCGCGCGGTCGTGCGCGGGTACCGGGAGGCCGATCTGCGCAACGAGATCGAGGGCGCGCGCGGAGTGCTGGCCGCCGCCGGAATCAGCTGCGAGATCGAGGACGGCCTCGCGGCCGACCTGCCCCCGGGTGTGCAGTCGGCGCTCGGCTGGGTGGTCCGCGAGACCACCACCAACGTGCTGCGGCACGGCAATCCCAAGAGCTGCACCCTGCGTCTGACCTCGGACGGGGTGCGTGCGGTGCTGGTCGTCGAGAACGACGGGGCCGCCGCCGGGGCGACCGTCGGCTCCACCGGTTCGGGCCTCGCGGGGCTGCGCGAACGGCTGGCGGCGATCGGCGGCACGCTGGTCGCGGGGGCCGCGGACGGCGGCCTGTTCCAGGTGCGGGCGGAGGTCCCGCTGACCGCCCCTGACGACGCCTCACCACGTACGGAGAAGGAAGCCGAGGGCATGACCCCGCAAGCGAGCACGCCCCGCACGGGCACGGCACGGTTCCTCAGGCGCCTCGGCGCGCGGGCGGGTGCCGCATGAGTGCCGTACGTGTGCTGCTCGCCGACGACGAGCACCTGATCCGGGGGGCGCTGGCCGCGCTGCTCGCGCTGGAGGACGACCTGGAGGTGGTCGCGGAAGCGGCCACCGGGCCCGAGGCGCTGGCCATGGCGCTCCAGCACCGGCCGGACGTGGCGGTGCTGGATCTTCAGATGCCGGGGATGGACGGTGTGGCGGTGGCCACATCGCTGCGCACCGAGCTGCCCGACTGCCGGACCATGATCGTGACCAGTCACGGGCTGCCGGGGCACCTGAAGCGGGCGCTCGCGGCGGGGGTGCGCGGGTTCGTGCCGAAGACCGTGAGCGCGCAGCGGCTGGCCGAGATCATCCGTACCGTACGCGCCGGAAACCGTTATGTGGACCCGGAGTTGGCGGCCGACGCGATCGCGGCCGGGGACTCGCCGCTGACCGCCCGGGAGGCCGAGGTGCTGGAGCTGGCGGCGCACGGGGCGCCGGTCGCGGAGATCGCCGAGCGGGCCGCGCTGAGTCAGGGGACCGTACGGAACTACCTGTCGTCGGCGGCGTCGAAACTGGGGGCGGAGAACCGTCATGCGGCGGTGCGTCTCGCACGGGAGCGAGGTTGGGTATAGTTGTCCTCGCGCCACGGCGCAACGCGGACGTAGCTCAGTTGGTAGAGCGCAACCTTGCCAAGGTTGAGGTCGCCAGTTCGAACCTGGTCGTCCGCTCCAGAGAAAGAAGAAGGCCCCGGTCATCGCGACCGGGGCCTTCTTCGTGCGGTGCCCGGGGGTGGGGCCCGGCCCCTCTCGGGTCGGGCCCCACCGACGTACTACGACCAGCTCTGGCCGGTCAGGCGCTCGTACGCCTCGACGTACTTGGCGCGGGAGGCGTCCACGATCTCCTGCGGGAGGGCCGGCGGCGGGTTCTCCGACTTCGGGTCCCAGCCGGAGGCCCCCGAGCTCAGCCAGTCGCGGATGAACTGCTTGTCGAAGGACTTCTGCGAGCGGCCCGGCTCCCAGTCGTCGGCCGGCCAGAAGCGGGAGGAGTCCGGGGTGAGGACCTCGTCGGCGATGACCAGCTGCTCGCCGTCGCCGGACGCGGCGGGCTCGTAACCGAACTCGAACTTGGTGTCGGCGAGGATGATGCCCCGGTCGCGGGCGATGTCGCGGGCCCGGCCGTACACCGCGAGGGTGGCCTGGCGGAGCTGGGCGGCGGTCTCCGCGCCGACCTGGCGGGCGACCTCCTCGTAGCTCACGTTCTCGTCGTGGTCGCCGACGGCGGCCTTGGTGGCGGGCGTGAAGATCGGGGCGGGCAGCTCCGAGCCGTTGACCAGGCCCTCGGGGAGGGCGAGGCCGCAGACCGTACGCGATTCCTGGTACTCGACCAGGCCGGAGCCGGTCAGGTAGCCGCGGGCCACGCACTCGACGGGGACCATCCGCAGGGATGTGCAGACCAGGGTGCGGCCGGCCCAGTCGGCGGGGGCGCCCGCGGGGACGTCCGTGGACAGGACGTGGTTGGGGACGAGGTCCGCGAGCTGGTCGAACCACCACAGCGAGAGCTGGGTGAGGATGCGGCCCTTGTCGGGGATGTCGGTGGGCAGCACCCAGTCGAAGGCGCTGGTGCGGTCGCTGGCGACCATCACGAGGTCGCCCGCCTCGTTCTGGTACAGGTCGCGCACCTTGCCGGTGTGCAGGTGTACCAGGCCCGGCACCTCGACGGGTTCGGGCTTTACTACGAATCCGGACACGGTTCCTCCCCGTGGGTATGGCCAATCGGTGTTGATTCTCCCGTATGCGCGGGGGAAGTCCCCGGTCAGGGTGGCCGGGGCGCGCGGAACGGGTGTGCTGGGGGCGTGTGGAGGGCGCTCTCAGGTGCCCTTGGCGATGCGGTCCAGCAGGTTGGCGGTGGCCTTCTGGATGCGGGGGTCCACGTGGCCGGGGCGGTCGAGTGCGGGGGACCAGGCGAAGGTGCCGGAGGCGAAGACCAGGGCGCCGCTCGGCGAGCGGTAGAGGGAGGTCTCCTGGTGGCGCAGGGCGCCCTCGCCGTCCCGGTACGGGGAGTGGGCGAGGAGGATGCGGCCGCGGTGCTCCGGGAGGGCGGTGCGGGGGAAGTAGCGGTCGGCCTCGCCCGCGACCAGGCCCTCGATCTCGTCGCCCTCGCCCGCACCGGTGCCCTCCCACAGCCAGTGCTCGGCGTTGCGCACGACCAGGGGGCTCGGCTCGGGCACTCTTCCCGCGTACTGGATGCCCATCAGCTGCTGCTCGGGCTTGTCGACCTCGCGCCACAGGGCGGGCTTTCCGGGGCCCTGGCGCTTGCGGCAGGACAGCAGGCGGTCGGGGACGCCGGAGGGGGCCGGGCCCAGCTCGACCTGCCAGTACATGGTGTTGGCGGAGAGGAAGACCAGGGAGGTGCCCTCGTCGCGGGCGCGCTCGGCGGCGCGGCGCATGGGGACGGACCAGTACTCGTCGTGGCCGGGGAAGATCAGGCCCCGGTACTTGGAGGTGTCGACGCGGCCGGCGTGCAGGTCGCGGGCGTCGGCGTAGGCGAGGTCGTAGCCGTAGCGCTCGGCCCAGCGGATGAAGTCGTACGCGTGCCCCACGTGCAGGGGCAGGCCCTGACCGGCGTAGGGGCGGTCGAAGGAGACGGTGGCGGCGGCGTCCTCCTCGCCGAGCAGCCGGCCGTTCTCGTCCCAGGCGTGGTAGAGGCTGGCGCCGGTGCGGCCGTCCTCGGGGAAGAGGTTGTACGCCTGCCAGGTGACGTCCGGGAGGAGCAGCAGGAAGTCGGCGGGGCGGTCGTCGCGCACGGTGAAGGGGACGTGGGTGCGGTGCCCGTCCGCGCTGGTCAGCACGGCGACGTACGCGCCGAGGCTCCAGTACGAGGGGATCTGGAGCCGCCAGGACTGCCACCAGTGGTGGCAGGAGACCGTGCGGTCGACGGTGAGGGGGGCGGGCTGGACGATGCCGGAGAGGCGGGGGCTGGTGTCGACCTTCTGGGCGCCCGCGCCGCTGTAGTGGCCGATCCGGTAGACGTAGACCGAGAATTCCTGGGGCGGGTTGACGGTGACGTGGAAGTCGACGGCGCCGCCGGGCTGAACGGAGCCGGAGGACGTGAAGCCCTTGATCTGGCAGTTCACGTCGTCGGCGGCGCGGGGGCCCGAAGTACGCCGGGGCGGGGGGACCTTGGCGCCGGTGGCCGGGTCGAGGTCCGCGTACCAGGGGACGACCGTGCCGTCGGCGTCGAGGTACTGGTCGCCGCCGCGCAGCCAGGGCAGGGGGCCCTGTCCGAAGGGGTCCGACACGGCGTGCGCGAGCGCCCCCGAGTCCCAGCGAATCTGCTCCGCCGCCACGTCACGCCCCTCCCTGGCTTCCCTCCGGCACCACGGGGGCACATCGGCGCCCGAGGCAACAGTGGTACGTCAGCTGTCAGCTCCAAGTGCCCAGCACATCACATAAAGCACGCACTCCGTCACCGTTCGTCGCGAATTGGCGTGAACCGGAACTTGGTACTCCGTTCGTGGGACTTGTCGGCGCGGCGGCTCGCGCACGGCGCGGGGATCGGGAGTGGGGTTCGGGAGTGGGGTTCGGGAGTGGGGTTCGGGAGTGGGCTCAGACCAGGCGGACCGGTTTCTCCGGGCGGACGCCGAGTTCGGCGAGCCAGGTGCGCAGGGGGCCGGGGTCGCCGTCCTCGACGAGGCTGAGGACCGGTCCGGCCAGGTCGTTCCGCCGGACGCCGTCGACCAGCAGGGAGGGGCCGTCCAGCCAGTCGAGGCCGGGCGCGGCCCCCGCCGTGTCGACCGCCGCGCAGCAGACCATCGCGGTGACGTGGTCGGCGAGCAGGTCGCGGCCGGTGCGGGGCGGCTGGATGGGGAAGACCGGCAGCGGGTCCCCGCTCCAGGCGCCGCCGTCCATGAACTCCTGGCCGTCCCCCAGCGCCACCGGCACCGGGAGCGGCGCGGCGGCCTCCTCGCGGGCCGCCTCGGCGGTGATCCCGGCCGCGAGGGCGTCCGTGCGCTCCTGGTCGCTGCGGCCGTCGTCGGGGCCGGGGGCGCCGGTGAGCGTGATGGCCTCGGCGGCCAGGTGGTCCATGACGCGGGCCAGCGTGGGGCCCGTACGGTCGCCGCCGCTGCGGCGGACGCCGAGCCGGTCCAGCACGCGGTGCAGGCGGGCCGCCTCGGTGCGCCACTTCCGGTCCACGACTTCTTCGGGGTACGCCTGCCAGTCGACCGGCGACCAGTCGGGTCCGGCGGTCGCGGGCCCCCCGTGGAACAGCCGGGCCGCCAGCAGCGAGGCGGCCTCGTCGATCGCCCCGGGCTCCTCCAGGAGGTCGCAGGCGGGCCGCTCGCCGAGCCGGGTGGCGAAGCCGTCGGCGAGGCGGTCGCGGCGGGAGAGCTCGGTGAGGGCGGAGACCACGCCGGCGTCCAGCTGGGAGGGCCAGCGGCCCATCCGCCAGGCGGGCAGCGCGACCCGGGTGAGGAGGCGGTCCCAGCCCGCGTAGGCGAGGCCGACCTGCTCCTGGGCGACGATCCGCAGCCCGTAGTCCACAGCCTGTGCACGCTCGGACGCGGCGGCGGCGACACCCCGCTCCAGCTGCGTGATGTGCTCGCGGCAGGCGCCCAGGAGGAGCCGGGAGATCCGCCCGAGCGGGAGGAGCGCGATCCGCCGTACGACGCCCTGGCCGGGCTTGGCGGCGATCGCGACGGCCGCGTCGAGCCCCCGCACGAAACGGCGGGCGGCGGCTATGTCGGGGTGCGCGGAGGGTCCCGTACCGGCGACGACCGGGGCGAGGACGGCGCGCAGCTCGGCGACCCGCATCCACCACAGGAAGGGCGACCCGATGACCAGCACCGGGGCGGCCCCGCCGCGTATGGACTCGGCGTCGCGGGCCTCGCCGCCACCTCGTGCGGACGGGACGGACGGGTCCGAACCACCCCGTGCGGACGGCTGCGAACCACCCCGTGCGGACGGCTGCGAGCCACCCCGTGCGGACGGCTGCGAGCCGCCTCGTACGGACGGGTGCGAGCGGTCCTCCAGCCAGCTGTCGCAGTCCGGGGTGAGGGCTATCGCGGAGGGCGCGGGCACGTCGAGCCGCGCGGCCAGGTCCCGCACCAGCCGGTACAGGTCGGGGGCGGACTCCTCGCTCAGCTCGACCGTGGGCGTCACGGCGGGCCGGGCCCGCGCGACGACGGCGGCGACCACGAACCCCACCAGCAGCACCACCAGGGCGACCCCGGACACCGCCCAGCGGGCCACGTCCCAGCCCGCGCCGTCGAGGCGCCCGGTCAACCCGCCGGCCAGCAGCACGACGGCTGCGGCGGCGGGCAGCAGGACGGCCGCCAGCGCGCGGCTGCGCACGCGCAGCACCGCGACGGCCCGGGACCGGGCGGCCTGGGCCCCCAGCTCCGTACCGAACGCACTGCCGGAGCCCTCGGAACCAGAACCTGACCGAGAACCAGGGCCAGTGGAACTGGCACCGGAATCAGACACACCGGACACGACCGGATTCACCCCCTCTGCCCTGCTCGCCCACCAATGGGTTGCTCACATCCCCACTGTGGCACCCGCCACTGACATCGCAATGTCGGTGGGCCAAGTGCCGGAACGCTTGCGCGGCACCCTAGTTGGGGGTTCCGCACGAGTCATCCGGATGGGCGAGCCGTCACCCGATGGAATGGCTTTGGGTAAAGGTGCTGGCTTCCCGGGCGAACCCGGGACTCAGGTGTGCTGCGGTCGTGTCGTACCTGCTGGGACCGTTCTCAGGTCTCAGGCCCCTTCGGCTTCGGCGGCCTTCGCGGCGATGTCCGTACGGTGCTGCGAACCGTCCAGCCGGATGCGCTCGACGGCGCGGTAGGCGCGGCTGCGCGCCTCGGTGAGGTCGGTGCCGGTGGCGGTCACCGACAGCACGCGCCCACCGGCGCTGAGCACGGCGTCGCCGTCCTGCTGGGTCCCGGCGTGGAGCACGTACGCGTACGGAGCGTCCTCGGCGGCGACGTCGGCGAGGCCCTCGATGGGGTCGCCGGTGCGGGGCGTGCCGGGGTAGTTGTGCGAGGCGATGACGACGGTGACGGCGGCGTCGTCGCGCCAGGCCAGCGGCGGCAGGGCGTCGAGCGTGCCGTTGGCGGCGCCGAGCAGGACTCCGGCGAGGGGGGTGCGGAGCCGGGCCAGGACGACCTGGGTCTCGGGGTCGCCGAAGCGGGCGTTGAACTCGATGACCCGCACACCGCGACCGGTGATCGCCAGCCCCGCGTAGAGCAGCCCCGAGAACGGCGTCCCGCGCCGCCTCAACTCGTCGACGGTCGGCTGGAGTACGGACTCCATGACCTCGTCGACGAGCTTCGGGTCGGCCCACGGCAGCGGCGAATACGCGCCCATGCCACCGGTGTTGGGGCCCTGGTCGCCGTCCAGCGCACGCTTGAAGTCCTGCGCGGGCTGCAGCGGCAGCACGGTCACCCCGTCGGTGATCGCGAACAGCGACACCTCGGGACCGTCCAGGAACTCCTCGATGACGACGCGCTCGCAGGCCAGGGCATGCGCCCGCGCCTCCGCCACGTCCTCGGTCACGACGACGCCCTTGCCCGCCGCGAGCCCGTCGTCCTTGACGACGTACGGAGCGCCGAAGGCGGCCAGCGCGGAGTCGATCTCCTCGGCCGTGGTGCAGACGTAACTCCGCGCGGTGGGAACCTCCGCCGCGGCCATCACGTCCTTGGCGAAGGCCTTCGAGCCCTCCAGCTCGGCCGCCTCCTTGGACGGGCCGAAGACCGGAATCCCGGCCTCCCGCACGGCGTCGGCGACACCGGCGACGAGGGGGGCCTCGGGGCCGACGACGACAAGACCGGCGTCGAGTTCGGTGGCGAGGCGCGCGACGGCGGCCCCGTCGAGGGCATCGACCGGACGCAGCTCCGCCACTTCCGCGATGCCGGCGTTGCCGGGGGCGCAGTAGAGGGCGGTGACGTCGGGGTCGAGGGACAGAGAGCGGCACAGGGCGTGTTCGCGGGCGCCGCCGCCAATGACGAGGACCTTCACGGGGTGAAGCCTAGGGCCTGCGGCGCAACGAGAGGCCGCCGGGGCTGGAGTTCCCTCTCAAGGGGGTGGGGGTGGGTGGTTGTGCATTGTTACGAGGGAGGTCCCGGGCCCCTTCAGGGACGCGGTCCGTACCGATCTGCGGCTCCGCCGCGCGGGCGCGCCCTTCAGGGACGCGGTCCGTACCGATCTGCGGCTCCGCCGCGCGGGCGCGCCCTTCAGGGGCGCGGGGAACTGCGCGACCAGCCACGACGCACCCGCACGGGAACCGTGCATGCCCCCGCGGGTTTAGGTGAAGGGGCGGGGCTGGGGACCCCATGCCCCAGCGGGACGGGGCTGAGGCAGCCCGGTGCCGGAAGGCGACCCCGGGGCCCCGGCGAGGCCCTCCGGCTCCCCCCGGCCCCCCGGACCCCGGCCCCCCGGCCCCCCGGCCCCCCGGCCCCCGCCCAGCATCACTCGTTGACGAATTCCTCGACCACCGTCGCCCCCAACTCCCGCACGATCAGGTCGTACCCCGACAACGCGTCCTCCTGCAGATCCGGATCGTCGTCCTCCGGCACGTCCTCCTCCGCGGAGACGGCCCGCCGCGGCGGCCCCGGATCGGGCTGCGGCGGAGCCGAGGGCGCAGGCGCGGGCTGGTACGACACCTGCGGCGCAGGCGCCGCCGCGGCCGGAGCGGGCGCGTACGACGTCGCCGCCCGCGACACGGGCCCCGCACCCCCCATGTCCTGCGGCGGCCGCGGCGCCGCCGGGGGCGCGGGAGCCCCGCCACCGCCGAAGCCACCGCCGCCGAAGCCCCCGGAGGGCCCCGCTCCCGGACCGCCCCCGGCACCCCCGCCACCCCCCGCGTCCACCACGGACTCGATGCGCCACTGCACCTGGAAGGACTCCGCCAGCACCTGCTTCAGCACATCCTCGCTCCCGCTGCTCGCGAAGTTGTCGCGCGCACCGGCGTTGAGGAACCCGACCTGGAGCGTGGTGCCGTCGAAGCCCGCCACCTGGGCGTTCTGGCTGAGCAGGATCCAGGTGAAGCGCCGCTTGTTCTTGACGGCCTCCAGGATGTTCGGCCACATGGTGCGCACCTGGGCGGCACCCTGCGCGGCCGCCTGGCTGGGCGCTGCCTGCGCCGCCTGTGCCGGTCCGGACGGCGCGGCGGCCACCGGAGCGGCAGCCTGCGGCGGCGCGACGGGCTCCGGCCGCCCCGCCCCCGGTGCGGAGGCGGTGGGCCACCCGCCCGGCCGCCGCGCCGGAGCGGGGGCCGGAGCCTCAGCCACCGGGGCAGGCGCAGCAGGAGCAGCAGCCACAGGAGCCGCCACAGGCGCAGGCATGGGCACGGGTGCAGGCACAGGCGCCGCGGGCGCGACATGACCGGGCGCCGCCGCACCCCCATGTGCCTCCGGCCCCGGAACGTACCCAACGGGCGGCATCCCGGGCATCCCCCCGCCCGGCACGAAGCCGCCGCCACCGCCCCCACTGCGCTCCAGCCGGTCCAGCCGCGCCTGCACCGACCGCTCGTCGTCAAAGGCCGCGGGCAGCAGCACCCGCGCGCAGATCAGCTCCAGCTGCAACCGGGGCGAGGTCGCCCCCCGCATCTCCGTCAGCCCGGAATTGACCAGATCGGCGGCCCGGCTCAGCTCGGCCGCCCCGAAGACGGACGCCTGGGCCTGCATCCGCTCCACCACGTCGGCGGGGGCGTCGATGAGCCCCTTCTCCCCCGCGTCCGGCACGGCCGCCAGGATCACCAGGTCCCGCAACCGCTCCAGCAGGTCCGCCACGAACCGCCGCGGGTCGTTGCCCCCCTCGATGACCCGGTCGACGACCTCGAAAGCAGCAGCCCCGTCCCCCGCCGCGAACGCATCCACCACGGAATCCAGCAGCGACCCGTCGGTGTACCCGAGCAGCCCCGTCGCCATGGCATACGTCACACCGTCATCGGCGGCACCGGCAAGCAGCTGGTCCATGACCGACATGGAATCCCGTACGGACCCGGCCCCGGCCCGCACCACCAGCGGGAGCACGCCGTCCGCGACCGGGATGCCCTCCTGGCCGCACACCTCGCCGAGGTAGTCCCGCAGCGTCCCCGGCGGCACCAGCCGGAACGGGTAGTGGTGCGTCCTCGACCGGATGGTCCCGATGACCTTCTCGGGCTCGGTCGTCGCAAAAATGAACTTCAGGTGCTCCGGCGGCTCCTCGACGACCTTCAGCAGGGCGTTGAAGCCCGCCGAGGTCACCATGTGCGCCTCATCGATGATGTAGATCTTGTACCGGCTGCTGGCAGGCCCGAAGAAGGCCTTCTCCCGCAGGTCACGCGCATCGTCCACACCACCGTGCGAAGCGGCGTCGATCTCGATCACGTCGATCGACCCACGGCCGTTGCGCGCCAGGTCCTGACACGACTGGCACGCGCCGCACGGCGTCGGCGTCGGCCCCTGCTCACAGTTCAGACAGCGCGCCAGAATCCGGGCGCTGGTCGTCTTTCCACAACCCCGCGGCCCGCTGAACAGGTACGCGTGGTTGACCCGGTTGTTCCGCAGGGCCTGCATCAGCGGGGCAGTGACATGCTCCTGCCCGATGACCTCGGCGAACGACTCGGGGCGATAGCGGCGGTACAGCGCAAGGGACGACACATCTACGAGGTTATCGGGACCCACTGACAACCGGTCCCGCTCCGCCCCCGGGACACCTCACCGGGAACACAAAGACCCCCCACGCACCCGCCAGAGCCGACCTACCCTTGCTGCCTTCCGGCCCTGGGGGAGTTCAGTCAGATAGCGCCACGTGAGGGGCTGAAGCCCACCCTAGCGGATGCCCCCCACCAAATACGACCCGGGCCCACCTGCGGATCCTCCGGGACCCCCGCCCCGGGAACGCGGTCGCAAGCACCCCTCAACGTCTTGTATTGTTTGCGGCGGAGGATTCGCCTAGTGGCCTAGGGCGCACGCTTGGAAAGCGTGTTGGGGGCAACCCCTCACGAGTTCGAATCTCGTATCCTCCGCCGGCAGAAGGCCCGGACCGTTTCGACGGTCCGGGCCTTCGTCGTTTCCGGAGGTCTGTCGGGGTGCGCCCGGGATCCCTCCCTTAATGTCTGCTCACCCGTACAGAAGTTCGGGCGGCTCAAGGGGAGGGTGTGCGTGGGGATGCGGAGAGCGGGGCGGGGGCTGAGGGTTGCGGCCTGGGTGTTGGTGCCGGTGGGGCTGGTGCTGGCGGTGGGGGGATTCGGGTGGCTGTTCACGCAGTACCAGGGGAACGTCGTCGCGAGTGAGGCGATGCAGCCGACGTACCAGCAGGGCGACCGGATTCTCGTCGAGCGCATCGGAGCGGACGAGGTGCGACAGGGGGACGTCGTGCTGATCCGCGTGCCCGAGCGCTACCGGGACAGAGCGTCCATCCAGCGGGTCATCGGGGTGGGCGGGGACCACGTCGTGTGCGACGGGACGCGGATCACGGTGAACGGCGAGGGGGTCGACGAGCCGTACGTGAAGGACGGGATGGTGAATGCCGGGGCCGAGCCGTACGACGTGAGGGTGCCGGAGGGGCGGCTGTTCCTGTTGGGGGACAACCGGAACAACTCCTTCGACGCCCGCTTCTTCCTGTCCGACCAGTCGGGCAGCGTCGCCGCGTCCGGGCTGGTCGGGCGGGTGCAGGACGGGTTCGGCGCGCTCGCGGTGCTGGGCGGGACCGCCGTGCTGGGGATCGTGTGCGTACTGGTCGGGGTCGGGCTCGGTATCGGGGGGGTACGTCGCCGGGCGCCGGGCGCGGTGGATGGAGGGGCCGGTGGCCGTGGGCGGTGTCGCGCCGTGACGGACGAGGAGGTTGAGCATCTGTGGGAGTACCGGGAGATGTGGACGACGGGCGGGAGCAGTGGGAGCTGGTCCGGACCGGCGACGGATACCTTCCGCTGAGCGTCGGAGAGCCCCGTACCGCTCAGTTGATCTGTGACGAGGCGCTGGCCGACGAGGTCGTCGCCAGGCTGCTCGCAGCGGGGGTCCCGGTGGTTGACCGGCCGGTCTGAGGAAGGCGCCCCGGCGGACGGCTGGGAGCACGGGGGCCTGCACCGGTCATGGGGCGTCCGCGCGCAAAGGGCTCTTCGGGAGGTGGCGGGTGGAGAAGAGGCCCAGGGCGAGGTGGAGGGCGGCGGCCACCGCGGCGGCCGCGTGGAGGCCGGTGACGAAGGCGGACTTCGCGGTGGTGGCCAGGGCCGGGGTGAGGGCGGGGAGGTTGAGGGTTTCGTCGAGGGTGCCGGCGAGGTCCGGGCCCTGGAGGCGGAAGAGCAGGGTGGCCAGGGAGCCGAGGAGGGCGATGCCCAGGGCGTTGCCGAGCTCGTTGCTGGTCTCGGCGATCGCGGCGGCGGAACCCGCGCGCTCCGGGGGGACGGCGGACACGGCCGTGTCGGCGACCACGCTGAAGGAGATTCCGTAGCCGATGCCGGAGACGACGGTGGCGGCGACGTACCAGGCGATTCCCTCGGTGGCGGTGGTGGCCAGGAAGAGGAGCAGGCCGGTCGCGATGAGGAAGTGGGTGGCGAGGAGGGCGGTGCGGGTGCTGGTGCGGGCCACCAGCAGGGGGGTGAGGAGGGAGGTGAGGGTGAGGACGGCGGCGCCCGGCAGGGCGATCAGGGCGGCGTCCAGGACGGTCAGGCCGAGGACGGACTGGAGGTAGATGCCGCCGAGGTACGCCGTCGCCGACCAGGCCGCCAGGGGGAGCAGGCCGGTGATCGCGGCGATGGCGAAGACGCGGTCGCGGAAGAGGCGGAGGTCGATCAGGGGGTGGGGGAGGCGGAGTTGGCGGCGCACGAACCAGGTGAGGGTGGCGATGCCGACGGCTCCGGCGGTGAGCGCGAGGGCGCTCGGGCCCTCGGCGGCCGTGTGCTTGATGCCGTACACGGAGAGGAGGATGCCGGCGGCGGAGAGGAGGACGCTGAGGACGTCGATGCGGCCGGTGGGCGGGGTGGTGCGGACCTCGCGGAGGAGGGCCGGGGCGAGAGCCAGGAAGAGGGCGACGACGGGGAGGTTGATGAGGAAGACGGAGCCCCAGGAGAGGGAGTTGAGGAGCTGGCCGCCGACGACCGGGCCGATCGCGAAACCGGCGGCGAAGGTCGCGGCGAAGATGCCGATCGCTCTCGTACGGGCCCGGGGGTCGGGGAAGAGTTCGCCCAGGACGGCGAGCGCGGACGGGAGGAGGGTGGCTCCGGCCACTCCCATCAACGCCCGGAAGGCGATGAGGAGTTCGGGGGTGGTGGCGAAGGCGGCTCCGGCGGAGGCGAGGCCGAAGACCGCCGCGCCGGCCATCAGGAGCTTCAGGCGGCCGTAGCGGTCGCCGATGCCGCCGAACGCGACGAGCAGGGAGCCGACGGCGAATCCGTACACGTCGAGGATCCACAGGGCCTGGTCGGCGGTCGGGTTCAGCGCGGCGGCGATCTTCGGCATGGCGAGGAAGAGGACCGAGCTGTCCATCGCGACCAGCAGGACGGGCCCGAGGACGACGAGGAGGCCGAGCCGGGCCCGGACACGGGAGGGCTGCGGCCGAAGTGGCATGCGGGGTGCGGTCGTTGAGGTCATGGGGAGGAGCCTGCGGGCGGGGCGGGGGCGCAGCCATCCCTGTGATGTGGGTACACCTTGCAGGGGCAGGCAGCGGCGGGGGGGGGTGACTGGGGTTGGGGCGCAGCCGTCCCCGTGACGTGGGTACACCTCGCAGGGGCAGGCAGCAGCGCAGGCCGCGCGCCCAGGGCAGGGGCGCAGCCTCTCCCGTAGCGGAGGTACACCCCGCAGAGGCAAGCAGCAGCGCAGGCCGCGCGCCCAAGGCAGGGGCGCAGCCATCCCCGTGACGTGGGTACACCTCGCAGAGGCAGGCGGCGGCGCGGGCCCCGTGTCTAGGGTCGGGGCATGGAATTGGAGAGCCTCGGGGCGTACCTCAAGAGCCGTCGGGACCGTGTGACCCCGGTCGACGTCGGGCTGCGTACGTACGGAACTGCCCGGCGAGTGCCGGGACTTCGGCGCGAGGAGCTGGCCCAGCTCGCCGGGGTGAGCGCCGGGTACTACACGCGGCTGGAACAGGGGCAGGCGGGGACCGCCTCGCAGCAGGTGCTGGACGCGCTCGCCCAGGTGCTGCGGCTCGACCGGGACGAGCGGGCCCACCTGCACAACCTCGCCCGGCATCCGGCCGCGCCCCGGCTGGTGCGGCCCCGGCCGGAGAAGCCGCACCCCCGGGTGCTGGCGCTCCTTGGGTCGATCGGGGACACCACGCCCGCGGTGGTGCTGGGCAGGCGCGGCGACGTACTGGACTGGAACAGGACCGGGCACGCCCTGGTCGCCGAGCACGTGGACTTCGATGCGCCGCGCGATCCGGCGCGGCGGCCGTCGATTCCGCGGCTGTTCTTTCTTGATCCGCTCACGCGGGACCTGTTCGGGAACTGGGACGTGCTGGCGCGGGCCCATGTGGCGTATCTGCGGTTCACGGCCGGGCGCTATCCCGACGACGCCCGGCTGGCGGAGCTGATCGGCGAACTGACCATGCGGAGTGCGGAGTTCGCGAAATTGTGGGCGAAGGGGGAGGTCGCGGACTGCACGGTGGGGACGATGGCCTTCCGGCATCCGACGGTCGGGGCGCTCTCCGTCGACTACCAGGTGTGGCTCCAGCCGGAGAGCCCCGACCACCGGCTGGAGGTCTACACCCCGAACGACGCGGCGTCGGGCGACGCGCTGCGGCTGCTGGCGGGGCAGGCCGCGGGGAACGGGGACGGGGACGGGGAGGAGAACGGGAACGGGCCGGGTGTGCGACAGCCGTCGGACGGGCGGGTCCTGAGCCGCTGAGACGTGGCACCTGGGGCGGGCCCGGTCCGGGCAGGGGGGTTAGCACCACCCCAGGTCGGGCGGGTCGCCCCATGCCCTTCGGCGGGCGGATTCGGGATCGTAGTGCTTGTCAACGAACACGTTGCGAACCGTCCCCACCGCGATGAATTCGAGGCCCGCCATGACCGCGTACGCCACCTCCCCCGTCCCCTCCTACTCCGCCGCCCGTGAGGTCGGGTTTCTGCGGGGGCCGTTCGCCGGGTCCACCTTCCGTGAGATCGGGTACACGATCACCTCGCTGCCGGTGGCGATCGTCGGGTTCGTGTTCAGCGTGGTGCTGTTCTCGGCGGGGGTCGGGCTCGCGGTCACCGTACTGGGGCTTCCGCTGCTGGCGGCGCTGCTCCTCGGGGCGCGCGGGCTCGGGGCCGCCGAGCGCGGGCGGGCGCGGCTCGGCCTGGGGCTGGAGGTCGAAGGTCCTGCTCCGGTCGTCGCCGGGCAGGGCGGGTTCTGGGGCGCGATGCGGGCCCGGCTCGCGGACGCGGCGGGGTGGAGGGCGCTGCTGTTCCACGTGGTGATGTTCCCGTACCGGGTCTTCAGCTTCGTGATGTCGGTGACGTTCCTGCTGGTCGGGTGGGTCGTGGCGCTGCTGCCCGCGTACAACTGGGTCTTCCCGAGGTACGTGGAGGGCTGGGAGGGCTACCGGGTGTACGACTTCACCTCGGGCGGCATCCGGCACACGTACGACATCACCTCGCCGCTCCAGCTGGCCGCGGTGTCGCTGGTCGGGTTCGCGATCGTCTTCCTGACGCCGAAGCTGGTCCGTGCGCTGACGAACGTCGACCGGGCGGCGGTGCGGGGGCTGCTCGGGAAGTGAGGTCCGTACGGGTGGAGATGTCCGTACGGGTGGCATGTCTGTACGGGTGGACGTGGTGGAACCCCTGGCCCGGGTGGCCAGGGGTTCTTCCGTGTGCTCGGTCAGGAGCCGTGGTCAGAAGCCGTCGCAGGTGGCGACCGCGAACGGGCCCGTCGCGGTCGCGGTCCGCGGCTTTCCGCCGTCGACGGTCACCGAGCAGGTCGCGGTGCCGCCGGACTCGCCGGTCGTGACGGTCAGCGCGCCGCCCTTGACCAGGCCCTTGACGTCGACCTCCTTCTTCCAGGGGAGCGGCGCCTTGTTGACGGTGTTGGCGGAGGTGGCGCCGTTGCTGAAGGTCGAGTAGGTGATGGTGACGTCCTTGGCGTCGCCGGTCACCTCGTACGCGACCTTGGCGACGCGCTTGTCCTCGTCGTCCACCGCCTTGCCGATCACGGCGACGATCGCCGCGCAGCCGCCGAACAGCAGGATCGCCAGCACCAGCAAGACCCAGGGCCAGCGGCGGCGCTTGCGGGGCGGGGGCGGGGGCTGGTGGCCGTAGCCGGGGTACGGGGTGGGGCCGCCGGGACCGCCGGGTGGCGGGGGGTACGGGGTCGGGCCGTTCGCGTACGGGGTGGGGCCGCCGGGGCCGCCTTGGGGAGTGCCGTGCGGGGTGCCCCACGACGGGCCGCCCTGCTGGGGCTTGTCCCACTGCGGGCCCTCCAGGTTCGGCCCGCCCGGGCCGCCCTCGGGCGGCGGAGGCGGAGGCGTCTCGGACATGGCGGCCGTCCTTCCGGAGGGGAGGGTTCCGCCGCCATCACCGGCGGTCTCCTCGCAGCAGTGCTCTCCCCGCCGATTCTTCGGCCGTACGAGCGCCACCGCCCCCTTGTCGTCCGCCGAACGGGTGAACGCCGGGAGGGGCGGGGGAGCATCACCGCTCCCCCGCCCCTCCCCTGCCGTTCAGGCCCCTCGGGGCCTCACGCTCAGGCCTGCTGACCCGCCTTCCGGCGGCGTACGACGAACATCGCGCCCGCGCCGAGCACGACCGCCGCGCCCGCCGTCAGGGCGATCTGCGGGGTGCCCGAGGAGCCGGTCGCGGCGAGGTTGCCCGCGTCGGTGGTGACCGGGGTGGAGTTGGCGCCGCCCTGCGGGACCGAGACGTTGTCGGTGACCTTGCCGGGCTTGGAGTCCGGGACCTTGCCCGGGTCGCTGCCCGCGGCCAGGATCGAGAAGGCGTACTCCTTCATCGCGTTGCCGCCGCAGGTGCCGTCCTCGTTGAAGTAGTTGCCCGCGGCGAAGGCGATGCCGTCGGCGGCGGGGGACTTCTTGTCGATCGTGAGGCGCAGCTTCAGGTCGGCGGACTTCCCCGCGTCCAGGTTGAGGATGGTGCCCGCGAACTCGTCCTTCTTGACGTCCTTCCAGTCGGAAGAACCGGCCGCCGCGGACTGCAGGTGCAGCATGTCGTCGACGGCCTTGAATTCGCTCTTGCCGGTGCCGTAGGCCACGGCGAACGGCCTGACCTTGTCGAACTTCTTGTCGGTGCCGTTGGCGACGCGCAGGGTGAAGTCCACCGACGTACCGGCGACGACCTTCTCCGGCAGACCGACCAGGGTGGTGCTGAGGCCCGCGACGTCGACCTTGCACGCGTCGTCGACGGGCGGCTTCTCCGGGTCGGGCTTGTTCGGGTCCGGCTTGTTGGGGTCGGGGTCAGGCTTCGGGTCCGGGTCCGGCTTCGGGTCCGGGTCGGGCTTCGGCTTCGAGGCCTCGACCGCGTCGTTGTACGCCTTGACCGCGTCGTCGTACGTCTTCTTCGTGCTGGTCACCACGCCGGCCGCGCTGTCGGCGCGCATCTTGGCGTCCATGTACCCCTTGAAGAGGCCGCCTTCGGTGAAGGCGAGGGTCTTGTCCGCGTCCGCCTTCGTCGTGACGGCGAGCTTGTGCTTGTCGTCGGCCGCCTTGACGGCTTCCTTCGCCTTGGTGACGTCTGCCTCGGGGGCGTCCTTGGGCAGCTTGGCGAGGTCCTCCTCGGCCTTCTTCAGCGCCGCCTCGGCCGCGGTCAGAGCGGTGCCCGCGTCATCGGCCGCCTTCTTGGCCTCTGCGACGCCCTTGCGCGCGGGACCGTCGTCGTTCAGGTACTCGTCGGCGTACTTCTGCTTCGCGGCGTGGTCCGTGACGGCCGCGTCGTACGCCGCCTTCGCCTCGTCCATGGCCTTCTTGAGCTTCTCCAGCTCGGCCGGCGTCGGCTTCGGCTTCTCGTCCTGCACCTGACCGGCCACCGGCACGGTGTCGGCGGCGAACGCGGGGGTCACCGACAGGAGCAGCGCGGGGGTGGTGACGGCGGCGGCCACGGCCGTCGCGAGCATGCGGCGTATCTTCACGCGGGCCCTTTTCTGGGAAGGGGGTCTCCGGTCGGAGAGACCTCGGAGCGAGGAAAGAAGAGCAAGGAGTTGGGGGCGCCGCTGCGGAGTGCTGTCTCACGCGGACGGCGGCCCCGTGATCGTACGACCGGAGAACGGGCCGGAGAAGGGAAATTTCACGGCCCCGGAGGACGACGGCCGACAACCGCTTGAACGAACACGGTCATTCGCGACAGTTGCCCACGGGGCGTGTGTTTTCTGTGTGAGGTGTTTCATAGAACGGTGTTCACCGCGCGGCGCGGACGCGTCAGAGCGCGTGCGGCGGCCCCAACGACCGTACACGCGGCGGCACATGGGTGCGCGCCTGCGGTCGTACGATCCTGAACGCGGCCGCCCCCAGCAGCGCCCCCAGCACCGGCGCCACCAGGTACGCGGCCAGGTGCGCGGTCTGTCCCGACCACAGGGCCGGGCCCAGTTGCCGGGCCGGGTTGACCGAGCCGCCGGTGACCGGGCCGAGCCCGACGATCGCCGCCGCCACGGCCCCGCCCATCAGCGGCGGCAGCGCCCTGGCCAGGCGCGGGGCGATCAGCGCGGACGCGGCGAGGAGCATCATGGCGGCCATCGCGGCGGCCTCCAGCGCCAGGACGGTCGCCCCGTTCCAGGACTCCCCCGGCGCCACCGCCGCCGTGTCGGCCATCGGGCCCCACACCGCGCGGCCGAGTCCGGTGCCCAGCGCCGAGCCCGCGAGCTGGGCGGCGGCGAAGGGCAGCACCGCCCGGCCGGGGAACTCGCGCAGGGCCCACAGGCCGACGGTGACCGCCGGGTTGAGGTGACCTGCGGTGAAGCGCCCCGCCGCGGGCGACATCACCAGGGCGATGGCCGCGCCGACCGCGAGGGCCACCCCGGCGAGGCGGAGGGTGGCGTCCGGGACGGCGGCCACCACCGGGGAGTCCGGGGCGAGCAGCCACCGTACGACCGTCACGACGAGGAAGAGCAGGGCAGCGGTCAGTACCAACTCCGCCACCGCTTCCCGGAGTTGGCGCATCACCCCGCGCTCTCCTTCGCCTGTGCGCCGACCAGCAGGCGGACGGTGAGGGTGGCGAGGCGCTCGCCCTGGTAGCGGGCGGCGGCCAGGGTCTCCTCGCCGAGGTCGCCCCGGCCGGAGACGAAGGTGGTGCCGTACGGGTTGCCGCCCGCGGCGGAGACGGTGGGGCTGGTGAAGCCGGGCGGGACGATCAGCGTGCCCCAGTGGTACATCGTGTTGTAGAGGGCGAGCAGGGTGGACTCGTTGCCGCCGTGCGGGTTGGACGTCGAGACGAAGCCGGTGACCGGCTTGTCGGTGAAGACGCCGCTCGCCCACAGGCCGCCGGTGCTGTCGAGGAACTGCTTGAGCTGCGAGGAGACGTTGCCGTAGCGGGTGGGGGTGCCGAAGGCGTACGCGTCGGCCCAGCGCAGGTCGTCCAGGGTCGCCACGGGTACGTCACGGGTGGCGTCGGCGTGGGCGCGCCAGGCGGGGTTGGCGTCGAGGGCCTCGTCGGGGGCGAGTTCGGCGACGCGCAGCAGGCGGACCTCGGCGCCGGTCTTGGCGGCGCCCTCGGCGAGGGCGGCGGCCAGGGCGTGGACGCTGCCGGTGGCCGAGTAGTAGACGACGGCGATCTTGGCGGGGGCGGCGGTGGTGGGGGTTGCGGGGGCTGCGGCGGTGGTCATGGCGGGGGCCTCTCCGAGGGGTGCGTGCGGTGGTGCGCGTGGCGGTGCCTGCGGTGGCGCGTGCGGCGGGCGAAGTGCGTGCGAGGGGTATGTGAAGTGCGTGTGATCCCGTGGAAACTCAACCGGATTGCTATCCGCTTGAGTTGACGTCGATGACGTTAAGCGGATGGGTATCCGGTTGGCAAGAGACGGTGCAGAGGAAGTGGATAACTGTCCGGTTCGGGTACGCTCCCGGCCATGAGCGAGCCCGAGAGCGCCCCCGCCCAGACCTCCGCCAAGGCCCGAGCCACCGGCCCCGCCGTCCCGCCGCCGCCAGGCCGTTCCGTACTGCCGCTGGCCGAAGGGCCGCCGCCGGAGCGGGCCGACGCCGCGCGCAACCGGCGCCGGATCCTGGACGCCGCAGCCCGGATCGTGGCCGAGAAGGGCCCCGCCGCCCTCACCATGAACGCGGTCGCGCACGCCAGCGGCATCGGCGTCGGCACCGTCTACCGGCGCTTCGGGGACGTACAGAACCTCCTGTACGCACTCCTCGACGACCGGGAGCAGCAGCTCCAGACGGCGTTCATGACCGGGCCGCCCCCGCTGGGCCCGGACGCGCTGCCCGCCCCGCCGACCCCGCCCGCCGTACGGCTGCGGGCCTTCCTGCACGCGCTCGCGGACCACACCGTCGAGAGCGGGGAGATGCTGCTGGCCGCCGACAGCGCGGCGCCCCAGGGCCGGTACCGCACGGCCCCGTACCTCACGCTGCACACGCACGCCGCGATGCTCATCGGCCAGGTCCAGCCGCAGGCGAACGCCGCGCTGGTGGCCCATCTGCTGCTCGCGACGCTCTCGCCGAGCGTCGTGCAGCACCTGCACGAGACGCGGGGCGCGACGGCGGACCGGATCAAGGAGGGCCTCGACCAGCTCCTCGCGCTGCACCTGGCGGACTGAGCGCCGCGTCTGGCGGACTGAGCGACGCATCTGGCGGGCTGAGCGCGACGACTGCCAGCGGGCTGAGCCCGCACCCGGCGGACTGACCCGAACAGCGGTGCGCGACCCAACTGCTGCCCTACGCACCCCGGGTGACGCAAGAGCGCCATTCAGCCGTTGTCACGCGCGTCCCGGCACCCCCGTCCGCACACTCGGGCACGTGAGTATTCGGAAAAGCATTCCCAGACGCCCCCGGAATCGCTAACTTCCCCTCACATTTGTTCGCACCGAGAGGACTTCTGTGAACGCTTCATCCCGCAGTCGCAGATCCATGGCCGCCCTGGCGTCCCTGGCGATCGCCACGCCGCTCCTGCTCGCCGCCGCCACCCCGGCGTCCGCCCAGCGGGCCGCGGCCGACCCGGCGAAGGACGCCGCCAAGCTGGCCAAGCAGCTGGTGGCGGATTCGTCCGGGCCCGGCGCGTACCAGCACCTGAAGCAGTTCCAGGCGATAGCGGACTCGGCGGGCGGCAACCGTGCCGCCGGATCGCTCGGCCACGACGCCTCCGGCGCGTACGTCTTCAGCCTGCTGAAGAACGCCGGCTACGACGTCCACTACGAGAAGTTCAACTTCGTCTCGATCGCGACGCAGGCGCAGACCCTCAAGGTCGTCTCGCCGACTCCGCGCGACGTGAAGATCATCGCGATGTCGTACACGAAGTCGACTCCGGTCGGTGGCTTGAACGCGCCCCTCGCAGCCGTCCCCCTGGACGACACGACCGGGTGCGAGATCGGCGACTACGCGGCCGGGTTCACCGGCAAGATCGCCCTGATCAAGCGCGGCGGCTGCCCGTTCGCGCAGAAGCAGGCGATCGCGGCGCAGGCCGGTGCGGTCGGCGCGATCATCTACAACAACGTCGCGGGCGACCTCAACGGCACCCTGGGCTCCGCCGAGGACGGCAAGCTGCCCACCGGTGGCGTCACCCAGGCCGACGGCGAGGCGCTGGCCGCCGACGTCGCCAAGGGCCCGGTCACGGTCAACCTGGACATCCGCCAGAGCCAGACCACCAAGACCACCCGCAACGTCATCGCCGAGACCAAGGGCGGCAACGCCGCCAACACGGTGATGCTCGGCGCGCACCTGGACTCGGTGGACGCGGGCCCCGGCATCAACGACAACGGCTCGGGCTCGGCCGGTCTCATCGAGGTCGCGCTCAAGCTGGCCAAGGCCACCAAGAACGGCAAGCAGCCCGCCAACAAGGTGCGCTTCGCCTGGTGGTCGGCGGAGGAGCTGGGCCTGCTCGGCGCCGAGGACTACGTCGCCAAGCTCACCCCGGAGCAGAAGGCGAAGATCAAGCTCTACCTGAACTTCGACATGATCGCCTCGCCGAACTTCGGTCAGTTCGTCTACGACGGCGACAACTCCGACGGCGTCGGCTCGGGCCCCGGCCCGGAGGGCTCCGCGCAGCTGGAGAAGGGGATCAACGACTTCCTCGACAGCAAGAAGTTCCCGCACGAGGGCACCGACTTCGACGGCCGCTCGGACTACGGCCCGTTCATCGAGGTCGGCATCCCGTCGGGCGGTACGTTCACGGGCGCCGAGGGCCTCAAGACGGCCGCGCAGGCGGCCAAGTTCGGCGGTACGGCGGGCGTCGCGTACGACAAGTGCTACCACTCGAAGTGCGACGACCTCACCAACATCAACGACAAGGCGCTCGACATCAACGTCGACGTGATCGCGAACGCGGTCGGCACCTACGCGCATGACCTGAGCTCGCTCAGCAAGCCGGTCGTCTCGAAGCCCACCACGGGCGGCGACAGCGGCAGCGGTGGCCACGGCGGTCACGGGCACGAGGGTGTGACCAGCTAGTACCTGCGGTGCGGTGGTTCGGTGGGGGTACGGGTGCTCAACTGCCCGTGCCCCCACCGTTGTCGTGTCAGCCTGATCGTCCGATCCGGCCGCGCGCCCGGCGCGCGGCGTCCTGCACCACCTCGTCGGCCTGCATGTCGGACGTCTCGTCGCCGCGGTGCCGGATCGCCCGGCGTTCGTGGGCGAGGAAGGCGTCGATCGCCGGGAGGGCGGGGGCGGCGTGCGGGCCCATGTCGCCCAGGCATTCCAGGGCGGGTACGCCCAGCAGCCCCACGTCCCGGAGATAGCCGGGCAGCACCTCCAGCAGGGCGGGGGCGGCGCTCTCGCCCGCGTACCGCCACCACACGGCGGCGCATTCCGCCTGGTCCGTGCCGTACCGGCGGAAGGTGAGGGTGTGCAGTTGGGCGGCCTGGCGTGCGCTCAGCCCGCCGTGCGCGAGCAGCCCGCCGAAGAGCCGGGCGGCCTCCTTCAGCCGCCGGGGCGCCTCGGGAAGCGCCGCCAACCGGGCCTCCGCCGGGCCGCGTTCGCCCCCGATGAGCAGCAGGGCGAGCGGCGGCGGCTCGGGCATGGCGGCGACGAGCGGCAGCGCCTGAGCGGCGGCGGGCCCGATCGCGGCCAGCCCCCGGACCAGCTGCCCGGCCCGTACCGGAGAACCGTCGTCGCCCAACTCCCGGGCCAGGGCTTCGGTCAGTTGCGGTACGAGGGGTGCGGCGGCCGCGCCGAGCCGCCGCACCCGGTGTGCCACCGCCGTGGCCCGCCCCTGCTCCAGGACTCCGCGCAGGCCTTCCACCAGGGCCGCCGTGGCAGAGGCGGCCAGTCCGGCGAAGGCCTGCTCGACGCGGCCCCGGCTCTGCCCCCGGTAGTCACCGGCCGCCAGCGCCGCGCACAGCGGGGCCACGGCCCGTATGTCGCCGATGACGCCGAGGGCGACCGCCGCGTGCAGGCTGGGATCGGCCCCCTCCGCCGGGTGGGCGAGGTCGGCGAGGTACTCGCAGGCCCGGCGGGAGGCCACCCGGGAGGAGGCAACCAACTCCAGTGCCTCCGTGCCCAGTTCGGGGTCGTCGAGCAGCCCCACCAGCGGTTCCCTGAGGCGCCGGCCCCCCGCCCGCCACTCCTCCACCGCCACCCTGGCCATGTCCAGGCCGACGCGCCTGCGGTACGGGTCGGGCGCGGCCAGGAGCTGGGCGGCCTGCCGGAAGCAGTCGCGGGGGCGGTTGCGGCGGTCGTGGGCCTGCGCCCACACCTGACCGAAGGACCAGGTGCCGACGGTGGCCGCCAACGCGCCGTCCAGCACGGGGAGTTCGCGGCGCAGGGCCCGCGAGGCCTCGTCGTACCGGGACCCCGGGAGGACGTGCAGGGCGGCCAGGTGGGCGCAGACCTGTACGGCCTGTTCGGGGTCGGCCCGCAGCCGCAGCACGGTGGCCTCGGCGACCGGACGGGTCACTTCCGTGACGTACAGCCGTACGTACTGGAGGCAGGCCTGCGCGAGGGTGAGCCGGGCCGGGGCCGGGCGGGACCGGGCGTGCAGCTCGGCGAGGGCCGCGTCGAGCCCGGCGGTCCGGACGTACAGCCAGGCCGCGGTCCAGCGCGTCGCGGGATCGGGTTCGTCGAGGACGGACCGTACGGCCGCGACGGCCTCCGGCCAGGGGGACCGGGCGTCGAGGCCCCGGTCGGCGTGGGTGTGGGCGTACGCGAGGGAGTCGAGCAGCTCCACCGCCCGACGGCGCACGAGGGGCAGCCCGTCGTGCACGGCGGCCAGGAGGCGCAGCGCGAGGGGCCCGGTGCGGTCGGCCAGGACGGCACCGGTGACAGGGCTGCGGTCCTCCCAAGGGAGGGGACTGTCGGAGTTACGCGTGAGCAGGTCGGTCAGGAGCTGCTGAAGGGCGGGGTCGGGGGATTCCGGCGTCGTGGCCGGGTGCCCGGCGCTCACAGGTGGGGGCGGGAGCCGCCCTTCCGGTCGGTGCGAGTGAGGTTCATGGGCGGGATCATCGCGCTGTACGGGCTTGGGCACAAGCGAATGGGAGGGGCCGCCGGGGGTGGTCAGAGGGTCATGGGGCCGCCGTGGGCCCTCACCGTGTCGCGGACGGCGTCGATGTACGCCTCGGAGCGGGCGGTCGTGCCGCCCGTGCGCCACACCAGGGCGACGTCGCTGTTCGGGACGTCGGTGAGGGGGACGTAGGCCAGGTCGGGGCGGGAGTGGTACGTCGCGACGGAGGCGACCACCGGGGAGACGCCCTGGCAGGCGGCGATCATGGAGAGCATCTCCTGGAAGGTCGACACGTCCTGGCCGCGTTCCAGGACCGCGCCGCCGGGTGTACGACGCGGGACCTGGGCGTCCCACCAGTAGGCCGGGGCCCCGCCCGTCACCCCGAAGAAGCGCTCGCCCGCCGCCTCCTCCAGCGACACCGTCTCCCGGTGGGCCAGCGGGTGGTGGCACGGGACGGCAAGGACGCGGGACTCCGAGACCACGGTCGGGCCGACGGTCAGGTCGGACTCCTCGACCGGCAGGCGGGTGAAGAGGACGTCGACCTCGCCCGCCCGCAGCGGGCCGAGGGGGTCGGCGAACTGGACCTCGCGCATGCGGACCTCGCAGCCGGGAGCCCGTTCGCGGAAGGTGCGCTGGATGTCGCGGGTGAGCTGTCCGGCGCCGGAGCCGAGGAAGCCGACGTTCAGGACGCCGTCGATGCCGCGTGCGGCGGCCCGCGCCCGGTGGAGGACCGCCTGCATCTGGGCGTGCAACGGGCCCAGTTCCGTGTGGAGTTGACGGCCGAGGGGGGTCAGGCCCACGCTGCGGCTGGTGCGGTCGAAGAGCGGGGCGCCGATCTTCCGCTCCAGGCGCTTGAGGACCTGGCTGACCCGGGCCTGGGAGACCAGCAGCTTCTCCGCCGTGCGGCCGAAGTGCAGCTCGTCGGCGAGGGTCAGGAAGATCTCGGTCTCGTGCCGTTCCATCACTGCCGGACACCTCCACGCATGGTCGTACTCCTCCGCCGAGCTGGATCGATTGTGCTGGGTTATCGATCGTTGCACGGATCGTCGTTGTTCGGGGCGGAGCTGCGGAGGATCTTTGAGGAGTCCGGTTCGCACCGTGCTGACCGGCCAACTCCCTTGGAGGAACCGTGCTTTCACGTACCCGCAAGACCGCGATCGCCACCACCGTCGCCCTCGCGATCGGCGCCGGAACGACCGCCGTCGCGGTGGACCGTACGCAGTCCGCTCCCGCCGCGAAGACCGCCTGGTCCGCCGCCTGGGCCGCCTCCCCGCAGCGGGCGTCCGTCAGCTTCAGGCCCAACTGGTCCGAGGCCGGGTTCGACAACCACACCGTCCGCCAGGTCGTCCGGGTCACCGCCGGCGGCACCCGGGCCCGTATCCGGCTGTCCAACGCGTACGGCACCTCGCCGCTCCAGGTGGAGCGCGCCACCGTCGCCCGCACCGACAAGGGCGCCGCCGTCAGAGCGGGCACCGTCCGCGAACTCACCTTCTCCGGAGGGAAGTCGACCTCTGTTCCGGCGGGCGGGCAGCTCTCCAGCGACCCGGCGAAGCTGACCCTCGCGGCCGGTGAGCAGGTCACCGTCACCCTCTACCTCCGCCGGACGACCGGGCCCGCGACCTTCCACGCCCAGTCGTTCACCGACTCCTACCGCGCCACCGGCGACCACGCGTCCGACGGTTCGGCCGCCGCCTTCACGGAGTCCACCGAGTCCTGGTACTACCTCTCGGGCGTCGACGTCACCGGCACCAAGCAGGCCTCGGGCATCGTCCTCTTCGGCGACTCCGTCACCGACGGCTTCGCCTCCACCCCGAACGCCGACCGCCGCTACTCCGACGCCCTCGCCGCCCGGCTGAAGTCCCTGGGCAAGCCCCGCCCGGTGCTGAACTCCGGCATCGGCGGCAACCTCGTCCTCAACGACTCCGCCTGGTACGGCGAGCGGGCCACCACCCGCTTCTCCCGCGACGCCCTCGACCTGCCCGGCGTCGGCACGGTCGTCGTCCTCGAAGGCCTCAACGACATCGGCTACCAGGAGACCACCACCCAGCCCACCTACAAGCCCGCCCCGAACATCACCGGCCGCGACCTCATCAACGGCCACCAGGAGCTGATCCGCCAGGCCCGCGCGAAGGGCGTCCGGATCGTCGGCGCGACCCTGCTCCCGCTCGGCGGCTCCGACCACTACGGCAAGCGCGCGGCCGCCGCGAGCGACGAGTTCAACCACTGGGTCCGCACCTCGGGCGCGTACGACGCGTACGTCGACTTCGACAAGGCCCTCGCCGACCCGGCCGACCCCGAGCGCCTCCACCCGGCCTTCGACAGCGGCGACCACCTGCACCCCAACGACGCCGGATACCGCGCCATGGCGAACGCCCTGAACCCCGCGTCGCTGTGAACCACCAGCGGTACGGGGTCGTGGGCCGGGGCTCCCGGCGGGCTCAGGCCGCCAGCCCCAGGGCCAGGGCGCCCACCACCGGGGCGACGTACACCAGCGGGAACGGGATGTGCGCGTACCAGCGGGCACGGACCACGGTGACGACCGCCCCGGCGAAGTACAGGACCAGGCCGATCCCGGCGGCGAGCCCGATCGCCGGGACCGCCAGGCCCACCAGCAGGCCGACCGCGCCCGCCGCCTTGGCCGCCGCCAGCCAGGGCAGCCAGGCCTGCGGGACGCCGTAGTCCTTCATCGGCTCGACGGCCCACTTGGCGCCGAGGGCGGCCGACCCGGCCGAGAAGCCGACCATGACGGCGGCGACGACGGTCACGACAACGTAGGTGGTCGACATGGCGGGAACTCCTCAACAGGTGGTGTCCGCAGCGGATTTCGCTCCGCTCCGGCGGGCCGCTCGGCCCGTACACCCCTATGACTCGCCGCACCACAAAAGTGTGACCGCCCGGCGGCAAGTTCCCGAAGAAACTTTTCCGGGCGCCCTACGCCACCGCCGCCGACCTCGCCGGACACAGGTCGAAGTGACTGATCCGGCACGTGTCCGTCGGTATCGAGGACCCCAGGTTGACGGCCGTCCCGTCCCCCGCGATCCGCCACCGCTTCCCGGCGGGCACGGACGCCACGATCCGCTCACCGGGCTCGATGAGAATCCACTTCCCGCGCACCGTCCGGTGCCACTCGGCCGCCGCCCCGCACCGCTTGCAGGACGTCCCGCCGGACGCACGCGGGTCGGGCACCGCGCGCAACTGCCGGGCGGCGGAGCCCAGTTCGATCGCGGTGGTCGCCAGCACCTCGGCGAGCAGCACGGGCTCCCGCCCGCCCCCGCCCCGCTCGCAGGCCGCGCACACCGCACGCCCCAGCACCGGACGCCACCTGCCCTGCGGCCCGCCGCACGCCTCACATCCGTACGAACTGATCATGACCCCCACCCGCAAACCACGTCGATTGCAGCTGACGTGAAGAATGCTTCCACAAGGGTCTGACAATCAGTCCTGCCAACGGAATCGCACCAGCTCAGAGCCCGGACGGACGCAGCGCTGGTGCAGCATCGCCGCGACCGTGCTCGTCGCAGCATCTGCAGCAGGACCCGGACGAGGCCTCGCCGGTTCCGCCCCCGTGACCGGCACCCCACGGACCGTCCGGCCTACCTCTTGCCGTAGCGCTCCCAGGCCGCCTGTCTGCTGATTCCCAGGGCCTTGCCGATGTCGGTCCAGGAGTTGTCGAGGTACGTCGCGCGCAGGGCGGCCTCCCTCGCGAGGGGGGAGAACTCGCCGCCGCCGATGCGGATCAGGTCCAGGGCGGCCAGCGGGCGGTCCGCGTCGATCATGGCGCGCAGGGCGGTGACGACCGCGCGCATCGCGTCGGCCTCGGACGTCGTGGCGGTGGAGTGGTGGAGGTGCGTGACGTGCTCGCGCTGCCATTCGCGTTCGGCGGCGGCGTCGGCCTCCTGGAGGGGGAACGGGCCCGTTCCCAGGGCGTGTTCGATGTCCCCCTCCCAGCCGCAGGAGCAGGAGGCGGAGGATCCGGTCGGGAGTCTGCTCCCGTCGGGGGCCGTGCCCAGGGGGCGGGCGGTGAAGTCGTGGCCGTCCAGGTGGACGGTGGCGGGCAAGGTGGTCATGCGTCAAGGATTCCTTGCAGTACGTGATCTCGTCAAGGAATCCTTGCGGGCAACTCCTTTGAGGGGGAGGGCTGTTCAGCTGTGGTGGACCTCCGTCCACCATTCCCGGCCCAGCAGCGCCCCGAAGACCGGCACCGGCAGCCGCACCAGCGTCTGGAACGCCTGCGCGCTGCGGCCCGTGCCCCACACCTGGGAGCGGTGTGCGGCCAGCGCCGCCTGCTTGCGGGCCGCGTGGCGGCGGCCGTCGACGGCGTGCGTGATCAGGGCGCGCGGGGTGTGGTCGATGCGCAGCAGCGCGGTGCGGAAGGCCCGGGGGTCGCGCAGGAGCACGGTCAGGCGCAGCAGCCGGATGGGGGCGGAGCGCGGGATTGCCGCGACCAACGTACGTACACCGGCGACCAGTTCGGCGGCACGCAGGCCCACCTCGTGGGCCCGTACGTGGTCCCGGTGGCCGTAGCCGCCGCCCGCGTCGTGGGTGAGGAGGAGGTCCGCCCTCTCCTCCCGGAGGAGCGCGGCCAGCTTCTGCGCCGCCTCCTCGCGCGGAGCCCGTACGAAGCGCTGCCGGTCCGGCGGGTCGGGGTAGAGGTCCTTGCCGTGCCCGCTGTCGGCGTAGCCGAGGGAGGTCACACGGGAAGCCCCCAACGCGGCTCCGCTCGCGTGCAGTTCGCGCAGGCGTACCTGGTCCTCCCGTACCGGACCCATCTCGCCGTCGGTCGCGGCGACCAGCACCACCCGGTGCCCCTCCGCCGCCGCGCGGGCGAGCGTGCCGCCCGCGTGCAGGACCTCGTCGTCGGGGTGGGCGAAGAACGCGATGAGGGTGGCCATTCCCGCATCCTCGCAGAGCAGATCGCAGAGCAGATCGCAGAGCAGAGGGGCGTCTAGGCTCGGGGTGACCTGTCGACCTGTCCCTCGTCACCACCCCGGAGCGCAACCCATGGCGGACCAGGCGGAGTTCGAGCAGCACCGCACGCACCTGCACGCGGTCGCGTACCGCATCACCGGCTCCGTCGCCGACGCGGACGACGCCGTGCAGGAGGCCTGGCTGCGCTGGCACGCGTTGCCCGAGGGGACCGCCGAGAACCCCCGCGCGTACCTCACCACCACCGTCAGCCGCCTCTGCTACGACCAGTTGACCTCCGCCCGTGCCCGCCGCGAGCGGTACGTCGGCCCGTGGCTGCCGGAACCCCTGGTCACCGCCCCCGCGTCCGAGGGGCCCGAGGAGCGGGTGACGCTCGACGAGTCGGTCGGCACGGCCCTGCTGACCGTGCTGGAGAGCCTGACCCCGGCGGAACGGGTGGCGTTCGTGCTGCACGACGTGTTCGAGGTGCCGTTCCCGGAGATCGCGCGGGCACTGGACAAGTCGCCCGCCGCCGTCCGGCAGTCCGCGTCGACGGCACGCAAGCACGTACGGGACGCCAGGCCGCGGCACCATGTCGCGCGGGCCGAGCACCGGCGGGCCGTGGAGACCTTCCTCGACGCGGTCACCGGGGGCGGCGACCTCGACGCGTTCCTCCAGGTCCTCGCCCCGCAGGTGGTCTGGCGGTCCGACGGCGGCGGCATCGTCAGCGCCGCCCGGCGGCCGGTCACGGGCGCGACGAAGGTCGCGGCGCTCGCCCAGGGGATCTACCGGTTCTTCGACCCGACGCACATGCGCCTCCTCCGGTATGACGTGAACGGTGCGCCGGGACTGGTGCTGGACGCGCCCTCGCTCGGGTACCGGGGCACGCTGTCGTTCACGGTCGGCGAGGACGGCCTGATCACCCGGATCGACGTCGTCCTGAACCCGGAGAAGCTCCGTCACCTGGATTTCGACGCCCTGTGAACCCGGTGGGCGCCCGCACGGGTTCCCCCCTCCGGCGCCCTCGGACGTACGCCTCGTACGTGCGCCTCGTACGCACAAAGGAGGACGCCTCTCCGTCCTGCGTCGGACACCGACGTCGCCAACTGCCCACCCATCGGCTGACGCCCACCGCTTCCCCGATTGGCTACGCTCAAAACTCGAACGGGCACGACCATCGCCCACCCACGGGGGAGCCGAAATGAGCCACAACCACCCATCGGACTCAACGGTGTTGGGATACTCCCGCACCCGCCTCCTGCGCATCCTCGTCGGCTTCCCGGCCGTCGGGCTCGGCATCGGATTCCTGCTGCCGCCGCTCGCCCGCTGGGTCGACGGCTCGGCGACCGGCCCGCTGCGCCGCCTCTTCGGGGCGCTCGGCGGCCTGGAGCAGCCCTGGCAGATCGCGCTGTGCGCGTTCGCGGCCACGCTGCTCGGACTGCTCGCGGCGTACGTCGCGGTGGCGGACGCGACCCGGCTGACCGTGACCGGGGACGCGCTGGTCATCGAACCGCGCGACGGCAAGAAGGCCAAGCGGCTGGCCCGGGCGGACGTGGCGGCCGTGTACCTCGACGGCCGGGACCTCGTCGTACGGGACGCGGCCGGTCGCGAGCTGTCCCGCGGCCCCCGCCAGGCGTCCCGCCACGCGCTGAGCACGGCTCTCCGCACCCACGGCTACCCCTGGCAGAACTCCCGCCCCGCCCCTCAGGACCCGTCCCCCGCCCCGGTATCAGCCTCCGTGGCCTGACCACCCTCGGGCTCCGCCCAGCCCTGCCCCTTCACCTGGAGCTCCCTGCCGCGCGGCTTGAGTGTGGTTGCTCGCGCAGTTCCCCGCGCCCCTGAATGGCATGCCCTCCGGGCAGCCATCACGCCGGACGAACGCCCAAGGGGCCCCGGCCCACCCCACTCCCGGCCAAGCCCCACCCCCGCTAAGCCACCCCGTACCCCCTTTCCCCCACCCACCCCACCACCGTCTCCTCGAACGCCCTCCCCGCCGCACTCCGGTACGCCGCCTCCCGCCCCAGCAACGCCGCCGTCCGCGACGGCAGCGCAGGCTCGACCGGCACCCGCCGCAGCCGTCCGTCCCTCACCGCCAGCGGCTCCGGCAGCACCGTCGCCACCTCACCCCCACCCCCACCGACCACCTCGACCAGCACACTCAGCGAGTTCGCCTCGACCGCGACGACCGGCCGCACCCCGTGCCCCTCGAAGTACGCGTCCAGCTGCCGCCGCGTCGCGAAGTCCTCACTGAGCAGCGCGAGCCGGGCGCCCCCCAGCTCCTCCAGCGGCACCGCGCCCCCTCTCTCGGCGTACGGATGCCCACCCGCCCCCACCACGAGCGCCAGCCCCTCCTCGAACAGGGGCCGCGCCGTCACGCCCGCCGCGTGCTCCCCCAGGAAGGCGATCCCGACGTCGATCCGGTCGTCGAGGAGCTCGGCCTCCATACGGGCCTGCGTCATCTCCCGCACCTCCAGCGAGATCCCCGGACACCGCGCGTGGAAGTCCGCGACCAGCGGCCCCATCAGGTACGTCGTGAAGGTCGGCGTCATCGCCACCCGCAGCGTGCCGCGCGACAGGTCCCCCACGTCCAGTACCGCGCGCTCGCCCGCCGCCAGATCGGTGAGGGCCCGGCGCGCGTACGCCACGTACACCTCTCCCGCGTCCGTGAGCCGCACCGAGCGGCCCGAGCGGTCCAGCAACTGCACCTTCAGCGCCCGCTCCAGCTGCTTGACCTGCTGGGAGAGCGTGGGCTGCGAGATGTGCAGCTCCTCGGCGGCGCGGGTGAAGTTCGCGTGCTCGGCGACGGCGAGGAGATAGCGGAGGTGGCGGAGTTCCAGAGCGGGCATGCCTCGACCATAGACCACATCTATAGCTGACAGCGACAGCAACTCTTAGACGCTATAGGTCCAGCTCATGCATGGTGGAACACGTCGGACAGCGAGCCCACCGAGCGGGCCTCGCCCCCCCCCAGTCGCAAGGAGTGGTCCCATGCAGGAGATCGCAGCAGGATTCGAGCGCTTCCGGCGCGAGGCCTTCCCGCCCAGAGCCGAGCTCTTCCAGCGACTGGCCACCACCCACACCCCGAACGCCCTGTTCATCGGCTGTTCGGACGCCCGGGTCGTCCCCGAGCTGATCACCCAGCGCGAGCCGGGCGAGCTGTTCGTCATCCGTACGGCAGGCAACCTCGTTCCGCCGTACGGCCAGGGCGCGGACGGCATCGCCGCCAGCATCGAGTACGCGGTGAACGCCCTCGGCGTCGCCGACATCATCGTCTGCGGCCACTCGGAGTGCGGCGCGATGACCGCCCTCGCCTCCGGCACCGACATGTCGCAGCTCCCCGCCACCGCGGACTGGCTGCGGCACGCGGACGCCTCGCGGGCCCTGCTCACCCCCTCCCACCAGGGAGACGAGCGCATCGCCACGCTGATCCGCTTCAACGTCGCCGCCCAGCTCACCAACCTGCGCACCCACCCCTCGGTGGCCCGCGCCCTGGCCCGCGACGAGGTCTCCCTGCACGGCTGGGTCTACGACATCGGCTCCGGCCGCATCGAAACCCTCGACACGGCGACGGGCCGCACCGCCGAACTGTCCGCCTGACCCCCCACCCCCCTCACGTACGCACAGAAGAAGGAACTCCCCCATGAACAACCTCCACGCCCAGGCCGACCAGAACTCCCGCCAGCAGCTCACCGTCGCCGCCATCGAGGCCAAGACCCGCCGTGACCTGTCCTGGAAGGAGATCGCCGAGCCCACCGGCCTCTCGGTCGCTTTCGTCACCGCCGCCCTGCTCGGCCAGCACCCGCTCCCGGCCGACGCCGCCCGCACGGTCGCCGACCTGCTCGGCCTGGACGACGACGCCGTACTCCTCCTCCAGACCGTCCCGATGCGCGGCAGCATCGTCGGCAACGGCGGCATCCCCACCGACCCGACCATCTACCGCTTCTACGAGATGCTCCAGGTCTACGGCACCACGCTGAAGGCCCTGGTCCACGAGGAGTTCGGCGACGGCATCATCTCGGCGATCAACTTCAAGCTGGACGTGAAGAAGGTCGCGGACCCGGAGGGCGGCGAGCGGGCCGTCATCACGCTGGACGGCAAGTACCTCCCCACGAAGCCGTTCTAGTACGGAAGGGGGGGTAGGGGATGTTTCACGTGAAACATCCCCCACCCCGGCCTCCCATCCAACTCCCCCGAAAGGCACCGCACATGGACTTCGCCCAGCGCACCATCGACATCGCCCGCGCCAACGTGGAGGAGGGCGGCCGCCCCTTCGCCACCGTCATCGTCCGCGACGGCGAGATCGTCGCCGAGAGCGGCAACAAGGTGGCCCAGACCGGCGACCCGACGGCCCACGCCGAGATCCTCGCCATCCGGGACGCCTGCACAAAGCTCGGCACGGAACACCTCACCGACTGCACGATCTACGTCCTCGCGCACCCCTGCCCGATGTGGCTCGGCTCGCTCTACTACTGCTCGCCCGCCGAGGTCGTCTTCCTCACCACGCGCGAGGAGTACGAGCCGCACTACGTGGACGACCGCAAGTACTTCGAACTCGGCACCTTCTACGAGGAGTTCGCCAAGCCGTGGCAGGACCGGCGGCTGCCGATGCGCCACGACTCCCGCGAGGCCGCGGTCGACGTCTACCGCGACTGGCAGTCCCGCAACGGCGGCAACCGCCGCGTCCCGGGCACCCCGACGTCCTGACCCGCGAACCGGCCCCCGAGCTCACCGCCTCCTGCGGGACGTGCCGAAGATGGAGCGGCTGATCTCCCGCCCCAGCTGCGTCCCGATCGAGCGGGCCAGGGACTTGAACATCCCGCTGCCCACCACCTGCTCGATCAGGGAGGGGTCGTCCCGCTCCGGGGCGGGGGCCGAGGCGGGTGGGGCCACCGCCTCCGGCGCCTGGAGCTTCTCGTAGGCCGACTCGCGGTCGATCGCCTCCGCGTAGCGCCCGTACAGCAGCGAGGACTTGACGGCACGGTCGAGCGCTTCGTCCCCCACGGGCCCCATCAGCGACTGCGGTGCCCGCAGGCGGGTCGCCGCGACCGGGGTGGGCGCGCCCTTCTCGCTGAGTACCGTGATCACCGCCTCGCCGGTGCCGAGCCCCGTCAGGACCTCCTCCAGGTCGTACGGGGAGTTCGGGAAGGTCTTCACCGTCGCCTTCAGGGCCTTCGCGTCGTCCGGCGTGAAGGCCCGCAGCGCGTGCTGGACCCGGTTGCCGAGCTGGGCGAGGACGTCCGCCGGGACGTCCTTGGGGGTCTGCGTCACGAAGAAGACGCCGACCCCCTTCGAGCGAATCAGCCGGACGGTCTGCGTGATCGACTCCAGGAAGGCCTTCGACGCCCCGTTGAAGAGCAGATGCGCCTCGTCGAAGAAGAAGACCAGCTTCGGCCGGTCCAGGTCGCCGACCTCGGGCAGGTCGTGGAAGAGGTCGGCCAGCAGCCACATCAGGAAGGTCGAGAAGAGCTGCGGACTGCGCTGGACGGCTGCCAGCTCCAGTACGGACACCAGCCCCCGCCCGTCCGGTGCCTGCCGCATCAGCTCGCTCGTGTCGAACTCGGGCTCGCCGAAGAACTCACCCGCGCCCTGCTGCTCGAACGCGGTCAGGGCGCGCAGGATGACCCCCGCCGTGACCGTCGAGAGGCCGCCGATGCCCTTCAGCTCGGGCTTGCCGAGGTCCGACACCAGGAACGCGACGACCGCCCGCAGGTCCTTCAGATCGACGAGTTCCAGCCCTTTCGCGTCGGCGTAGTGAAAGATCAGGCCGAGCGACTGCTCCTGGGTCTGGTTGAGCTGGAGGACCTTCGAGAGCAGGACCGGGCCGAAGCTGGTCACCGTCGCCCGCAGCGGAATCCCCGGGCCGATGCCGCCCAGCGCGTAGAACTCGCACGGATGGCCCGTCCCCACCCACTCCTGGCCGACGGCCGCCGCCCGCTCCCGTACCTTCTCGTTCTCCTCGCCCGGCGCGCTGATGCCCGACACGTCGCCCTTGATGTCGGCCAGGAAGACCGGCACGCCCTGGGCCGAGAGCTGTTCGGCGATGAGCTGGAGGGTCTTGGTCTTTCCCGTGCCGGTCGCGCCCGCGACCAGCCCGTGCCGGTTCAGCATGGCCAGGGGGATGCGGATCTGCGCCCCGGGGAGGCAGTCGCCGTCCCAGAGCAGTGCGCCGAGGTCCAGCGCGGGGCCCGTGAAGGCGTACCCGCCCGCGATCGCCGCCGCCTCGGGGCCCAAAGCGGACTCCGAAGAGGCCGCAGCACTGCCCATGTCACCGGAGGGGGTACTTCCGCTCATCGTTTGCTCCCGTTCTGGCGCTGAATACGACCTTTGCATCCCTCCCTCATGGCTGCGCCCGGAGCACCTTCCCCGGTAGGCTTTCCGTGTGATCTTCAAGCGCATCGGAAACGGCCGGCCGTATCCCGACCACGGCCGGGAAAGCACCCGGCAGTGGGCGGATGTCGCGCCGCGCCCGGTCCGCCTCGATCAGCTCGTCACCACCAAGGGCCAGCTGGACCTGGAGACCCTCCTCGCCGAGGACTCCACCTTCTACGGCGACCTCTTCGCGCACGTCGTGAAGTGGCAGGGCGACCTGTATCTGGAGGACGGACTGCACCGCGCGGTCCGCGCCGCGCTCCAGCAGCGCCAGGTGCTGCACGCCCGCGTCCTCGAACTGGGCTGACGCACAAGGGACTTCCCGGGGGGCCTCCGGCCCCGTGCGGCATCTGCCACGGCACTCGGGTGTCCCATTGGCCCTTTTGGGTCGGTCATTGACCCATTCGTTGATCATTTAGTACGCATCCGCTCCGGACGGCACTACGCTGCGCCCATGAGCATGCTGACTCCCCCCGGCATGGGCGGAAAGTACCGCATCACGGGTAACGCCTATCCCCGGATGCGCCGTCCCCACCGCCGTCGCCGGATCGCCCTCCTGGCCGTCGCGGCCGTCGTCGCGCTCAGCCTGGCCGGGTGGGGAACGATGCAGCTCATCGACGTCTTCACCGGTGGCGAGAAGAAGGCCGTGGCGGGCGGCAAGAAGCCCGACTGCAAGCCCGCGGCGACCGGCGCCGCGGTCCCCGCCAAGGACGCGGCGAAGCTGCCGAAGCCCGCCGCCGTCAAGGTCAACGTCTACAACGCGACCGCCCGCGGCGGCCTCGCCAAGCAGGTCGGCGACGAGCTGAAGAAGCGCGGCTTCACCGTGGTCAAGACGGAGAACGCGCCCAAGGAGTACGACAAGAAGGTGAAGGCCGCCGCCCTGCTGGTCGGCGCCCCGAAGTCCCTTCAATCCCAGCTTCCGGTCCTCGGCACGCAGCTCAAGGCCGCCGAGAAGAAGGCCGACGCCCGGGGCACCCAGGAGGTCGACCTGATCATCGGCGACGCCTTCAAGTCCCTGGACGCCAAGAAGGACGCGGACGCGGCCCTGGTCGCGCTGACCAGGCCCGCCCCCGCGCCCTCCGGCGACACGTGCTGAAAGCCCGCTGAGTACTACTCCGCGGTGCCGTACATGCGGTCGCCCGCGTCGCCCAGGCCCGGCACGATGTAGCCGTTCTCGTTGAGGCGCTCGTCGACCGAGGCCGTCACGACCGTCACCGGCGTGCCCGCCAGCTCGCGCTCCATGACCTCCACGCCCTCCGGCGCGGCCAGCAGCACCACGGCGGTGACGTCGTCCGCACCGCGCTTGATGAGCTCCTGGATGGCCGCCACCAGCGTGCCGCCGGTCGCCAGCATCGGGTCGAGGACGTAGACCTGGCGGCCGGAGAGGTCCTCGGGCATCCGGGTGGCGTACGTCTCCGCCTGGAGGGTCTCCTCGTTGCGGATCATGCCGAGGAAGCCCACTTCGGCGGTCGGCAGCAGCCGGACCATGCCGTCGAGCATGCCGAGACCGGCCCGCAGGATCGGGACGACCAGGGGGCGCGGGTAGGACAGCTTGACGCCCGTGGTCGGGGTGACCGGGGTCTCGATGTCGACCTGCTCGGTGCGCACGTCCCGGGTGGCCTCGTACGCGAGCAGGGTGACCAGCTCGTCGGCGAGGCGCCGGAAGGTGGGGGAATCGGTGCGCTTGTCGCGCAGCGTGGTGAGTTTGTGCGCCACCAGCGGGTGGTCGACGACGTGTATCCGCATGTTTCCACAGTAACCGGGCGTGCCGGGCCCCTGCTCCCCCGCGCACGCCCCCGCTCCGCTCCGACCTGCGTTCCGGCTCGCATCATCACCGCGACCCGAGGGAAGGTGAAGACGTACCAAATACGTCTCATCAGGACGGTGCGGGCCGATGACGCAGCAGCCAGAACAGGACACTCTCCACGCCGAGCAGCTCTCGGACGAGCAGCGGGCGCAAGAGTCCGACGCGGCCAGGAGGCGGCGACGCGCCCAGTTCCTGCGGGAACTCAACGAGGCCAAGGAGCTGCGCGACCGGGTCCAGCCGAGGCGGGCCAGGGCGGCCAGAATGCGCCAGCAGATGCGGATGCGGACCTTCCGCTGGTAGTCCCACGACTGGCCCGAAGTGCCCGGCGAACAGGTCACCCACCGGACTGATGCACGACGCAAGAGCGGAAGACATCCCGCTCGGGACTGGTTTCTGTCACGATTCCGATTGGGCGGGGCCTCTTGAGCACCGCTGAATCGTCACCTCTGACCAGTGGGAGAGTCACGGTGTACTTCGCCGCACTGCTCGCGCGCACCGAAGACGGATGGGAAGCGAGCGACACGGAGCTCGACGACGTGGAGTCCCTTGCGGACCTCGTCGAACTTGCCCGCGAGGGCTCGGTGGACGACGACATGGTGCTCGTCTTCATCGAGCAGGAGGACGCCTGGTTCGGCGTCGTCCGCGTCGAGGAACTGGAGGACCCGCGGATCTACGTCTCCGACGCAGCCGCGGCCGCCCGTTCCTCGTACGGAGAGATCCTCACCGACGAGCTGCTCGGCTCCGACGACGACGTCGAGGCCGACCTGGAAGCGCTGGACCTCGACGGCACCGAGGACGGTGAGAGCGAGCCGGGGGACCCCGACGACCTCGCCGACGAGGAGTCCGGGGCCGCCGTCGCGCTCGTGCCGGCCCAGGGGGGTCCCGCGGTCGCGGGCCCGGCCGGGGACCGGCTGATCCTGGCCGACCTGGGCCTGTCGGAGAAGGAGCTGCTCGCCCTCGACAGCGACGCGCTGTCCACGATCGCCGAGGCGCTGGGGGCCGCGGAGATCCTGGAGGCCGTGCGCTAGTGATCCAGGAAGTACCCGCCCCTGTTCACGATCCCGTACGGGATCCCTGGCGTACGGCCATGACGCTCGCCCTGTCCGAGGCGGCAGCGGCGGCCCGGTCCGGCGATGTGCCGGTCGGCGCCGTCCTGCTGTCCCCGGCCGGGGAGGTGCTCGCCACCGGGCACAACGAGCGCGAGCTGCACGGCGACCCGACCGCGCACGCCGAGGTGCTGGCGGTGCGGCGGGGCGCGGCGAAGCTCGGGGAGTGGCGGCTGACCGGGTGCACGCTGGTGGTCACCCTGGAGCCGTGCACGATGTGCGCGGGCGCGATCCAGCAGTCGCGCGTGGAGCGGGTCGTGTACGGGGCGCGCGACGAGAAGGCCGGGGCGGCGGGCTCCCTGTGGGACCTGCTGCGGGACCGGCGGCTCAATCACCGGCCCGAGGTGATCGCGGGCGTGCGTGAGGAGGAGTGCGCGGAGCAGCTGACCGCGTTCTTCCGGGACCGGTGATTCGGGGGCCGGTGGCCCGGCCAGTGGTTATCGGTTTCGGAGCACTGCTCGGCGTGTACTAGACTCTGTCTCGGTAGCGTGTCCGAGTGGCCTAAGGAGCACGCCTCGAAAGCGTGTGATGGTGCAAGCTATCCGTGGGTTCAAATCCCACCGCTACCGCCATCAGAAGAAAGCCCCTCCGGGATTCCGGAGGGGCTTTCCTCATGTCCGGGGTCGCTTGGCCCGGGGTCGCCCGAAGTGACGCGCCCCCGTTCGGTCGTATCCGGACAAAAGGTATGTCTTTCCGCTTAGCGTTCTGCCTGATCGCGGGGCCGGGCGCCCGCCTGTCCCTCCTGAGGTACGGAAGAGGCAGAGCATGCGACGGATTCTGGCTGCCCTGACGGCGGTGCTGACCAGCACCGCCCTCCTGGGTGCGGCAGCCCCCGGTCATCTGGCGGACCAACCGCCACCGCCAGAGGGCACGAAGCGGTCCGCCGCAGGGCCGGGGGTGGTCTATCCGCTGCTCTCCAACGACCCGCAGATCAACAAGAACGACCTGCTCGGCGACCACCGGATCATCAACGGCGACGTCATCAAGAGCAACTGGGACATCCAGCCAGGACCCGACGGGAAGCCCGGCGTCCGCAAGCTGGACTACGACTTCGCGGGCGGCGGCGGCTGGTACTACGGCGAGAAGCTGTGGGGCGGCGACGGCGGCAACGTCTACCTGGACCGCGACGACTTCTTCCGGGGCGTGAAGGGCCAGGGCGACGAGAAGGTCACGCTCGACAGGATCCGGCTGAAGATCAAGCCGATGGGGCCGGCCGGCAAGAAGGTCGAGCTGTTCATCGGGCTCCAGGACCAGGCGGGCAAGAAGGCCTGGCACGTGGAGAAGTTCCCGGCCGGGGACACCTGGCAGACGGTCGAACTGCCGCTGGACTTCACCAACCGTACGGTCTGGAACAGCGGTTCGCCCGGCGACGTCGACCCGCACAAGCTGGTCGACTTCCTCATCAACGAGGACCCGGCCGGTGACGGCGGCACCGAGATGAGCAAGGGCACGATCCTGGTCGACGACATCGAGTTCGTCGACACCGACGGGACGCCGGAGGACTTCGCGACCGCCTCCGACGACCGCATCCTGGAGCTCGCCGAGAAGCGCGCCTTCCAGTACTTCATCGACTACTACCACGAGCCCAGCGGCCTCTGGCAGTCCGAGACGACCAAGCTCTGGCAGATCAACATCTCCGCCACCGGCTACGGCCTGAGCGCGATGGCGATCGGTGAGCAGCGCGGCTGGATCACCCGGCAGGAGGCGCTCGCCCGGGTCAAGAACACGCTGCGCAAGCTGTACGACGGCCAGACGGCCGGGGCCGACCAGGAGGAGAGCCTCGACCAGAACGGGTATCGGGGCCTGTACTGGCACTGGACCAACAGCGAGCGCAAGCGGGCCTTCGGCGAGCTCTCCACGGTCGACTCGGGCTTCCTGCTGATGGGCGTCCAGCACATCCGCGAGTACTACCGGGACGACCCGGAGGTCCTCGATCTCGCCACGAAGATCATCGAGCGGGTCGACTGGGACTGGATGACGGACAAGCGGCCGGGCAAGGTGCCGTTCCAGTTCTTCAGCTGGTACCCCGACTCCCACTGCCGCGAGAAGATCAAGCCGGAGGACCAGATTCCGGCGAAGGGCGGCAAGGGCTGCCACCAGGACGAGCACTGGGACCGGCCGACCGACGAGGGCTTCGTGGTCCAGTTGCAGGCGGGCGGGTCGACGACCCATCCGGCGCCGACGGACGCCTGGTTCAAGTGGTCGCGGGAGCGGCGTTCGTACAAGGGCATCGAACTGGTCCCGACCTTCGAGGGCTCGATGTTCGCGTACATGTTCACGCACGGCTGGATCGACTTCAAACGGCTCGGCAAGGAGACCCTGCCGGGACAGCAGGACATGGCGGTGGACTGGGCGGAGAACACCGGGCTCGCGGCGAAGGCGGCACGTCAGTTCGCCATCGACCAGAACCAGTTGCTGCCGAACATCATGACGGAGTACGGGCCGGACGCCTGGGGCCGCAGTGACGCGGACGGGCCGCCCGCCGACCCCGACGACAAGCCGAAGAACGGCAGTTACCGGGTGTACGGGTCGCCGCCGCTGCGCGGTGGGCACTTCCACAGCGACAACACCCTCCAGCCGCACGCGGCCGGTTCGGTGGTGCCCTTCTACCCGGCCGAATCCATCCGTGCCGTACGGCATTTCATGCAGGTGCCGAAGGTGTGGCACCCGCGTCTGGGGCTCAACTACTCGTACACGACGAAGGCGTTGAGCGCCGACGAGCTGGGCGAGGCGTACCGCAAGAACATGAAGCCGGGGACGAGCGCGGCGGACGCCGCCGAGGACGAGGCGTTCGAGCGGGCCAACGGGGCGGACTTCCCCGGGCTGCCCTGGTACTCGCGCAAGCTGTCCGGGATGAGCCAGGGCGGCATGCTGTTCGCCATCGACAACTACCGGGGCGGCACGACCCAGCGCGACACCATGCGCAGCCCCGACCTGCGCAGGGCGATCTGCGCGCCCTGGCCGAACGACGTGATCTGCAAGGACTCCGACCTGGAGGTCAAGGTCACCCCCGCCGGTCCCGAGGTGGAGACCGGCAAGCCGCACAAGGTGACCGTCACCGTCACCAACAAGGGCCCGGACGCGGCCGTCGACGCGGTCGTCGCCATCACGCCGGGCCCGGGGCTGACCCTGACCGGACCCGCCGCCGACTGGAAGATCCCCTCGCTCGCGGCCGGGCAGACGCTCACCCGAGAGATCGAGGTCACCGGCAGCGCGCCCGGTGACGTGAAGGTCGACGCGGCGGTGAAGTCGGTGGAGACCATCGACAAGGTGGCGGCGAACGACAAGGCCTCGGGCCCGTTCAAGGTCGTCGACACGGCGGTGGAGCCGGTGAAGAAGAGCGACGTGGAGGTGTCCGTCGCCTCGCCCGGCGACGCCACCACCGGGAAGCCGCACAAGGTCACGGTGACCCTCACCAACCACGGCCCCGACCCGGCGAAGGACGCCGTCGTCACCATCACGCCGGGTACGGGGCTCACGCCCGGCGGCGACGTGGAGTGGAAGATTCCGGCGCTGGCCGTCGGGGAGTCCGTCACCCACGAGATCGAGGTGACCCCGGCGCAGGCGGGCCGGGGGAAGATCGACGCCTCGGTCACCTCACTGGGCACGACCGACGACGTACCGGGCAACGACAAGGGCAGTGCGGCCTTCGCGGTGAAGGACCTGCCGCCGCCCCCGAAGAAGAGCGACCTGGAGGTGCGGGCGACCGCCGCGGACGGCACCGCCACCACCGGCAGGCCGCACAAGGTCACCCTCACACTCACCAACCACGGCCCCGACGCGGCCCAGGACGCCGTCGTCACGATCGCTCCGGGCAGCGGGCTCACCGTCGCCGGGGGTACGGAGTGGAAGGTTCCGGCGCTGGCCGTCGGGGAGTCCGTCACCCAGGAGATCGAGGTGACCCCGTCGAAGGCGGGCGAGCAGCAGCTCGGCGCCACGGTCGCCTCGGCTCAGACCGACCCCGTACCGGCCAACGACAAGGGCGATGTCACCTTCCGGGCGCAGGACGCTCCCCCGCCGGTGCAGAAGAGCGACGTCGAGGTGAAGGTGACCGCGCCCGCGGGCGGGGCCGAGCCCGGCAAGCCGGTCAAGGTCACGGTGACCTTCACCAACCACGGGCCGGACGCGGCCAAGGACGCCGTCGTGAAGATCAACCCGGGTGCGGGACTGGACCCGGCGGGCGACGTGGAGTGGAAGATTCCGGCGCTGGCCGTCGGGCAGAACGTGACCCGGGAGGTCGAGGTGACACCGTCGGCGTCCGGGCCCGCCACGGTCGCGGCGCAGCTCGCCTCGTTGGGCACGGTGGACGACGTACCGGGCAATGACAGGGGTTCGGTCACCTTCGCGGTGAAGGACGTGCCGCCGCCGGTGAAGAAGAGCGACGTCGAGGTGACGGTGGCCTCCGTGAGCGGGACGACGGAGACCGGCAAGCCGCACACCGTACGCGTCACCTTCACCAACCACGGGCCCGACGCGGCCACGGACGCTGTCGTACGGATCGTCCCCGGGCCGGGGCTCACGCCCGCCGCGGGCGTGGACTGGAGGGTTCCGGCGCTGGCCGCCGGGCAGTCCGTCACCCGGGACGTCGAGGTGACGCCGAACAGTGCGGGCGAGAAGACGGTGGACGCCTCCGTCGCCTCGCTGGGCACGGTGGACCCCGTACCCGGCAACGACAGGGGGAGCATCGCCTTCCAGGTGAAGGACGTGCCGCCGCCGGTGCAGAACAGTGACGTGGAGCTGAAGGTGACGGCCGCCGGTGAGGCCACCGCCGGCACGCCCCACAAGGTCCTGGTCACCTTCACCAACCACGGCCCGGACCCGGCGGCCGACGCCGTCGTGAAGATCAACCCGGGTGCGGGGCTCGCCCCCGCCGGGGAGATCGAGTGGAAGGTCCCGGCGCTGGCCGTCGGACAGTCGGTGACCCGCGAGGTCGAGGTGACGGGCTCCGCCGAGGGCGAGGGCACGGTCACCGCGTCGCTGGGCTCGCTCGGCACGGTGGACCCGACGCCGGGCAACGACACCGGGACGGTCACCTTCCGGGTGAAGAACCCGGTGGTCGTGGTCCCGCCCGCGGTCAAGAAGGCGGACGTACGGGTCACGATGCGCGCCGAGCGGACCTCGGTCGCGGTCGGCGAGCGGGTCAGGGTGACCGTCACCGCCGCCAACAAGGGCCCGGCGGAGGCCGACGACGTGTCCGTGACGATCGCCCCGGGCGCGGGCCTCACCCTGGTCGCGGGGCGGGCGGCGGCCTCGCAGAAGTGGGCCGTCGGCGATCTGCCGGTGGGCCGCAGCGCCTCGCGGGTGTACGTCACCACGGCCGCCCGCATCGGCCGGGCGTCGGTCGGCGCGGCCATCACGGCGCGCAATGTCGACACTCCGGGGCCGGTGGACGACGACCGGGCGAGTGTGGTCCTGGACGTCAGGAAGGCACCGGTCCTGCCGGTGAAGCCCGTGCAGCCGGTCAAGCCCGGCAAGCCGACGGGCGCCGGTCACAAGCCGGGTCACGGGTACGGCCATGGGTACGGCCACAAGCCCGGCCAGGGCAGGCCGGGTCCGCAGGCCCAGGTGCAGTACCTCCAGCCCGTCTCGGGGAACGCGCCGGCCACCGGCACCCTCGCCGCCGGAGGGCTCGGCGGCGACCCGGCCCTGTGGGCGGTCGGCGCACTGCTCTGCTTCGGCTTCGGCGCGACCGCGCTGCGGCTGGCGTCGGGGCGGGGAGGGGGCCGGCACAAGCGCCGGTGACCCCTGACGCGTAACGACGCGGGACCGTAACGACGCGGCACCGTAAACCAGAAGCCCCGGCCTTGGGGGAGGCCGGGGCTTCTGGTTGTTCGTGGGGGCACTGCTGCGTGGGGAAAACCGCTCGCGGGAGAAAGCTGGGACGGGGGAAGCGGCATCGGGGGGACAAGCCGCTTCCCCCGATGAGAACGGACCTCCAAGTCCGGGCCGCAGTCAGGGGAGTGCGCGGCGCGGACCCCGCAGTGAGGTCACGTTCCTCGCCCGGTGGATTCCTGCCAGATCCCTCCGGGCTCATGGACAATCCTGCTCCCCCCGCAAGCCCGACATCCCCGCCGAAGGGCCCCCATGGTCGGGCCCTTGGTCCTTAAAGGACGCGTAGGGGTCTCCGGGGGCGGAGCGGGGGATTCCGTAAGGACTCGCAGAGTGATCGCGTACGCCCACTTGAGTTGTCCGGTCGTACGGTTAGACTCTCGCGACTGCTCAGCGGACCACAGGGGAGGGTCTGGGCATGGACATCAAGAAGGCCATTCTGTACATCTTGGTCGTTTTCGTGCTCTACACGATCATCACCTCCCCGGAGAAGGCCGCCAACATGGTCGGACTAGGCTTCCAGGGCCTGTCCGACGCGGCCAAGGGGATCGGCTCGTTCATGACCAACCTCGTGAAGTAGCCCGTACGTCACACCCGTACGTCTCCGGAACTGGCCGCTCCTCTTCCCCAAGGAGTGCCCCGTGATCCGCCATCTGGTCCTCTTCAAGCTCAACGAGGGCGTCTCCCGCGACGAGGAGCGCGTGCAGGCCGGCGCGAAGGCCTTCGCCGAGCTGCCCGGCCTCATCCCCGAGCTGGAGTTCTGGGAGTCCGCCTGGAACATCTCGGACCGCCCGATCGCCTACGACTTCGCCATCAACTCGGCGGTCGCGGACGCCGATGCACTGAAGACGTACGCCGAGCACCCGGCCCACCAGGCGGCCGTCGCGCAGTGGCGCGAGTTCGCCACCTGGGTCATCGCGGACTACCCGTTCTAGACCCTCCGCAGCACGGCCCCGCACCCTCCTGGTGCGGGGTTTTTGCATAGTTATGCCCCAACTTGCCCCCAACACGGGGTTATACGGTGCTTGCACACAGTGCACATGTCTTGTGATGCTATGACCGCTTTTGACGGATGAGTGCGACGAAGTGTCCGCTCAACGACCGAAAAAGGGGTGGCGTTGACTGTGCCGGCCAGTACTGCTCCGCAAGCCCCGCCCCAGCGGTCCCAGGGACCCCACGAGTCACACGGCACCGAGCCCCACGGCACCGGCACAGGACCCGGCACGGGCACCGGCACCGCCACCGAGGCCCCCGGCATCGGGGCCCCGTTCCCCGAAGCCGCCCACACCGAGGCCCCGCTCGCCGAAGCCCCGCCCGCCGAAGCCCCCCTCGTCGAGACCCCCGACCAGGCCCCGGGCACCCCCGCCCCCCGCACCCGCGGCGCGGACACCCGGGCCCTCACCCAGGTGCTGTTCGGCCAGCTCAAGGGCCTCGCCCCCGGCTGCGGGGAGCACTCGCGGGTGCGGGCCGCACTGATCGAGGCGAACCTCCCCCTCGTCCGGTACGCCGCCGCGCGCTTCCGCAGCCGCAACGAGCCGATGGAGGACGTCGTCCAGGTCGGCACCATCGGCCTGATCAACGCGATCGACCGCTTCGACCCGGACCGGGGCGTCCAGTTCCCCACCTTCGCGATGCCCACCGTGGTCGGCGAGATCAAGCGCTACTTCCGCGACAACGTCCGCACCGTGCACGTCCCCCGGCGCCTGCACGAGCTGTGGGTGCAGGTCAACGGCGCCACCGAGGACCTCACCACCCTGCACGGCCGCTCCCCCACCACCGCCGAGATCGCCGAGCGGCTGCGCATCACCGAGGAGGAGGTGCTCGCCTGCATCGAGGCCGGCCGCAGCTACCACGCCACCTCGCTGGAGGCCGCCCAGGAGGGCGACGGCCTGCCCGGACTGCTCGACCGGCTCGGCTACGAGGACCCCGCACTGGCCGGGGTCGAGCACCGCGATCTGGTCCGCCACCTGCTCGTACAGCTCCCGGAGCGGGAGCAGCGGATCCTGATGCTCCGCTACTACAGCAACCTGACACAGTCTCAGATCAGCGCCGAACTCGGCGTTTCCCAGATGCATGTGTCGCGTTTGCTCGCTCGCAGCTTCGCACGCCTGAGGTCCGCAAATAGGATCGAGGCTTAACCCTCAGGGGTACAACGCGAAGGAAGCTGTGGGGGGAAGAAATGCCGCACACCCCCTCTTTCCTGCATGTATTTGTCGACTTGGCGCTACAGCGTGTTGCCGACATGTGACATTCTGCTGGAACCGCGTTTGCCGCAGCTCCGCCTCCGGTATTCAGGTGGAGGCTGCTTCCTTCGACGGGAAGCGTCTGCCGCTACCGTCCGCGACCCTAAGAGGGGGTGGCATGTCCGTAGAACAGGGCAGTTCGAAGGTGCTCATCAAGGATGCGCCCGACATGCTCGACCGCGCTCCGGCGATGACTGCGATCCCGGCCCAGCCCGTGCCCGCACCGGCGCCGCCGATCGTCTCCCAGCCGGAGGCACTCGACACCCGCACGCTGTCCCGCTCCCTGTTCCTGCGGCTCGCCGTCCTCGACAAGGACAGCCCGGAACGCACGTACGTCCGCGACACCCTCATCGAGCTCAACCTGCCGCTCGTGCGGTACGCGGCGGCCCGCTTCCGCTCCCGCAACGAGCCGATGGAGGACATCGTCCAGGTCGGCACCATCGGCCTGATCAAGGCGATCGACCGCTTCGACTGCCAACGCGGCGTGGAATTCCCGACGTTCGCGATGCCGACCGTGGTCGGCGAGATCAAGCGCTTCTTCCGTGACACGTCCTGGTCGGTGCGCGTCCCGCGCCGCCTCCAGGAGCTGCGCCTCGCCCTCACCAAGGCCTCCGACGAGCTGGCGCAGAAGCTGGACCGCTCGCCGACCGTGCCCGAACTCGCCGCCGTACTGGGCGTGTCCGAGGAGGACGTGGTCGACGGCCTCGCGGTCGGCAACGCGTACACGGCCTCCTCGCTCGACTCGCCCTCCCCGGAGGACGACGGCGGCGAGGGCTCCCTCGCGGACCGCCTCGGCTACGAGGACACGGCCCTCGAAGGCGTCGAGTACCGCGAGTCGCTGAAGCCGCTGCTGGCCAAACTCCCGCCGCGCGAGCGCCAGATCATCATGCTGCGCTTCTTCGCCAACATGACCCAGTCGCAGATCGGCGAGGAGGTCGGCATCTCCCAGATGCACGTCTCCCGGCTGCTCACCCGCACGCTCTCGCAGCTCCGCGAGGGCCTGATCGCCGACTGAGCACGCCCTTCCGGGAATCCCAACCACCGCCCCGTCCGCGTCAAGTCGCCGACGGGGCTGGTTATTTGACGGGTCGTCAGCGAAACTGGCGCGATGCGACGTCAGGGTGTGGCAGTGGGGGCCGGAGCGGTCGCGCTGTGCCTGGGCGGCCTGCTGGCCGTCGGCGGCGACGGCCAGGGCGGCAAGGGGTTCGTCGCGGTGGGCGCGGCAGGCGCGGGCCCCGAGGGCGCCCCGACGCGCCCGATACCGCCGGAGGGCACGGTCGAGCTGTTCCCGCTGGACGGCCCCGCCTCCGGTGGCGCGTCACGCCGCCCGTCCGGTCCGTCCGGTACGTCACCGGGCTCGCCCTCCGGCGCTACGGACCCGGGCGCACCCGGTGGGGTCCCGGCGGGAGGCCGTGCGGGGACGCGTACCCCCGAAGCCCCGGCGGGCGGAAGCGACGGACGTACGCCCGCAGGAGCGACGCCCTCCGGGCCCGCGTCCGGGCCCCCGGCCTCCCCGAAGCCCCCGCCCTCCTCGAAGCCGCCGCAGCCGGAGCCTCCCGCGAGCCCCGCGGCGCTGTCCGTCGGCGCGCCCGTGCGGGCGAAGGCGGACCGGCGGTGGTGCGAGAAGGTGACGGTGCGGCTGCGCAACACGGGCGGAACGGCGGTGCGTTCGGGCAGCGTGACGTTCGCGACGCACATCATCGGGGCGCTCGGCGTCGACTGGGGGACGCGGACGTCCTCCCAGCCTCTCCCGGGCCGGATCGACCCGGGAGAGGCCAGGAACGCGTCGTACACCGTATGCGTGGACGCCTGGCGGGTGCCGCTGGGCATGCACGTGGAGACGCGGTCGGTCTCCGCCGCCTGGAAGTAGGGGACGTACGAGGAAAAGGGCCCTGCGTCAGGAGAAGGGTCAGCCGAGCGCGAGCCAGGCCACCGCGGCCAGGATCACCACGACGGCGACGATGCCGATGATCAGACCCGTCTTGGGGCCCGACGACTGCGCCGCCGGCTGCGAGCGCCGCTGCTGCTGCTGCGCGGGCTCCTCGTCCACGAACGCGCGGAACATCTGAGTGCTGCCCGCCGGGTCGTAGTTGCCCTCGGGACCTTGGCCTTGGGGGGCGTGGGGGTTGTGTGCCATGCGCGAGACCCTAGCGAAAGGTGGTGCCCGAGCGACACCCCAGGGCACATATACGCACGGACCTGCGGCTTTACCCCCTCCCCCGGGGCCCTTGACCGGCCGATCACGCAGCCTTTTGGATTCCTTTGCCCCAGAGGCCCGAAATTAATTTGCCTGAAGCAACCAACTAATCCTATCGTTGCCCTAAGCAACAACATGCACGACAGGCTGGACCCGAAGGCTCGCAGGGAGGTGCCATGGCCGCCAAGAGTCAGTACGAGGAACTGGCCCGCCAACTCAGCGCCATCGGCGCGGTGAAGCGGGGGCTGGGGCGCATCCTGCCCCCCGAGTGCCCGCCCGGTTCCGCGGCCGTACTCACCCTTCTCGACCGGCACGGCGAGATGCGGCTCAGCCGTCTCGCCGAGCTGATGGCGATCGACATGTCGGTGACCAGCCGCCATGTCACCCACGTCGCCGAACGCGGCTGGATCGAGCGCTCTCCCGATCCGGGCGACAAGCGCTCCCGGATCCTCCGCCTGACCGACGACGGCCACGCCGTTCTGCGCGAGCTGTCCCGACGTACCACCGAAACCCTCGCCCACACCCTGGGCGACTGGTCCGACGACGAGGTCGGACAGCTCAACGCGATGCTCGCCCGCCTGCGCGACAACTTCGGCGACTGCCGATCCTGGCCGCCCGCGCCGCACGACTGCACCGCCGCACTCACCGCCCCGGCCACCAGCACCGGGGCGCTCACGACTTCCGCGATACCCGCAACACCCGCGTAAAGGACAAGGATTCCATTGGCTACGACCACACCCACCGGTGTGCGGGGCGGCCACGCCAAGCACGGAGCCTCCCCGGCTCCTGCCTCCGACAGTGCCGCACCGATGACACACCGCCAGATCATGGAGGCCCTCGCGGGCCTGCTGCTCGGCATGTTCGTCGCGATGCTGTCGTCGACGATCGTGTCGAACGCCCTTCCCGAGATCATCCGCGACCTCGACGGCACCCAGAGCGCCTACACCTGGGTCGTCACCGCCGCCATGCTGTCCATGGCGGTCACCACCCCCATCTGGGGCAAGATGGCGGACCTGTTCAGCAAGAAGCTGCTGGTCCAGATATCCCTGATCATCTTCGTGCTGGCCTCCGCGCTGGCCGGTCTCTCCCAGAACACCGGAATGCTGATCGGCTTCCGCGTGCTCCAGGGCATCGGCACCGGCGGTCTGGTCGCGCTCTCCCAGATCGTCATCGCCGCGATGATCCCGCCGCGCGAGCGCGGCCGGTACTCCGGCTACATCGGCGCCACCTTCGCGGTGGCCACCGTCGGCGGCCCGCTGCTCGGCGGTGTCATCACCGACACCTCGTGGCTCGGCTGGCGCTGGTGCTTCTACGTGGGTGTGCCGTTCGCGGCGATCGCACTGATCATCCTGCAGAAGACGCTGCACCTGCCGGTCAACAGGCGCAAGGTCAAGATCGACTGGTTCGGCGCGTTCTTCCTGGCCGCCGCCGCGTCGCTGCTCATGATCTGGGTGACCCTCGCGGGCAAGAACTACGACTGGAACTCGTGGCAGACGTACACGATGGTCGGCGGTTCGATCGTCCTCGGCATCATCTTCGTGATCATCGAGTCCAAGGTCGCCGAACCCCTCATCCCGCTGCGCTTCTTCCGCAACCGCACCATCGCGCTGACCTCGGCGGCGAGCCTGTTCGTCGGTGTCGCGATGTTCGGCTCGACGGTCTTCCTGAGCCAGTACTTCCAGCTCGCCCGGGACAAGTCGCCGACGATGTCCGGCGTCATGACCATCCCGATGATCGCCGGTCTCTTCCTCTCCTCGACGGTCTCCGGCGCGATCATCACCAAGACCGGCCGCTGGAAGGGCTTCCTGGTCGGCGGCGGCGTCGGCCTGACCGCCGGTCTCGGACTGCTCTCCACCATCGCGTACGACACCGAGTACTGGCAGGTCGCCATCTGGATGGCGATCCTGGGCCTCGGCCTCGGCATGATGATGCAGAACCTGGTCCTCGCCACGCAGAACCAGGTCAAGCCGCAGGAACTGGGCGCCGCCAGCTCGCTGGTCGCCTTCACCCGGACCCTCGGCGGTGCGGTCGGCGTCTCCGCGCTCGGCGCGGTGCTCTCCACCCGCATCACGCACTACGTCACGGACGGCCTGACCGCCCTGCACATCAAGCTCCCCGGCGGCGGCACCGGTGACGGCATCCCCGACATGGACGCCCTCCCCGCGCCGATCCGCAAGGTCATGGAGAGCGCGTACGGCGACGGCGTCGCGGACGTCTTCCTCTACGCGGCCCCCTTCGCCCTGGTCGCCCTCCTCCTGGTCCTGTTCGTCAAGGAGGTCGCCCTGAAGACCTCCAACGACGCGGCCGCCCCGACCGCCACCGCCGAGACCCCGGTGGAAGCCGCGGCCGAGGGCCTGGCGGGCGTGTCCCCGGTCCACGAGGAGGAGGCCCCCGTGACGCAGCAGCTGCCCACCACACCGCCCACCGGACGCACCCTGCACGGCACCGTCCGTACCGCCGAAGGCGCTTCGGTGCGCGGCGCGGCCGTCACCCTCATCTCCCTCGCGGGACGCCAGCTGGGCCGCTCGGTGGCCCAGCCGGACGGCCGCTACGCGGTGGACGCCCCGGCAGCCGGTTCCTACGTCCTGATCGCCTCCGCCGACGGCTTCCAGCCGCAGGCCTCGACGGTCACCGTCGGGGACGACCCGATGGCGTACGACATCCTGCTGTCCGGCACCAGCGGCCTCAGCGGCGCGGTGCGCAGCGCGGCCGACGGGTCCGGCGTGCCGGAGGCGATGGTCATCGTGACCGACGTCCGCGGCGACGTCCTGGCCACCGGCAAGTCGAACGAGTCCGGCGAGTTCGCCTTCGCCGAACTGGTCCCCGGCACGGTGACGGTCGCGGTCAACGCGGCGGGCTTCCGCCCGATGGCGCTCCCCGTCGAGATCGGCGGCACGGGCATCACCCGCATCGAGGCCGTCCTCCAGGCCGGCGCGCTGGTCCAGGGCACGGTCCGGGCGGGCGCCGCCCGCCGCCCGCTGCCGGACGCCCGCGTCACGATCATGGACGCGGCCGGGAACGTCGTCTCGACCTCGACCACCGGTGAGGACGGCGCGTACGCCTTCACCGACCTGGACGCGGGCGAGTACACGGTCATCGCGACGGGCTACCCGCCGGTCGCGGGCAATCTGACGGTGGCGGGGCGCGGCGTGGACGCGCACGACATCGAACTCGCCCACCCGGGCGAGTAGTTCAGACCTCCTGACCCCGGGGCGCTTTTTCGAGCGGAGGAGCGTTCCGGGGTGGGGTGGCACACGGGGGCGGCAGGCAGGGGACGGCCTGCCGCCCCCCTCTTTTCTCTTTCCCGGGCTCTTTGGGCCCTTGGGCTTCGAACACGGCAAGGCAGGTAAGCGGTATGGGACTTCGCGCACAGGTACGGACCCGGGACGGCTGGGCCGTGCAGCACGCGGTGGTGACCGTCACCGACATGACCGGCACGCAGGTGCTGCGGGCGACGGCGGACGCGGACGGCGTCGTCACGGACGCGACCGCCCTGGTCCCCGGCCCGTACACGGTCATCGTGACGGCCGTCGGCTACGCGCCGATCGCCTCCACGGCGCTGGTGACGGCGGCGGGCCGGATCGACGCGGGCAACGTCGTGCTGACCCGCCAGGGCGGCGTGGAGCTGCCCCCGCCGGGCGTCTGGACCATCGACCCGGTGCACTCCTCCGTGGGCGCGGTCGCCCAGCACCTGGGCATCTCCAGCGTGCGCGGGCGCTTCACCGACTTCTCCGGTCAGATCGAGATCGCCGAGGACGTCGAGAAGTCGCGGGTCGAGGCGGTCATCTCCGCGTCCTCCATCGACACCGGCAACGGGATGCGGGACGGCCACCTGAAGTCCCCCGACTTCCTGGACGTCGACGCCCACCCGTCCATCACCTACCGCAGCACGGGCCTGGTCCCGGCGGGCCCGGACCGCTGGACGGTACGCGGCGAACTCGCCCTGCACGGGGTGGTGCGCCCGGTCGACCTGGACCTCTCGTACCTGGGTACGGGCCCGGACCCGTGGGGCGGGGTGCGGGCCGCGTTCCACGCGACGGCGGATCTGCGCCGGGACGACTTCGCGATGAACTACAACCAGGTGGTGCAGGCGGGCATTTCGGCCATCGGCGCGACCCTGCGCGTCGAACTGGACATCCAGGCCGTGCAGGGCGACTCCCTGCCGCAGGCCTGACCTCACGGGGCGGCGCGGGGCGGAGCTAGTCGCGGCGGGTGAAGTGGCCCGGTTCCGGGGGGCGGCCGCCGGTCTGGAGGACGAGTTCGTAACAGAGCTCGCGGAGCTTGATGTTGCGGCCCTGGGAGGCGCGGCGGAGCACGCCGAGGGCGACCTCGGCGGGGCACCGCTGGCGGGCCATCACGATCCCGATCGCCTGGTCGATCACGAAGCGGGACTCCATCGCCGCCCGGAGGTCCCGCGCCGCCTCCGACTCCTTCTCGATGCGCTCGGCGACGGCCACCGCCCCCGCCGCCTGCTCCGCGAAGCGCCGTACGACCTCCTGCTCGCGCCGGAAGGCCCCCGGCCGCCGCGCGTACAGGTTCAGCGCCCCCACGGTGTGCACCCGCGACACCTCGTCCGGAACCGTCGACGCGGGCCGCCCCTGCACCGACAGCGGGGCCGCGAACACCGAGCGGATGCCCTGGGCGGCGGCCAGCCCCGGGTAGGGCCCCCAGCGCTCCTCGTCCAGGGTGTCGTCGACGTACTGCTCCACCCCTTCGCGCAGGCTGCACACGCACGGCCCGGCCTCCACCTCGTACTGCATCGCATCGAGGGTGAGGGCCTCGGCGTCGCTGCTGGCGGTGGTCACCAGCCGGCCGTTCCTGCGCATGGTGACGCTGCACGAGTCGGCGCTCGCGACGGCCCGTACGGCCTGCTCGGTCAGCTCCTGGAGGAAGGAGTCCAGCCCTCTCCAGTCGGTGAGCGCATCGTGCATCGACGTGAGGTCGAAGTCGTGGAGGCGACCCGGTCCTCCCGAGTCCGCGATGGCGTCAGTCGTGTCCGTCATACCTCCGCAGGTGCCCCCTTTCGCGCCGGAAACTCTGTGCGGTCACTCACTGTCGTCACTCCGTGGCAGATGCATCAACAATCCGTGACGCGATGTCGCGCAGCTTCACGTTGTTCTTCTGCGAGGCGCTGACGAGCCGGTCGAAGGCCTCTGCGGCGTCGATGTCGAGCCGCCCCATGAGGAGCCCGGTGGCCTGGCCGATGACGTCGCGGGTGTGCATGGCCTCGGTGAGCTGCTCGGTGATGTCGACGGTCTCCAGGGCGATGCCGACGTACGCGGCCAGCAGCCGCCCGACCCGTACGACACCCGGATCGGCGAACACGCCGGGCCGCTTGGCGTACAGGCTCAGCACGCTGAACCTGCTCTGGTGGCCGCGCAGCCGCAGGAAGAGCGCGCAGCCGTCGTCCCCGTCGTCGGCGAGGGACAGCGGCGACTCCCACAACTCCTCGCCCGGCGGCAGGAGTTCCGAGGCGGGTACGTCGTCGGTGGTGGCGAGGGTACGGACCCGGCCGGAGCGCTCGACGACGAAGAGCCCGGCGCGGTCGGTGCCCGGGACCAGGTCGCGGGTGAGCCGGACGGCGGTGCGGGCGGTCTGCTCGCGGCCCTCGGCCTCGTGCAGTTCCACGGCGGCGGCGGCAAGCGCCTCGGCGAGGCCGTCGGCGGGGCCCCCGGCGGGGCCGGCGGTTTCGGCCTGTCGGGCAAGGGGGTGCCCGAAATCAACCTGGCCATGCTGAATTTCGGGAATGTCGGACGCAGTCACCACGAACCTCTTCGGCGTGCACGGCGCTGGATACGGCCGTGCGCGGGAGAGCTCCGCAGCACATTCCCGACTGCGAGCAAAGGACGAACAGACTCTATCCGCTTCTGTCCTGCGGCGAAGCAAGCAGGCGGGGATCAGCCAGGGGCGGACGCCGACGAGATCTTCGGCAGGGCTTTGCCCGGACACCCTCGACCGGCCGCCGCCCGCGTGGTCCAATGAGAGTCCCGGTCAGGAAGCGGCCCCCGACCACGACGCATCAACGCGTCGGCATCGGACAGGTGACCACTGTGCCCTTCCGCCTCACCCTCAATGACCTTCCCGGCCCCCCGCACCACCCTCGGTGCACGCTGCTCGTGATGCCCCGCGAGATGGACATCGCCAACTGCGACGAGCTGTACGGGGCCGTGTGCGACGCCGTGGACCTGCGGCGCGACCGCACGAACGTGCTGATCCTGGACTTCACCCGGACGATCTTCACGGACAGCCGCGGGGCCCGTCTGATCTCCGCCACGCGGGAGTACGCGGAGCGGGCGGGCATCGCGGTGCGGCTCGCGGTGGAGGAGGACGGGGTGGTGCGCCGGGTGGTGACGCTGACGGGCGTGCGCCGGGACGTGCCGGTGTTCGGGTCGGTGGCGGACGCGGTGGCGGGCGAGGACGAACTCTGGGCCCGGGACTGAACCCAGGACCTCCCACAGGGCTCCCCGGGCCCTCACCGGGGCCTACTCGGGCCTGCCCGCGCCCCCGCCCGTCACTTCGATCCCCGCGATCAGCACGTCCAGCGAGTACGTGAAGTCCCGCCCGTACATCTCGGCGACCGTGTCGCCGCCCCGGGCCGCCATGATCTCGGTGGAGGCGCGGAACAGCTCCGACCCCTCGATCTCCCCGGCGATCAGCCCCATCGACTCCCGGTAGAGCTCGTCCACGGTGAGTCCGGCGTCGGCGGCCCGCTGGTAGAACTGGGCCTCACTGTTGGCGAATCCGTACACGAACTGGAAGACGGCGGAGATCGACCCGCCCTGCCGCTCCACCGGGACGCCGCCCTTGCGCATGACCTCGATGGAGGCCCGGGAGAAGGCCATCATGTGCGGGCCGATGTTGAGGAAGCGGCTGAGCAGCCCGGTCGTCCACGGGTGGCCGACGAGCATCTCCCGGTAGCTCTGGGCGAGTTGGCGCAGCTGAACGCGCCAGTCGGTGTCGTCGTCGGGGTCGGGCGGGGAGAGCTCCCCGGCCACCCGGTCCAGGGCCAGTTCCAGGAGGTCGTCCTTGTTGGCGACGTACCAGTAGACGGACATGGCGGTGACGCCCAGCTCGGCGGCCAGGCGGCGCATGGAGAACTTGGCGAGGCCCTCCGCGTCGAGCAGGGCGACGGTCGCCTCGGTGATCCGCTCCCGGTCGAGCCCGGAGGCGGGTTCCGCCTTGCGGGCGCCCGCGCCCCCGCTCCCCCGGGGCGCTTTCGCGTCCAGCCACACACTGCGCATTCCGGGCTTCTTGGCGCGGTCGTCCGCGGGCACCATGGGGCACACTCCTTGGTTCTGCTCGGACGGACCGTGACGTTCCGGTTCCGTCCGGCCCGATGCTATTCAGTATCGGGCCGGACGGGTACGGGGCGGGCTCACACGGTGGGGGTACGGGGCGGGCTCACACGGTGGGCGTACGGGCTCACGCCCCGGACGTACGGGGAGCGGCCTCGGCCCGCCTGAGCAGCACCGCCGCCAGGACTCCGCCCGCGAGGACGGCCCCGGCGCCGACCAGCTGGCTGGTCTCCAGCCCGGAGGCGAAGGCGTCCCGGACGCGCTCCCGGTCCTCCGGGCCCCGGGCCGCCGCCATGGCCGCCGGGAGGGACACCGCCGCTCCGGCGGCGCCCGTGAGGAGGGCGGCGAAGCGGGAGTTGAGGACCGCGCCGAGGACCGCGACGCCCAGGCCGTTGCCGAACTCGGCGAGGGTGCCGTTGATCCCGGCGCCGACGCCCGCCTTCTCGGGCGGGATCGAGCCCATCAGGGCGTTGGCCATGGCGGGCCCGGCCAGGGCGGCGCCGATGCCGATCAGGACGAGGCCGACGACCATGCCGCCGTAGCCGTCGCCGCCGAGGACCGCGATGGCCGCGAGCCCGGCCGCGACGCAGCCCATGCCGAGCAGGATGGTGCCCGGGGTGCCCAGCCTGGCCAGCACCCGCGCGCCGACGCCGAGCAGGTTCAGTACGACGACGGTCGCGGCCAGCGGAACGGTCCGCAGCCCGGCCTCCAACGGCTCGTACCCGAGCACGAACTGCAGGTGCTGGGTCAGCAGGAACAGCGACCCGACCATGCCGAACGCGACCAGGATCGAGCCCGCGACCGCGCCGACGAAGCGCTGGTCGCGGAAGAAGTGCAGGTCGAGCATCGGATACGGAATCCGCAGCTCCCACCACACGAACACGGCCATCGCCCCGACCCCGACCGCCGCCGCGGCCAGTACCTGGCCGGACGCCCAGCCGTGCTCGGGCCCGGTGATGATCACGTACACGATCGCCGTCATGCCGACGGTGGACAGGACCGCACCCAGCAGGTCGGGCCGGTCACCGGCCGGGTTCTTGGACTCGGGCACGAGGGCGAGGACGGCGACCAGGGCGAGGACCGCGACCGGGATGTTGACCAGGAAGATCGCGCCCCACCAGAAGTGTTCGAGCATGAAGCCGCCGAGCAGCGGGCCCGAGGCGAAGCCGAGCATGGCGACGGTGGACCACAGGCCGATCGCCTTGACGCGCTCCTTCGCGTCGAAGATCTGCACGACGACGGCGAGCGTGGTGGTCATCAGCAGTGCCCCGCCGATGCCCATTCCGGCGCGCGCGGCGATCAACTGCCCCGCGTTCTGGGCGAGTCCGGCGGCGAGCGACCCGATGCCGAACAGCGCGAGACCGGCGGCGAGGAGCTTCTTGCGGCCGTAGCGGTCGGCGGAGCTGCCCGCGGTGAGCAGCAGTCCGGACTGGACGAGGGCGTACGCGTTGATCATCCACTGGATGTCGGTGGCGGAGGCGTGGAGTTCGGTGGTGAGGGAGGGGATGGCGACGTTCAGGACGGTGTTGTCGATCAGCACGGTGAGCTGGGCGAGACAGATGACGCCGAGGATCAGCCAGCGCTGGGGGTGGCCCTGGGGCGGGGTGGTGGTGGGTGGGGTGGTGTCGGTGGTCGTCGTTGCCACGGGGGAACTCCTCTACGGTGTACAGGCAATTGCTGTACACCGTAGAGGAGTTTCTTGTACGCCGTAAAGTTGATTAGCCGGGGAGGGGCTTGGTCAGGTCGTAGAAGGTGCTTCCACCTGCGGAAACCTTGGTGAAGTGGGCCTGGACCCAGGAGGAGATGGCGGAGCCGTGGCCGGTGGCGGAGCCGGGGCCGCCGGGTCCGCCGGCCGTGCGGGGGCCGCCTTCGCCGCGCGCGCCACCGGGACCTCCTCCCTCGCCGCGCATGCCGCCCTCGCCGCTCGCGATGAAGTAGTGGATCTTCCCTTCGCGTACGTACGTCTGGAACGCCGCCAGGGTCGGGGACGGGTCGCTGCCGTTGAAGCCGCCGATGGCCATCACGGGCTTTCCGGTGGCGAGTTGGTAACCGGCGGCGTTCTGCGAGCCGACGGAGGCGGCGGCCCAGGTGTAGCGGTCGGCGTCGGCGGCGAGGAGCGTGCGGGCCGCGTCGCTGACGCGCTGGCCGTCGAGGAGGCCGTTCATGGGGGCGCCTTCGGTGGATCCGCCGTTACGGGAAGGGGGGCCGCCGCGCGGGGAGTTGGGGGCGGAGGAGGGCTGGCCGCTCGGGCCGCCCTGGCCGCCTTGGCCGCCTTGGCCGCCTTGGCCACCTTGGCCACCTTGGCCGCCTTGGCCGCCTTGGCCGCCTTGGGGAGGCTGGCCACCGGGGGACGCGGGGCCACCGGCGCGGGCCGCGCCGCCCGGGCCGACGAGCCACAGGCCCTCGCCCCTGCCGCCGTCGCCGCGGAAGCGCATGCCGCCGGGGCCGCCGCCCCGGGTGGCGGGGCCCGCGGTGACGATGGAGCCGGTGTGGCCCGTGCCCACGGTCTGTGCCGCGTAGGCCGCGGGACCGGCGAGCCCGGTGGCGATGCCCAGTGCGGCCGCGCCCACGGCGACGTACCGCAGAAGGACGGGACGTACGAACCGGCCGGACCCGTCACCGACCCCCTCCCCGGACTCACCCCTGGCCCCGGACCCGGACAGCAGTCCGGCCGCCAGCACGCCCGCGGCGGCCGCCGCGCCCGCACCGAGCAACGTCCAGCGCAGCCAGGGGAGTTGATCCGGGGTGCGGCCCAGGAGGACGTACGCCCAGTACGCGGTGATGCCGATGGTCGCGGCGAGGGTGACGGCGGCGGCCGGGTGGCGGCGCTCCTCCCAGAGGACGGTGGCGCCCATGCCGACGAGGGCGGCGACGTACGGGGCGAGGGCGACGGTGTAGTACTCGTGGAAGATCCCGGCCATGAAGCTGAAGACGGTGGCGGTGGCGAGCAGTGCGCCGCCCCAGACGAGGAACGCGGCGCGGGCGGTGTCGGTGCGGGCGGCCCGCCAGGTGATGGCCAGGCCTGCGACCAGCAGGATCAGGGCGGCGGGCAGCAGCCAGGAGATCTGTCCGCCGACGGCGTCGTTGAACAGGCGCAGGACACCGGACTCGCCCCACATGCCACCGCCACGGGGACCCCCTCCGCCCCCGACGCTGCCGGTCTCCTCGCCGTTGATCCGGCCGAGGCCGTTGTAGCCGAAGGTCAGCTCCAGGAAGGAGTTGGTCTGGGAGCCGCCGATGTAGGGGCGGGAGGCGGCGGGCCACAGCTCGACGAGGGCGACCCACCACCCAGCGGTGACGATCAACGCACCGGCAGCGAGGGCGAGTTGACCGAGCCTGCGACGTAGGCCGGTAGGCGCGAAGACCGCGTACACCAGGGCCAGTGGCGGGAGGATCAGGAAGGCCTGGAGGGTCTTGGTCAGGAACGCGAGGCCGACCGCGGCACCGGCCCACACCAGCCACTTCGTGCGGGCGTCCTCCAGGGCGCGCAGGACGCAGTAGACGGTGACGGTCATGAGGAGGGTGAGCAGGGCGTCGGGGTTGTTGAAGCGGAACATGAGCGCGGCGACGGGCGTGAGGGCGAGGACCGCACCGGCGAGCAGCCCGGCTCCGTACGAGAAGCGACGGCGGACGGCCGCGTACAGGACGGCGACCGTACCCACGCCCATCAGCGCCTCGGGGACGAGGATCTGCCAGGACCCGAGCCCGAAGAGCCGCACGGAGAGGGCCATCGGCCAGAGGGCGGCCGGGGGCTTGTCGACGGTGATGGAGTTCGCGGCGTCCGACGACCCGAAGAAGAAGGCCTTCCAGCTCTCGCTGCCGGCCTGGACGGCGGCGGAGTAGAAGGAGTTGGCGTAACCGGAGGAGGAGAGGTTCCAGAGGTAGAGGGCGGCGGTGGCGAGGAGGAGGGCGAGGAGCCCGGGACGGATTTTCGTCAACTGGTGCAATGTCACGGCTGGTTCAGCTCTTCTCTGAGCCTCGGGCTGTCGCCTCGGGGAAGACCCAGGCGCGGAACAGCAGGAAGCGGAGGACGGTGGCGGCGAGGTTGGCGGCGACGAGGACGGCCAGCTCGCTGTGCGCGGACGCGGTGCCGGCGGCAGCGAGGGCGGCGAGAGAACCGCTGGTCAGGGCCAGTCCGATGGCGAAGACGACGAGCCCCTGGGCCTGCTGGCGGACGGCCCGGCGGCGGCCTCGGACCCGGAAGGTGAAGCGGCGGTTGGCGGCGGTGTTGATGAGCGCTGACACCAACAGGGCGGCTGCATTGGCCAGTTGGGAACTGACGGCGGTGCGCGCGGCGGCGTACAGGCCGAGGTAGAGGAGCGTACTGAGCACGCCGACGCAGCAGAAGCCGATGAGCTGGCGCACCAACCCCCCTGGCGTCTCGTGCACTTGGCTGTCGCGCGGGTCGTCGCCGAAGGGGCGGGCGAGGCGGTCCAGGGGCAGCGCGCCGGTCGCGAGGGCCCGGCCGACCCGCCAGACGCCCCGCAGGTCGTCGATCGCCGTACGGACGACGCGCACGCTGGAGCGCGGGTCGTCGACCCAGTCGACGGGGACCTCGTGGATGCGCAGCCCGGCGCGCTCGGCGAGCACCAGGAGCTCGGTGTCGAAGAACCACCCGGTGTCCTCGACCATCGGCAGCAGCCGGTGCGCCACGTCCGCCCGGATCGCCTTGAACCCGCACTGGGCGTCGCTGAAGCGGGCGGCGAGGGAGGACCGCAGGATGAGGTTGTACGTACGGGAGACGAACTCGCGCCGGGGGCCGCGCACGACGCGGGAGGCGGGGTCGAGCCGGGTGCCGATGGCGAGGTCGGAGTGGCCGGAGACGAGGGGGGCGACCAGGGGGAGGAGGGCGTTCAGGTCGGTGGAGAGGTCGACGTCGAGGTAGGCGAGGACGGGGGCGTCGGAGGCTTCCCAGACGGTGCGCAGAGCCCGCCCGCGGCCCTTCTCGGGGAGGCGGACCCAGGAGACCTCGGGGTGCTCGCGGGAGAGGCGGTCGGCGATGGCGGGGGTGCGGTCGGTGCTGGCGTTGTCGGCGACGGTGATGCGGAAGGAGTAGGGGAAGGCGCGGGCGAGGTGGGCGAGGAGGCGCCGGACGCAGGGTTCGAGGTCGCGCTCCTCGTTGTGGACGGGGACGACGAGGTCGAGGAGGGGGGTGCCGTCGTCGCGGGGGCGCAGGGGGATGCGGAGGGGGAGGAGGGGACGGTCGCTGGTTGGCCTCATGGGGGAGAGGCTGCGGGGGGAGGCTGGGAGGGGGGTGTGGTGGGGCTGTGGGCGGGCTGTGACTCGGGCACATCAGCCTGTCCGGCGTTTGAGGACGCGCGGCGCAGCCGTGCAGGGGGCAAGGGGCGTAGCCCCATCACGAGCAGCACCCCCCACCCAACAGCCTCGCGAGTTTAGGTGAAGGGGCGGGGCTGGGGACCCGCCTGGACGCGAGCCAACACCCCACCCGCACCTACACACACGCCCCCCTACAAGGGCACCCCCACCGAGAACACCGTGCACCCGGGCACACTCTCCACCCCGACCCACCCCCCGTGCGCCTCCACCACCGCCTTCACGATCGCCAACCCGAGCCCGGTCGACCCGAGCCCGGTCGACCCGACCACCGCCGAAACCCCCGCCGGACCCCCCGCCGCCCGCCCGGGCCCACCAGAAGCCCCCACGGGCCCGCGAATACCCCCCACCCCCACGGGCACCCTCGCCCGCCCCACATCCCCCCGAGCGAACCGCTCAAAAACCCGCCCCACCAACTCCCCTGGCACCCCGGGCCCGTCGTCCCGCACCTCGACTACAGCCCACCGGGCAACACCCTCTCCCTCCCGGCCAGAAACCTCCGTCACCCGCGCCGTGACCCTCGTCCCCTCCGGCGTGTGCGCCCGCGCATTCCCCAGGAGATTCACCAGCACCTGCTGCAACCGCGCCGCATCCCCCCGTACCACCACAGGCTCATCGGGCAGCTCCAGCCGCCACACATGCCCCTGCCCCGCAGCCCGCGCATCACTGACCGCATCCACCACCAGCGGTACGAGATCAACGCTCTCCACCGAGAGCACCGCTCCCACTCCCACCTCGGCCCCCGCCCCTGCCCCCGTCCCCGCATCCAGCCGCGCCAGCAGCAACAAGTCCTCCACCAGCCCGGTCATCCGCGCCGCCTCCGACTCGATCCGCCCCAGCGCGTGCCGCGTGTCGGGCCCGGCGGTCGCCGCCTCCCGCCCCCGGCGCGTCAGCTCCGCGTACCCCCGTATCGAGGCGAGCGGCGTCCGCAGCTCATGACTGGCATCGGCGACGAACCTCCGCACCCGCATCTCGCTCTCCTGCCGCACCGCCAGCGCGGACCCCACGTGCCCGAGCATCCGGTTGAGCGCCGCCCCGACCTGCCCGACCTCGGTCCGCGCGTCCGCCTGCGCCTCGGGCACCCGCTCGTGCAGGGCCACCTCCCCGCGCTCCAGCGGGAGTTCGGACACCCGCGTGGCCGTCGCCGCGATCCGCCGCAACGGCCGGAGCGCGGCCCCCACCAGCGCGTTCCCCGCGATCCCGGCGGCGACCAGCGCGGCGAGCGTCACGCACACCACGACCACCACGAGCGTACGAACGGTGTCCCCGACCTCCTCCAACGGGAACCCGAGCACGACCTCCCCGCCCTCATCCACCCCACCCGGCACACTCCCGGGACCCGGCCCGGGCACCGGCGCAGGAGCCTCCCCCTTCCCACCCCGGAACAACACCATCCCCACCCCCTTGCCGCTGCCCACCACGGCCCGGTACTCCCCGAGCCCCGGCACGGTCACGGTGTGCGGCTTGCCGTCCCCGGGCACACCGCGCAGCGCGGCGACCTGCCCCGCGTTCAACCCCTTCAGATGCGACTCGGCCCGCACCCCCGACCCGGACACGCTCCGGGCCCCCGCGTCGTCGCGCAGCCCGACGGACCCGATCGGGTGCCCGGGCGCGGCGACGAACAGCAGCCCGCTCCCGTGCTCACGCTCCAGCGCCGAGGTCAGCTGCTCGTCCAACTGCCCCTCCAGGTACGAGTGCAACGCGACAGACGTCACCACCCCGACGACCGCCGCAACCACCGCCACCAGAGCCACACACGACACAACAAGCCGCGCCCGCAACGACAGCCTCCGCCGCCTCCACGGACCCCCGCGCCACCTGGAACCCGCACGCACCCGAAACCCCCCACGCCACCCGGAGCGCACGCCTCGCACGCCGTGCACGCCGCCCCTCACCCACCCGGCTTGATCAAATACCCGGCCCCACGCCGCGTGTGGATCATCGGGGTCCGCCCCGCGTCGATCTTCTTCCTCAGGTACGAGATGTAGAGCTCGACCACATTGGCCTGCCCCCCGAAGTCGTAGTTCCACACCCGGTCCAGGATCTGCGCCTTGCTCAGCACCCGCTTCGGGTTGCGCATCAGGAACCGCAGCAGCTCGAACTCGGTCGCCGTGAGCCGCACTTCGTCCTCCCCCCGCCACACCTCATGGCTGTCCTCGTCCAGCCGAAGGTCCCCGACCACCAGCTCCGAGTCGGGCCGCGCCATGGTCCGCCCTCCCCCACCGCTCCTGCGGATCAGCCCGCGCAGCCGCGCCACGACCTCCTCCAGGCTGAAGGGCTTGGTGACGTAGTCGTCCCCGCCCGCCGTGAGCCCGGCGATCCGGTCCTCCACCGCGTCCCGCGCGGTCAGGAACAGCACCGGCACGTCGGGCAGGTCCGCCCGCATCCGCCGCAGCACGTCCAGCCCGTCCGTGTCGGGCAGCATCACATCCAGTACGACCGCGTCCGGCCTGAAGACGCGCGCCGCCCGCACCGCTTCCGCGCCGTCACCGGCACTCCGGGTCTCCCACCCCTCGTACCGCAGGGCCATGCACAGCAGTTCCGCGAGCGGAGCCTCGTCGTCCACGACCAGCACGCGCACGGCATCACCGCCACCCCCGCCACCCCCCGCACCGACACGCTCCCCAACGCGCTCCCCCACCCGCTCACTCAGCCGCTCACCGACCGGCCCGCCCACCCGTTCGCCCGCCCGCTCGCCCACCCGGGGTCCACTCACTGTCGTCCGCATGGCCCCCACCCTCACCACCGTCGGTGAGAGCCCCCTTGCCCGTTCCTGTGAATCCCCTGAGAAGAAGCGCACACCCGGAATAGCCCCACCAGCCTCCCCGTTAGCCCCCACATGACTTCCGACTCCCCCCGCTCCCACCACACCCGCACCTACGGCCGCCTCGGCATCTGGCACGGAGCCCTCCGCTCCCCGGAGCCGCAGGACCAGCTGGAACTCACTGACGCGGTGACGGAGTTGGAGGATCTCGGATACGGAACGATCTGGTCCGGCGGCAGCCCGTCCCCCGCCGACGTGGCCCCGCTCCTCGAAGCCACCGACCACGTCAAGATCGCCACCGGCATCGTCAGCATCTGGAACCACACGGCCGAGTCGGTGGCGGCGACGGCGGCCGACTTCGAGTCCCGTTACCCCGGCCGCTTCGTCCTGGGCCTGGGCGTGAGCCACGACGCGCTCGCCCCGCAGTACGCCCGCCCGTACTCGGCGATGGTCGACTACCTCGACGCCCTCGACGCGGCCAGGACCCCGCTCCCCGCCGACCGCCGCGTCCTCGCCGCCCTCGGCCCGAAGATGCTGAAGCTGGCCTCCGCCCGGGCGGCCGGCGCCCACCCGTACCTGGTCACCGCGGCCCACACGGCCCAGGCCCGCGAGGCGCTCGGCCCCGACGCGTTCCTCGCCCCGGAACTGACCGTCGTCCTCAACCCCGACCTCGCCGAGGCCCGCACGACCGCCCGCACCATGCTCGGCCGCTACCTCGCCCTCCCCAACTACACCAACAACCTCCTCCGCCTCGGTTTCACGGAGTCCGACTTCGAGAACGACGGCAGCGACCGCCTCCTGGACGCCCTCTTCGCCCTGGGCGACGAGGACCGCATCCGCGCCAAGGCCGAAGAATTCTTCGCGGCGGGCGCCGACCACCTCGCCCTCCAGGTCCTGCCCCCGGCCGGCGCCCCCCGGACAACCCTCCCGCGCGAAGACTGGCGAGCCCTGGCCAAGGCCCTCCTCTGACGCGCCGGACTAACCCACCGAACCCGGTGCCTCGACCCCGAACAACTCCGCCCCGTTCCCCCAGCACACGGCGCGCAGCCACTCCTCCCCCAGCCCCAGCCGCTCCAACGCCTCCAGCTGGTGCAGGTACCCGTACGGAATATTGGGGAAGTCGCTCCCCAGCAGCACCCGGTCCCCCAGATCCCTCAACCGCCCCAACTCCCCCTTCGGGAACGGCGCCATGCGCTCACTGAAGTCCGTGAACGCCATGGTCGTATCGAGCCGTACCTCCCCATACCTCTCCGCCAACCCCAAGAACTCCCCGTACTCGGGCATCCCCATGTGCGCCACGATCACGCCCAACCGGGGATGCCGCGCCAGCACCTCCCCCACGGGCCCCGGCCCGGTGAACTTCCCCGGCGTCGGCCCGGACCCGCAGTGCATCACCACCGGCACCCCGGCCTCCGCCAGCATCCCCCACACCCTTTCCAGCTCCGGGCTGTTCGGGTCGTACGCCCCCACCTGGAGGTGCGCCTTGAAAACCCGCACCCCGCCCTCCACGGCCCGCCGCACATACCCCTCGACCCCGGGCTCCGGAAAGAACGTCCCCGTCCTCAGACACCCTTCCGTCCGCCCCGCGAACTCCTCCCCCCACCCGTTCAACCACTCCGCCATGCCCGCCTTGTGCGGGTAGATCATCGAGGTGAACCCCACCACCCCGAACTCCCGCAACACCTCGACCCGCTTCTCCTCCTCGAACCGATACGTGATCGGCCACTCCACCCCCGTCAACGGCCCCACGGCATCGAAGTACGCCCACACCTTCTTCAACACCCGCTCCGGCATGAAGTGCGTATGCACATCCACCAGCCCCGGAACCCCGATCCGCCGCGAGAACTCCCGCACCTGCGCCGCTTCATCCATGCGCGGCACGCTACGTGCAACAACTAGCTTCAAGAAGCGGCACGTTATCCACAGGGGTTGACCTGCGATGTTGCTTACGGGGGTTAGTCCCTAGAGCCCCTTCACGCAAGCCCAAAGGCGAGACTGTGCTTCCTCAGCACAGTCTCGCCCCCCCTCGCGACAAGTCCGGTACGGTACGACAAGGCCCGAAGCCGCAACTTCGTTTTGCGGCTTCGGGCCCTTTGCCATCCCGCGCTACGGCAGCACGTACACGGGCGCGCCGTCCGCCATCACCCCCTTCTGCTTCATGCACCCCCGCTTGAGCAGCAACCGCAGACAGTCGTGCACACGCTCCTGCGGCAGCCCGGTCTGCGCCGCGATGACCTCAACGGTGTACCGCGCGCCACCCCGTACGAGCGCCGGCGCCAGGTAGGCCGCCACCGCATGCACGTCGTCCGTCACCACCAGATTCCGCTGCCGCCACGTCGCCAACAGCTGCTGCGGCGTGACGTCCGGAACCTCCTGTGCCGGAACCCGAGGCTCCATACGCTCGACGAGCGTCTCCAGCGAACCCGCGATCCGGTCCAGCAGGTCGTTCGTCCGGTGAACCTGCTCAGCCCGCTCTGCCTGAGCAGCCGCGAAGAGCTCATCCGCCCGTACGTTCCGCTCCTCCAGCCGAACGATCACGTCAATCACCTCGGGCGGCATGACGTACGCCGTCCCACGGCCCTCCAGAGGCTGCACCGGAGCCGGTTCGAGGGAGTACGCCCCGTCTCGCTGAACGATCGCAATGACTTCTGCCACCCAGGCCTTGAAGGGCTGACACTCCGGTTTCGTGCACCCGTTGATGAGCTGGATCAGCCCCTGGGTGTTCACCATCTTGATGGACTTCTTGAGCTTGTGACCTGCGTTCTTGCTCAATGTGTCTGCTCTATAGACACTTCGTTCAAGATCGTCAAAGGCCATCTGGTTGCGTTCCGAGACATGCCGAATGAGCGCTTGCCGCACATTCGTGTAGCCGAGTCCACCAGCAAAGTCGGTCGCCGGAAACCAGTGAGTCCCGTCCGGCAACGTCACCCTCCGCACCCGCGCCCCCGTCGCCGCGTACACGAAGTCGCCAATATCGATCGCGTCCCGTCGCTGTGACGCTGTGTCTCCGGACGGTTCGTTCTCCTGCTCGTACATCGAGCATCACCTCCACCCGCAAGCTGACACACCCGTCAAGCCAACTGGCCGGAAATCAGGCGAAGTTCACCCCAAAGCGCGACACAAACCCCTCCCCATCCAACCCCCTCAGAACAACCCCTCCTGCACCCCCACCTCCCCCTCAACCCCCTTCACCGGCACCGTCACCCCATCCCCCGCATCCCCCTTCTCCAGCCCCCACCCCGCCAACAGCCGACTGTCCACCACCACGACCCCCTCACCCCTCCCCACGTCCATATGCACATCGGGCCCCGCCACCGCCACGACCCTCCCCGCCACGCACCCCCCGCTCACCATCTCCCGCACCACACCCACGGCCCCCGCCAACCCCTCCAGCCCAAACACCCCCGCATGATCAACGACCTCGCACCCCACCACCCCCAACGCCTCCGGCCACCCCGCCAGCCCCACCGCCCGCGCATGCAGCTCCCGCACCTCCGCGGCCCGCTCCGCCGCCCCCGGCAAAGCCGCCCGCACCGCCCGCTTCTTCGCGTACGAGATCCGGTCCGGCACCCCGAGCCCCGACCGCAACAGCTCCTCACACCGCCGTGCCGCCATCAGCGGCCCCCGCCCCAGCCAGCTGAACGCCACCACCCCCTGCTCCAGCAGCCGCGCCGACCCCCGGTCCTCCCGGGTGATCCCCACCTTCACCATCCCCGGCCCGAACCACGCCAAATACACCGCGTACGGCCGCGGATCATCGGCCATCGTGTCCGCCGCCACCGACCTCGACCGATCCAGCCGCGCACACTCCCCGCACTGCGCCTGCGTCGCCCTCCCGGCCACGACAGCACGCAGGGGGCACGGATTCCCCCGCACCCCCACACACCGCCGCTCCCCGACCACCCGGAAGCCGATTCCCCGCCCGTACGCCACGAGCCCCCCGGCCCCCACCCCGTACGACAACGGACTGACCGGCCCACCCCCGCCCCCCGCCGCCTCCCACCGCAGCCCCGGCACCCCGCCGGCCCAGCTCAGCCCGGCACTCCGCCACTCCCGTTCCCGCGCCCTGTCCTCCATACCGCCAGTGTGTCCCCCACCACTGACAACGCCCCGCCCACCCGAGCGCCCCCGAACACGAAGAAGCCCCCCGGACTGTGTCCGGGGGGCTTCCCTCACTGTGCACTCGGCAGGATTCGAACCTGCAACCTTCTGATCCGTAGTCAGATGCTCTATCCGTTAAGCTACGAGTGCTTGTCGCTGTGCTTCCGGGCCGTTTTCCGCCCCGTCGGCGTTGCAAGAAGAACATTACATGACCTGCGCCGTCATGCGAAATCCATTGCGCACACCCCGCCTGACCTGCACAAACACCCAGACGAGTGACGGGCGTGGCGCGCCTGCGGCAACCGCCCCCGCTGATCACGTCCGGAAATCGGACCCCCTGCCCGGCCTCCGCACGCCGAGCCGTCCCCGAGAACGACCGAAGCCCCGGTCCTGGTGGACCGGGGCTTCGGTGGTGCTGGCGGAGGCGGAGGGATTTGAACCCTCGATGGGCTTTAAGACCCAAACCGCATTAGCAGTGCGGCGCCATAGACCGGACTAGGCGACGCCTCCAGCACAACCCACACACGCCAGCGCTTGCGCGTTCGCGAGTAGGTGCGTTGCAGATGATGGCACAGCATTGCGCGGTGTCACCAATCGCACCCCACGGTACTAGGCGACCGGGCGGCAGGGCAAAGCACTTGTGGCGGCCCGTCGGGGCGATTCGCGACGAAGATCCACTTCGTGCCCCGCCCGGGCCCGCCACGCGTTCCGCGAAGATCCACTTCCGTCGCGGCGGCAGCTCCACAGCAGCTCCCCGTCATCCGCCGTCACGCCCGCATCCCCAGCCTTTAGACTCCTTCCAGTGACAACGTGCGCCCCAAGGGGAAAAATTGGGGCTGCCGGAGGGTCACCGACTGGGCAAAATGCAGTAATTCAGGGAGGAACCGTCGTCGTGAGCAGCAGGCCATCCCGAGGCGCTGCTCGCCTCGCAGCGATACTCGACGCACTTCCGGACGGGCTCCTGCTCGTCAATTGCAACGGGACCGTGGTCAACGCCAACACCATCGCCCTGGAGACCTTCGAGGCCCCGGGCACCGCACTGGTCGGGCGCGGACTGCTCGACCTGCTGCCGGAGTTCGACTCCAAGCTGATCCCCGGGTCCATGCGCCGCCCCGCCGGGGCCGACGCGCAGGGCCGCACCAAGCCGACCCGGATGACCGCCCGCCGCACCGACGGCAGCCAGTTCCCCGTCGAGGTCACCAGCGCCAACCTGGAGGACGGGCGGGACGCCTTCTCCGCCGAGCGTCCGGCCGGCGCCACCTCCCTCACCGGTGACGAACTCCTCATGCTGGTCGTACGGGACCTTTCGGGCACCGTCGACACCGAGGCCGAGCTGGCCCGCTCGCAGCGGCAGACCGAGATGATCCTGCGCGCCGCCTCCGAGGGCGTCGTCGGCACCGACACCGAGGGCCGCATCGTCCTCGCGAACCCGGCCGCCGCGCAGATCCTGGGCTTCCGCGCCAGCGACCTGGGCGGCAAGGAGCTGCACGCCCTCGCCGTGCACTCGCGGGCCGACGGGACGCCGTTCCCGTACGAGGAGTCCCCGCTCGCCGACACCCTGAAGTCCGGCCGCAAGCACCGGGTGCGCGGCCAGGTGCTGTGGGCGAAGAACGGCAAGCAGGTCCCGGTCGACCTGACGACCGCCCCCGTGCGCGACGGCGAGCAGCTGGTGGGTGCGGTGATGACCTTCGCCGACCGCCGTGCGTACGAGGAGCAGGCGAGCCGGCACGCCGAGGAGCTGGAGCGGCTGACCGCCGAGCACGCCGAGGAGCTGTCCTCCACGCGCGAGCGGTACGACGCCGAGGTCGCCCTGGGCAAGGAGCGGTACGAGGAACTGTCCGACCGGCACGCCCAGTTGAGCGCCGTGCTCGGCGGCTCCCTGCGCGGCCCCCTGGAGGAGCTGCGCGGCGAGCTCGGCACGCTGGCCTCCGACCCGGCGGGCCAGCTGTGGCCCGAGGCCAACCAGGTCCTGCACCACCTGGCCGCCGGGTACGCCCGCATGACGACGCTGGTCGACAACGTGCTCGGCTTCCAGCGCCTGGCCTCCGGCGTCGAGCCGCTGGTCAAGACAAACGTGCTGGTGGACGGCGTCGTCGCGGCGGCGGTGGAGGGGGCGGTCGAGCTGATCGGCCCGGGCCGCGCCCAGTTCGCGGTGCACGCGCCCGCGATCGAGGCCGAGGTGGACGGCGTACGGCTGGCCACCGCCCTGGCCCACCTGGTGGCGGACGTCGCCGGAGTGGACTCGACCGGCAAGGTGGCCCCGGCCGCCGCGGCGGCCGGTGGTTACGTGGACTCCACGATCGTGGTGGCCGCCGCCCAGCGCGGCGAGGTCGTCCGCTTCGAGGTGCGCGGCCCGTACGCGGGCGGCGACCCGGTGCACGAGCCGATCGTGCGGGGCATCGTCGAGGCGCACGGCGGAGTGCTCCAGACGCACGAGGTGCCGGGCATGACCGGCAGCGCGTACGTCCTGGAGGTGCCGATCGGCGAGGGTTCCGGCGTCGTCCGGCCCCCCGCCCCCGAGGCCCCGGGCGCCGAGGCGCCGGAGACCCCGGCCCCCGTCCCGGCCCAGCAGGGCGGCGGCCGACGGGCCCGGCGGTCCTCCACCGACGCCTTCCTCGACGCCGAGGAGAGCACCCCGAGCACCCCGGAGACTCCCGGTACGTCCCCCGAGGCCGCCCCCAGCGGGCGGCGCAGGGCCCGCCGCGGACCCGCCGACGAGCTGCACGAGATGATCCCGGCCCAGGGCACGGGCGAGGGCGCGGGCAGCGGCACGGGCCGCAGGCGCGGCCGCCCGAGCCCCGCCGAGGACCCCGCGGCAGGCCCGGCCGGTGCTGCCTCCGGTACGGACGCCCCCGCACCCGGTGCCGGTCAGGCCCTGGCACTGCCCGGCCCGTCCCGGCCCACCGACCCGACCGGCGCACCCGCCGGACCTGCCGAGGGCTCGGTCGTGACGGCCGGCGAGGGTGCCGCAGGGCGTGCCGCGCTCGGCGAGACCGTGCCGCCGCAGGGCGTGCCCCCGCAGGCCGTTCCGGCACAGGGGCTCCCGGCTCAGGGACTTCCGGCACAGGGGCTTCCCGGCCAGGGCCCCGGCGACCTGGCCCGCCGTGCCCCGCACGAGGGCGGCGGCATGCCCGCGCTGCCGCCCGCACCCGCCCCCGCTTCCCACGGCCAGCGGCCGCCGGGCGCGGACGCCTCCGCCATGCCCGCCGCCCGTACCGAGGGCCCGGCCCCGTCCGCCGACGACACCTCCGGGCACGAGCAGGTCCTCGCCTCCGCGGGTGTGGCCCCGCACCAGGGGGCCCGCGCCCAGGCCGGGGGCGGCCGCCGCGCCCGGCGTGCGCTGGCCTCCGCACCGGCCGAGCCCGAGGAGGCGCGGAGCCCGTTCGCGCTGCCGCCCGCCGAGGCGGACCGCGTTCCCGGGCGACCCGGTGACGTACCGCAGGAGCGGTCCGCGCAGAGCGTGCCGGGCGGCTGGCCGACGCCGTCCGCCGACGTGGCCAACCCGCAGGCCCCGCAGGCCCAGCCCCTCCCGCAGGCGCAGCCGCAGCTGCCCGGCGGGCCGCAGCCGCTGCCCGCCGAGTCCGCGCACTCCACCCAGGGGCGTGCCTTCAGCGTGCGCACGCTGGGGCAGGGCGCGCCGTTCTCGCAGCAGATCGCCCAGCAGCAGAACCAGACGCTGGGTTCGGGCCGCCGCCGCAAGCTGGCGGCGCCCACCGAGGCCGAGCGTCCGGCGGCCGCCGCGCTCGCCGGGGCCGCCGAGGCGGAGCCCGAGGCCCGCCCGCACCCGCAGAGCTCCCAGCACACCCCGACCGGCGGCACCCCCACCGGTCCGGTCGCCCCGCAGCACCAGCAGCTGATCCCGGAGGCCTCCGAGGGGCGTGCGTACGCCATAGACGCCCCGGACGAGGGCAGCGAGGGTCCGGAGCCGCTGGACGGCCCGGGCGGCGCGGTGGAGGTCTCCAACCGGCCCGTGCCGCAGCCCGTGGACGACGAGCTGCCCCCGGAGCCGCTGGACAACCCGCGCAGGCTGCTGGTGTGGCCCGCGCCCGACGTCTCCACGGAGCAGGCGCTCAGCGACCGGGGCTACCGGCCGGTGATCGTGCACTCCCGTGAGGAGGTCGACGCGCAGATCGCGGCGTTCCCCGCCGCCCTGTTCGTGGACCCGCTGACCGGGCCCATCACCCGTACCGCGCTCCAGTCGCTGCGGCAGGCGGCCGTGGCGGCGGAGGTGCCGGTGCTGGTCACCGCGGGCCTCGGGCAGGCGACCCGGGAGGCGGCGTACGGCGCCGACCCCGCCGTGCTCCTCAAGGCGCTCGCGCCGCGCGACAGCGAGCAGCACCCGCCGCGCGTCCTGTTGATCGAGGAGCACGAGGAGATCGCGCTCGCGCTGACCGCCACCCTGGAGCGGCGCGGCATGCAGATCGCGCGCGCCGCCACGGACACCGAGGCGGTCAACCTGGCCACCCAGATGCGGCCGAACCTGGTCGTGATGGATCTGATGCTGGTCCGCCGCCGCAGGTCGGGCATCGTCGACTGGCTGCGCGCCAACGGACAGTTGAACCGCACGCCGCTGGTCGTCTACACGTCCGCCGGGCTCGACCAGGCGCAGCTGCCGCGGCTCTCCTCGGGCGAGACGGTCCTCTTCCTCGCGGAACGCTCCACAAGTGCCGAGGTGCAGGGGCGGATTGTGGATCTGCTGGCCAAGATCGGCACCAACTGACGCACAGGCATGGATGTTTCACGTGAAACAGGCCCGAGCGGCGCTGTTTCACGTGAAACATCACGAAGGGCCGGGGTCGTGTTTCACGTGAAACACGACCCCGGCCCTCGTCATCCTCAGAGCTCCGTGACCTCCAGCTCCCCGTCCGCGTAGCTCTTGCGGATCACCTTCTTGTCGAACTTGCCGACGCTCGTCTTCGGCACCGCCGGAACCAGCGCCCAGCGCTCCGGGAGCTGCCACTTGGCGACGGACTGCGCGAGGAAGTCGCGCAGGTCGGTGTACGAGACCGTGGAGCCCTCCGTGAGGACGACGGTGGCCAGCGGGCGCTCGCCCCAGCGCTCGTCCGGGACGGCCACGACGGCCGCCTCGGCGACCTCGGGGTGGGCCATCAGGGCGTTCTCCAGGTCGACGCTGGAGATCCACTCGCCACCGGACTTGATGACGTCCTTGGCCCGGTCGGTGAGGGTGAGGTAGCCGTCCGCGCTGATGACGCCGACGTCGCCGGTCTTCAGCCAGCCGTCCTCGCTGATCTTGTCCTCGGGGCGGAAGTTCTCGCCGCCCGCGCCGCCGTAGTACGAGCCCGCGATCCAGGCGCCGCGCACCTCCAGCTCACCGGCGGACTCGCCGTCCCAGGGCAGGAACTCCCCGGCCGGGCCGACCAGGCGCGCCTCGACGCTCGCCGGGAGGCGGCCCTGGGTGATGCGGTACGGCCACTCCTCCTCGGGGGTGAGACCGGCCGGGGGGCGCGCCATGGTGCCCAGCGGGGAGGTCTCGGTCATGCCCCAGGCGTGGCAGAGCCGGACGCCCAGCCTGTCGTACGCCTCCATGAGGGCGGGCGGACAGGCCGAGCCGCCGATGGTGACCTGCTTCATGGAGGTGAGGTCGCGGGGGTTGGCGGTGACCTCGGCGAGGAGACCCTGCCAGATGGTGGGGACGGCGGCGGCGTGCGTGGGGCGCTCGCGCTCGATCATCTCGGCGAGCGGGGCGGGCTGCAGGAAGCGGTCGGGCATCAGCATGTTGACGCCGGTCATGAAGGTGGCGTGCGGCAGGCCCCAGGCGTTGACGTGGAACTGCGGGACCACGACGAGGGTGGTGTCCTGGTCGGTGAGGCCCATCGACTCGGCCATGTTGACCTGCATGGAGTGCAGGTAGATGGAGCGGTGGGAGTACGCGACGCCCTTGGGGTCGCCGGTGGTGCCGGAGGTGTAGCAGAGGGCGGCGGCGGAGCGCTCGTCGACGTCCGGCCAGTCGAAGGTGACCGGACGGTCCGCGATCAGCTCCTCGTACTCGTGGACCTGCGGCGCGCAGCCGTCGAGGAGGGAGCGGTCGCCGGGGCCCGCGACGACCACGTGCTCGATGGTCGGCAGGTGCGGCAGGAGCGGGGCCAGCAGGGGGAGCAGGGTGCCATTGGCGATGACCACGCGGTCGGCGGCGTGGTTGACGATCCAGATCAACTGCTCGGCGGGAAGGCGGAGGTTGAGGGTGTGCAGGACGGCACCCATGGAGGGGATCGCGAAGTACGCCTCGATGTGCTCCGAGTTGTTCCACATGAGGGTCGCGACCCTCTGGTCGCCGACGACGCCGAGTTCGTCGCGCAGGGCGTTCGCCAGACGGGTGGCGCGCCCGCCTATCTCCGCGAAGCTGCGGCGCTGCGGCTCCGCCTCACCCGTCCATGTCGTGACCTGCGACTTTCCGTGGATCGTCATCCCGTGCTTCAGGATGCGGGTCACGGTCAGCGATACGTCCTGCATGGTGCTGAGCACGGCGTCCTCCCGGTGGGCGCGCGATAAGGCACAAAGAGCACGGGCAGCGAAATGTCGCCCGTGGGTGTGCGGCCGATTCTGCGCGCGTACCCGGCGGTATGTCACTACCTGGAGGTAACCAAAAAGCAGGCAAAATTCGGGAGCCCGCAAGGGAGATCGCCGCCGGTCAGCGCACCGGGGTCAGCTCGGGGTCCTCGCGGAGCTTGCCGAGCGCGCGTGAGACGGCGCTCTTGACGGTGCCGACGGAGACGCCGAGCACCTCGGCGGTCTGCACCTCGCTGAGGTCCTCGTAGTACCTGAGGACGACCATGGCGCGCTGGCGGTCGGGGAGCTTCATGATCGCGCGCCACATGGCGTCGTGCAGGACCTGCCGCTCGGCGGGGTCCGGGGCGGGCGCGACCGTGGAGGCGGACGGCTCGGGCAGCTCGTCGCAGGCGAACTCGTCGACCTTGCGCTTGCGCCACTGGGAGGTGCGGGTGTTGACCAGCGCCCGGCGTACGTAACCGTCCAGGGCGCGGTGGTCCTCGATGCGCTCCCAGGCGACGTACGTCTTGGTCAGCGCGGTCTGCAGCAGGTCCTCGGCGTCGCTGGGGTTGGCCGTCAGCGAGCGCGCGGTGCGCAGCAGGACGGGGCCCCGGGCCCGGACGTAGGAGGAGAACGACGGGTACCCCGTGAAGGCGGCGCGGCCGGGGTTCGCGGTGTGCCCGGCGTGCCCGGTGGCGGCCTTCGATGCGCTGGTGCAGACAGGCGTGGTCATGTGTTCCACGCTAGAAGTGGAGGCGGCCCCGGGGATCGGCCCCAGGTCCCGAAGGCATGTCCGCCTCAGGTTGTAGGGGTGGGGCGGGCCCCACCTCCTGAAGGTGGAGGGGGGCCGGGGGGATGTCAGGGTCGGGCCGCGTCCCGCGTCGGGGTCGGGGCCGCCGCGGGTGGGCGCGGAGGTCACTCCCAGGTACGGGCGACCAGGGCGTCGATGCGGTTGCGGTCGATGTTCAGCCGGTACCCGCCGTGGGTCTCCTTGACGTTGCCGGCGTACTGGTGGATGCGGCGGTGCGGCATCCAGGCCCGGGGGTGCAGCGACGGCTCCCCGGCCAGCGAGGGCTTCTTGCCCCAGCGGGCGAACCACACCACGGTGGGCAGGTCCTTGATCTTCGCCCGGCGGGCCCACTCCAGGTGCGCGACGCCGGAGTCGGCGCTGCTGTAGTAGCCGGGGACGTAGCGGTGGCGGCGCAGTTCGCGGTTCCAGGCGCGGACGAAGTCCAGGGTGCGGGCGGCGCAGGCGCGGTTGCCGACGTCGTACGACTCGATGTCGAGGTAGAGGGTGCTGCCGGGGATCATGCCGTGCCAGCGGGCGCGCCTGACCGCGTCGCGGGCCTCGGCGGCGCCCTGTCGCCAGGGGTCGCGGCCGATCGCGTACGGGCGCTTGTGGGTAACGGTGACGCAGGGGGACTGGGAGCCGACGTACACCGGGAGCAGGAACCAGCCCATCCGGTCCACCGACGTGATCCACTGCTTGTTGAGGTTGGTCTGGCGCGGGCAGCCGCGGGCCCGGCCGCCGAAGTAGACGCCGACGGCGCGGTACGGGGACGAGGCGCGCCACGCCTTCATGGTGGCGACGGAGGGCGCCTCGCAGGTGTCGAAGGCCCAGCCGTTGAAGTGCACGGGCCGCCCGGAGTACGGCTTCGCCGCCGCCTCCTTGGCCCCGGGGTCGGCCGCCGCCCCGGGTGCGGGCAGCACCGGCGTGGTGAACAGGGCGACGAGCACGACCGCGAGCGTCACCCACCTGCCGGAGGGCCATTTTCGTACGTACGGTACATACGCTGAGCCAGTGAATCGGTACATAAGGTGAGCTAACGGTCATTCAGTACCGGAGTCCACGACTCACGCCGGGGCGGTCAGCAATCGGCACCCAGGATCAACCCGGATGTGGGAACCCCGGTGCCCGCCGTCACCAGCGTCCGCGCCGCGCCCGCCACCTGGTTCACCGAGGTGCCGCGCAGTTGCCGGACGGCCTCGGCGATCCCGTTCATGCCGTGCAGGTAGGCCTCGCCCAGCTGGCCCCCGTGCGTGTTCAGCGGCAGGGCATCCGCCGCCACGAAGTCGGCCGCCTCACCCGGCTTACAGAACCTGAACTCCTCCAGCTGCATCAGCACGAACGGCGTGAAGTGGTCATACAGAATCCCCACGTCGATGTCCGAGGGCGCGAGCCCCGACGTGCGCCACAACTGCCGTGCCACCACGTCCATTTCCGGCAGCCCGGTCAGATCGTCCCGGTAGAAGCTGGTCATCGCCTCCTGCCCGCGCCCGGCCCCCTGGGCGGCGGCCACGATCACGGCGGGCGGCTGCGCGAGGTCGCGGGCCCGCTCGGCGCTGGTCACCACGATCGCCTGGCCGCCGTCGGTCTCCTGGCAGCAGTCGAGCAGCCGCAGCGGCTCCACGATCCACCGCGAGGCGGCGTGGTCGGCGAGGGTGATGGGCTTGCCGTGGAAGTAGGCGGCCGGATTGGTCGCCGCGTGCCGCCGGTCGGTCACCGCGACATGCCCGAACGCCTCGGGGGTGAGCCCGTACGTGTGCAGGTACCGCTGCGCCGCCATCGCCACCCAGCTCGCGGGCGTGAGCAGCCCGAACGGCAGCGCCCAGCCCATCGCCGCGCCCTCCGCCGACGGCTCCCTGCGCTGCACCCCGGACCCGAATCTGCGCCCCGAGCGCTCGTTGAACGCCCGGTAGCAGACCACCACGTCGGCCACCCCCGCCGCCACGGCCAGCGCAGCCTGCTGCACGGTCGCGCAGGCCGCGCCGCCGCCGTAGTGGATGCGGGAGAAGAACGACAGCTCGCCGATCCCGGCCGCCTGCGCGACGGTGATCTCCGGGCTGGTGTCCATGGTGAAGGTGACCAGCCCGTCCACGTCCGCGGGCACCAGCCCGGCGTCGTCGAGTGCCGCGTGCACCGCCTCCACGGCCAGCTTCAGCTCACTGCGCCCGGAGTCCTTGGAGAACTCGGTCGCCCCGATCCCCACGATCGCGGCCTTCCCGCCCAGCTCGTCCGCCCTGTGGATGCTCATGCACGCTCCTCCGCCTCACGGACCGGTGCGAACGCCACCTTCACCGTGCCGGTGACGTGACGGCCGATGCCGTTCGCGCCGACGATGTGGATCTCGGCGGTGCCCTCGGACGCGTCGACCTCGCTGACCGTCCCGCGCAACACCATCGTGTCGCCCGGGTAGTTGGGCGCGCCGAGCCGGATCTTCACCGCCCGCAGCCGGGCCCCGGGGCCGAGCCGGTCGGTCACATACCGGCCGACCAGGCCGTTGGTCGTCAGGATGTTCATGAAGATGTCCGGCGACCCCTTCTCCCGCGCGGCCTCGACGTCGTGGTGCACGTCCTGGTAGTCGCGGGAGGCCACCGCCCCGGCGACGATCAGCGTCCGCGTCACCGCGATCTCCAACGGCGCCAGCTCCGCACCGGCCCGCAGTTCCCCCAGCCCACCGGAACTCATTCCTCGGCCCCTTCCGCCACGAGCAGTTCTCCGAGCCTCTCCAACGACTGACCCCCGCCGCCCAGGTAGGCGTCGATCTGCCGCCCCCACAGGAAGTGCCGGTGCACGGGGTGCTCCAGGTCGGCGCCCATCCCGCCGTGCAGGTGCTGACCCGCGTGCACCACGCGCCGCCCCGCCTCGGACGCCCACCAGGCGGCGGTCAGGGCGTGCGTCGCGTGCGGGAGGCCCTCGTCGTACCGCCAGGCGGCCTCGTACGCCGTGACCCGGATCGCCTCGGTGTCCATGTGCGCGTCGGCGGCCCGCAGTTGGACCGCCTGCTTCGTGGACAGCGGCCGCCCGAACTGCTCCCGCTGCGAGGTGTACTCCGCGGCCCGCGCCACCGCCCCCGCGCAGACCCCGGCCTGGAGCCCCGCGTACGCGATCGTCGCCGCCCTCCGCACGCTCTCGTACGCCGCCGGGCCCGGCCCGCCCAGCCGCTCGGCCCGCGCCCCGTCGAGCGTGAGCCGCCCCGCAGCCCAGGGCGCGGTGGTCTCCACCGGCTCCACCCGGACCCCGGCCTCCTCGGCCCGTACGACCCACAGGCCCCGGTCCCTGTCCGGCACCAGCACATGGGTGGCGTCCCGCAGCCACGGCACCACCGGCACGACCCCGGACAGCGCACACACGTACGAGCCGTCGCCGGATTCCGCACCGCCACTCACCCGAACGTGTCCGGGCCCGGTGGCCGAAAACGCACCTACGGCCACAAGGGAGCCGTTTCGAAGCCCCGGGCCCATCGTTTCCCGCTGTTTTCGCGTCCCGAAAGCGCCCATCGCGAGCAGACCCGCGACACCGGTGGCCGCGAACGGAACCTGTGCCGTCGTCCGCCCCTGCTCCTCCAACAGCAGAACCAGCCCCAACAGCCCCACCGACTCGACCGCTTCGAGCAGTCCGGCCCCGCCCAGCCGCTTCCACAGCTCCGCATCGCTGCCCGTACCGGCCGCGGCCAGCCGCTCGTGCGTGGACAGGTCGCCGAAGATCCGTGCCGCCAGGTCCCGCGCGGCCTGCTGCTCCTCGCTCGGCGTGAAGTCCATCCCGCTCACCCCTCGCCGTCCACGACCCGGAACACCGGCAGCTCCAACTCCTCGTCGAAGCGCTGGAACTCCGCCGCGACCCGCATCCCGATCCGCACCCGCTCGGCCGGCACCCCGACGACGTTGCTGATCATCCGCACGCCCTCGGCCAGTTCGATCAGCCCCACCGCGTACGGCGGGTCGAAGGCCGGGAACGCCGGGTGGTGCATGACGACGTAGGAGAAGACCGTGCCCTCGCCGCTCGCCTCGACGGTGTCCCACCGCGCCGAACCGCATCCGTTGCACCCGGGCAGCCACGGGAAGCGGAGCACCTCGCACGCCTCGCAGCGCTGGATCAGCAGCCGATGGTCGGAAACCCCCTTCCAGAAACCGGCGTTGTCGCGATTGACCACCGGCCGCGGCCGCAGCGCGGGAGGAGCGTCCTTCCGGGTCTCGGCCCGGGGCGCCGCCCGGCCGGTCTCCACCCCGAGCGCCGCCCAAGTCTCTGCCCGGGGCTGTGCGTGCTCCTGTCTCGCCGCTCCCTGTTGAGTTGTGCTCGCAGCCGGGCCGTCCTGGCGCTGCCTCGGGGCGTACTTGAGGATGCGGAAGCGGTGCGTGCCCGCCAGTTCCCCGTCCCCGAAGACGTCCATCCGGGTCGTGACGAAGTACCCGGTGCCCAGCTTGGTCGTCTTGCGGTCGGACACCGACTCGATCACCGCGTCGAAGGTGATCCGCTGTCCGGGCCGCAACTCCCGCACGTACTCCTGCTCGCAGTCGGTGGCCACCACCGACGTACACCCGGCGCCGTCGAGCAGCGCGAACAGGTCCTCGTACGCCGACGAGCGATCCGTGTGCCCGGACAATCCGCCCATCGTCCAGGCTTGGAGCATCGTCGGCGGAGCTGTCGCATCCGGCCCCTCATACGCCGGACTGGTGTCTCCCATCGCTTCGCACCAGTGCCTGATCATCGGCTCGTTGACCAGGTCCTTGCCCACTGCCGAGGAGGCCGCCGTCCGCCCCTCGTACTTCTTCAAACGAGCGTGGAATCCGGCATGTTCCCCATCGTCGTAACTTTCTGTGACGAATTTTTGCGACCCCGCACTGTCCGTCATCTTCTCGCCCGTCACCGCTTGGTCCTCCGCATCCCGAGCCGCATGGTCGCCACGATCTCCCGCTGCACCTCGCTCACCCCGCCGCCGAAGGTGTTGATCTGCGCGGCCCGGTTCATCCGCTCCAGCTCGCCGTCCCCGAAGGCCCCCGGCGATCCGGCCCGCACCAGGCCTGCGTCGCCCACCACTTCCTGGCAGAGCTGGTAGACGGCGACCGCGTTCTCGGTGCCGACGAACTTCACGCCGCTGGCGTCGCCCGGCGCCAGCGTGCCCGCGCCCACGTCGCCGACCAGCCGCCAGTTCAACAGCCGCACCATCGCCAGCCGGGCGTGCGCCTCGGCGAGTTGGGCCCGCACCCAGGGCCTCTCACCTGGCCTTTCGCCGGTTTCCGGGTCGACGCGGCGGGCATGGGCCACGGCTTGTGCGTATGCGTCCTCGGCCTGCATCCCGATGGCCGCGAGGGCGACGCGCTCGTGGTTGAGCTGGTTGGTGATCAGCCCCCAGCCCTCGTTCTCGGCCCCGACCAGGTTCCCCGCCGGGACCCGTATCCCGTCGTAATACGTGGCGGTGGTGGTCAGGCCGCCGACCGTCTCGATCGGCGTCCACGAGAATCCGGGCGCGTCCGTCGGGACCAGGACGATCGATATCCCCCGGTGCTTGGGCGCTTCGGGGTCGGTGCGGCAGGCGAGCCAGATCCAGTCCGCGTTCTGGGCGTTGCTGGTGAAGACCTTCTGCCCGTCGATCAGCCACGCGTCGCCCTCCGGCGAGGGCACGGCGCGGGTGCGCAGCGAGGCGAGGTCCGTTCCGGCCTCCGGCTCGCTGTAGCCGATGGCGAAGACGAGTTCGCCGCGCAGGATGCGCGGCAGGAAGAACTCCCGCTGCTCCTCGGTCCCGTACTTCATCAAGGTCGGGCCGACCGTGTTGAGCGTGACCATCGAGACGGGCGCGCCCGCGCGGTAGGCCTCGTCGAAGAAGACGAACTGTTCGTCGGGGCAGCGGCCCTGGCCGCCGTACTCCTTCGGCCAGCCGAGCCCGAGCATCCCGTCGGCGCCGATCCGCCGCAGCAGGGCGCGCTGGTCCGCCGCCCCGGTGGGCGGGCCGTCCGGCATCAGTTCACGGAAGTACGTACGGAGCTCGGCGCGCAGCCGCTGCTGGCGCTCGGTCGGTGCGAGGTGCACGGCGGGGCCCTCCGGCGGGTGGTCCGGACGTACGGAACAAGGTTTCTGACTGTCCGTCAGATCCCTGGACCCTGTCAAGAGCCGGAGACCGCACGCACACATGCCTGTGCGGCGGCGCCGAAGCACCGCCGCACAGGCAGTCGTTCACCCCGCAGCACAGACCCCCATCAGGCCGCGCAGTACTACCAGAGCTCGGTGAAGTTCACCGCGACGTTCTCGTTGCCCTGCTGGATGGACGTGTCGTCCGAGCCGTTCACCGCGGCGGTGTTGTTCTGGTTCGAGGCGCCGGCACCGGTGGCCACCTGCTGCGTGGTCACGGAGTTGCCGTTGTTGGTGCCGCCCACGCCGGTGCCGTTCTGCGTGGCAACGGTCGCGTTCGATCCGTCGTCCGCGAAGGAACCGTTGTCGGCGGTGGCAACACCCGTGAACAGGGCGGCCGCGAGGGGGAGAGCGGCGACAGCGGCGATGACGCGGGCGTTACGGATACGTGCCATGTCAATTCCTCCAGGAACTGTTAAGTACGGCTGATGCCGAGGAAGTTGGCCGACTGCCTCGGTGCTGGTGACGACGTCGCGAGATCAGATTGACCTACCGAATCCCCGGCGAACCACCCACCACGCATTTATTCGCTCGCAAGCGTGAGGTTTTGTCGATAAACCCTCAACCTCACCCCAAATCCCCCATCTGTCGGCCAAATGGCGCACAGAGTCCAGTAACCCCATAAGAGGAACCGTTCCGGCACATTTTCAGCCAACTTTTCCGGCTTCCCTAACTCGAACATCTGTACGACCATGGAGGCATGGCCACTCCAGACCGGCTCACCGCCACCCTGGCCCTCGCACACGCGCTCTCGGCCGCTGAGCGCGGCCTGCCCGTCATCCCGCTGTCCCGGACCAAACTCCCGGCCCTGCCCTCGCCGCACCGCGACGAGCCCCCCGCGCCGGGCCCGCCCTGCCGCGGCGCCTGCGGCTTCCCCGGGCACGGTGTGCACGACGCCTCCACCGATCCTGCGGTCGTCCGCGCCCTGTTCGCGGCCGCCCCCTGGGCCACCGGCTACGGCATCGCCTGCGGCCGGCCCCGGCACCACCTCATCGGCCTCGACCTGGACACCAAGCACGGTGCCGACCCGCTCGCCGCCCTCCACCACCTGGCGCGCGAGCACGACTTCCCGATCCCCGTCACGCTCACCGTGCTCACCCCCTCCGGCGGCCGCCACCTCTGGCTCACCGGACCGCCGGGCGTCACGGTCCCCAACTCCGCGAGCCGCCTGGCGCCGGGCATCGACGTGCGCGGCGCGGGCGGCTACCTGGTCGGCCCCGGCTCCCTGACCTCGGCCGGTGTCTACCGCATGGCCCCCGGCACGGCGAACCTCCCGGCCGCCCCGTGCCCACCGCCCCTCCTCGCACTCCTCACCCAGGAGCGCCGCAAGCCCCCGCCGTCGCCCCCGTTACGTACCGCCAACGGCCACGGCCTCGTGGAATTCGTCCGCACCGCCCGCGAGGGCCAGCGCAACACCCGCCTCTTCTGGGCCGCCTGCCGCGCCCACGAGAACGGCATCGGCGAAACCCTCGCCCCCGCCCTCACCGAGGCCGCCCTCCACACCGGCCTCACCCTCCCGGAAATCCACTCCACCCTCGCCTCGGCGGCCCGCCTCACCGCGGACACGCGCGCGTAGATACCCGCACGGCACGCGAAAGGGGCGCCCGGAGAAACTCCGGACGCCCCTTCGGCGTACTGCCGCAACTCGGCTGCGGCCACTGTGCGGTGGGTGTGGGATTTGAACCCACGGTGACATCGCTGCCACGACGGTTTTCAAGACCGTTCCCTTAGGCCGCTCGGGCAACCCACCCTCGCGTCACCGACCTGCGGGGACGCGAGGACAGCCTAGCCGGTCAGCCGTCGCCCTCGCGTGCCTGGAGGGTTACTTCGGTGGTGGACTCCTTGCCGCCGCGGGTGTAGGTCAGCTTGACCTTGTCGCCGGGCTTGTGGGTCCAGATCTCGCTGATCAGGGTCGGGCCGCTGTCGATGACGCGGTCCTCGAACTTGGTGATGACGTCGCCGGGCTTGAGGCCCGCCGATGCGGCCGGGCCGTTCGGGGTGACCGCAGGAGTGTTGCCCGCGCCCGATTCGGCGATCTTCGCGCCGTCGCCCTTCTGCTCCATCGACACCGTCGCGCCGATCATCGGGTAGACCGGCTTGCCCGTCTTGATGAGCTGCTCGGCGACCGTCTTGGCCTGGTTGATCGGGATGGCGAAGCCGAGGCCGATGGAGCCCGCCTGGCCGCTGCCGGAGCCGAAGCCGCCGCTGGGGACGGACTGGATCGCGGAGTTGATGCCGATGACCGCACCGCGCGAGTCGAGGAGCGGGCCGCCGGAGTTGCCGGGGTTGATGGAGGCGTCCGTCTGCAGGGCGCTCATGTACGAGGCTTTGCTGCCCTGGCCGTCACCGGAGGCGACCGGGCGGTCCTTGGCGCTGATGATGCCCGTGGTGACCGTGTTGGACAGGCCGAAGGGCGCGCCGATGGCGATCGTCGCGTCGCCGACGACAACCTTGTCCGAGTCGCCGAGAGGAAGCGGGTTGAGGTCGCCCGCGTTCTTGAGCTTGATGACGGCGACGTCGTAACCCTGGGCGCGGCCGACGACTTCGGCGGCGTACTTCTTGCCGTTGGAGAAGGTGACGGACAGTTCGCCGCCGTCGGCGGCCGAGGCGACCACGTGGTTGTTGGTGAGGATGTGGCCCTGCTTGTCGTAGACGAAGCCGGTGCCGGTACCCCCCTCGCCGCTGCCGCTCTGTGCGTCGATGGTGACGACGGAGGGCAGTGCCTTGCCCGCCACGCCCGCGACGCTGCCGGGGTCGCGCTTGAAGTCCTGGGGGTTGCCCGCGGCCGAGATGGTGGTGGAGCCGCCGGGGGAGTTCGCCTCGCGGTTCGCGGCCCAGAAACCGATGCCGCTGCCGACGCCGCCCGCCACCAGTGCGGCGACCAGGACGGCGGCGATCAGCCCGCCGCGGCCCTTGCGCTTGGGGGCCGGGGGCTCCTGGCCCAGGGGGGCGCCCCAGGGGTCGCCACCGCCGTGACCACCGCCGTGACCGCCGCTGTTGTGGTGCGCGTCGCCGCCGCTGCCGCTGCCGTACGCGGTGCCGTACGTCGGGAACGCGGGCGGCGGCGGGGGCCAGGCCGCTCCCGGGGCGGCGGGGGCGCCGGGGGCTCCAGGAACGGGGTGCTGCGGCGCCTGGTGCTGGGGGGCCTGCGGCATCGGGGGCTGGTGCGGGGAGGACTGGTGGGCGGCGGGCGGCGGGGTCAACGGGAGCTGCGCCGTGTGCTCCGGGGCCGGCACCCTGTCGGCGGGGGTCACGGCGTCGGGGTGAGCACCGGCGCTGGTGGCAGGGGCCGCCTGAGCACCGGCACCGGTGGCAGGGGCCGTCTGAGCACCGGCGTTGGTGACCGGAGCCTCCTGAGCACCGGCACCGGCAGCACCGGCCGTCGGCGCGCCCTGTTCCGTGGCCGGGACGGGAGACGGCGGTACGGACGGGGCGGCCGGTACCGCAGTGCCCTCGTTCTCGGTGCTCACAGCTCTCTCCTCGGTTCCACGTCGTCCTGCTTCTGATGATCCGGCACGCTCCGGGATCCCTTGTCCCGTTGTAGGCCGTTTTCCCACTGTGCAAGTGTGTGCTGTCAGCTTTTCCCACAGCACGTCAGAGCACTGTAAACGGGACCTGTGCGTCCGCTCTTCATCCTTTATTCCGGACTAATGGGACGCACCCGGAGGCCGTCCCGAAGAGGCCGAACGGCCCCGTGCACCCCTCGCGGCACCCGTTCCCCGCACCGCTTCGCGTACACCTGCCCGTCGTCGGTGACACCATGACGCGGTGACCCACGCACGACAGCAGACCATCCAGGTAGTCGCCCACCGCGGAGCCTCCGAGGAGGCCCCCGAGCACACCCTGGCCGCGTACCGCAGGGCCATCGAGGACGGGGCCGACGCCCTGGAGTGCGATGTGCGCCTGACCGCCGACGGCCATCTCGTCTGTGTGCACGACCGCCGGGTCAACCGCACCTCGAACGGCCGGGGCGCCGTCTCCGCACTGGAGCTGGCCGACCTCGCCGCGCTCGACTTCGGCTCCTGGAAGGGCATCGAGGAGAGCGGGGAGCGCCCGGACCGCGACCCGGACCGCGGCGAACTCACCTCCGTACTGACGCTGGAGCGGCTGCTCGAACTGGTCGCGGACGCGGGCCGTCCGATCCAGCTGGCCATCGAGACCAAGCACCCCACCCGGTGGGCGGGTCAGGTCGAGGAGAAGCTGCTGGAGATGCTGAAGCGGTTCGGTCTCGACGGGCCGCCCCAGGAGGCGGGCACCCCCGCTCCCGTACGCGTCATGAGCTTCTCGGCGCGCTCCCTGCACCGGGTGAGCCTCGCGGCGCCCGCCATCCCGACGGTGTACCTGATGCAGTTCGTGACGCCCCGGCTGCGCGACGGGCGGCTCCCGGCGGGCGCGAGGATCGCGGGCCCCGGCATGCGGATCGTGCGCAACCACCCCGGTTACATCGCCCGCCTCCACCGCGCGGGGCACCGGGTGCACGTCTGGACGGTGAACGAGCCCGAGGACGTGGAGCTGTGCGTCCGCCTCGGCGTGGACGCGATCATCACCAACCGCCCCAAGCAGGTACTGGCGCAACTCGGCCGCACCTAGCCCTCCGACGCCGACCTGGGCCCACTACGGGGAGTGCACCGGCGCATCCGTACCGTATTCGATCGTTACGAGTGCATCATTGGCCAATGCTTGGCCGGTTTCCGGTCCAGGCCATTGGGGAATTCACACGGTGGCGTGGGGCGAAGGAGGTCTCGGGGGTGGCGTTGATGGAGGCACAGGAGGTGCCCACGTCGTCGTGCATGGCCATTCCGCATGGCCCTGCCGGCGTAGGGGCGGCAAGACACCAGATGCGTACGGAGTTGCGCACACAAGGGGTGTCCGAATCGGTCGTCGATGATGCGGTTCTGGTCCTTTCCGAACTACTGAGCAATGCCTGTCGGCATGGCAGGCCCTTGGGCGCGACCGAGGTCGGCGACGGAGACGTGCGCGCCGCCTGGGGAGTCGATCCGGCGGGGCGGCTGACCGTGGAAGTGACGGACGGCGGCGGTCCGACCCGCCCGGTTCCGGCCACTCCCTCGGTGACCGCGCGGGGCGGCCGCGGACTGAACATCATCAGCGCGCTCGCCCGCGACTGGGGCGTACGGGACGACCGGGCGTCCGGCGAGGTGACGGTGTGGGTGGTGCTCGAAGCGAGCGACCGGCACAGCGACTTCGCCACCCGCGTCGCACCACCGGCACTGGACTTCGCGGTCCCGTTCGACGATCTGGGCTGAAGGCGCAGCACCGGCACCGGCGACGCGACATCCACGCGACGCCCCTGTCACCGGCGCCGGTGCTCACCGCGCTCAAGCCCTGTCACCGGCCCCGGTGCTCGCGGCACGAAGGACGTGCTCCCCATTGCGGCTAGGCTCGCGCCGACACCGCACTGCCGCAATGGGAGAAGCACGCATGGCCAAGAAGCGCCCGCAGACCAAGGCCGCCAAGCCGCAGAACACCAGCAACGAGCCCGTGCCGGTGGTCGGGGCGCGCGAGCCCTGCCCGTGCGGCTCGGGCCGCCGCTACAAGGCGTGCCACGGCCGCGCCGCCTCGCACGCCGTGACCGAGCTGGTCCAGCGCCCCTTCGAGGGCCTGGCCGGGGAGTGCGACTGGGTCGCGCTGCGCGAGCTGGTCCCGGCCGCGACGGTGGAGCTCACCCTCAAGGGCGGCCTCCCCGAGGGCGTTCCGTCGGTGACCCTCGCGACGGTGCTGCCGATGGCGTGGCCCGCGCTGCGCCGCGAGGACGGCTCCGTCCTCCTCGGCCTGCAGAACGACACCCCCTCCGGCGACCTGAGCCGCGACCTGGCGAACACCCTGCAGAGGGCCCTGGTCGCCGAGCCCGGCAACCCGGTCACCGCCGACAAGGCGCCCGCCGACGGCCCGCGCCTCCAGGACCTGCTGGACCCGAACGCCGCGTTCGCGCCGGACGTGCACACGGGCTTCGAGTTCTGGGTGCCGGACGCGGAGAACGCCAACGCCGAGGTCACCGCCTCCCTGGAGCGTGCCAACGCCGCCGCGATCCCGACCGTACGGCTGACCGGCGTGGACAGCGCGTACTGGTGCGAGACGCCCGAGAAGAACCACCTGCGGTGGGCCATGCCGCACCCGGAGGAGAAGCTCCTGGACGCGCTGGCCCGGCTGCACGCCGCGGGCACCTCGTCGCTGGGCGAGAACACCCGCCTCGTCGGCTCGTTCCGGGCACACGGAATCATCGTTCCGGTGTGGGACCTGCCGACCGGGATGACGGCGGAGGAGTGCGAGAAGCCCGCCGCGGAGTTCGCCGAGCGGCTCGCCGTGGCACTCTCCTCGGACGCGCCGCTGACGGCCGAGGAGCGGCGCTCGCGCGGCGGCCTCACCAACCGTCAGGTGACGCTGAGTTGATCCGCCCGGAGGGGTCCTGAGGGGCCCCTCCGTTGCACGTCGCACAACGGGACGGAGCGGGCGCGGTGACTCCGGTCACAGTGGGCCGTACTGACGAGTAAATCCCTGTCTGAATACACGAGATCGAATTTGCGAACAGCAGATCTCTTGTTACCGTTCTAGGAGCCCGGTCGCTGGTGCATCCCCCGTCGCCAGCGATCGGGCCTTTCCGTTCTCAAGGCCCTTACGGCCCTGCCGGCTCCGGTGAGTTGCTCCCCGAGCGCAGCAGCAGCGGACCGTCTCCCGGACCCGCGAATTCCGACACCGCCGTGTACGGCTCCGTGCCCTCTCCCGTCGCCGCCGTCTTCTTCGGCACCGGCTCGCGCGGCGTCTCGCACGACCCCGGCTCGTCCTCCGCACCGACCGCGCAACGCATCCGTACCGTACGACCGGCCGGACCCATCAGCGTCAGTACGGCGTCGAGTTCCTCCCCCGTCGCATTGCGGTAGTACGCGCGCGCCCAGGTCTCGCCCTTCTCGGTGAGCACACAGGTCTGCGCCTCCACGCCGTCGGGGGAGGACACCTCGGGACCGCACCGGGCACGCGTGCGCCCCAGGGCTTCGGTCTCGTGGGGCTTCGGGTCGTCCGCCACGGGCGGCGCCTGGGCGAGCACCTTCTCGGGTTCGGCCGGGGTTCCGGGGGCGGGCCCGGCGGAGGCTCCCGCGAACGGCAGCAGAACGGTGAACACCACGACGGCCGAAAGCCCGATCATGCGGATATTCAAGGGGAGTCCCACCTGTCAACTGCCGGGAAATTCGTGACGGTGGGCCGAAGATATCGACGGATGGCGCGCGGCTTGCCGGTCGCGCGCCCAATTCCGCTGAACTCGCGCCGTCTCACACCCTTACGAGTGAGCGGCACACCGTGGTTAACGCCGGATGCCGCTCACCGGGTGCGGCGTCAGTACGCGAGCCTGCTGCCGCCGCCGGGGGCTCCGCTGCTGGCCACCACCAGGGCGTCCAGCACGGTCTCCACGTCCGGCAGCCAGGGGCGCCCGTCCTCGCCCGGTACCGGCTCCCGTTCCCAGCGCACCTGCCCCGCGCCCGTTTCGGCGGGCGGCAGCACCAGATAGCCGCCGTCGCCGTGGAACCTCAGGGAGGAGGGCACCCGGTCCTTCGCGTACAGGAGTTCACCGAGTCGCTCCAGGGAGTACGGGGAGACCAGCAGCGACCACCGGGTGGGTGTCGCCACCACCGGACCCAGGCGCACCCCCATCCGGTCCAGCGCCACCAGCGCCCGCGCGCCCGCCAGCGCCGGCAGGCTGAGCGCACAGGGGGCGCGCCCGCCGGTGGCGAGCACCACCGGTGCGTCCGGGCGCTTCTCCCACCACCAGCGCACCATGCGCGCATCGGTGGTGGCGGCCAGCAGCCCGGGGTCGAAAGGGTGCGCGCCGGGCACCACGCACTCGGGATCGGGGCAGGCACAGCGCACCGCTGTGCCCGCGCGGCCGCCGGCCGCCGTCAGCCCCACGCCCGGCAGCACCGGCCACTGCCACGCGGTGGCGCAGGTGAGCGCCGTACCGGGCAGGACTGGCCGCTCGCTTCGCCGGAACCGGAGCCTGCGTCGCCTTCCGAGGATCTCGCGCATGAGCGCTCGTTCCTTTCCGTTGAACGCCGAGGTCCACATGACACCATGTGTGCATCACTTGACTGCGCGTGCTGGGGACGTACTCACTCACGTACTCACTGCGCGTACTTCGGGACGTACAGAGCCACTGAACAGCCTGCGGTACGGCAGCCCCACAGGGGCCGAGCGCGGAACGTGGCGGGGGGTGGCGCGCACAGGGCGCTTTCCCGTCCTCAAGGACGTCGCCGACGTTTCCGGTGGTGCTGATCCCTGGTGCTTGACGGTCATCGGGGTCGGTGCCGGGCCCACAGCGGATAGGACGCCTGCGCCCGCCGCCGGGTTCCGGGTCGACGGCGGCACGGCCGCAGTCCCCCGGTCATCACCTGGTTCAGATACCCAGCGCGGCCCGATATGACGCGCTGTCGAACGCCCTCAGTCGACCGCAAATATGTGTACGGGGCTGCATTTTCACGCCAAGTGCGCATTCCCCTGTTTCCTCAGGGACACCATGAATCCCTCCAGGACAATGCTGGACATCGCCTTACATGTGCGTGTAGATGTGGATCTATTGATAGCGGCGCAGAATGACATGGGGGTTTGCGATGCTATTGAGCGAAACGCACCAGGCGGAAAGCCGGCTGACATGAGCGCCCCGAACGTGCCGAAAGTGGCCGGAATCGATCCACTGGTTCCGCCCCCCGCGCAGACTCCCGCGCCCGCGGGAACGACCTCCGCTCCCGCGGGAGCAGTGATCCAGGACCGGCTGGCCGGCTGGGTCTCCGACCTGACCACCCTGCACGAACTCACCGAACGCCTGGTGACGACCGGTGCGCTGGACGAGGCACTGCACGAAGTGGTGCGCGCCGGAGCCGCCCTGGTGGGTGCCCGCCGGGGCCTGGCCGTCCTGGAGCCCGCCGACGGCCTCGGGCCCGCCAGCACCGTCGGTTTCGGCCTCGCGCACGCCGACCTCGGCCACTTCGAGACCGTGCCGCGCGACGCGACCGCGTACGGGCGCTTCCTCGACGGGAGCGCCGAGCCCGGTGACGGCGACCCGAGCGCCAGCCCCGACCTGCTGCACGAGGAGGAGCTCGACCCGCTGCACCGCGAGGTCGCCGACCGCCTCGGCTACGCCGCCAGTTACGCGCTCCCCCTCACCGGGTCCTCCGGGCGGCTCGGTGCGGTCGTCTGGCTGTACGACGAACCCGCCGAGCCAGTGGAGCGCCAGCGGCACCTGGTGGGGCTCTACAGCCGGTACGCGTCCGAGCACCTGAGCCGGCTGCTGGAACTGGAACGGGCACGCGCGCGCCTGGCGACACTCACCGAGGAGCTGCTGCCGAGCCGTCTCCCCCGGGTCTCGGGCGTACAGATGGCGGTACGGCACCGGACCGGGCCGCGCGGCGGCGGCGACTGGTACGACGCGCTGCCGCTGCCGGAAGGGGCGCTCGGTCTCGTCGTCGGTTCCGTCACCGGCGCCGGACCCAGCGCGACCGCGGCGATGGGACGGCTGCGGGCGAGCCTGCGGGCGTACGCCGTCATAGAGGGTGAGGACCCCGTCGCCGTACTGTCCGATCTGGAGCTGCTGATGCGGCTGACCGAGCCCGCGCGCTCGGCCACCGCGCTGCTGGCGTACTGCGAACCGGCCAAACGGAAGATCGTGCTCGCCGGAGCGGGGCACGCGCCGCCGCTGATCGTCGGCGAGCGGCGCACGGAGTACGCGGAGACGTCGCTGTCGGCGCCGCTGGGCATGCTCTCGTGCTGGGAGGCGCCCAGCGTGGAGATCAGCCCGAAGCCGGGCGAGACCGTGCTGCTGTACACCGACGGGCTGCTGCACCGCACCGGCGACCCCATGGACCGGGCGTTCGCACGGCTGCACGCGGCGGCGGCGAGCGTGCCGAAGACGATCCGGGACGACCCGGGGGCGATCTGCGACCACGTGCTGCGCACGGTGCTGCCCGACGGGCTCGACGAGGTGGACTCGGCGGAGGACATCGTGCTGCTGGCGGCACGCTTCGACTGAGGTCCGGGCCGGTGGGGACTGATTTCTCACAGTTATCCACAGGCTGGGGAGGGTTCGTCCGCACGGACATACGATGGAGGGCCAGGAGGCGGGAAACCCCTGGCCCTGTGTCGTATGAGGAGACGTGTCGTGTCTGAGGAGCTCAAGCCGGAGAACCCGGAGATCCCCGAAAATGGGACCGGCGAGACTGAGGCCGTCGAGGAAGAGCCCATCAAGCAGCGCAAGAACGGGCTGTACCCGGGTCTGTCCGACGAGCTCGCCGAGAACATGAAGTCCGGCTGGGCCGACACCGAGCTGCACGGCCTGGAGCCGATCGCGCAGGCGAAGCACACCGCCGCCCGCCGCGCCGCGCTCTCCGCGCGCTTCCCGGGCGAGCGTCTGGTGGTGCCCGCGGGCAACCTCAAGACGCGTTCCAACGACACCGAGTACGCCTTCCGCGCCTCCACCGAGTACGCGTACCTGACCGGCGACCAGACCCAGGACGGCGTCCTGGTCCTGGAGCCGACCACGTCCGGGCACGACGCGACGATCTACCTGCTGCCGCGCTCCAACCGGGAGAACGGCGAGTTCTGGCTGGACGGCCAGGGCGAGCTGTGGGTCGGCCGCCGTCACTCCCTCGCCGAGGCCGAGCAGGTCCTGGGCCTGCCCGCCAAGGACGTCCGCGAGCTGCCCCAGGCGCTGCGCGAGGCCACCGGCCGGGTCCGCAGCGTGCGTGGGCACGACGCGGGCATCGAGGCCGCGCTGGCCGACAAGGTCACCGCCGAGACGGACGAGGAGCTGCGCGTCTACCTCTCCGAGGCCCGCGTGGTGAAGGACGAGTTCGAGATCGGTGAGCTGCAGAAGGCCGTCGACTCCACCGTCCGCGGCTTCGAGGACGTCGTGAAGGTGTTCGACAAGGCCGAGGCCACCTCCGAGCGCTACCTGGAGGGCACGTTCTTCCTGCGCGCCCGCGTCGAGGGCAACGACATCGGCTACGGCTCGATCTGCGCCGCCGGCCCGCACGCCACCACCCTGCACTGGGTGCGCAACGACGGCGCGGTGCGCTCCGGCGACCTGCTGCTGCTCGACGCCGGTGTGGAGACCCACACGCTCTACACGGCCGACGTGACGCGCACGCTGCCGATCAACGGCACGTTCTCGCCGCTCCAGAAGAAGATCTACGACGCGGTGTACGAGGCCCAGGAGGCCGGTATCGCGGCGGTCAAGCCCGGTGCTTCGTACCGCGACTTCCACGACGCCGCGCAGCGCGTGCTCGCCGAGAAGCTCGTCGAGTGGGGTCTCGTCGAGGGCCCGGCCGAGCGTGTCCTGGAGCTGGGCCTGCAGCGCCGCTGGACCCTGCACGGCACCGGCCACATGCTGGGCCTGGACGTCCACGACTGCGCCGCCGCCCGCCGCGAGGCGTACGCCGACGGCACGCTGGAGCCGGGCGTGTGCCTGACCGTCGAGCCGGGCCTGTACTTCCAGGCCGACGACCTGACGGTGCCCGAGGAGTACCGGGGCATCGGCGTCCGCATCGAGGACGACATCCTGGTCACCGAGGACGGCAACCGGAACCTGTCGGCCGCGCTGCCGCGCCGCTCCGACGAGGTCGAGGCGTGGATGGCCGCGACGAAGGCCGCCCAGTAGAACCCGTACACGGTTGAGGTACGAGGGCGTGCTGCCCGGGGATCGCGAGATGCCCGGTCCGGGATCTCAGGATGCCGGGAGCAGCGCGCCCTCACGCCATTTCAGGATCTTGTCGAAGCTGACCACCGCGCCCCGGCCGGGCCGGTTGCGGAAGTGCACGTGGTCGGCGAGCTGCTCGATCAGACACAGCCCCCGGCCGCTCTCGCGCAGGTGCGCCACGGCCCGGCCCGCACCGCGCCTGCGCACGGGCGGGAAGCCGGGGCCGGAGTCGGTGACCTCGATGCGGCAGGTGTCGCCGTCGAGATAGGCGGTGACCCGGTAGGCCGCGCAGTGCGGGCCGGGTTCCGCGTCGCCGCCGTGCTCGACGGCGTTGGCGCAGGCTTCGCTGAGGGCGACGGACAGGTCGTAGGAGATGTCCGGATCGACGCCCGCGGTGTTCATGCTGTCGAGCAGAAGACGGCGGGCGAGCGGAACGCTCGCGGCTTCGCGCCGCAAGTGGAGTGACCACCAGATGCTCATGCTCCAGCCTCCTGGCTGCGGCTCGACATACGACTACCTATTGCCGCCGACGGTGGTCGGTAAGCCAGGAATCGGTGCGAGAGCGCTCGTTCGGCGGATGCACACACCCCGTGCGCCGGTGTAGGAGGGGCGTCGAGGGGGGCCTCGGCCCCGGGCCGAGCCGGTGACGTACCGGACCATTGTGAGCTTCCGGACCTGGCCGGTCCGCTACCGGGGCGCAGTGCGATGATGGCTCCGCCATGTCACAGCCTCTCGCCCCTGCGGGTGCACACGACCGGGTCGCTCCGCGACTCGCCAGGGCCGCGGTGTTCGCCGCGGTCTGCGTCGTGCTGTCCGCGACGGGGCACGTGCTGGGTTCCACGGCGACCGTGCCGTGGTGGACCCTCGCGGTGGCCTTCACCGGGGTGTTCGCGCTGGCCGTGCCGCTGGCCGGACGCACGCGTTCCCTGCCCGGCATCACCTTCGCGATGACGGCCGGACAGCTCGCGCTGCACGCCCTCTTCGGCATCGGCCAGAACCACGCGGGCACGGTGCAGGGCGGCGGCGAAGGCCCGCTGTCCGATCTCGCCGCGCAGTTGATGTGCGGCGGCGGCGGGGGCATGAGCGACGCCGAGGCGCGGAAGGTGCTCGCCACGGCGGGCCTCGACCCGGCCTCCGGTGCGCACACCGCACACGCAACGGGCGTGTCCGGGGTGTCTGGAGCGTCGTACAACGGCTACGACGCACTCGGTACGGGCGGTGGACAGGACATCGGCGCCACAGCGGCCGGTTGTCTGCACTCCCTGGTCCCCAGCCTTCCCATGCTGCTCGGTCACCTGCTGGCCGCGCTCGCCACCGGTTGGCTGCTGCGGCACGGCGATCTCGCGCTGCGCCGACTGGCCCGGCTCTCCGCGTACGGGGCGCACGAGGTGGCCATGAAGGTGCTCGTACGAGCCCTGCGCGCCGCTTTCGCGCTGGTACGCGCCCTGTGGGCGGGGCTTTCCGGCGCCCCCGCGTGCGGGCCGACGACGGTGCCCGCACCCTTCCTCGTACCCGTGCGCACGGGCGAGGAGGATCTCCAGCACTCGGTGATCAGGCGCGGGCCACCCGCGACGGCGTTCTCCCTCGCTGCCTGACACGGCCCCTCGCGCACACAAGCGGAGCGGGTCGTGCCTCCGGTGCGCCTCGCCGAGGTGTGCGTCCGGGTGGTTCACGTTTCACGTGAAACATCGGCGCGCCCCACGAGGTGTGCCCCTCACCCGATCCACTTCTGCCATGTGGGGTTCACAGCCATGAACGCAAACCGTCGCACCCGTATCTCCCGTCTCTCCGCCGTCGGCGTCGCCGCTGCCGCATCCGTGGTGGTGCTCGCCGGGCCCGCCTTCGCGCACGTCAGCGTGCAGCCGGTCGGCGCGGCCGCCAAGGGCGGGTACGCCACCGTCAACGTGAAGGTCCCCAACGAGCGCGACAACGCCTCGACGGTGAAGCTCGAAGTGAGCTTCCCGGTCAAGGAGCACCCGCTCACCTCCGTGATGCCGCAGGCGGTCCCGGGCTGGACCGTGGAGGTCGAGAAGGCCAAGCTCGACAAGCCGCTGAAGGTGCACGGCAAGGAGATCAAGGAAGCCGTCTCGAAGATCACCTGGACCGGCGGGAAGATCGGCCCCGGTGAGTTCCAGCAGTTCCCGCTCTCGCTCGGCCAGCTCCCCGAGGACGCCGACCAGATCGTGCTGAAGGCCATTCAGACGTACGACAACAAGGAAGTCGTCCGCTGGATCGAGGAGCCCAAGGAGGGCCAGCCGGAGCCGCAGAGCCCGGCCCCCGTCCTGAAGCTGACCGCGCCCGCGGCTGACGGGCACGGCGCCGCGCCCGCCGACGACAAGGCCAAGGACTCGAAGGCCGCGGACACGCACGCCGACGACAAGAAGGAGACCGCCGCCGCGGCCTCCAGCAGCGACACCACCGCCCGTGTGCTCGGCATCGTAGGCATCATCGTGGGTGTCGCCGGTGTCGCCTTCGGGGTTCTCGCGGGCCGTCGCCGGGCCTCCTGACCCACCCCCTCAAGAGTTCCAGGATTTCCATGCGCAAGAAGAACGTGCTGGTCGCGGCGGCTCTCGTCGCCGCGGCCGCGCTCACCCTGTCCGCGTGCGGCGACGACTCCTCCAGCACGGTGGAGAGTGGCCAGACGGCCACCAACGTCACCCCGACCAAGGAGAAGGCGGCGACGGTCCTCGACCGGCCGTACACCAAGCCGAACCTCGTCCTGAAGGACACCAACGGCAAGGAGTACGACTTCCGCGAGGCCACCAAGGGCAAGCCGACGCTGATCTACTTCGGCTACACCAACTGCCCGGACGTGTGCCCGCTGACGATGAGCAACATCGCGGTCGCGTACAAGAAGCTGCCGAAGGCCGACCAGGAGAAGCTGCGCGTCGTCTTCGTGACGACCGACCCCGAGCGTGACACGCCGAAGGAGCTCGGCAAGTGGCTCAAGGGCGCGGGCAGCCCCGACTTCATTGGGCTGACCGGCGACTTCCCGACCATCCAGGCCGGAGCCAGGCAGCTGGGCGTCAGCATCGAGCCGTCCACCAAGGACAAGGACGGCAAGGTCACGTCCATGCACACCAAGCAGGTCATCGCGTTCTCGCCGAAGACCGACGCGGGGTACCTCCTCTATACCGACGAGGCCACCCCGGACGACTACATCGCCGATCTCCCGAAGATCGTCAAGGGAGAAACCCCGTGAACACCCGCACCACCCGTTCCCTCCGCTACACCACGCGTCTCACCGGTTTCGCCGCCATAGCCGTGGCGGGATCGCTCGCCCTGACGGCGTGCGGCGGCGATGCCACGACCGAGAAGACCTCGGCTGCCAAGACGACCGCCCCGGCGGCCGACAGCGCGCCGAAGATCGAGGTCACCGGCGCGTTCATGCCCGAACCCGCCATGGCCGACATGGCGGGCGGCTTCCTCGTCGTCAAGAACTCCGGCGCTGTCGCCGACCGTCTGACGTCCGTCACCGCCTCCGCGTTCTCCGGCAAGGCCGAGATCCACGAGACGACCGCGGACGGAAAGATGAAGGAGGCGAAGGACGGTTTCCCCGTCCCCGCCAACGGCGCGCTGGAGCTCAAGCGCGGCGGCAGCCACATCATGTTCCTCGATGTGAAGAAGAAGCCGAAGAAGGGCGACAAGGTCGCCATCGAGCTGCACTTCGAGAAGGCCGGGACCGTGAAGGTCGACATGCCGGTGGAGGCAGCCACCCACAACCCGCAGCAGCACCACTGAGGGGCTGAGGACTCACCATGACGGACACCGCCCCGCGCTTCGGGCCTTCGGCGACCTCCACGGCAGTGCGCGCACTGCTCGTGGTCGTCGCCCTGTTCGGCGCGCTGTTCGTGAGCGCCGGCCCCGCCGCCGCGCACGCCGCGCTCACCGACAGCAACCCGAAGGACGGGGCGGTGGTCGCCACCGCCCCCAAGAACATCACCCTGAACTTCTCCGAGCAGATCCAGCTCGGTGAGGACGCCATCCGCGTCCTCGACCCCACGGGCAAGCGCGCCGACACCGGCGAAGTGCTCGACCTGTGCAGCGGCAACCTCGTGCAGTACGGGGTCGCGCTGCACAAGGGGCTGCCCGACGGCACGTACACCGTCGCCTGGCAGGCCGTCTCTGCGGACAGCCACCCCATCTCCGGCGCCCTCACCTTCTCGATCGGCGCCCCCTCCGAGAGCAGCGTCGCGCTGCCCTCGCAGGAGGCCGGCGGCGGTGTCGTCGGCGTGCTCTACGGCATCGCGCGGTACGCCGCGTACGCCGGGTTCATCGTGCTCGTCGGCGGAGCGGCCTTCGTGCTGGCCTGCTGGCGGCGCGGGGCGTCCGAGCGGCCGATGCAGCGGCTGGTGGTGCGCGGCTGGCTGCTGCTGACCGCCGCGACGCTGCTGATGCTGTTGCTCCGCGGCCCGTACACGGGGTCCGGGGACCTGTCGGGGATCTTCGACCTCGGGGCGCTCAAGGCCGTACTGACCACCAAGACCGGTGCCGCGCTGGTGTCGCGGCTGCTGCTGCTCGGTGCGGCGGCGCTGTTCGTGGCGGTCCTCTTCGGGGCGTACGCGAAGAAGGTCGCCGTCGATCCCGAGGAGCTTGAGGACGACGAGGACTCCTCGCGCAAGGACCTCACCTTCGGCCTGGCCCTGGGCGGCGGCGTCGTGGCGGCGGGCATCGCCGCGACCTGGGCGATGTCCGAGCACGCCTCGACGGGACTCCAGCCGGGCCTCGCGATGCCCGTCGACGTCCTGCACATGCTGGCGGTCGCCGCATGGCTGGGCGGACTCGCCGCGCTGCTGACCGCGCTCTACCGGTCCCCTTCTCTGGAACGTACGGCGGTACGGAACTTCTCCCGGCTCGCCTTCGGCAGTGTCGCGGTGCTCGCCGCGACCGGGCTCTACCAGTCCTGGCGGCAGGTCGGCTCCTGGGAGGCGCTCTTCGGGACGACCTACGGGCTGCTGCTGCTGGCGAAGGTCGCGCTGGTCGCGGTGATGGTCGCGGCCGCGTGGTTCTCCCGGCGGTGGATCGGGCGGATGGCCGAGCGTGCGGCCCCCGAGGCCGAGGCCGAAGCCGTACTGAGCGAGCGCGAGGACCGGGCCGGGGAGGAAACCGACTCGGTCACCGTTCCCGAGGACCCCGAGCGTGCGGCCCAGCTCGCCCGGCAGCGGGCCGCCATGAGCACCGCGCGCGCCAAGCGGGTCCGCGACGCCGACCCCGAGCGCACCGGGCTGCGCCGCTCGGTCCTCCTGGAGGCCGGGGTCGCGGTGGTGCTGCTCGCCGTCACCACCGTTCTGACCAGCACCGAACCGGGTCGTACGGAGCTCAAGGAGGCGGGTCGCACCAACACGTCCGCCCCCGCCGTCGCCGACCGGCCCGTCGACCTGAACATGCCCTTCGACACCGGCGGCGAGAACGGCAAGGGCACCATCCGCCTCCAGGTCACCCCGGGTCGCACCGGCAGCAACGCCCTGCACGTCTGGGCCAACTCGCCTGACAACAAGCCGGTGGACGCGCCCGAGCTGAAGGTCGCGTTCACCAACGAGGACAAGCAGATCGGCCCGCTGCCCGCCGTCCCCGACAAGCTCGCTCCCGGACACTGGAGTGCGAGCGGTGTGCAGATCCCGATGGCAGGGACCTGGAAGATCGACGTGACGATCCGCACCTCCGACATCGACCAAGTGACCGTTTCCCAGAACGTCAAGATCGGCTGAACGGCGTGAGCGACACCCCTTCCTCTTCCTCCTCCTCCGAGGCTTCTCCTTCACCTGAGGCTCCTTCACCTGAGGCCTCGGACGCTGCCGGGATCTCGCGGCGGCGGCTCCTCGGTACCGCGGGCGGGGCCGCGGCGGCCGGACTGGTCGTGGGCGCGGCGGGCGGCGCGGGAGTCGCCTCCGCGGTCGCCTCGGGGGGCGAGGAACCCACGGCACTGGCCTCGCTGGGCACGACCAAGGCGATGTTTCACGGGAAACATCAGGCCGGAATCACCACTCCGCCGCAGGCCCGCGGCCATCTGATCGCGTTCGACCTGGCCCCCGGGGCCGGGCGCAAGGAGGCCACGGCACTGCTGCGCCGCTGGTCGCAGGTGGCGAAGGAACTGATGGCGGGGCGGCCGTTGGCCGGGGGCGACACCGGGGTCGCGTTCGACGCGGGGCCGTCGTCCCTCACCGTCACCTTCGGTTTCGGGCGGACCTTCTTCGACCGTACGGGGCTGAGCGCGAAGCGTCCGGTGGAGCTGGACCCGCTGCCGGACTTCTCCTCCGACCACCTCGACGCCCGGCGCAGCAACGGCGATCTGTGGGTGCAGATCGGGGCGGACGACGCGCTGGTGGCCTTCCACGCGCTGCGGGCGGTGCAGCGGGAGGCCGGGGACGCGGCCCGGGTGCGCTGGCAGATGAACGGCTTCAACCGCTCACCCGGAGCGACGGCCGCGCCCATGACGACCCGCAACCTGATGGGCCAGGTGGACGGGACGGGCAACCCGAAGCCCTCGGAGGCGGACTTCGAGAAGCGGATCTTCGTCCCGGAGAAGGGCGGCCCGGCGGGGCAGGAGTGGATGGCGGGCGGTTCGTACGTGGTCGTACGGCGGATCCGCATGCTCCTGGACGACTGGGAGAAGCTGCCGCGCGGCGACCAGGAGCAGGTCATCGGGCGGCGCAAGAAGGACGGTGCGCCGCTGACCGGCGGGGGCGAGTTCACCGAGCCGGACCTCCAGAAGGTGGGGCCGAACGGCAAGCTGGTCATCGCCTCCGACGCGCACTCCCGGATCTCGGCCCCGGAGCAGAACGGCGGTGCGGCGATGCTGCGGCGGCCGTTCTCGTACCACGACGGCATCTCGGCGGACGGGGTGGCGGACGCGGGGCTGCTGTTCATCTGCTGGCAGGCGGACCCGATGCGCGGGTTCGTGCCGGTGCAGCGCAAGCTCGACCGGGGGGACGCACTGTCGAAGTTCATCCGGCACGAGTCGAGCGGCCTGTTCGCGGTGCCGGGCGGTCCGGGCGAGGGCGAGTACGTGGGGCAGCGGTTGCTGGAGGCGTGAGTCGTCACGGCCGGTGGTCGGTGGTCGTGACCGACGGGGCTCGGGGGCTGCCGTGCGAGGGATGAGACGGCTGAGCCGTGTCCCGTACGGCCCATTAGGGTGACCGTATGTCAGCGACGCGCTACGCCTATCTCGGCCCCGAAGGCACCTTCACGGAGGTCGCCCTTCGTACGCTCCCCGAAGCCGCCACCCGTGAACTCGCGCCCATGGTGTCCGTGCCGGCCGCGCTGGACGCGGTGCGCAGCGGTGAGGCGGCGGCGGCCCTGGTGCCGATCGAGAACTCGGTGGAGGGCGGCATCACGGCGACGCTGGACGCGCTGACCTCGGGCGAGCCGCTGATGATCTACCGCGAGGTGCTGCTGTCGATCCGGTTCGCGCTGCTGGTGCGGCCGGGGACGAAGCTCCAGGACATCAAGACGGTCACCGCCCATCCGGCGGCGCAGCCGCAGGTGCGGAACTGGATCAAGGAGAACCTGCCGGACGCGGTGTGGGAGTCCTCGGCCTCCAACGCGGACGGGGCTCGGCTGGTGCAGGAGGGTCGGTACGACGCGGCGTTCGCGGGCGAGTTCGCGGCGGCGACGTACGGTCTTGAGCCGCTGGTCACGGACATCCACGACGCGGTGAACGCGCAGACGCGCTTCGTACTGGTGGGGCGGCCCGCACGGCCCGCGGCGCCGACCGGGGCGGACAAGACGTCGGTGGTGATCTGGCTGGGTCCCGACCGGCCGGGTGCGCTGCTGGAGCTGCTCCAGGAGTTCGCGGTGCGCGGGGTGAACCTGATGCTGATCCAGTCGCGGCCGACGGGTGCGGGGATCGGGAACTACTGCTTCGCGGTGGACGCGGAGGGGCACATCGCGGACCGTCGGGTGGGCGAGGCCCTGATGGGGCTGAAGCGGATCGCGCCGAAGGTGCGGTTCCTGGGGTCGTACCCGAGGGCCGGGGTGGCGGTGGAGGACGTCGCGGAGCTGCGGCACGGGACGTCGGACCGGGAGTTCACGGAGGCGTCGGACTGGCTGGCGCGGGTCCAGGACGGGCGGGGCTGAGGGCCGGAGGACGGCGGCGAACGGGCGCGGCCGGGGCGGGCGGGGCGGCGTCCCGGGTTTCCCACAGGGTTATCCACAGGCCGGTGGTTCGGGTTGGGGACAAGTCGACAACGTAACGCGACATGGTCGACAAATCGCCCTAGTGACCCAAGATCCCTCCACAGGCCGACACGACCGGCACTGTCAGCCCAATTGCCTTGATCAACTCTTTAGGGGATCAATTCCCACTCGAATGAGCGTGTGGGGCGGGTTTGGGCTGGGAATCCATCGTTCCGCACAGCCCTTTCGGAAGGCCGGATTCCGGCATCCACAGATCTTTCGCACACCCTGTGGATAACTTTCAGAAACGGCGCCGCCCTGTGGAAAAGGAGCCCGGGCGGGGCCCCAACTCCCGCCTCGCACAAGGCGGAAGGACCGGGTCCGCACCCCTCCCGTGGCCGCATCCAAGGAAATGCACCCCTCATTGCCCGGCCCCGCGAAGGGCTTCACCGCGGCACCTCCGGACCGATTTCGCATCGCCCCGCACAGCACCTTTGCATCGAATTCCCATATCCGGCAATACGGACAAAAGAGGGGGCTCGTGGATATCCAGTCGAGGGGTGCAGGCGGGCACCGGTAGCCTGGTGGGGTGATTGACCTTCGCCTGCTCCGTGAGGACCCCGACCGTGTTCGCGCCTCCCAGCGCGCCCGTGGAGAGGACGTCGCGCTCGTCGACGCCCTGCTCTCCGCCGACGAGCGGCGCAGGTCGTCCGCCGTCCGCTTCGACGAGCTCCGCAACGAGCAGAAGTCGCTCGGCAAGCTCATCCCCAAGGCCACCGGCGACGAGAAGGCCGAGCTGCTGAAGCGCACCGGCGAGCTCTCCGCCGCCGTGAAGGCCGCGGACGCCGAGCAGAACGAGGCGGCCGAAGAGGCCCAGCGTCTGCTGCTGCAGCTCGGCAACATCGTCCACGAGGACGTTCCGGTCGGCGGCGAGGAGGACTTCGTCGTCCGCGAGACGCACGGCACGATCCGCGACTTCGCCGCCGAGGGCTTCGAGCCCAAGGACCACCTGGAGCTCGGCGAGGCGCTGGGCGCCATCGACGTCGAGCGCGGCGCGAAGGTCTCCGGCTCGCGCTTCTACTACCTCACCGGTGTCGGCGCCCTCCTGGAGCTGGCCCTGGTGAACGCGGCGATCGCCCAGGCCACCGAGGCCGGCTTCGTCCCGATGCTGACCCCTGCGCTGGTCCGCCCGCGCGCCATGGAGGGCACCGGCTTCCTCGGCCAGGCCGCGGAGAACGTGTACCACCTGGAGAAGGACGACTACTACCTCGTCGGCACCTCCGAGGTCCCCCTCGCGGCGTACCACATGGACGAGATCATCGAGGCGGACAAGCTGCCGCTGCGGTACGCGGGCTTCTCGCCGTGCTTCCGCCGCGAGGCCGGGACGTACGGCAAGGACACCCGGGGCATCTTCCGGGTGCACCAGTTCGACAAGGTCGAGATGTTCTCCTACGTCCACCCGGACGACGCGGAGGCCGAACTGGAGCGCCTGCTGGAGTGGGAGAAGCAGTGGCTGAACGCCCTTGAGCTGCCCTTCCAGGTGATCGACGTGGCGACCGGCGACCTCGGCGCCTCGGCGGCGCGGAAGTACGACTGCGAGGCGTGGATCCCCACCCAGGGCAAGTACCGCGAGCTCACCTCCTCGTCGAACTGCAACAGCTTCCAGGCGCGCCGACTGTCGATCCGTATGCGCGAGGACAAGAAGGTCCAGCCGCTGGCCACCCTGAACGGCACGCTGTGCGCGGTCCCGCGCACCATCGTGGCGATCCTGGAGAACCACCAGCTGCCCGACGGCTCCGTGCGGGTCCCCGAGATCCTGCGTCCGTACCTGGGCGGCCGCGAGGTCCTGGAGCCGATCGCCACGTGAGCACCGCCCCCTCCGCGCGTGCGGACGCGCCCGCGCCGTTCCCGTACAAGCTGATCGCGACCGACCTCGACGGGACGCTGCTGCGTTCCGACGAGTCGGTCTCGCAGCGCACCCGTGACGCGCTCGCCGCCGCCTGCGCGGCGGGCGCCGCGCACATCGTGGTGACCGGTCGCTCGGTGGCCTGGACGAAGCACATCTTCGAGTCCCTCGGCTACGAGGGACTCGCGGTGTGCGGGCAGGGCGCGCAGGTCTACCACGCGGGCGAACGCCGACTGCTGACCTCGGTGACGCTGGACCGGCAGCTGGCCGGTCTCGCACTGTCCAAGATCGAGGCGGAGATCGGGCCGCTGGCGCTGGCCGCGAGCCGCGACGGCATGGACGGTGCGGTGCTGATCGGCCCCGGCTACCGGGTGCACGAGGGCGAGCTGCCGTACGTCCCGTTCACGGACATCGCGGACGTCTGGGCCGCCCCGCTGACCAAGCTGTACATCCAGCACCCCGGCATGTCCGACGACGACCTCGCCCGGGTCGCCCGTCAGACGGTCGGGAATCTGGTGGACGTCGTCATGGCCGGTGCGGGGGTCGTGGAGATCCTGCCGCTGGGCCTGAGCAAGGCGACCGGCCTGTCCCTGGCCGCCCGCCGCCTGAAGCTGAAGGCGGCGGACACCATCGCCTTCGGCGACATGCCGAACGACGTCCCGATGTTCGGCTGGGCCGCGCACGGGGTCGCGATGGCCAACGCGCACGACGAGCTGAAGGCCGTCGCGCACGAGATCACCGCGTCCAACGAGGACGACGGCATCGCCGTGGTCCTGGAGAACCTGCTCGCCCGCTGAGGCGGGCGGGTGGTTCCCCGAAGGTACGGGGAGGGGCGGCCCGGCGCGATGCGCGCTGGACGAGGCCGCCCCGGGCAGTCTCCGCAGGGCCGCACGACGGAGTGGCGGGTGTGTGCCCCCTCCGGTGCCTGCCCCACACTGCTGCCCCGAACGGGAGCCGCGCGGACCGACTGATCGGCCAACGCCCGCTCCACCCCCGGTAGTTGGGCATTGCTGCCCCCCTACTGTGCGCGCCGCCGCAGGGCGCCCGCCACTTATTTTCCAGCCGCGTGCACCGTACAACCATTCAGTTGTAGGATGACTGGGCAACCGGGCGAATCATCGTCCGGTCATCGACGGGCGGACCGGGAACGGGGAACGGCATGGCACTTCGGGCGGCGGGACGGAAGTCCCTGGTGGACACCGTCGTGGAGCAGCTCCGCGACCAGCTCACCAACGGCGAGTGGTCCGTCGGCGACCGCATCCCCACCGAGCACGTCCTCGCCGAGCAGCTCGGCGTGGGCCGCAACACCGTCCGCGAGGCCGTACGCGTCCTGGTGCACGCGGGGCTGCTGGAGTCCCGGCAGGGCAACGGCACCTTCGTCCGCTCGACCGCCGACCCCGCCGCCGTGCTGCGCGGGATGCGGCACGCCGGTGCGCTCGACGTGCTGGAGCTGCGGGTGGCCCTGGAGGCGGAAGCCGCCCGGCTGGCCGCCGTACGCCGCGACGGGGACGACCTGCGCGCGCTGCGGGCCGCGCTCGCGAAGCTCCGTGAGCAGGGGGACCGATCGGCCGATGCCGATGTCGCCTTCCACCTCGGGATCGTCGAGGCCACCCACAACGCGGCGTTCACCGAGGTCTACCGCTTCTTCTCGGCCCAGGTGCACGAGTCGTTGGTGACCTCGCTCGGCGATCACGAGATGCCGCCCATCGACCTGGTCGCCCACACGGCCCTGGTCGACGCCGTCGAGAGCGGTGACCCCGCTGCCGCGGAGCAGGCGGCGCGTGCGCTGCTCCAGGTGCCCATCGACGTCATCCGGGGCCTGGTCGGCCGCTGAGGCCTCGCCGCTCCCCCTTCCCTTCGTTCTCCCCTCCCCTCACCCCTCGTTGACCTCCCCCTTGGAAAGGTGCTTGCCTTGTCACGCCCGGAAGCCGATCAACTCCTGCTGGACGCCGAGGCCGACGTCCGGCCCACCCCTCAAGGGGCCGCCGCGCGGCGGGCGTTGCTTGCGCATCCGGTGATCCTGATGGTCGGCATCGTGCTGGCCTCGCTCAACATGCGGGCGGCACTCGCGAGCGTGTCCCCGCTGGTCAGTGAGATCAGTGACGCCTTCGGCCTGTCGTCCACGGCCACCAGCCTGGTGACGTCCGTGCCGGTGCTCTTCCTGGGTGTCGGTGCGCTGGTCGCCCCCTGGCTGGGGCGGCGCTTCGGCACCGAGGTGGTGCTGTTCTGCGCGCTGCTGCTGCTCGGCATCGGCATCGTGGTGCGTGTCGTGCCCTCGACGGTCGCGCTGTACGGCGGCGGTGTGCTGATCGGTGTCGCGATAGCCCTCCTCAATGTGCTGATGCCCGGTCTGATCAAGCGGGACTTCCCCGACCGGGCCGCGTCGATGACGTCGGTCTACACGGGCTCGATGATCGCCGGAGCCACCGTCGTGGCCGCCGCCTCGGTGCCCCTGGAGAAGGCCTTCGGCGGGAGCTGGGAGGCGTCGCTGGCGTTCTGGTCGCTGCTGGCGGCCGTGGCAGCGGTGGCCTGGCTGCCCCAGGTGCTGATCGCCCGGGGCCGTACCGGACACGAGGTGCGGGTCAGGCCCGTGGCCGGGGCAGCGCCGAAGAGCGTCTGGCGTTCGGCGCTGGCCTGGCAGGTCACTCTCTTCATGGGCCTCCAGTCGCTGTGGTCGTACGTACTGATCGCCTGGATGCCGACGATCTTCACGGATCACGGGATGAGCCGCTCCACGGCGGGCGTGATCTTCGCGTTCAACAACCTGATCCAGGTCGCGGGCGCCTTCGGTGTGCCGCTGCTGGCGGGGCGGATGCGCTCGCAGCGGCCGCTGGTGGTGCTGGTCTCCTCCCTGGTCGCGGGCGGGTACGTCGGGTTGATGGTCGCCCCGGTGTCCGGGGCCTGGCTGTGGTCGGCGATTCTCGGCGTCGGCCAGGGCGGCGCCGTGGGTCTCGCGCTGACGATGATCGTGCTGCGTGCCGGTGACGCGGCGACGGCTGCGCGGCTGTCCGGCATGGCGCAGACGGTCGGCTATCTGCTGGCCGCCGTGGGCCCGTTGGCGGCGGGCGCCGTGTACCAGGTGACCGGCAGTTGGACGGTGCCGATCGCCCTGATGCTGGGCGTGTGCGCGACAGCACTGGTGGTGGGCCTCTTCGCGGCCCGGGATCGTAAGATCTGACGCTCTTCAGGTGTCAAGGTCCAAGGACGCGCAGTCCCAAGGGCCCGGAGCATGCGGCCTGTTGCTGAAACGGGGCCGGAACGAGGAACGCCCCCGGTTCGTATGTGACATACAAACCGGGGGCGCTTTCCGTTCCCGAACGGGCCTGCTTTCGGCTACTCATCACCCGCAAGAGTGAGCGAACGCAGCTTCTGCCCCGCGTACCAGGTGGCCAGACCGGTCACGGCGGCCAGCAGGATCACCGCGGTCGGCAGTCCGACGTCCGAGGCGATCGTGCCGTCCGCCCCGATCTTCTCGGCCAGGGACAGGGCCCACTGCTGGATGCTGAGCGTCCGGGCGCCGGGCACCAGGCTGCCGAACAGGGCCTCCCACACCAGCGCGTACACCAGGCCGAAGACGACCGCGTGCCGCGAGACGGTGCCCAGCAGCAGGAAGACGGCGCTGTAGGCGATGGAGGCGACGAGGGCGGCCACCGTGTAGGCGATGGCGATCTGGCTGCCGTTGCCGTTCAGGATGAGGCCCGCGATGAAGGTGGGGATCGCGGAGAACGCCATGGTGACGGCGATGGCGACGATCAGCTTGGTGAAGATGATCGTGGGCCGCTTCACCGGCTTGGACAGCAGGTAGACGATCGAGCCGTCGTCGATCTCGGGGCCGATCGCCCCCGTGCCGGCGATGACGCCGATCAGCGGGACCATCGTGGCCAGCGCGAAGCCGCCCAGGACGGAGGCGGCGACGCCGTCGTCCACGCCGACCAGGGCCCGCACCGCGATGGCGATCACGATGAGCAGGGCGGGCAGCAGGAAGAGGATGGCCGCGCGGCGGCGGCCGAGCAGGGCCCGGTAGGTGAGCCGGGCGACCGTGGGTTCGTACATCGCAGCAAGCTCCTTTCAGGCCGTGACGAGGTAGGAGAAGACCGATTCGAGGGACTCGTCGGAGGGCTGCACCGTGAGTAGGCGGATGCCGTGCGCGCGGGCGACCTGCGGGAGCAGCTCGGTGAAGCGGCCGAAGTCGACGGCCTGGATGCGCAGCGCCTTCTCGGTGAGGTCGACCTCGATGCCCGCCGTGGACGGGTCCGCGATCAGGGCGGCGGCCAAGGCGCGGTCGTCGCTGGAGCGTACGAGGTAGCGGTGCGGGCGGTCCGTCATCAGGCGGCGGATCTTGCGGAAGTCGCCGGAGGCCGCGTGCCGGCCGGCGACGATCACCTCGATGTGCGAGGCGAGCTGCTCGACCTCCTCCAGGATGTGCGAGGAGAAGAGCACCGTGCGGCCCTCGGCGCCCATGCGGCGCAAGAGGTCCATCAACTGCATGCGCTGGCGGGGGTCCATGCCGTTGAACGGCTCGTCCAGCAGGAGCACCGCCGGATCGTGCACCAGGGCGGAGGCCATTTTCACGCGCTGGCGCATGCCCTTGCTGTACGTGGCGACCTTGCGGTCCTGTGCGTACTCCATCTCGACGGTCGCGAGCGCCTTCTGTGCCGCCCGCTCGTCCAAACCATGCAATTCGGCGTTGGCGACGACGAATTCGCGACCGGTGAGGAAGTCGTACATCGCCTCCCGTTCGGGGACGACGCCGATCTCCTTGTAGACGCTCTCGTTGCGCCAGATCGGGTTGCCGTCGAGGGTGACGGTGCCGTTGGAGGGGGCGAGGAAGCCGCCCATCATGTTGATCAGGGTGGACTTCCCGGCGCCGTTGGGGCCGAGGAGGCCGGTGACGCCGGGGCCGATGCTCATGGTGACGTCGTTGACGGCGACCACGTTCCCGAACCAGCGGGAGGCCTTGGTGATGTCGATCGTGGTCACAGTCCGACCTTCCGGTAGCGGCGCATCAGGACGCCGTAGGAGCCGGCGATGAGCCCGAGGACGACCAGCAGGTAGACCACGCCCGTGCCGGCACCGGGGCCGGTGCCGCCGGGGAAGTTCGAGGTGGCGCCGAGGAAGGCGGTCTGGACGCCGTCGATGAGGGTGGCGGGCGAGAAGAGGCCGAGCCACTCCACCGCCCCGTTCGCCTCCTGTGCGGCGGCGATGGCCTGGACGGTCGAGACGGCACCGTACGAGATGGTGAACACGGCGATGACGGCGGCGACGCCGAAGCCGCGGCGCGGCGTCAGGGCGGCCATCACGAGGCCGAGCCCGGCGAACAGGAGGGACAGCAGTGCCACGGAGACCAACCCCTGTGCGAAGCCCTTGGTCTGGGTGCCGAAGTCGAACTTCGCGAGCAGTGCGCCCGCGTAGAGGATGACCAGCGGGATCGCCGTCAGGGCGAACAGCGCGGAGGCCATCGCCGCGTACTTGGCGAGGACGTAGTCGCGGCGCTCGATGGGCCGTGAGAAGTACAGCGGCACCGTCTTGAAGCGCAGGTCCCGGGACACCGTCTGCGGCGCCTGGGCGGCCAGGTAGAGGCCGATGACGGGCTGCAGGGTGATCGCGAACGCCGTGTAGGAGAGCGGCAGTTTGGTGATGGTGCCCGCGGGGGCCGCCACGGCGACGGCGACGATGATCGCCGCGGTGGCGGTCATGACGCCGAACAGGACCATCGGCAGCACCTTGGACTTGGCGCTGCGGCCCAGTCCGTACGCCCCGCGCAGGGACTGGGAGTAGAGCGAACGGCGGGCGTAGCCGCGGCCGAGGCGGGGGCCGTCGTAGGAGCGGTAGCCGATGTTGTGGATGCGCGTCGGGTCGGCGCCCTGCGGTGTGAGGTCAGTTGCCATCGTGGCCGCCTCCCTTCTGCTTGTCGTTCCACTGGGTGCCCCAGGCGGCACCGGCCGCGACGGGCTCCGCGTCGGCGTGCTGCTCGGTGCGGAAGACCTCGGCGATGTGGTGGCGGCGCTGTTCCATGCGGACCAGGCCGATGCCCAGGTCGGCGACGGTGTCGCGGACCAGGTCGTACGTGGCGTCGCCCTCGCCCTCGACCAGGAGGATGTGACCGGCGCCGGGCAACCCCTGCTCCTCGGCGGCGTGCAGGGTGGCACCGGCGGCGGTGAGTGCCTCGCGCAACGCGCGCGTGCCGTCGGGGTGGGTGTCGGAGTCGGTGACCTCGACCGCGAGGGTGGTGGTCGTCTGGGTGAAGTCACTGGTCGAACTGGACCGCAGCAGCGCGCCGCCGTCGATGACGACGACGTGGTCGCAGGTGCGCTCCAGTTCGCCCAGGAGGTGCGAGGTGACCAGGACCGAGATCCCGAAGTCGGTGTGCACACGGCGGATCAGGCCGAGCATCTCGTCGCGGCCGACCGGGTCGAGGCCGTTGGTGGGCTCGTCGAGGAGGACCAGCTGCGGGTCGTGGACCAGGGCCTGGGCCAGCTTCACCCGCTGCTTCATGCCCGTCGAGTAGCCGCCGATGGGGCGGTAGCGCTCTTCGTAGAGGCCGACGTGCCGCAGGGTGTCGGCGGTGCGTTCGCGGGCGGCGGTCGCGGGCAGGCCGGACATCCGCGCCATGTGCACGACGAACTCGGTGGCCGAGACGTCCGGCGGCAGGCAGTCGTGCTCGGGCATGTATCCCACGCGTTCGCGGATCTCGGCGCCGCTGGTGGCGACGTCGAGTCCGAGCACGGCGGCCGTGCCCTCGGTGGCGGGGGACAGGCCGAGCAGGATCTTGATCAATGTGGACTTGCCGGCTCCGTTGGCTCCCACCAGACCCGTCACTCCGGGTCCGATGTCCAACGTGAGCCGGTCAAGCGCGGTCACCCGGGGGAACCGCTTGCTCAGGGCTTCGGTTGCGATCACGGCAGTCACAACTCCGAAGGTAGTGGCGCAGGCCACATTCCACGTCAGCCCTGGCGGTTGTTCTCCTCTCCGCCTCTGGTCGTACGAACCCGTAGGGGGGCCGGTGGCGGCGGAACGGGCGCGGAGTTATCCACAGGCCTCATGCACAGCCCTTGACGTAGCCGCCGAGCATTGTCACATTCATCAGTGTCAAGTTACGGACGCGTACCGCTACACGGGACGGACGGGTGGCATGACCTCAGCAATCTCAGAAGTCTCCGGCACACGGGGCGAACTCACCGCGGAACTGCGGGGGTTCAGACAGGTGCAGCGCCTCGCGTACGAGTGCGCCGAGGCCGTCGCCGGGCAGCTCAAGCCGGGGGTGACGGAGCGCGAGGCGGCCCGGATGCAGCGGGTGTGGCTGCGCGAGCGCGGGGTGCGCGACTGGTTCCATCTGCCGTTCGCGTGGTTCGGGGACCGGACGGCGTTCACCGGTTTCCGGATTCCGCTCCAGTTCTTCCCGACGAACCGGCGGCTGGAGGCGGGGATGCCGTTCGTCCTCGACATGGCCCCGGTCTACAAAGGCTACACCGCGGACATCGGCTACTCGGGCTGCCTGGGCCTCAACCCGGTGCACGACCGGTTGCTCGCCGACCTGGAGGCGCACCGCACGCTGATCCTCGACCAGGTGCGCGAGAAGCGGACGCTCCGCGAGATCTACGAGAACGTCGAGCGGCTCATGGTGCGCCAGGGATACGCCAACCGGCACCGCGCGTACCCGTTCGGCGTGATCGCCCACAAGGTCGACCGGGTGAAGGAACGCCCCTGGTCACCGCATGTGTTCGGGTTTGGGACGCAGTCGCTCAAGGGGCTGGCGGGCGACGCGCTGCACGGGCACCGGGACGGCTGGTCCCCGCTGTGGAGCCCGTACAAATTCTCCGACCACCCGCCGCAGCCGGGCCTGTGGGCGGTGGAACCGCACCTCGGATTTCGGGGTACGGGCGCGAAGTTCGAGGAGATCCTGGTGGTCACCGACTCCCAGGACCCCGAGCAGAGCGCGTTCTGGCTGGACGACGATCTGCCGCACGTGCGGCGCTGGGCCGAGGAGAAGGCGGCATGAGCGTGGAGAAGGCACAACCCGAGGCGGGCGCGACGGGTCTGGCGGGGGCGCGCGAGCGCCGGGTGCGGACCGGCGGGCTCGAACTGTGCGTCGCCGAACTGGGCGACGCCGCGCAGCCGACCGTGCTGCTGGTGCACGGCTACCCGGACAGCAAGGAGGTGTGGTCCGAGGTCGCGACCCGGCTGGCGGACCGCTTCCACGTGGTGCTGTACGACGTCCGGGGGCACGGCAGGTCACAGGCGCCGAAGCCACTGCGCGGCGGATTCACGCTGGAGAAGCTCACCGACGACTTCCTGGCGGTCGCGGACGCGGTCAGTCCGGACCGGCCGGTGCATCTGGTGGGGCACGACTGGGGGTCCGTGCAGGGCTGGGAGTTCGCGACGGTCCAGCGCACGCAGGGGCGGATCGCGTCCTTCACCTCCATGTCGGGGCCGTCCCTGGACCACTTCGGTCACTGGATCAAGAAGCGGATGTCCCGGCCGACCCCGCGCCGCGCCGCCCAGCTCCTCAACCAGGGCATCAAGTCCTGGTACGTGTACATGCTGCACACCCCGGTGCTGCCCGAGCTGGCCTGGCGCGGGCCGCTCGGCAAGCGCTGGCCGAAGATGCTGGAGCGGCTGGAGAAGATCCCGGCCGGCGACTACCCGACGGCCTCGCTGCCGCAGGACGCGGCGCACGGCGCCTGGCTCTACCGCGACAACGTCCGCACCCGGCTGCGCAGGCCGCGCGCCGACGCGTACGCGCACGCACCCGTGCAGCTGATCACCCCGACCGGGGATGCCTTCCTGTCGGAGCGGCTGTACGACGATCTGGCGCTGTGGGCTCCGCAGTTGGTACGTCGCACCCTCCCCGCCAAGCACTGGGTGCCCCGCACCCGGCCGGACCAACTGGCGGCGTGGATAGCCGAGTTCGTCACGGCGAACGAGGACAGCACGGCGGGGGTCGCCCCGCGCGAGTCCGCCGCGGGCGGCGCGTACGCCGACCGGTTCGGCGGGCAGCTGGTCCTGGTCACCGGTGCGGGCAGCGGGATCGGGCGGGCCACCGCCTTCGCGTTCGCCGAGGCGGGCGCGCGGATCGTGGCGGTGGACCGGGACGCGGAGGGGGCGTCCAGGACCGCCGAGCTGGCCCGGCTGATCGGGGCGCAGGACGCCTGGGCCGAGGTCGTCGACGTCAGTGACGCGCAGGCGATGGAGAAACTGGCGGAGAAGGTCGCCGCCGACCACGGCATCGTGGACGTGCTGGTCAACAACGCCGGAATCGGGATGTCCGGTTCCTTCATGAGCACCTCGGCGGAGGACTGGAAGAAGGTCCTGGACGTCAACCTGTGGGGGGTCATCCACGGCTGCCGCACCTTCGGCAGGCAGATGGCCGAGCGCGGCCAGGGCGGTCACATCGTCAACACCGCGTCCGCCGCCGCCTTCCAGCCCTCCAAGGCGCTGCCCGCGTACAGCACGTCGAAGGCGGCGGTGCTGATGCTCAGCGAGTGCCTGCGGGCCGAGCTGGCCGGGCAGGGCATCGGGGTGAGCGCCATCTGTCCCGGCCTCGTCAACACCAACATCACCGCCACCTCCCGCTTCACCGGGGTGTCGGAGGAAGAGGAGAAGCGCAGGCAGAAGCGCTCGTCGCGGCTGTACGGGCTGCGCAACTACCCGCCGGAGAAGGTCGCCGACGCCGTACTGCGCGCCGTGGTGAAGAACCAGGCGGTGGTGCCGGTGACACCGGAGGCGCGCGGCGCGTACCTGATGTCCCGCTTCACGCCGAAGGCGCTGCGCGCGATCGCCCGATTGGAGCCGCCGCTGTGAACACCGAACCTCAGGACGCCGGACACGTCATCGCGCCCCGCCGGGTCTCCTTCGACTGGCACGGGACGCCGCTGCACTGGATACCGGACGAGCCGACCGCCACGCACGTCATCAACGTGCTGCACCTGCTGCTGCCGGCCGGTGAGCGGTGGTTCGTACGGGTCTTCAAGGAGGCGCTGCCGTTGGTGCGCGACCCCGAACTCCTCCAGCAGGTCAAGGGGTTCATGGGGCAGGAGGCCACGCACAGCGTGCAGCACAGCTATGTGCTGGACCACCTCGCCGACCAGGACCTGGACACCGCCGCGTACACCCGGCACGTCGACTTCCTCTTCGAGAAGCTGCTCGGCGAGACGCCGCCGCTGAACCTGCCGGTGCCCACCCGGGAGTGGCTGCGGTTCCGGCTCTCGGTGGTCGCGGCGATCGAGCAGTTCACGGCCGTGCTCGGCGACTGGGTGCTGCACGCGGAGGGCCTGGACCGGGCAGACCCGGACGCGGTGATGCTCGATCTGCTGCGCTGGCACGGTGCGGAGGAGGTCGAGCACCGGGCGGTCGCCTTCGACATGTACCAGCACTGCGGCGGCGAGGGCCTGCCCCGCTACGCCCGCCGTATCGAGGGCATGGTCGTGGTCGCGCCGGTGATGCTGTGGCTGTGGGCGTGGGGGGCCTCGTACCTCATACGTCACGATCCGCAGCTCGCCGGGAGGCTGCGCTACTCGCTGCGCGAGCACAACCGGGCGGTCGCCAAGGGGCTGCTGCCGACCTGGCGGGAGCTGGGCTCGGCGGTCCCCCGGTACTTCCGGCGGTCGTACCATCCCTCGCAGGAAGGCTCGCTGCGCAGGGCCGTGGAGTACCTGGCCACCTCGCCCGCGGCGCGCGCCGCCGCGGGTGCGGTGGGACGGGCCGCACTGCGGCCCTGAGCCGGCCGGGAGAAACGGTCCTGAATCGGCGCCGGGAGGAAGGGGAGTGGCCATGTCCGGGCGACAGACGGAGGGCGAGTACCGGATCGAGGACCTCGCGCACCACAGCGGTGCCACGGTCCGGACGATCCGCGCCTACCAGGACCGCGGGCTGCTCCCCAAGCCGGAGCGGCGCGGGCGGGCCAACGTGTACGGGGACGCGCACCTGGCCCGGCTGCGGCAGATCGCCGATCTCCTGGACCGGGGCTACACCCTGGCCAGCATCAAGGAGCTGCTGGAGGCGTGGGACGCGGGCCGGGGCCTGGGCGGGGTGCTCGGACTGGTCGCGGAGGTCGGCGGGCCGTGGACCGACGAGGAGGCGAGCCGGATCACGCGGGCGGAGCTGGACGCGCGGTTCGGCGGCCGTCCCGACGACTCCGCGGTCGCCGAGGCGGTCGAACTCGGGGTGCTGGAAAGGATCGAGGGCTGCGAGGACGAGTTCCTGGTGCCCTCGCCGCAGGAGCTGGCGGTGGCCGCGGAGCTCTATGCGGCGGGGGTTCCGCTGCGTGCCATCTCGGGCCATCTGCGCGAACTGCGCGGCCAGGTCGAGCACATAGCGGCCCGGTTCCTGGAGTTCACCACCGAGCACGTCTTCGCGCGGTATCTGGGACACACGCCGCCGACGGACGCGGACGCGGCGGAGGCGGCCGCCCTCGTACGTCGGCTGCGGCCGCTCGCGCAGCAGAGCGTGGACGCCGAACTGGCGCGTGCCATGCGACTGTTCGCCACCCGTCACCTGCAGCAGCACCTCGGGGCGGCGCCCTCCGCCGAGCCGGACGACCGACCGCAGGCGCTCGCGCTTCCGGCGGGAACGATCGCCGCCGTCCAGGCGTTGGTTGGGGCAGAGAACGCTTCGGCTTTTGTTGCGGCGGCCACGGAACGGGAGCTCCAGGCACGGACCTTGGACGCCCTGTCAGCAAAACAACTCAATCGGGCGAAAGTTGATGAAGTGCCTTAAATCGGGCATGAGTTATCCACAGTTCTTGCATTTCCCTTGTGGAAAAGGGCGGTTGGCTGTGGATTACCTCGAACTTCCTCTCAGGCCAACGGAATTCGGATGCGCTCCGAGCACTTCGCCAGGGATTCTGACCGGATGAACGAGCAGCGCATCGTGAAGGTCTCGAAGTACCTCTCGAAACACCTGCGCCATCAGCCCGAGCGCATCGGCCTCGCCCTCGACGCGAACGGCTGGGTCGAGGTCGACACCCTCGTCCGGGCCGCCGCCGCGCACGGCTTCCGCTTCACCCGCGCCGAGCTGGACCACGTCGTCGCCATCAACGACAAGAAGCGTTTCGCGGTACGGGAGGACCAGGCGCGCGGCACCCTGATCCGCGCCAGCCAGGGCCACACGGTCGAGGTCGACCTGGCGCTGGCCCCGGCCGAGCCCCCGCCGTATCTCTTCCACGGCACCCACCCCCGGGCCGTGGAGGCCGTCCGGGCCGAGGGCCTGCGCCCGATGGCCCGGCACGACGTGCACCTGTCGGCGGACCGGGAGACCGCCACCCGGGTCGGCGCGCGCCGGGGACGCCCGGTGGTGCTGTCCGTGGACGCCGGGGCGATGCACCGGGCGGGCCACACCTTCCGGGTGAGCGCGAACGGGGTGTGGCTGACGGCACGGGTGCCGGTGGAGTTCCTGCACTTCCCGGGGGCGTGAGCCCGGTGACGCCTCCCCGGGGCGCAGGCCCGGCCCGTACAGTCGGATCATGCGTCTGAGCACTGTGATTCTGCCGATCCGCCGTTGGAACGAGGGCGGCAAGCAGGTGTGGCAGCGGGCCGAGGAGCTGGGCTTCCACACCGCGTACACCTACGACCACCTGTCCTGGCGGGTGCCGTTCCGGGAGGGCCCGTGGTTCGGGGCGCTGCCCACGCTGACGGCCGCCGCGTCGGCCACCGAGAGCCTGCGCCTGGGCACGCTGGTGACCTCGCCGAACTTCCGGCACCCGGTGACCCTGGCCAAGGAGCTGATCTCGCTCGACGACATCAGCGGCGGGCGCGTCACGCTGGGCATCGGCGCGGGCAGCGCGGGCGGGTTCGATGCGACGGCCCTGGTGCCCGAGGGGACCGCGCCGTGGACGCCGCGCGAGCGGGCGGACCGGTTCGCCGAGTTCCTGGGGCTGCTGGACCGGCTGCTCACCGAGGACGCCGTGTCGTACGAGGGCACGTTCTGGTCGGCGGGCGACGTACGGAACATCCCCGGGTGCGTGCAGCGGCCGCGGCTGCCGTTCGCGGTGGCGGCGACCGGGCCGCGCGGGCTGAAGCTGGCCGCGCGGCACGGGCAGGCGTGGGTGACCACCGGTGACCCCAAGCTGTACGAGAACGGCACGCCGGACGAGTCCCTGGAGGCGATCCGGGGGCAGGTGGCGAAGCTGGGGGCGGCGTGCGAGGCCGTGGGGCGGGACGTCGGCGAGCTGGGGAAGACCCTGCTGACCGGGTTCACGCCGGACCGGCCGCTGGAGTCCCTGGACGCGTTCGTGGACTTCGCGGGGCGGCATGCGGAGCTGGGCTTCGACGAGCTGGTGCTGCACTGGCCCATCGCTGACACGCAGTTCGCGGCGGACGAGAAGGTCTTTGAGCAGATCGCGACGGAGGGGCTCGCGCAGCTGGGCTGAGCGGACGAGGAGGGGGCAATCCCGCGCCGGGATCGCGCCGGGGTCGCCCCCTCGTACGCGACCTCGCGCCGGGGTCGCCCCCTCGTACGCGGCCTCGTGCCGGGATCGCCCCCTCGTACGGGGCCTCGCACCGGGATCCGGGGTCGCCCCCCTTCGTACGCCGCCTCGCGCTCAGCCGTAGTGCTCCACCCGCTGCTCCACCTGCCGCAGCAGCTCCGCCGCCGCCTCCGATTCCCCGGCCAGCTCCTTCAGCTCGCCGACGAACGTCTCCAGCAGCGCCCGTCCCTCGTCCTTGCGCCCGAGCCCCTGCTCCGCCCACGCGGACCGCAGCACGCAGCTCGCCCGCTCGCCCAGCTCCTCGGGGCCGAACTCGCGCAGTGCCTCCGCCGCCCGGATGCCCAGTTCGACGGACTCGGCCTCCAGCCCGTCCTCGTCGTAGAGCAACCGCGACAGCTGCGACCAGGTGCGGGCCCGCTCCAGGCGGTACTCCGGCCCGTCCTCGTCGAGCACCACGAGGGCCCGGTCCATCAACTCCCGGGCGCGCGCGACGTCGCCCGGCAGTTCCTCGCCCTCGTCGTCGTACCGCTCCTCGGCAGCCAGCCACGCCAGCGCCCGCAGCGCGCGCACCTGCCCGAACGGCTCGCCCGCCTCCTGCCACAGCCCGACGGCCCGCTCGTACGCCTGCGCCGCCTGCTCCTCCAGCCCGTCCGCGCCCGCCAGGCACTCGGCCGCCAGCATCGCCAGCCGCGCCTTGGGCGCCGGGTGGTCCCAGGCCTCGGCGGTCTCCGCCGCCAGCAGGTACTGCTCGGCCGCCGCCTTCTCGTCGCCGAGCTGCCGCAGCAGTCGCCCGAGGGTGTCCCGCGCGCGTACGGCCTGCTCGTCGCCGTGCTCCAACAGGTCGGGCAGCGCCGACTCCAGGATCTCGGCGCCCTCGGCCGCCCGGCCGCTCGCGCCGAACGCCTGCGCCAGGACCAGCCGCGCAGAGGCGCCCGCCCCCGCGCCGTCGCCCGCCGCGTCGAACCAGTGCGCCGCCTCCAGCGCGTACGTCGCCGCCTCGGCCTCCTTGCCGTCCTGCTGGTAGAGCGCCTCCGCCAGAGCCAGTCGTACGGTTCCCCGTTCCTCGGCGTCGACCAGCTCGGCCGCGCATTCCAGCGCCGTACGGGCCGCCTCCTCCGCCAGGTCGGGGCGGCCCAGCATCAGACGCAGCCGGGCCAGACCGGTCAGCGGTTCCGCGGCCTCCCACGGCTTGCCGGCCTCCTGGTTCCGCCGGGCCGCGGAGGTCAGCAGGTCCTCGGCGCGCTTCCAGTCCTGGGTGTCCACCGCGTCGTGGGCGAGCGCGACCTCGGCCTCGGCGACCAGGTCGGACAGGCGCCCGGCGGCCTCGCCCGTGCCGTACCGCTCGGCGAAGCCGGACATCGCCGCGAGGAAGCGCGCGTGGGCCTCCGCCTCGAAACCGCCGTCGTGCCCGGCCTCCTCGTGCCCGGCTTCCTCGCGCCCGGCCCCGTCACGCTCGGCGTGGGAGCGCTCGGCGTGGGAGCGGTGGGCATGGGCGCGCTGGGCGATGAACGTCTCCAGCTTGATCCGGGTCAGGGCCGCGGTGGCCTCCCGGTACGTCCGCAGCGGATCGTCGGCGGGTATCTCCTCGACCAGCGCGTCCGCCGCGTGCAGCGCCGCCCGTATCTCCTCGTCGGACGCACCCTGCTGGACAGCGGCGACAGCGATCCGTACGGCGTTGACCGCGGCCCGGGCGGGCTCGCCGAGCGCCTGGTAGACCGCGACGACGTCCTCGAAGAGCCGCCGTACCGTGCCGTCCCCGACCGGTGTTCCCCCGGCCCGGCCCACGGTGAGCGCGTGGTGCTCCGCCAGCTCGGCCGCGAGCAGCGCCTCCGGCTCCGGTGCGCCCTCGCGCGCGCGCAGCACCGCGATCCGCTCCCAGAGCTCCGCCGCAGCCGGGTGGCCCGCGGCCCGCGACGCCCGTGCCCGTACGGCCAGTTCCTCTACGGTCTCCGCCGCACTCCCGGCCGGAGCCGACCGTACGGAGTGCGCAGAGGGCGCAGCGGACACAGAGGCAGCCGCCCGCACCCCCAGCGGCAGCGTGTCCGTCAGGGGCTGCCTGGCGAGCCGCTCGGCGCGCTGCCCGGACACCACCGTGCTGCCGTTGCGCGCGTCGAAACGCCGGGCCGTCTCCTCCGTACGGTCCTCCAGCAGCGCGGCCAGTTCCGCCGCCGTGTGCCGGCGGCCGTCGTGGTGCGCGACGGGACGGTGCCCGTGCCCGGTCGCGACCAGGCGGCGCAGCAGCACGAGGACGCCGGTCTGGAACTGCAGGTTCGTCCACGCGTTGCCCTCGGACGAGAGGTGACCCGCGTGCTCGGCGAGGATCTCCAGGCCGCGTCCCTCGTTGCCGGTCAGCGCGCAGAACTCGATGTGCAGGCCGATCGACGGCAGCAGGCTCTCGTTGCCCTTGGCCATGCGGTAGCCGCGCAGGTGGTGGCTGCGCGCCTCGTCGGTCCGGCCCGTGCGCACCAGCGGGAGCAGGGACTTGGCGAAGGTGCGGTGCGGTTCCTCCGCGCAGGTCAGACGCCCGTCGAGCACGGGGGTCCAGACCTCCAGCGCCTTGGCGTCCTCCCCGCGCGTCTCCCAGTGGTGACCCTGGTCGTTGGTCTCGCAGGCGTGGCAGTTGGCCATCTCGTCCCGCTCGGCGGCGGTCCAGGCCGCGAAGGCGCGCTCGGCGCGCTCCGTGTCACCGGTGTCCTGGGCGAGTTCGAACTCGGCCTGGCGCACCGCTCGTTCGCTGTAGCCGCCGAGGCTGTAGCGGTGCTGCATCTCGACCAGCCAGCCCTCGATCGAGGAGAGCGGTATCTCGGGCAGCGTCAGCATCCCCGAGGTGACCCACTTGAACATCCAGTGGAACCGGTAGACGTCCGAGCTGTCGAAGCCGGAGGGGTCCTTGTCCCACTCCTGGAGCAGGCGGGCGAAGGGCACCATCATCCGGCCGCGCTCGACGCTGTACTCGTACGCCGAGATCAGCTCGAAGAGGGCGAGCCGGACCAGCCCGGGGTCCCCGGTGGTCTCCGCGGCGGCGACCAGCTGCTCCCCGCGGGCGTTGCGCACCGGCCCGTTGGGGGCGCGGCGGTTCTCCCAGAGGGCTTCCCGGACGTCGTGGGGCGAGAGGATGTGGTCGCTCACTGCCCGTCCTCCTTCTTCTCCGCCTCGGCGGCGTTCGCGATCGGGTGGGTCGCCCACTCCAGGAGGCCGAGGAAGGCCCGGTTGAGCAGTGAGGTGTCGGCGGGGCGCAGCGGGCGCTGCGACATCAGCAGGGCCTGGCCGTAGAGCGATTCGACGGCCGTACCGGCGAGGTCGGCGTCGGGGATCGCGGCGATCTTCCGGACCAGCGGGTTGTTGTGGTTGAGGACCAGGCGGGCGCGCGGCACGGAGCCGCGGAGCGCGCCGAGGATGCCCGTCCACAGGCTGTCGGCGTTCGCCTCGGCGTCGGCGCGGTCGCGCTCGTGCCGGGCCTGACGGTCGTCGAGGAAGAGTGCGGGCACGGTCACCGGCTGGAATCCGCGCAGGACGACGTCGCAGCCCAGCGGGTCCAGCCGGGTCCTGGCGGTGGCGAGGAAGGACGCGAAGGCCAGCTCCTGCTGCGGGGCGACCGGGTCGAGGTGCGCGGTGACCGCTCCGGCGTCCAGCTCGCTGACCTTGACGTCCCTGCGCACCTGCGGGAGCAGTTCGACCAGTTCGGCGTCGTACGTGTAGCCGCCGTTGACCACGCCGAGCCCGTGCGCGGCGGCGATCGGGGCGACCTGGCGGAACTCCTCGACGGTGCGCGTGAAGTGCACCTCGGAGTGGGTACGGGCGAACTCGTCCAGGGTGAGCCGGCCGTCGCTGGTCTCGAACGGCAGCCAGGGCAGCATCAGTTCCAGCAGGTCCGCGTCGTGCCGGGCGAGGGACTTCACGCCCAGGTGGTGCACGGCCAGGAACGACGCCAGCCGGTCCGGGTCCCCGGCCGCGAGCTCGGCCAGCCACTCCCGTATCCGCACGCCCAGTGCTTCGCGTACGGCGTCCAGCGTCTCGTCGTCGTAGAGGTTCTCCCGCGACGCGGTGGGCCGCAGGGTGTCCGTGTCGAGGACGACGCGGACGAAGAAGGCCCAGTCCGGCAGCAGGTTGTCCGCGCGGTCGGTGAGCAGCATGCCCTTGAGGTAGACCCGGTGGGCGGCGCGGTGGGCCGGGCTGGTCGCCGACGGCAGGACGTACGCCACGCCGCGCACCCCGGCGACGGGCAGGTCCAGGTCGATGCTGTCGAGCGGGCTGAAGCCGAAGGTCTGCGCGCAGTGCCCGGCGAGCGCCACCCGGCGGGCGGTGGGTGTGGGGTGCTGGCGGTCCCAGACGGCGGGCCGGTCCGTGACGGGGCGGGCGTCGCCGTCGGGCCCGGTGAAGGTGACGTCGTACGGGAGCAGCGAGCCGAAGTCCCTGGCCAGCTCCTCGACGCGGGCAGCCTGCGTCCACTCCTCGGCGCCGGGGCGCGGCCGGAGGTGCACGGTGGTGCCGGGCTCCGGGCGGGCGTCGTCGGGCAGCGTCCGTACGGTGTACGAGCCGTCGTCGGTGGCCAGCCACTCCACGGGCGGCGCGTCGGGGGTGCGCGCGGACCGGGATATGACGCGGATCTGCCGGGCGACGACGAAGCAGGCGAGCAGGCCGATGCCGAACTGGCCGAGGAACTCGCGGCGGGCGCCCTCCAGGCCGTCCCGCTTGGAGCTGCGGCCGATGGTGGCGAGGAGGGTATGGACCTCGTCCGCGGTCAGGCCGATGCCGCTGTCCTCGATGGTGACGGCGCCGTCGGCGGCGGCGCTCAGCCGGATGCGGACCGGGGCGTCGGGGTCGTGGCCGCGGCGGGCGGTGGAGGCGTCCACCGCGTTCTGCAGCAGTTCGCGGACGTAGACGCGGGGGCTGGAGTACAGGTGGTGGGAGAGCAGGTCGACGAGGCCGCGCAGGTCGACCTGGAAGGTGTTGACCTCGGGATTCTCAGGGGTGTCGGGATTCTCGGGATTGTTGGGATTCTGGGGATCGTCTGCCTGTGTTTTCGGGTTCACCGAATCACCTCGCGTCTGTGGGCGGCTGCGTGGGCTCGGACGAATCGCTGGGTCCCCCCTGACGAATCGCGACGGCCGTCCGGCCCATGCCGCCGACCGCAAGGCCACGGGCAGGACCCGGAATTGATGAACATCGTAGGTGGGGGCACTGACAATCCCCCAGGGAATTGTGGCCGCCCCGAAACGCCACCGACCGGAGCACCTGATTCCGGATGTGCCCCCTCAGATGTGCACCCTTTCGCACGTCCGTGCGCTTCATGCGGGAAGATGAAGCGGTGACCTCAGCTACCGACCCCCGCCCCCGCCCGGCCGACGACCCCGAGGACGGTGCGGGCGCGGCCGCGGCCGTCCGCCTGATCGCCACCGACCTGGACGGCACGCTGCTGCGCGACGACAAGTCCGTCTCGGAGCGCACCGTCGCCGCCCTGGCCGCCGCCGAGGCCGCCGGGATCGAGGTCTTCTTCGTGACCGGCCGCCCGGCCCGCTGGATGGGCGTCGTCAGCGCGCACGTCCACGGCCACGGCCTCGCCATCTGCGCCAACGGCGCGGCCGTCGTCGACCTGCACGCGGGCGGCGAGCTCATCGAGGTGCGCCCCCTGGAGCGCGCCGACGCCCTCGCCACCGTGGCGGCGCTGCGGGCCGCCGCCCCCGACACCTCCTTCGCGGTGGAACTGACCACGGGTATCCACTACGAGCCCGACTACCCGCCGTTCCAGTTCGACCCGGCGGCCAGCATCGGCACCGCCGAGGAGCTGCTGCACGCGCAGACCCCCGGCCTGGGCGCCCCGGTGATCAAGCTGCTCGCACACCACCCCACGATGGCCCCGGACGACTTCCTCGACCTGGCCCGCACGGCCGTCGGCACCTACGGCTCGGTCACCCGCTCCAGCCCGACCGCCCTCCTGGAGATCAGCGGCCCCGGCGTCTCCAAGGCGAGCACCCTGGCCCGCTGCTGCGCCGAACGCGGCATCCTCCCGGAAGAGGTCGTGGCCTTCGGCGACATGCCGAACGACATCGAGATGCTGGCCTGGGCGGGCCGCTCGTACGCCATGGGCAACGCCCACCCGGCGGTCCTCGCCGTCGCCTCGGGGCGCACGGCGCCCAACGAGGAGGACGGGGTCGCCGCGATCATCGAGCAGCTCCTGGCCGAGCGGCAGCAGTAGCGCGCCACGGGCGAGGGGCGACCTCCGACGCCACGAACATGGGCGTCCTCCGACGCCACAGGGGTAAGGGGCGTCCTCCGGGAGGGCGCCCCTTACCCGTACGCAACCCCTGCTACAGGGGTGCCTCCCACACCACCGTCGTCCCCCCGCCGTCCACACCCAGCCCGGGGCCGTACGAGCTGGAGCCGCCCAGCGCCTCGGCCCGCCGCCCCAGGTTCCGCAGCCCGCTGCGCCGGCCGCCCTCCGGGATGCCGACCCCGTCGTCCGCGACGGTGAGCCGCACCGCACGCCGCCCGTCGGCCAGCTCCGCCGTCGCGTCCACGACCACCTCGATGCGGGACGCCTCCGCGTGCCGGAAGGCGTTCGACAGCGCCTCGCGCAGCGCCGCGATCAGGTTCTTCCCGGTCAGCTCGCCGACCAGCGCGTCCACCGGACCCAGGAAGTGGTGCGCGGGCTTGAAGCCCAGTGGCACCGCCGCCATGTTGATCTCCCGCAGCACCTTGGTGCGCAGCCCCGACGGCGCCTCGGCGGGCCCCTGCTGGAGCGCGAAGATCGCGGTGCGGATCTCCTGGATCGTCACGTCCAGCTCGTCCACCGCCTTGCCGACGCCCTCCTGGACCTCCGGCACGACCGACCTGCGCTGGGCGCTCTCCAGCATCATCCCGGTCGCGAACAGCCGCTGGATAACAAGATCGTGCAGGTCACGGGCGATGCGGTCGCGGTCCTCGTACACCGCGAGACGCTCGCGGTCGCGCTGCGACTCGGCCATCATCAGCGCCAGCGCCGCCTGCGAGGCGAACTGGGTGGCCAGCGTCCGCTCCGCCTCGGTGAACGGCTTCCCGCCCCGCCCCCGAGGCGTCGCCAGCGCGCCCATCACCCTGCCGCCGCTGTGCAGGGGCAGCAGCATGCTCGGCCCGTACCGGGCGGACATCCGCGTGATCATGCGCGGGTCGGTGGCCGAGTCGCTGACGAACACCGACTCGCCGCCCAGCAGCAGGCCCACGATCGGGCTCTCCGGCGGCATCACCTTGCCCAGCGTCTCGCCGGGATTGTCGGAGGAGACCGCCGCGATCTCCAGGCCGCCGTCCTCGGTGGGCAGCAGCACCATCCCGGCGTCCGAGTCCGCCAGCCGCCGCGCCTGCTCGGCGACCACGGTGAGCGCGTCGTCGACGTCCCCGCCCGAGAGGAGGGCCGTCGTCACGGCCACCGAGCCGTCGATCCACCGTTCGCGCTGGCGGGCCGCCTCGTACAGGCGGGCATTGCCGATGGCGATCCCGGCCTCGGTGGCCAGCACCCGCAGCATGTGCAGGTCGTAGTCGTTGAACTCGCCGCCGCCGTGCTTCTCGGCCAGGTAGAGGTTGCCGAAGATCTCGCCCTGCACCCGGATGGGGACGCCGAGGAAGGTCCGCATCGGCGGGTGGTGCGCGGGAAAACCGGCGAACCGGTGGTCGGCCGTCAGGTCCGCGAGCCGCACCGGCTCCGGGTCCCTGATCAGCGCACCGAGCAGCCCCTTGTGCCCGTCGGGCAGGCGGCCGATGGCGGCGGCCTCCTCGACCGTCACGCCGTAGGTCACGAAGTCGGACAGCCCGTCGCCCTCGTCGTCGACCACGCCGATCGCCGCGTACCGGGCGTCGGCCAGTTCGGCGGCGGTCTCGCAGATGCGGTCGAGGGTGGAGTGCAGTTCGAGACCGGTGCCCACCGACCGCATGGCCTCCAGCAGGTGCGGCACCCGTGCCGTGAGCTCGGTCGACAGCCCTTGCAGGCTGCGCGTCGCCTCGGTGGCGGCGTCGAGGGAGTCCTGTGGGGCGGACGGGCCGTCGGATACGAGCGGGTCCTGCTGCGCTGACATGCCCTTGAGACTAGTTAGTCCGATTTAAAGGGGAAAGTCGACGTGCGCGTGTTTCGACCGCTTAAGCCCCTGCGGTCGCCCGCCCATCGGGACCCGGCGCCGCTCCCAGGCCGCCCCGGCACCGTTCCTACGCCACCGGCTCCGCCGCCCTCTCCCGCTCCAGCATCCGCCGCAGCGGCCCCTCCGCAGCGGCCAGCGCCCCGAAGTCACCGCGCTGCACAACCTTCCCCGCAGCCAGCACGACCACCTCGTCCACGGCCTCCAGGCCCTGCAGCCGGTGCGTGATCAGCACGGTCGTGCGGCCCTCGGTGGCGGCCAGGAGATCCGCCGTCAGGGCGTCCGCCGTCGCCAGGTCCAAGTGCTCGGCCGGTTCGTCCAGGACGAGTACCGGGAAGTCGGCCAACAGCGCCCTGGCCAGCGCGAGCCGTTGCCGCTGCCCACCGGACAACCGCGCCCCGTGCTCGCCCACCAAGGTGTCGAGACCCTCCGGCAGCACCTCGACCCACTCCCGCAGCCGGGCCCGGCCGAGCGCCTCCAGGAGCTGCGCGTCGTCGGCGCCGGTCCTGGCGAGCCGCAGGTTCTCCCGTACCGAACTGTCGAAGAGGTGCGCGTCCTGCGCACACAGCCCGACCATCGTCCGTACGTCGTCGCCGTCGAGCTCCTCGGCGGCCGTCCCGCCGATCGTGTACGACCCGGCTTCGGCGTCCAGGAACCGCAGCAGCACCTGCGCGAGGGTCGTCTTCCCGGCCCCGCTCGCCCCGACCACCGCGATCCGCTTCCCGGCCTCCAGCGTCAGGTCCACCCCGCTCAGCGCCTCCCGCTCCTGCCCGGCGTACCGGGCGGACAGGCCCCGCACCTCCACCGGGAAGGGCGTGGCGGGCACCGCCGCGGGCGTCTCGGGCTCCCGTACCGGCAGCGGCGCGTCCAGCACCTCGTACACCCGCTCCGCGCTGCGGCGCACCCGCTGCCGGTACTGCACGGCCAGCGGGAGCCCCGTCACCGCCTCGAACGCGGCCAGCGGCGTCAGCACCACCACCGCCAGCGCCACCCCGGACAACCGCCCGTCCGCCACGGCCTGCACCCCGACCCACGCGGCCCCGACCACGGTCAGCCCGCACACCAGCGCCGACAGACCGCCGCCGAGCGCGGTGGCCGACGCCCCGCGCGAGGCAATCCGGGTGAGCGCCCCGTCCGCCTCCTTCACGGCGGCCAGCCTGCGCCGCAGCGCACCCGCCACCGTGAGCTCGCCGACCCCGCCGAGCAGGTCCGCGACCCGCACGGCCAGTGCACCGCGCGCCGGAGCCAGCTGCCGCTCCGCCCGCCGCGCCGCCGCACCGCTCACCAGCGGCACCCCGACCCCGGCGAGCAGCAGCCCGACAGCCAGCACCGCCCCGGCCTCCGGCAGCAGCCACCCGGTGAAGCCCACGGCGGCCGCGCCCACCAGGGCCGCGGCACCGACCGGCAGCAGCCAGCGCAGCCAGTAGTCCTGCCAGGCGTCCACATCGGCGACCAGCCGCGACAGCAGGTCCCCGCGCCGGGTCTCCCGCAGACCGGCCGGGGCGATCCGCTCCAGCCGCCGGTACACGGCCACCCGCATGTCCGCGAGCATCCGCAGCACCGCCTCGTGCGAGACCAGCCGCTCCGCGTACCGGAACACCGCCCGCCCGATGCCGAAGGCCCGCGTCGCGGTGACCGCCATCATCAAATAGAGGACCGGAGGCTGCTCGGAAGCCCGGGAGATCAGCCACCCGGACACCGCCATCAGCCCCACGGCCGACCCCAGCGCCAGACTCCCGAGCAGCAGCGCCAGCGCGAGCCGCCCGCGCTGCTCCCCCGCGTCCCGCCGCACCCGGCGCAGCACGCTGCCCCGCGCGCTCGGCGATGTTTCACGTGAAACATGAGCAGGCGCCTGGGCATCCGCGACCGTTTCACGTGAAACATCGCTCGCAGGCAGCTGAACCCCCGCAGCCGGCTGAATCCGAGCACCAGGACCCGCCGGAACGGCCCCCGCGTCCCCCAACGCCACCACCCGGTCGGCCACGGCCAGCAACGCCGGCCGGTGCACCACCAGCAGCACGGTCCGCCCGACCGCCAGCCGCCGCACCGCATCGACGATGCCCGCCTCGGTCTCGCCGTCCAGCGCGGCCGTCGGCTCGTCCAGGAGCAGCACCGGCCGGTCGGCCAGGAAGGCCCGCGCCAGTGCCAGCCGCTGCCGCTGCCCTGCGGAGAGCCCGGCCCCGTCCTCGCCGAGCAGGGTTTCGACGCCCTGCGGCAGCGCGGCCACGAAATCGTGCGCCCCGGCGTCCCGCAGCGCCTCCAGCACCGCCGCGTCGTCCGCCTCCGGCCGGGCCAGCCGTACGTTCTCGGCGACCGTCCCCGCGAAGAGGTGCGGCCGCTGCGGCACCCACGCCACCCGCGCCCGCCACTTCTCGGGGTCCACGGCCGCCAGGTCGGTGTCCCCGACCAGCACCCGCCCCGACTCCAGCGGCACAAAGCCCAGCACCGCGTTCAGCAGCGTCGACTTGCCCGCCCCGCTGGGCCCGACCAGGGCGACCGTCTCGCCCTCCCCGACCTCCAGCGACGCCGACTCCAGGGAAGCAGCCGACCGCCCCTCGTGCCGTACGGTCACGCCCTCGACCCGCAGCGCACCACCCGCCGGAGCGTCCCCCGAACCGCCCTCGGGCAGCTCGGTCTCCAGCACCTCGAAGATCTCCTCGGCGGCCGCCAGGCCCTCGGCGGCCGCGTGGTACTGCGCCCCGACCTGCCGCAGCGGCAGGTACGCCTCCGGGGCCAGGATCAGGATCACCAGCCCCGTGTACAGATCCAGCTCCCCGTGGACGAGCCGCATGCCGATGGTGACCGCGACCAGCGCCACCGACAGCGTGGCCAGCAGCTCCAGCGCGAACGACGACAGGAAGGCGATCCGCAGCGTCTTCATGGTGGCCCGGCGGTACTCGCCGGTGATGGCCCGGATCTGTTCGGCCTGCGCCTTGGCCCGGCCGAACACCTTGAGCGTCGGCAGTCCGGCGACGACGTCCAGGAAGTGCCCGGACAGCCGCGACAGCAGCTTCCACTGACGGTCCATCCGGGACTGGGTGGCCCAGCCGATGAGAATCATGAACACCGGGATCAGCGGCAGCGTCACCACGATGATCGCCGCCGACACCCAGTCCTCGGTGACGATCCGCGCGAGCACCGCCACCGGCACCACGACCGCCAGCCCCAGCTGCGGCAGGTAGCGCGAGAAGTAGTCGTCCAGCGCGTCCACACCACGGGTGGCCAGCGCGACGAGCGAGCCCACCCGCTGCCCTCCGAGCCACCCGGGACCGAGCCCGGCCGCCCGCTCCAGCAGCCGCCCCCGCAGCTCGGACTTGACCGCCGCGCTCGCCCGGTGGGCGGCCAGCTCGGTCAGCCAGGCCACCAGCGCCCGCCCGGCCGCGACGACGGCCAGCAGGATCAGCGGAGTCAGCACCCCGGCGGAGTCGAGACCGTCCTCAAAGCCCCCGACCACCACCTCGGCGATGAGCATCGCCTGGGCAACGACCAGACCCGCGCCTGCGAGTCCGAGAACCACCACCGCTCCGAGGAAGAAGCGGGTGGCACGGGCGTACCTGAGCAGACGCGGGTCGATCGGTTTCACGTGAAACATCCCCCACTAGCGAGAACGAAGGGCATCAGCGAGAGCGGACGGCACTCGCCGAAGCGCACGGCGTCAGTGCGCATCGGCGATGTGCTGCGTACCGATCCGCTTCCGGAACACCCAGTACGTCCACCCCTGGTAGAGCAGCACCAGCGGAGTGGCGATGCCGGCGCACCAGGTCATGATCTTCAGGGTGTACGGGCTGGACGAGGCGTTGGTGACCGTGAGGTTCCAGGCGTCGTTCAGCGAGGACGGCATGACGTTCGGGAAGAGCGTCAGGAAGAGCATGGCGACCGCCGCCGCGATGGTCACGCCCGACAGGGCGAACGACCACCCTTCACGCCCCACCTGGATCAGGGCGATCGCCGCGACCAGCGAGAGTGCCGCCACGATCAGCGCGACGAGGCTGCCGGTGTCTCCCTTGTCGACCTGGGTCCAGATCAGGAAGCCCAGCGCCAGCACAGCGGTCACCACGCCCAGCTTCACCGCGAGCGCCCGCGCCCGGACCCGGATGTCACCGACCGTCTTGAGCGCCGCGAACACCGCGCCGTGGAAGGTGAACAGGGTGAGCGTGACCAGGCCGCCGAGGATGGCGTACGGGTTGAGGAGGTCGAAGAAGTTCCCGACGTACTCCATGTCCCCGTCGATCTTCACGCCCCGCACGATGTTGCCGAAGGCGACGCCCCACAGGACGGCCGGCAGCAGCGAGGTCCAGAAGATCGCGTGCTCCCAGTTGGTCTGCCAGCGCTCCTCGTCCCGCTTGTGCCGGTACTCGAAGGCGACGCCCCGGATGATCAGGCAGACCAGGATGAGCAGGAGCGGCAGGTAGAAGCCGCTGAAGAGGGTGGCGTACCACTCGGGGAAGGCGGCGAAGGTCGCACCGCCCGCCGTCAGCAGCCAGACCTCGTTGCCGTCCCAGACGGGCCCGATGGTGTTGATCAGGACCCGGCGTTCCTTGCGGTCCTTGGCGAGCAGCTTGGTGAGGACGCCGATCCCGAAGTCGAAGCCCTCCAGGAAGAAGTAGCCGATCCACAGGACCGCGATCAGCACGAACCAGACGTTGTGGAGTTCCACAGCAGTTCCCCAGTCCTAGTACGAGAAGGCCATCGGCCGGTCGGGATCGCGGTCGTCGCCGCCGATCTTCGTGGGCGGGTTGAGGTCGGCCTCGGTGAGCTCCGGCGGGCCGAGCTTCACGTACTTCACGAGGAGCTTGACCTCGATGACGGCGAGGACGGCGTAGAGCAGGGTGAAGACGATCATCGAGGTGAGGACCTCGCCCTGCGAGACGCCGGGGGAGACCGCCGCCGAGGTCTTCAGGACGCCGTAGACGACCCAGGGCTGACGGCCCATCTCGGTAAAGATCCAGCCCCACGAGTTGGCGATGAGCGGGAAGAGCATGGTCCACAGCGCGACGATCCAGTAGAGCGACGCGAGGCGGGGGCTGAGGGCCTTCTTGCGGAAGAGCACCAGGTTCGGCACTTCGTCCTCACCGGTCCGCAGGCCCGGTGGCAGCAGGAACTTCTTCCTGGTCAGCCACAGGCCCAGGATGCCGAGCGCGAAGGACGCCATGCCGAAGCCGATCATCCAGCGGAAGCCCCAGTAGGCGACCGGGATGTTGGGCCGGTAGTCGCCGGGCCCGAACTTCTCCTGCTCGGCCTTGTTGATCTCGTTGATGCCCGGGACGTACTCGGTGAAGTTGTTGTGGGCGAGGAAGGACAGTATTCCGGGGATCTCGATGGCGACCCGGTTGTGGCCCTTGTCCACGTCACCGATCGCGAAGATCGAGAACGGTGCGGGTGCCTCGCCCTCCCAGAGGGCCTCCGCCGCCGACATCTTCATCGGCTGCTGCTTGTACATGACCTTGCCGAGCTCGTCACCGCTGATCGCGGTCATCAGACCGGCGATCACCACGGTGACCAGGCCCAGCCGCAGCGAGGTGCGCATCACCGGGATGTGCTTCTTGCGGGCCAGGTGGAAGGCCGCGATGCCGACCAGGAACGCGCCGCCGACCAGGAAGGCGGCGGTGATGGTGTGGAAGAACTGGGTGAGCGCGGTGTCCTGGGTGAGCACCTTCCAGAAGTCGGTGAGCTCCGCCCGCCCGCGCTCCTTGTTGATCCGGTAGCCGACCGGGTGCTGCATCCAGGAGTTGGCCGCCAGGATGAAGTACGCCGAGAGGATCGTGCCGATCGACACCAGCCAGATACAGGCCAGGTGGATCTTCTTCGGCAGCTTGTCCCAGCCGAAGATCCACAGCCCGATGAAGGTCGATTCGAAGAAGAACGCGATCAGCGCCTCGAAGGCCAGCGGAGCGCCGAAGATGTCACCGACGAAGCGGGAGTAGTCGGACCAGTTCATGCCGAACTGGAACTCCTGCACGATGCCGGTGACCACCCCCATCGCGATGTTGATGAGGAAGAGCTTCCCCCAGAACTTGGTCGCCTTGAGGTACTTCTCCTTGTTCGTCCGCACCCAGGCGGTCTGCAGGCCGGCGGTCAGCGCGGCGAGCGAGATCGTCAGGGGGACGAAGAGGAAGTGGTAGACGGTGGTGATACCGAACTGCCATCGCGCGAGGGTCTCTGGCGCCAGTGCCAGCTCCACGTCGTCTCTCCTTACGTCGCCGAAGCCACAGCCACATGCACGGTCCCGCATCTACGGGACTTTCATCGGGCAGTTTGCCCCTTTAATCCCACAAATCATGGGACGAACGGGGACACGCTTGTGAACGCGTTCACATTCACAAGCATTATGTCGCACGCCCATTCGGAAGGATCCAGGGGGGTACCCCCTAAAAACGACGATGCCCCCGCAAGCCGGCACACGGCTCACAGGGGCATCAGGCGCACCGCGCCCGCCGGGGCTACAGCTCCTTGCGGAACTCCTCCGCCGCCTTCAGGAACAGGTCGTTCGCCTCGACCTCGCCGATCGTCACGCGCACGCCCTCGCCCGCGAACGGACGCACCACGACACCGGCCCGGTCGCACGCCGCCGCGAAGTCGGTCGTACGCTCCCCCAGCCGCAGCCACACGAAGTTCGCCTGCGTCACGGGCACCGTCCAGCCCTGGCCGACCAGCGCGTCGTACACCCGCGTCCGCTCGGCGATCAGCGCGTCCACCCGCTCCAGGAGCTGGTCCTCCGCGCGCAGCGAGGCGACGGCCGCCTCCTGTGCGATCTGGCTCACACCGAAGGGCACGGCCGTCTTGCGCAGCGCCGCCGCCACCGGCTCGTGCGCCACGACGAAGCCGACGCGCAGGCCCGCCAGGCCGTACGCCTTGGAGAAGGTGCGCAGCACGGCGACGTTCGGCCGGTCCCGGTAGAGCTCGATGCCGTCCGGCACGTCTTCATCGCGGATGAACTCGCGGTACGCCTCGTCCAGGACGATCAGGATGTCCTTCGGCACGCGGTCGAGGAAGCGCTCCAGCTCGGCGCGGTGCACCACGGTGCCGGTGGGGTTGTTGGGGTTGCAGACGAAGATCAGCCGGGTCTTCTCGGTGATCGCGTCGAACATCGCGTCCAGGTCGTGCACATCGCCGTCGTCCAGCGGCACCTTGACCGAGGTCGCCCCGCTGATCTGGGTGATGATCGGGTACGCCTCGAAGGAGCGCCAGGCGTAGATCACTTCGTCGCCGGGACCCGAGGTCGCCTGGAGCAACGACTGCGCGACACCGACCGAGCCCGTGCCCGTCGCCAGGTGGGACACCGGCACGCCGAAACGCTTCGCCAGTTCCTCCATCAGCCCCGTGCAGGCCATGTCCGGGTAGCGGTTGAAGACCCCGGCCGCGGCGATCGCCTGCTCCATGACGCCCGCGAGCGGCGGGTAGGGGTTCTCGTTGGAGGACAACTTGTACGCCACCGGGCCGTCGCCCTCGGCGGCCGCGGCCGGCTTCCCGGGCTTGTACGTGGGGATGCCGTCCAGCACCGCACGCAACTTCGGGCTCCCCGCGCTCGTCTCGCTCACTTAAGGTCCTCCTCGACCGTACGTACCGCCAATACTGCTCACCTTATGAGGATTGGGCGACGCTGCGAAGGGGCCGCGGAAGTCCGCCGTCCGTCCGGAAAGCACCGGCGCATCCCTCAGGGGCGCGCCCTTGGATTTCGTGCGCGCCGGTGGCTCACGCCGTGGCGCGCGTCCCTCGAACTGGTGAGTTGAGACCTCACCGAAACATGCGGCAGGTGCCGGACGCACCCCGCCAGTCGGCGAACTCCACGGCGACACACCCCCCAACTCCCGTTATTTCCATGGTCATTGACCGAGTAACCCCATGCAGAAACGTGCCTGCTACCAGGAGCATATGCACGGCAGCCAATCGGCCCCCTGAGCCCTAATATCGGCTCGCCATGACAGCAGCAGGGAAGCATCAGGTGAGCCGGACCGAGACACCCCGGCGAGGCAGTCGGCCAGGACGAGCGGGCATCCGGGATGTCGCCGCCGCAGCCGGTGTCTCCATCACGACCGTCTCCGACGCCCTCAACGGCAAGGGACGGCTCCCGGACGCCACCCGCCGCCACGTTCGCGAAGTCGCCGACCGGCTGGGCTACCGCCCGTCCGCCGCGGCCCGCACCCTCCGTACCGGAAAGTCGGGCCTGATCGGCCTGACCGTGACGACGTACGGGGATGAACCTTTCACCTTCACCGAGTTCGCGTACTTCGCGGAGATGGCCAGGGCCGCTACCTCGGCCGCCCTCGCCCGCGGCTACGCCCTCGTCATCCTCCCCGCCTCCTCCCGGCACAGCCCCTTCGACGTGTGGCAGAACGTCGCGCTCGACGGGACCGTCGTCATCGACCCCTCCGACGACGACCAGGTCGTCACCGAGCTGATGCGCCAGGGCCTGCCCGTCGTCTCCGACGGCCGCCCGTCCGGGGCGCTGCCGGTCACCGCGTGGGTCGACAACGACCACGAGGCCGCCGTGCTCGAACTCCTCGACCACCTCGCCGACGCCGGCGCCCGCCGCATCGGCCTGCTCACCGGCACCACCACGGACACCTACACCCGGCTCTCCACCACCGCGTACCTGCGCTGGTGCGAGCGCGTCGGCCAGGACCCGGTGTACGAGTCCTACCCGGCGCACGACCCGTGCGCGGGCGCCGTCGCGGCCGACCGGCTGCTCGCCCGCCCGGACCGCCCGGACGCCGTGTACGGCCTCTTCGACCCCAACGGCACCGACCTGCTGGCCGCCGCCCGCCGCTACGGGCTGCGCGTCCCGGAGGACCTGCTGCTCGTCTGCTGCTCGGAGTCGACGGTGTACGCGAGCACCGAACCGCCCATCACGACGCTCTCCCTCAAGCCCCGCCGGATCGGCACGGCGGTCGTGCAGCTCCTCATCGACGCCATCGAGGGACTGGACACCGGGCGGCCCGTCGAGCAGGTGATACCGACCGAGCTCATCATCCGTACGTCCTCCCAGCGGCGCCCTCCGCGCACCACGGTGAGCGCGCCGCGGTCGCCGTCGGGGGACTGAGGGAGCCCCGAGGGGGCGGACGCAGGGGTGCGCGGGGCGGCAGGCGGGGAGCCGCCCCGAAATCAACACCGGGACCGATCTCCGCAATCCGGGCGAAACAACTGGTGAACCGGGGGTGTACCCGGATTCACCACCCCTGGTGCCTCACACAGCGCGGGCCGCATTCCTATGATGGGCGCACGACACAGCGGACCACCCGAGACCAGGTGGGACCCCAAGGTGTACGGCGGTGCGACGGTGGTGGAGGGGTCAATGACTCAGGGGGCCGGTCAGGGACCCGCGGTGCGTACGGCTACGTTGCGGGACTTCCGGGTGCCTCCCTATGCGCAGGCCCCCGTCGCGACGTACGACGCGGAGCAGGCGCATGCGGGGGAACCGTTGCTTGCGGAAGAGCACGTGCACGCGGGAGCGCAGGCGTACGCCGGAGGGCAGACATCCGCCGGCGAGCAGGCGTTCGCCGGTGAGCAGGCGTTCGCGGAGCGCCCGTACATCCCCGAGCAGGAGACGTACGCACCTGTGAAGGAAACGTACGCAGCTGTGCAGGAGGCGTACACACCGGTGCAGGAGACGTACGACCCCGAGCCCCCCTTCGACGAGGGCGACGAGCCCGAGGGCTACACCCCCACCCAGCGCGACCTCCCGGTGATCACCCGGGACGACCGGGGCCCCGGCGACACCCTGCGCATCCCGCAGCCCGACTTCGCCGCGCAGCCCGAGGGCGAGGGCCTCGGCCCGCTGTTCGTCGTCGGCGACGTGCACGGCTACCTGGTGGAGCTGCTGGACGCCCTGCACGAGCAGGGTCTGATCGACGAGGAGGGCCACTGGTCGGCGGGCAACGCGCGCCTGTGGTTCCTCGGCGACTTCACCGACCGCGGCCCCGACGGCATCGGCGTCATCGACCTGGTGATGCGGCTGTCCGCCGAGGCGGCCGCAGCCGGCGGCTACTGCAAGGCCCTCATGGGCAACCACGAGCTGCTCCTGCTCGGCGCCCGCCGCTTCGGCGACACCCCCGTCAACTCCGGCGCCGGCACCGCCACCTTCCAGGCCGCCTGGCTGCTGAACGGCGGCCAGAAGCACGACATGGAGCGCCTCCAGGACGTACACCTGCAGTGGATGGCACGCCTGGACGCCGTCGCCCTGGAAGACGGGCATCTGCTGACGCACTCCGACACCACGGCCTACCTCGACTACGGCAGCACCATCGAGGACGTCAACGACACGGTGCACGACATCCTCACGCGCAACGACGCCGACGAGTGCTGGGACGTCTTCCGTAAATTCACCAAGCGCTTCGCGTTCCGTGACGAAGGCGGCTCCGACGCCGTGCGGGAACTGCTGGCCGCATATGGCGGCGAGCGCATCGTCCACGGTCACAGCCCCATCCCGTACCTCCTCGGCGAGGTCGGCAACGAGGACACCTCCGACGGAGAGGGCAGCTCGGGGCCGGTCGTGGAGGGTCCGCACGTCTACGCGGACGCGCTCGCGATCGCCATGGACGGCGGCGTGACCATGGCCGGAAAGCTCCTGGTGGTCCAACTCCCGTTGGATGACTGAGCGTCACGGACTCGTACGTGCGCCGTACGAACACACTCCCACCGGCGTGCCAATTTCCGGAAACCCTCTGTCACCCCGTGCCGTAACGGCTCTACCATCGGGTTATCCGTAGCAGGCTCTCCTCCGTTTCCGCCCAACCGCCCCACCGAAGCGGGCAACCCGGCCCTACGGAGCATCGGGGGATGCACATGAACAGCGCTCCGCACCTGCTGGCCGAGGACCGCCCGGAGTTCGAGCGGACCCTCGACGAAGCACTGCGCACCGCGCACGAACGCCCGGAACTCGCCGCGGAGGGCGGGCGGCTGAACAGCGAGCAGCTGCGCACCGCCGCGCTCAACGCCAGGGAAATAATCAACGGTCACGCGCTGACCGAGTACGACCACTACGTGAAGGTGCGCGGTGAGCTGCGCGCGCCCTCCCTGCCCGCCGCCACCCTGCTCGCGCCCGGGGTCGGCGAGAACGCCGAGGCGACCGGCGCCGGTGCGATCGCCGTCGTCGCCGTGCTGACCCCCGTGCTGGCCGGGATCGCCGCCGTGGTGCTGCTGCTCGTCGGCTTCTCGCTGCGGATGCTGAACCCGCCGCCCGCCATCGCCGACGCCCTGTTGACCGCCGGGTGGGTCTTCGGGGCGCTGACCGCGGCGGGGCTGCTGGGCGCGGCGGTGGGCCTGCTGTTCACCGCGCTGCGCAACGGCTCGACCGCCTTCCAGGTCGGCCACCGGGACGCGAGCACGGAGGAGGTCGACCGGGCCAGGGACGCCTGGAAGGAAGCACTCCTGGAGCGGGGCATCGTCCCGTTCCTGCGCGAGGCCCTCGCCAAACCGCCCGACCCGGCCTCCTCCTCGCCCGAACCGCCCCGGCAGTCCGGCCGCATCCCCGGTCTCGGGTACTCACGGCCGGACTTCAGCAGCCCCGGCGACAACAGCAACAACAACGGTCACAGGACCCGCCCCAGCTTCAGCAGCCCGGACTTCTCCAGCCCCGACTACGGCGGCCCGGACCACAAACCAGAGTGATCCGATCCGATACACCGGAGTGATCCGATCCGGTACTACGGGCCGTGGCCGCCGCACGGGGCTACTCCGCGATCGGCAGATACACCCGGTTGCCCGCCGCCGCGAACTCCGCGGACTTCTCCGCCATGCCCGCCTCGATCTCCTCCGCCGTCCCCCCGTGCTCACGGCGGATGTCCTGCGAGATCTTCATCGAGCAGAACTTCGGCCCGCACATGGAGCAGAAGTGCGCCGTCTTCGCGGGCTCGGCGGGAAGCGTCTCGTCGTGGAACTCCCGTGCCGTGTCCGGGTCGAGGGCCAGGTTGAACTGGTCCTCCCAGCGGAACTCGAACCGCGCGTCGCTGAGCGCATCGTCCCACTCCTGCGCACCCGGGTGCCCCTTGGCGAGGTCCGCCGCGTGCGCGGCGATCTTGTACGTGATGACGCCGGTCTTCACGTCGTCCCGGTTGGGCAGCCCCAGGTGCTCCTTGGGCGTCACGTAGCAGAGCATCGCGGTGCCCCACCAGGCGATCATCGCGGCGCCGATGCCGGAGGTGATGTGGTCGTAGGCGGGCGCCACATCGGTCGTCAGCGGGCCGAGCGTGTAGAACGGCGCCTCCTCGCAGATCTCCTGCTGGAGGTCGATGTTCTCCTTGATCTTGTGCATCGGGACGTGTCCCGGGCCCTCGATCATGGTCTGTACGTGGAAACGCTTGGCGATCGTGTTGAGTTCCCCGAGCGTCTTCAACTCCGCGAACTGCGCCTGGTCGTTGGCGTCCGCGATCGACCCCGGCCGCAGCCCGTCGCCGAGGGAGTACGTCACGTCGTAGGAGGCGAGGATCTCGCAGAGCTCCTCGAAGTGCTCGTACAGGAACGACTCCCGGTGGTGCGCCAGGCACCAGGCCGCCATGATCGACCCGCCGCGCGAGACGATGCCGGTCTTGCGGCGCGCGGTCAGCGGAACATACGCCAGGCGCACGCCCGCGTGGACGGTCATGTAGTCCACGCCCTGCTCGGCCTGCTCGATGACTGTGTCCTTGTAGACCTCCCAGGTCAGCTCCTCGGCGCGGCCGTCGACCTTCTCCAGCGCCTGGTAGAGCGGGACCGTGCCGATCGGGACGGGCGCGTTGCGCAGGATCCACTCGCGGGTGGTGTGGATGTTGCGGCCGGTGGACAGGTCCATGACCGTGTCGGCGCCCCACTGGGTCGCCCAGGTCATCTTGTCCACCTCCTCCTCGATGGAGGAAGTGACCGCGGAATTGCCGATGTTGGCGTTCACCTTCACCAGGAACCGCTTGCCGATGATCATCGGCTCGATCTCCGGGTGGTTCACGTTCGCGGGCAGCACCGCCCGACCTGCGGCGATCTCCTCCCGTACAACCTCGGGAGAAACGTTCTCCCGGATCGCCACGTACTCCATCTCGGGGGTGATCTCCCCGCGCCGCGCATACGCGAGCTGCGTCACCGCTACCCCGTCGCGGCCCCTGCGGGGCTGGCGCGGGCGGCCGGGGAAGACCGCGTCGAGGTTCCTGAGGCCCCCGCGCGGGGACGTGTGCTTGATGCCGTCGTCCTCGGGCCGGACCGGACGGCCCGCGTACTCCTCGGTGTCGCCGCGCCCGACGATCCAGTTCTCGCGCAGGGGGGCCAGGCCCCGCCGCACGTCCGTCGCGACGGTCGGGTCGGTGTACGGGCCGGACGTGTCGTACAGCGTCACGTCCTTCCCGTTGGTCAGGTGCACCTGACGGACCGGCACCCGCAGGTCCGGGCGCGATCCCTCGACGTACCCCTTGTGCCAGCCGGGCGTGCGCCCGTCCTGGTCAGAGGCAGGCGTGCGTGCATCCATCGTGGTCATGAGACCTACTCCCTACGCCGGCATTACCCGGTAACAGGTTCAGCGGTCGACGCAGCCGTTTCCGTACGTTCGTGTACGGAGGTCAGCGCCCTCTCAGCCCGGTGCTCCGAGCTCCCGCGTGTGCAAAGGTGCCCCCACGCTAGCGCCATGCCGGGCGCGCTGACCAGAGGGCCCCTGTCGTTCTTGCGATGATCGCCTCGTGACCCCACCACAGCCCCCCTCCCAGCCGACGCCCCCTCAGCCGCCCCCCGCCGCTGGTCATGGGCACGGCCACAGCCACAGTCACGGCCCCGCCGCGCCGGTGTCGAAGCACCTGCGCAAGGTGATCGCGGCCGTGCTGATCCCCTTCGCGACCGCCGTCCTCGTGGGACTGGCGATCCTGTGGCCGGGCGGCGCACCCGCCCACGAGCGCACCGGAGTCGGCTTCGACCGGCAGACCGAGCAGGGCAGGGTCGTCGCCGTCGACACCATCGACTGCAAGGACGCCAACGTCGCCCCGCAGCAGCCCGCACAGGGCGAACAGGCGGCGCAGGGCGATCAGGCGGCGCCCCCGGACAAGGCCACCGCGTGCAAGAAGGCCGGCGTCGAGGTGACCACCGGCGCGAACAAGGGCCGCACCTTCACCGAGATCGTCCAGCCGGAATCCTCCCGGCAGTTGAAGCAGGGTCAGAAGGTCGTCGTCGCGTACGCACCGAACGCCCCGCGCGATCTCCAGTACTCGGTGATCGACGTGGACCGCAAGCTGCCGCTCACCCTGCTCGCCGGGGTCTTCGCCGTCGCGGTGGTCGTCGTCGGCCGGATGAAGGGCGTCATGGCGCTGGTCGCGCTGGTGGCGTCGTTCGCGGTGCTGACCCTGTTCATCCTCCCGGCCATCCTCCAGGGGTCGAATCCCCTGGTCGTGGCGGTGGTCGGGGCGAGCGCCATCATGCTGATCGCCCTGTACGCCTGCCACGGCCTGAACGCGCGCACCTCCGTCGCCGTCATCGGCACGCTGATCTCGCTGCTGCTGATCGGGCTGCTCGGGTCGCTCTTCATCGGCTGGGCGTTCCTGTCGGGCAACATCGACGACAACACCGGCCTGATCCACAGCCTCTATCCGTCGATCGACATGAGCGGCCTGCTCCTCGCGGGCGTCATCATCGGCTCGCTCGGCGTCCTGGACGACGTCACGGTCACCCAGACCTCCGCCGTCTGGGAGCTGCACCAGGCCGACCCGACGATGGGCCCGCGCGCGCTGTACCGGGCGGGCATCCGCATCGGCCGCGACCACATCGCGTCCGTCGTGAACACCCTTGTGCTCGCCTACGCGGGCGCCGCACTGCCCCTGTTGCTGCTGTTCTCCATCGCCCAGTCCAGCGTCGGCACGGTGGCCAACAGCGAGCTGGTCGCGGAGGAGATCGTCCGCACCCTGGTCGGCTCCATCGGTCTGGTGGCCTCGGTGCCGGTCACCACGGCGCTCGCCGCCCTGGTGGTCTCCGCGGACCGCTCGGGCTCCGGTGCTGGTGCTCTTTCCGGCACCGGCGCCGGTGCTGGCTCTGGTGCTGGTGCTGGTTCTGGTGGTACGACGCCGGGCGCTCGTCCGGTACGAGGCGGACGCGGCCGGCGCCGCAAGGGCTGACGCCGACCGGAGCCGGCGACGCGGGCTGGGGTCAGCCCGCGTTCTCCTCCGCGAGGATGCGGCCGAGCTCGTCCTCCAGGCACCCCGCGTAGTTACTCTGCGTGTGCTCCTGGCCGAGCGGGACCAGCTTGTCGGTGCGGTCCAGGAAGGCGACCAGCGGGGCTGCGCTCGCCCGGAACAGCGCCCGGTCGCCGCCGACCTGGAGCCGGATGTGGACGTCGGCGAGTTCGTCCGGATCGGTCGGCGAAATATGCACATCTCCCTCGCCGCAGGGTTCGTTGATTCCGTCGACCAGCAGTTCGCGACCGAAAGCCCAGGTCACAGGGGCATCGCCGGGCAGGTGAAAGGTCAGGCGGATCGCGTACGGGTCCTTCGCCTCGTACATGAGCTCCACCGGAATGCGAAAGGAGAGCTCCTCAGAGACGAGGAAGCTCATCATGACCTCTGCCTGAACCGACTCGCGCATAGCCAACCCTGCCGTAGATGAAAGTGGCCGGAACGATCCCCTCCGGCCCTCTTGACGTCATCGTGCTTGAAGCAGTAACAGATCACAAGGAGTGAGTTTTCAGATACTGATAGAGAACATGAGCGAACGGACGACCTCACCCACTTCGCCGCGCATACATTCGATCGCGGGCCTCAACCGGTACTCCTGGTCGAACGGCAGGGAGATCGCCAGCACCGCCGCCGTCAGCCCGATCGTCACCGGAATCGCGGCGCACACCGTGCCCAGCGCGTACTCCTGGCGCTCGACCACCGTCTGCATCCGCTCGACCGTCGCCAGCCTCCCCAACAGGGCGGATGCGTCACGCACCGTGTACGGGGTGAGGGGTTCGACGGGGTGGCGGTCGAGGTGGTCGCGGCGGGCCGGAGTGTCCAGCTGGGACAGCAGGCACTGGCCGATCGCGTGCGCGTGCGCGGTCTCGCGGAGGTCGGCCCACTCCTCGACGGCGGGGTGTTCGATGCTCTCGGCGAGGGCCGTCAGTTCGACCTCGCCCTCGCGGTAGACGGCGAAATACACCGCGACCCCGAGCGTGTCGCGCCACCGCTCCATCGTCTCGGTGACCACCTCGCGGCGGTCCTGCCCCGCCCCTCCCCGCCCGAGCCGCCCGGCAGCGGCCCCGAGCACAAAAACACCCTGCTCACGACGGAGATATCCCTCGTGGGTCAAGGTGCGCAACAGGTGGTAGGCAGTGGGCAGCGGCAGACCGGCCTCGCGGGCGAGCTGCTTCGCGGGGGCGCCGTCGGGGTGGTCGCTGACCGCCTCCAGCAGACGCAGGGCGCGCTGGACGGAACCGATCAGGGTGGGGGCCGACGCGGGACCGCCGGGCGCGGGCACCGGTGCGGTGCGGGGGCCGGGGGCGGGGACTCCGGGTCCGGCTGGGCCTGCGGATCCGGCCGGGACCGGGACGGCCCGAGCAGGGACGGCCGGGGTGGGTACGGCGGCGGATCGGGCCGTGGGCTGGGCCGTGGCCATGGGTCACTCCCGGGGTCCCGAGGGGCAACGCGGTCGCCGGGGAGCGGGAGTCCCGGGTGACGGCAGCGGTTTTTCACCCTAACTGCCTTGCCCGGGGCCTCAGTTCTTTCACGTGTCAGGTTCCCCCCGGCGGGCTAACGCCCGCACGGGCTACCAAACGGACTTGCCCAGCGGCGGCCACGGCCCTGCCGCCCGCGGGGTCACCAGCCCTTGGAGGAGCCGCCGGACGAGGAGCCCGACTTGAAGCGTCGTACGACGTAGATCAGACCGCCGATCAGGGCGACCAGGACCAGGAGCTTGAACAGCAGGCCGATCAGCGTGCCGATCGCGGTGAGGATCGCGCCGCCGAACACGAGGAGGACGAGGGCGGGGATCGCGACCCACTTCACCCAGCCCGGCAGACCTTCGAATATTTCCCGTGCAGCCATCTTCTTGCCTCTCCCTCGGTCCGGAACCTGCCCGGCTCTGCGGTGTTTCCCTGCTCTCGATGCTAGGCGCGGAAGAGCTCCTGCCGGGGCCGTGCAGCCCTTGAAGACCCCTGATCCGACCCCTAGGGAACCTCGGGGTGTTTCACGTGAAACATTCGGGGATCGCCCGCCGGGTCACAGGTCGGCTCTCCGGGCCGGCTCCCCGGGCCGGCTCTCCGGGTCAGCTCTCGGGCGGGGAGAAGACCACCAGCACCCGCAGGTCCTCCGCGATGTGGTGGAACTTGTGCGCCACTCCGGCCGGAACGTAGACCACGCTGCCCCGCGCCACCTGCGTCGTCTCCATGCCGACGGTGATCGCCGCCCGGCCGCTCACCACGAAGTAGATCTCGTCCTCGTTGTGCGGCTGCTGCGGGTCCGTGGAGCCCGCGTCGAGCGCGTACAGCCCGGCCGACATGTTCCGTTCCTTGAGGAACTGCAGATACGCGCCGTCGTTCGCGGCGCGCTCCGCCTCCAGCTCGTCCAGTCGGAATGCCTTCATGCCTGACCTCGGAATGCCTTCATGCTGACCCGCTCCTCGCCGCGTACCGCCACACCTGGGTATGACCGATCATGTCTGCCACGATCAGACACATGTTGAATTTCGCAGTCAAGACGATCGCCAACGCGGTCGCCCTCTGGGTGGCCGTGTGGCTCGTCCAGGACATCACCCTCACCGGCGAGAGCACCGGCCGCAAGGTCGGCACGCTGATCGTCGTGGCCCTGCTCTTCGGGCTGGTGAACTTCCTGGTCAAGCCGGTGGTGAAGCTCCTGTCCTTCCCGCTGTTCGTTCTCACCCTGGGCCTGTTCACCCTGGTCGTGAACGCCCTGATGCTGCTGCTCACCTCGTGGCTGGCCGACAAGTTCGACCTGGCCTTCCACGTCGAGGGCTTCTGGACCGCCGTGCTCGGCGCGCTGATCATCAGCGTCGTGTCCTGGGCGCTGAACGTGATCCTCCCCGACGGAAGGGACTGACCCGCATGCCGATATCCGACGAGGACGGAGACGGCACCCGGTCCGTACGGGCCGGGCTGCCCGAGCCCGTCGCGTACGAGCCGACCCTGCCGGGGCCGGTGTTCGCCGCCCACTTCCACCTGCCGGGCGAACCCACCGGCCCGTACACCTACGGCCGCGACGAGAACCCCACCTGGACCCATCTGGAACGGGCGATCGGCGAGCTGGAGGATCCGGGCGGCGCCGCCCACACGGTCGTCTTCGCCTCCGGCATGGCCGCGATCTCGGCGGTCCTGCTCTCCCAGGCGAAGGCGGGCGACACCGTCGTCCTGCCCGACGACGGCTACCAGGCCCTCCCCCTGGTCCGCGAGCAGCTGGAGGCGTACGGGGTCGAGGTGCGCACCGCCCCCACCGCGGGCGAGGCGCAGATCGCCCATCTCACCGGGGCGAAGCTGCTGTGGATCGAGTCGCCGTCCAACCCCGGCCTCGACGTCTGCGACATCCGCGTCCTGGTCGACGCGGCCCACGAGGCGGGCGCACTGGTCGCCGTCGACAACACCCTCGCCACCCCGCTCGGGCAGCGCCCGCTCGACCTGGGCGCCGACTTCTCGGTGGCCAGCGGCACCAAGGGCCTCACCGGGCACGGCGACCTCCTGCTCGGTTACGTGACGTGCCGGGACGCCGAGCTGGCGGCGCGGGTGCGGCGCTGGCGCAAGGTCGTCGGGGCGATCCCCGGGCCCATGGAGGCCTGGCTCGCCCATCGCTCGCTGGCCACGCTTCAGCTGCGCGCCGACCGGCAGGGCGCAAGCGCCCTCGTCCTCGCGACGGCCCTGCGTGGCCACCCGTACGTCAGCGACCTGCGCTATCCGGGGCTGCCCGAGGACCCCTCGTACACGGTCGCGGTGCGCCAGATGCAGCGCTTCGGGTGCGTGGTGTCCTTCACGCTGCCGGACAAGGAGTTCGCGGAACGCTTCCTCGGCGCACTGCGGCTGGTGGACGACGCGACCAGTTTCGGCGGCGTACGGTCCACGGCCGAGCGGCGCGGGCGGTGGGGCGGCGACGCCGTGCCGGAGGGCTTCATCCGGCTGTCGGTGGGTGCGGAGGACGCGGACGACCTGCTCGTCGACCTCATGCGGGCACTGGAGACGGCGGGCGGCCCACTCGATGCAGCAAGCATGTAAGTAGCGTCGAGTAGCCGCCTGGCGTAGGACGGGCGGTCCGAACCTCCCCCCTCGTGGCTCGGACCGCCCCGGTTCTGCGCACGAAGAACCGCCTGCACAAGGCTAGTTGACTCTGCGTCAGTGTCCAATCACGCTAGCGACAGAGACCTATCGACATATTTATACTGCGTCTTCGGGCACACCGGCGGGGACCGGACCACGGGGCCTGGACGGTGGTACGGGACAGGGCGGACGCCCGGTCCGCGGCCACCGCCCGGCACCGCGCAACGCGGAAGGCATGACATGGATCTGGCCCTGCTGCGCACCTTCGTCACCGTCCACCGGGCGGGCTCCTTCACCCGGGCCGCCGCCCTGCTCGGCCTCTCGCAGCCCGCCGTCACGGGCCAGATCCGCACCCTGGAGCGGCAGTTGGGCCGCCCCCTGTTCCTGCGCCGGGCACGCGGCGTGACCCCGACCGCGATCGGCGACGAGCTCGCCCACCGGGCCGCCCCGCACCTGGACGCCCTCGTCGAGATCACCGAGACCGGCCTCGACGACCAGTCCGGGGTGCGCACCCTGCACCTCGCCGGTCCCCCGGAGTTCACCTCGCTGCGCGCACTGCCCGCGCTGGCCCCGCTCACCGCGCAGGGGCTTGCGCTGCGGGTCGCCTTCGGCAGCTCCGAGGAGACCCTGGAGGGTCTCGCCGCCGGCCATCACGACCTGGCCCTCACCACCGACCGGCCGCGCGGCGGGCTGCTGACCGCCACCGCCCTGTGCGACGAGGAGCACGTCCTGGTCGCGGCCCCCCGCTGGGCCAAGCACCTCACCCCCGAACTCCTCGCCGACAAGGGCGCCGTCGTCCTGGAGAACCTGCCCGTGGTCGAGGTCCACGAGAGCCTGCCGCTCGTCGCCCGCTACTGGGCCGCCGTCTTCGACACCCCGCCCGCCGCCGCGGGCACCGTCGTCGCCCCCGACCTGCGCGCCGTGCTGACCGCCACCGCCGCGGGCGCGGGCCTGGCCGTACTGCCCCGCTACCTTTGCGCGGACGCCCTCGCCCGGGGCGAGGTGGTGGCCCTGTACGAACCCGCCGTACCTCCCCTGCGCACCTACTTCCTCGCCGTGCGCACCGGCACGCTCGCCCAGCCGCACCTCGCGCGGGCGCACGAATGGCTGCTGCGCGCTGCCGGTGACTGGTGCTGAGCGGGAGCCGAGGGGGGCCGGGGAGTTTCGACGGGCCCCGCGCGGGCCACGTTATTGCCATGACCGAACGTCCCGTGGTCAAGCGCACCGCACGCGCCGTCCTCCTCGACGGCGACCACCTCGTCCTCATCAAACGCACCAAGCCCGGCGTCGACCCGTACTGGGTGACCCCCGGCGGGGGAGTCGAGCCGGAGGACGCCTCCGTCGTCGACGCCCTGCACCGGGAGGTGGACGAGGAGCTCGGGGCGAAGATCACCGATGTGGTGCCCTGCTTCGTCGACACCGTCGAGCACATCGCGGGCAACGCGGGTGCGGGCGTGAAGGTGCAGCACTTCTTCGTCTGCCGCCTGGAGTCCATGGACCCGGCGCTGCGGCACGGCCCGGAGGTCGACGACCCGCTCGGCGAGTACGAGATCGTCCGCGTGCCCTTCAGCCGGGTGGGCATCGCGGCCGTCCACCTCGTACCGCTGTCGCTGCGGCACTACCTGGACGGCAACATCGAGGGCGTACGGGCGCTGCTCGCCCCCGACCTGGGCTAGTCGCCCGCGGCGACGAGTTCCTCCACCGCGTCGTGCCGTATCCGGCTGCCCGGGATGCCGACCGTGCGGAGCGCGTCGAGTCCGCTGCGGATCATGCCGGGCGGACCCGACAGGTAGGCGTCGTAGGCGTTCCAGGGGCCGAACTGCCGCACCGCGTCCGGGAACTGGGATCGGTCGTCCACCACCGGGCGCACCGACAGCCAGGAGTGCGACTTCGCCAGGCGCAGCATGGTGTCGATGTCGTACAGGTCGTAGTCGGTGCGCGCCCCGTAGAACACCTCGACGGGCCGTCGCTCCCCGTGCTCCGCGACGTCCTCGACCAGCGCCTTGATGGGCGCGATGCCGGTGCCGCCGCCGATGCAGAGCAGCCCGTTGTCGGTGGTGTGGTCGACGGTCATCGAGCCGGACGGCGGGCCGAGCCGCAGGACGTCGCCGGGGCGGGCCCGGTGCACCAGCGCGTTGGACACCCAGCCCGCCGGGACCGCCTTCACGTGCAGGGTGAGCAGTCCGTCCGGGCGCGGGGCCGCCGCGAAGGAGTAGTGCCGCCAGATCCGCGGCCACCACGGGGTCTCCAGGCTGGTGTACTGCCCGGCCAGGAAGGGGTACGGCTGGTCGGGGCGCAGCGTGACCACGGCGATGTCGGGGGTGCGCAGGTCGTGCGCGACGACCTCGGCGTGCCACCAGGCGGGCGAGGTCAGCTCGCTCTCCGCCGCCGCGTCGATCATGATCTGCGAGACCGCGGTGTACGTCCGCACCCAGGCGGCCTCCGTCTCCGCGTCCCACACCGCCTCCGCATACCGCGCCAGGGCTCCTATCAGGGCCTCGCCGACGGCCGGGTAGTGCGCGGCCCGGGTGCCGTACTTGCGGTGCCCGGAGCCGAGACGGCGCAGGTAGTCGCTCAGCACCTCCGGGGTGTCCATGTGGTCGGCGGCGGTCAGCAGCGCCTTGAACAGCCGGTCGCGCTGGGTGTCCATGGCGGGCGGGAACATCGGCCGCAGCTCGGGATGCCGGACGAACAGCAGCGCGTAGAAGTACGACGTGGCCCGGTCCGCCACCGGCTGGATCTCGGCCAGCGTCCGGCGCACCCGGAGCGCGTCCGGGGAGGGCTGACGGGTCCGGGGGGCTGCGGGGGATCGGTGCGGGGTGCTCCCGAAGAAGAGCGCGGCGGCCGTCGGGGCGGGGTCGGGGACCTGCACGGAGGGCGCCGGAACCTCTGCGGCAGGGGCGGCGACGGGCGGGGAGGGCTCCGGAGCCCCCGCAGCCGCAGCCTCCTCAGCACGGGCCTCCGCAGCCGGGGCCTCCGTGTCAGTGCCTGTGGGCGGCCCGGGCGCGGGGTCGAACCACCCGCTGCTCATGTCCCCGCTCGTGCCTCTTCCGGCTACCTCGGCACCGGCCCCGGGTATGCCGTTCTGCCCGGTCACGCCGTTGTCCCCGGCCGGTGTCGTCGTCGGAGCGTCCATTCTGTGCCTCGCCTCGAACGTCATGTGGTCGCGCTTCTCCCTCAGTGAGAGCTCTGTGAGAGCAAGGCGTAAAAGGCTGCGCGTCGGCCGCAGTTCCCGTCGTCGCAGCGTGTCAGCCCGTCGCTCAGAACGGGTGAAGACCGGGAAGTCCGGGTTTCCGATCTCTCCTTACGTCTAGGCTGCTTTCGCCCCATGCCCATGGGCCCTCGGTCCGAGGCAGCGCATTCCCAGGAACACCGGCACCATTCCTGTCGCGCCCACTCACGAACCGAACCACGATGTTTCACGTGAAACACACCGCATGGCCCGGTTGTCTTGTTTGCCCCCGCACAAAAGGCCCGCCCCCGGACCCTCCTGTGACGGAGAACCGGGGGCGGAGAGTAACGAAGGAGCAGCTCAGCGCCGTGCTGCGACCACCGTCACCTCGGGCTCGGGCACTCCCCCCGCGATGACCCGGCTGCCGCTGTGTCCCGTACGACGGTCCAGTGAGCCCGACACGAAGGCGACCACCAGCGCGGACACCGCCAGTCCCGCACCGACCCAGTTCGGCGCGGTGAACCCGAGCCCGCCCGCGATGACGAGGCCGCCGAGCCAGGCCGCGAGGGAGTTGCCGAGGTTGAAGGCGCCGATGTTCCCGGCGGAGGCCAGCGTGGGTGCGGCGGCGGCCTGGTCCAGCACCCGCTTCTGCAGCGGCGGCACGGTCGCGAAGCCGAAGGCGCCGATCAGGAAGAGGGTGACGGCTGCGGCGGCCTTGTCGTGGGCGGTGACCGTGAAGAGGGCCAGGACCACGGCGAGTCCGGCCAGGGACACGTACAGCAAAGGCATCAGTGCGCGGTCGGCGTACCGGCCGCCGACCAGGTTCCCGGCGACCATGCCGAGGCCGAAGAGCACCAGCAGCCAGGTGACGGAGCCCGGCGCGTAACCGGCGACGTCGGTCAGCATCGGCGTGATGTAGGTGATCGCGGCGAAGACGCCGCCGAAGCCGAGCACGGTCATCGCCATGGCGAGCAGTACCTGCACATTGCGGAACGCGGCCACCTCGTCGCGCAGCCGGACGCCCTCGGGCTTCGGCTGTTCGGGCACCAGCTTGGCGATGCCCGCGAGGCCGAGGACGCCGAGTCCGGCGACGACGACGAAGGTGGCCCGCCAGCTGACCTGCTGCCCGAGCCAGGTGCCGAACGGGACGCCGATCACGTTGGCCAGGGTGAGGCCCGTGAACACCATGGAGAGGGCCTTGGCCTTCTTGTCCGGTGCGACCATTCCGGCGGCGACGATCGAGCCGATGCCGAAGAACGCGCCGTGCGTGAAGGAGGCGACCACCCGCCCGGCGAGCATCACGCCGAAGGCGGGGGCGACGGCGGTGAGCACGTTGCCCGCGATGAAGAGCCCCATCAGCAGCATCAGCATGTTCTTGCGGGAGACGCGGGTGCCGAGCGCGGTCATGAGCGGGGCGCCGAGGACGACACCGAGGCCGTATCCGGTGACGAGGTATCCGGCGGTGGGGATCGAGACGTGGTACTCGGCGGCCACCTCGGGGAGCAACCCCATGATCACGAATTCGGTGGTGCCGATACCGAAGGCGCCGATGGCCAGTGCGAGGAGCGCGAGCGGCATGGGGTTCCTTCCGGGGAGGGGGGGTTGCCCCGCAGGAGGGCATTACTTGCAGGGGTTCCCTACGAGCGTCGACAATAATTGCAGACGCCGATTAATTGCAAGCGCGGGATATTGCGGAGTTCGCCTATCCTGGTGGCGGGCCGCATCCCCGGCCGCCCATGGCACGGCACAGCGCCGGCCCGCCCATCGCGCAAGGGGACGAGGAGAGACCAGATGACCGCCACCGACCCCGCGCTCACCGCCCTCGCCCAGGGGTGGTGCGCGCTCTCCCTGCTGCACAGCCGCATCGAGGCCCACATCGAGAAGGCGCTCCAGGCCCAGCACGACCTGAGCGTCCGCGAGTACTCGCTGCTCGACGTCCTCAGCCGACAGCACAGCGGACCCGGCGGCCACCTCCAGATGCGCCAGGTCGCCGAGGCGGTGCTGCTCAGCCAGAGCGCCACCACCCGCCTGGTCACCCGCCTGGAGGACCGCGGCCTGCTCACCCGCTACCTCTGCGACACCGACCGCCGAGGCATCTACACCGATGTCACCGACGCCGGTCAGATCCTCCTCACCCAGGCCCGCCCCACCAACGACACCGCCCTGCGCGAGGCCCTCGACGCCGCCGCCGAAAACCCCGAACTCGCCCCGCTCGTCCGCACGGTGGAAGCGCTGCGCACCCCGGCCTGACCTGGGCGCTCCAAGGTCACCGCGGCCGGGCGGTCCATGGTCACGACGGGCCGTACGGCATACGCTGCGGCCATGACCGACCTGTCGATACGTCCCGCCACCGAGGCCGACCTGCCCGCCGTCGTCGCCATGCTCGCCGACGACCCGCTGGGCGCGCAGCGCGAGTCCCCGGACGACCTCACGCCGTACGCCGAGGCCTTCAAACGCCTGGCGGCCGACCCGAACCAGCGGCTCGTCGTCGCCGAGCGCGCCGGACGCGTCGTCGGCACCCTCCAGCTCACCCTGGTCCCGGGCCTGTCCCGCAAGGGTGCCACCCGCTCGATCATCGAGGGCGTGCGCGTCCACGCCGACGAGCGCGGCAGCGGCCTGGGCACCCGGTTCATCGAGTGGGCGGTCGAGGAATCACGCGCCCAGGGCTGCCAGTTGGTGCAGCTCACCTCGGACGTCAGCCGGAAGGACGCCCACCGCTTCTACGAGCGGCTCGGGTTCACCGCCTCCCACGTGGGCTTCAAGCTCCAGCTCTGACGCAGTCGGGGCTTCTGACGGGCGGGGGCGCGGGGGCACATCACGGTGCGCCCCCGCACCCTGCGGTCCGCTACCCGATCCCCCGCCACCCCCGCGCGTCCACCCCGCCCGGAACCGGAGCATTCGCCTCGTACGCCTCCCGGGTGAAGACGAACGACGCCACATCGAGGTGGCTCACCGTGCCGTCCGGCCGCCGCACCACCCGCAGCGTCTCCCCCGCGTAGTACCCGTCGAGCCCGACCCAGGTCCCGTCCGGCAGCGCCCGGAACCGCGAACTGCGCCCCGCGCTGCCGTCCAGCTTGCCCAGCGAGAGCCCGCCGTCGCCGGTCAGGCGCAGCCCGAAGGCGAGCGTGCCCCAGTACCAGGCGCCGGTCAGCTCAAGAAGCGCCCGGTCCACGCCGCCCTCCGGCAGCGGGCGCCACGGCTCCGGAATACCGGGCTCCGCCTCGATCACCGCAAGGGCGAGCTCCGCGGCCACCACACCGGTCGCGGGCCCGGAGGTGGCGTTCGCCAGTGCCGCGGCGGCCACTCCCTCGGCGACGTCCACCCAGAGCGCAGCCACGTACCCCGGCAACGAACCGCCGTGCCCGATGAGTTCCCGTCCCCCGGCCCGGATCACCTGCACCCCGAGCCCGTACGTCCCGGACCAGTTGCCCGCCTCCAGCGGCGCCGCCGGCACGCGCATCTCCCGTACCGCATCCGCACTCAGCACCCGGTCGTCGCCGTGCAGCAGGAAGGCCCCGAAGCGGCAGAGGTCCCCGGCCGTCGACCACAACTGCCCCGCGGGCGCCATCAGCCCGAGGTCCTCCACCGGTTCCGGAAGCAGTACGTCCGCCCAGGGGTGCACCGCCCAGCCCTCCGCGTACGGCGCCTCGGGCCGGACGCTCGTGCGGGTCAGCCCCAGCGGCTCCGTGATCTCGCGCCGCACGGCCTCGGCCCACGGCACCCCGCGCACCGCCTCGACCAGCACCCCGAGCACCGTGTAACCGGGATTGGAGTAGTGGAAGATCCGCCCCGCCGCATGCGGACGCGCCGCCTCCGCCTTCTCATCGGCTACGTCGCCCAGCACAGCGGCGAGATCCGGGCGTACCGTACCCGGCGTGCGCTCCCACCACGGCCCGGCGGTCTCGGCCGCCAACCCGGCGGTGTGTCCCAGGAGCTGACGGATCGTGACATCCCCGACACCTGTGCCCGGCACGTACTTCTCCAGCGGGTCGTCGAGACCCAGCAGCCCCTCTTCCCTCAGCCGCATCACCAGTACCGCGGTGAACGTCTTGGTGATCGACCCGATCCGGTACTGGTCGTCCGCCCCCGGCGCCCGCCCGTCCACCTCCGTCCCACGCACCCCGTCCCACACCACTCGCCCCTCACGCAGCACGGCGGCAGCCAGCGACGGCGCCCGCCCCTCGGCCTGCGCGACGGCGACCCGGCGCAGGAGGGAGCGACGAGTGCTCGCGAGGAGGTCGGTGAACTCACGGTCGGGGGCGGCGTCCGCAGAAGAAGTCATGCTCCACAACTACCCCCGCCCCCTCACCCACGTCGAATCAAAACCTTCGCGCAGCCTCCCCAACTCCCCTCCCAGCAGGCCCGGTTCCCCTTCCGCCGCCCGTTTCCACGTCATTCCGCCCCTGGCGAAGCCCGTCTCGGTACGGCGCACGGCGCACTACGGTCCGATCCCATGACGACGATCACCACACGCACGGTCGAGTACCCCGCCGACGGCCTGACGATGATCGGGCACCTCGCACTCCCCAGCGGCACCGGCCCCCGCCCCGCGGTCCTGATCGGTCCCGAGGGAGTGGGACTGAACGACTTCCAGCGTCGCCGGGCCGACGCCCTGGCCGAACTGGGTTACGTGGCGCTGGCCTTCGACATCAACGGTGGACGCTGGTTCACCGACCCCCGCGAGATGCTGGCGCACACGACACCGCTGCTCGCCGACCCCGCCCGGATGCGGGACATCGGCCATGCGGCCCTCAAGGTGCTCCACGCCGAACCGCGCACCGACCCCGACCGGATCGCCGCCATCGGCTACGGCACCGGGGGCCTGATCGCCCTGGAGCTCGGCCGCGACGGCGTCGACCTGCGGGCGATCGGCACCGTCAACGCCCTGACCACGGGCCACCCCGGCGAAGCCGACCGCATCCGGTGCCCCGTGTGGGCCGGGGTCGGGTCACAGGACCCGATCATGTCCGCCGCGCAGCGCGACGCGTTCGCCGCCGAGATGCAGTCCGCGGGCGTGGACTGGCGCCTCACCGTCTACGGCGGCGCCCAGCACGCCTTCCACCACCCGCCGGTCGACCAGCAAACCGTCCCCGGCGTCGCCCACCACCCGCTGCACGCCGAACGCGCCTGGCGCGACATCGTCGGCCTGCTCACCGAGTGTGTGCCGGTGCCCGCGTAGGCGGGACATCCCCGGGGCCCCGAGGCAGGGCCCGTCAGGTCTGGGCCATGTCCACGAAGCGCGAGTAGTGGCCCTGGAAGGCCACCGTGATGGTCGCCGTCGGACCGTTACGGTGCTTGCCGACGATGATGTCCGCCTCGCCCGCGCGGGGCGACTCCTTCTCGTACGCGTCCTCGCGGTGCAGCAGGATCACCATGTCGGCGTCCTGCTCGATGGAGCCGGATTCACGCAGGTCGGAGACCATCGGCTTCTTGTCGGTGCGCTGTTCGGGACCACGGTTCAGCTGGGACAGCGCGATCACCGGCACCTCCAGCTCCTTGGCCAGCAGCTTCAGGTTTCGCGACATGTCCGAGACCTCCTGCTGGCGGCTCTCGCTGCGCTTGGAGCCACCGGCCTGCATGAGCTGGAGGTAGTCGATGATGACCAGCTTGATGTCCTGCCGCTGCTTGAGCCGACGGCACTTCGCGCGGATCTCCATCATGGAGAGGTTCGGGGAGTCGTCGATGAACAGCGGCGCGGCCGACACGTCCGGCATCCGCCGGGCCAGCCGGGTCCAGTCGTCGTCGGTCATCGAGCCCGAACGCATGTGGTGCAGGGCCACGCGCGCCTCGGCCGACAGCAGACGCATCGCGATCTCGTTGCGGCCCATTTCGAGCGAGAAGATCACGCTGGCCATGTTGTTCTGAATCGAACAGGCACGGGCGAAGTCCAGCGCGAGGGTCGACTTTCCCATGGCGGGACGGGCCGCGATGACGATCATCTGGCCCGGGTGCAGGCCGTTGGTCAGCGAGTCCAGGTCGGTGAAGCCCGTCGGCACACCGGACATCTGGCCGCTGCGGGAGCCGATCGCCTCGATCTCGTCGAGCGCGCCCTCCATGATGTCGCCGAGCGGCGCGTAGTCCTCGGAGGTGCGCTGCTCGGTGACGGCGTAGATCTCGGCCTGCGCGGAGTTGACGATCTCGTCGACGTCGCCGTCGCCCGCGTATCCCATCTGCGTGATCTTCGTGCCCGCCTCGACGAGACGGCGCAGCACCGCCCGCTCGTGGACGATCTCCGCGTAGTACTCGGCGTTGGCCGCCGTCGGCACCGACTGCACCAAGGTGTGCAGGTACGGGGCGCCGCCGACCTTGGTGATCTCGCCGCGCTTGGTGAGCTCGGCGCTGACCGTGATGGGGTCGGCGGGCTCGCCCTTGGCGTACAGGTCGAGGATCGCCTGGAAGACGGTCTCGTGCGCGGGCTTGTAGAAGTCGTGGCCCTTGAGGACCTCGACGACGTCCGCGATGGCGTCCTTGGACAGCAGCATGCCGCCGAGCACCGACTGCTCGGCGTCCAGGTCCTGCGGCGGTACGCGCTCGAAGCCGCTGCCCCCGCCGCCGTCCCAGCCACCGCCCTCGGAGCCTCGGTCGTGCCGGTCGTCGCGGCCGCGGCCCTCGCCGCCTCGCTTACGGGCGGGCAGACGGTCACCCGGACCGCTGTCGGCCCAGGGGTCGTCCAAGGGCTCGGAAATCGTCACCGGGCCCACCTCCTCCCGTCCGCTCCGCGGACCTCGCTGTGCCACTCTTTCTTACGGCACGGCACCGACAAATGAGACGCCCGACTTCCGCTTCCGGCAGATCGAATGAGGCGGTTTTCCGTGGGTGCCCAAAGGGCGATTCCGGCCGGAAGACAGGGCGGGCGCCGGTCCACGGTAGGCCCGCGGGCACCGTCAGCCAATCTGGTTATCCACAGGGCCTGTGAGAAAGTCCGCCGATGCTGTGGAGAACTCACCAGAACCTGTGCACGGACCGGGGGACAGCGCTGTGGACAAGTTCACAGCACTCTCACCGTGACCTACCTGACCTGCGGAAACGCCATCCACCGGCTGTGGGGGAGAAAAACTTTCCCCAGCAGCTCAAGATCACTTCAAACGGCGCACACCGCAAGCCGGAGAACGGCGATCAGTAAGGGTCCCAGACCCATTGCATCTCTTACCTGTGGAAGATTAGATTGAGGCCATGACACAGGCTCCCGCGGCATCGAAAGCAGGCCGCCGTCGGCACGACCGCGAGATCGTCGCCCTCGCCCTGCCCGCCTTCGGCGCACTCGTCGCCGAGCCCCTCTTCCTGATGGCCGACAGCGCCATCGTCGGCCACCTCGGCACCCCCCAGCTGGCCGGCCTCGGCATCGCCTCGGCCCTGCTCACCACCGCGGTGAGCATCTTCGTCTTCCTCGCGTACGCCACCACCGCGGCCGTCTCCCGACGTGTCGGCGCGGGCGACCTCGCCGCCGCCATCCGCCAGGGCATGGACGGCATCTGGCTGGCCCTGCTCCTGGGTGCGGTCGTCATCGCCGCCGTCCTGCCGACCGCCCCCGGCCTGATCGACCTCTTCGGCGCCTCCGACACCGCCGCCCCCTACGCCATCACCTATCTGCGCATCTCCGCCCTCGGCATCCCCGCGATGCTCGTCGTCCTGGCCGCCACCGGCGTCCTGCGCGGCCTCCAGGACACGAAGACCCCGCTGTACGTCGCCATCGGCGGCTTCGTCGCCAACGGCATCCTCAACGTGCTCCTCGTGTACGGCTTCGGCCTCGGCATCGCCGGATCCGCCTGGGGCACGGTGGCCGCCCAGTGGGCCATGGCCGCCGTCTACCTCGTGGTCGTCGTCCGCGGCGCCCGCCGCCACGGCGCCTCGCTACGCCCGGACGCGGCCGGGATAAGGGCCTCCGCCCAGGCCGGAGCACCCCTCCTCGTCCGTACGCTGTCGCTGCGCGCGGTGCTGATGATCGCCACGGCCGTCGCTGCCCGGCTCGGCGACGCGGACGTGGCCGCCCACCAGATCATCCTGACCCTGTGGAGCCTGCTCGCCTTCGCCCTGGACGCCATCGCCATCGCCGGGCAGTCCATCATCGGCCGCTATCTGGGCGCGGGGGACGAGGAGGGCGCACGGGCCGCCTGCCGCCGCATGGTCGAGTGGGGCATCGCCGCCGGTGTGATCCTCGGCATCCTGGTCGCTCTCGCCCGCCCCCTCTTCGTCCCGCTCTTCACCGGGGACCAGCTCGTCCGGGACACCCTGCTGCCCGCGCTCCTGGTGGTGGCCGTGAGCCAGCCGATCTCGGGCGTGGTCTTCGTGCTCGACGGTGTCCTGATGGGCGCGGGCGACGGCCCGTACCTGGCCTGGGCGATGCTCGCCACGCTCGCGGTGTTCGCCCCGGTGGCGCTGCTGGTGCCGACGCTGGGCGGCGGCCTGACGGCGCTGTGGTGGGCGATGGTGCTGATGATGGCGGTCCGCATGGTCACCCTGTGGTGGCGGACCCGCTCGGGCCGCTGGATCGTCACGGGCGCGACCCGCTGACGTACGGCGGATGTTTCACGTGAAACATCCGGGCCCGCACCACCCGCACCACCCGGACGACTCGCCCCGATCACCCTGCGGACTTTGTTTCACGTGAAACGGCGGAGGCTTCGTTTCACGTGAAACATCCGCCCATGCGAAAGGGCCACACCCCCGAGGGGATGCGGCCCTTTCTCACTGCTCAGACCTTCTCAGGCCGGGGCGTGCTGCACTCAGGCAGCAACGACCTCGACGCCGAGCTTCGCGGCCACGTCGGCGTGCAGACGCACGGAGACCTGGTGCGAACCGAGGGTCTTGATCGGGGAGCCCAGCTCGACGCTGCGCTTGTCGACCTTCGGACCACCGGCGGCGACGATCGCGGCAGCGACGTCGGCGGGGGTCACGGAGCCGAAGAGACGGCCGGCGTCGCCGGAGCGAACGGCCAGGCTGACCTTCGTGCCCTCGAGCTTGGCCTTGACCTCGTTGGCCTGCTCGATGGTCGCGATCTCGTGGATCTTGCGGGCGCGGCGGATCTGCGCCACGTCCTTCTCGCCACCCTTGGTCCAGCGCAGCGCGAAGCCACGGGGAACCAGGTAGTTGCGAGCGTAGCCGTCCTTGACGTCGACGACGTCGCCAGCGGTACCGAGGCCGGAGACCTCGTGGGTCAGGATGATCTTCATTTTTCGGTCACCCTTTCCTTATCGCGCGGTGGACGTGTAGGGCAGCAGCGCCATCTCACGGCTGTTCTTGACGGCCGTGGCGACGTCACGCTGGTGCTGCGTGCAGTTGCCGGTGACGCGGCGGGCACGGATCTTGCCGCGGTCGGAAATGAACTTCCGCAGCATGTTCGTGTCCTTGTAGTCCACGTACTGGGTCTTGTCCTTGCAGAACGCGCAGACCTTCTTCTTAGGCTTGCGCACAGGCGGCTTCGCCATGGTGTTTCTCCTGTGTGATCAAGAAGTGGGAGTACGAACAGCCCTAGAAGGGCGGCTCGTCCGAGTAGCCACCGCCGCCGCCACCGCCGGAGTTGCCGGAGTTTCCGCCCCAGCCACCCCCGCCCTGCGACTGCTGCCCACCGGCCGGCGCGCTGGAGGCCCAGGGGTCGTCGGAGGGAGCTCCGCCGCCCTGCTGGCCGCCACCGGAACCGCCGCCCCAGTTGCCGCCGCCGCCACCCTGCTGGCCGCCGCCGCCGAATCCGCCGCCGCCACCCTGACCGCCGCGACCGGAGGTCTTGGTGACCTTGGCCGTTGCGCTCTTGAGGGCGGGACCGACTTCTTCGACGTCCAGCTCGTAGACCGTGCGCTTGATGCCCTCACGGTCCTCGTAGGACCGCTGCTTCAGCCGGCCCTGCACGATGACGCGCATGCCTCGCTGGAGCGACTCCGCGACGTTCTCCGCCGCCTGACGCCAGACCGAGCAGGTGAGGAACAGGCCTTCGCCGTCCTTCCACTCATTGGTCTGCTTGTCGAAGATGCGGGGAGTGGACGCGACACGGAACTTCGCGACCGCCGCACCGGACGGGGTGAAGCGCAGCTCGGGGTCGTCGACGAGATTGCCGACGACCGTGATGACGGTCTCGCCTGCCATGGGTGAACCTCTCGGCGGGGATTGCTGCGGAAAGCTGTGGTGCTGCTGGTGGGTGCTACTCGAACCCGATTACCGCTGAACCGAAGTTCAGTGGGTCTCGGGGCGGAGGACCTTGGTCCGGAGGACCGACTCGTTCAGGTTCATCTGTCGGTCGAGCTCCTTGACGACCGCAGGCTCGGCCTGCAGGTCGATGACCGAGTAGATGCCCTCGGGCTTCTTCTTGATCTCGTAGGACAGACGACGACGGCCCCAGGTGTCGACCTTCTCGACCTTTCCGTTGCCCTCACGGACGACGGAGAGGAAGTTCTCGATCAGGGGGGCGACAGCGCGCTCCTCCAGATCGGGGTCGAGGATGACCATCACTTCGTAGTGACGCATGTGGAACCCACCTCCTTTGGACTCAGCGGCCACGGTCGTTCCGTGGCAGGAGGGTCGTGATGCGTACGCAACGGTATCGGCTGCCTCTGACAATCCCGCGGGAAAGAACCCACGGAGACGTTTCGGGCAGGGGTGACACCGGTGCAGACCGTCCAGAGTACCCGTAGAGAGGCTTCCGGTTGAAATCGGGCCCCGGAAGGCCGCAATCTGTACACATCGGGTGTGAGCGGCGCTACAGTGCGCCGCCTTCCTGCCAGGAGGTGCCTCATGGCACAGGCAATGCGACGCAACTCGTCCGTCTCCCTCTTCGCCACCGACGGCAAACCCCATCCGCTCCAGGACACCCTCATGGGCATCACTCTCGTCCTGGGCGTGCTGGCGCTGGTGACGGCGATGTTCCACCACCTCCATCTGCTGTCCTCGTGGGCCGGACTGGTGGGCATCATCACCGGCGGCTACGGCATGTACGTCTCCGCGACCACCCGCGAGCGGTTCGTCCTGATCCTCGGCCTGGGTGCCTCCGCGCTCGGTTTCTTCCTGGGGATGGCGCACGGCGGGCTCTTCGGCGGCGTACTGGGCTGAGCCCGGCGGCAATTCGGCCAGGCAGGGCCGGACGGGGCGCTCCATCGGCCCAGTAGGCTTCGGCGCGAGAGCCGGAGCCCCTGACCCCATGGGGACACACCTGCCGAGGAGCGCCCCGCATGACGAGCCTGACCCTTCGGACCATCCCCCGAGAGCAGCATCTGGCGTACATCCAGAACCTGCCCGCGGCAAGCCACATGCAGGTCCCGGCGTGGGCCGACGTGAAGGCGGAGTGGCGCTCGGAGAGCCTGGGCTGGTTCGACGAACGGACCGGTGAACTGGTCGGCGTCGGCCTGGTGCTGTACCGCCAACTTCCCAAGATCAAGCGGTACTTGGCGTACCTCCCCGAGGGCCCGGTCATCAACTGGTACGCCCCGAACCTGGACGACTGGCTCCAGCCGATGCTGGCGCACCTCAAGCAGCAGGGCGCCTTCTCGGTGAAGATGGGCCCCCCGGTCGTCATCCGCCGCTGGAACGCCGCGGCCATCAAGGCGGGCATCCAGGACCCGGACGTGAAGCGCCTGCGCGACGTCGAGGCCACCCACATCGAGCCGCGCGCCTTCGAAGTGGCGGACCGACTGCGCAAGATGGGCTGGCAGCAGGGCGAGGACGACGGTGCCGGCTTCGGCGACGCACAGCCCCGCTACGTCTTCCAGGTACCGCTCGCCAACCGGTCGCTGGAGGACGTCCACAAGGGCTTCAACCAGCTGTGGCGCCGCAACATCAAGAAGGCCGAGAAGGCCGGCGTCGAGGTCGTCCAGGGCGGTTACCAGGACCTGGAGGAGTGGCAGCGCCTGTACGAGATCACGGCGGTCCGCGACCACTTCCGGCCCCGCCCGCTCGCGTACTTCCAGCGCATGTGGTCGGCCCTCAACACCGAGGACCCCAACCGGATGCGGCTGTACTTCGCCCGCCACAACGGGGTGAACCTCTCCGCGGCGACGATGCTCGTCGTCGGCGGGCACGTCTGGTACTCCTACGGCGCCTCCGACAACATCGGCCGCGAGGTCCGCCCCTCCAACGCCATGCAGTGGCGGATGCTGCGCGACGCCTATGCGATGGGCGCCTCGGTCTACGACCTGCGTGGCATCTCCGACTCGCTGGACGAGACGGACCACCTCTTCGGTCTGATCCAGTTCAAGGTGGGCACCGGCGGCGAGGCCGCCCAGTACCTCGGCGAGTGGGACTTCCCGCTCAACAAGCTGCTGCACAAGGCGCTCGACGTCTACATGTCGCGCCGCTGATGTCCGGGTCGCCGACGCCCGGGTCGCTGAGGTCCGGGCCTGCGTGGCCCTCGTACGTTTCATACCTCTGATACACCGCAGCAACAGGAAAGGTTCCGGACCGGCTCATGGCGCTCACTCTCTCCGTCGACACCGCGCGCTGGCGGGCGCACCAGAAGTCCGTGATCGAGCAGTTCCCGGGCCTGGTTCCGGTCTGCAAGGGCAACGGCTACGGCTTCGGGCACGAGCGTCTCGCCGAAGAGGTGACGCGCTTCGGCTCGGACATCCTCGCCGTCGGGACCACGTACGAAGCGGCCCGGATCAAGGACTGGTTCAGCGGCGACCTGCTGGTCCTGACCCCGTTCCGGCGGGGCGAGGAGCCGGTGCCGCTGCCCGACCGCGTCATCCGTTCCGTGTCGTCCGTGGACGGCGTGCACGCCCTGGTGGGCGCCCGGGTCGTCATCGAGTGCATGAGCTCGATGAAGCGGCACGGCGTCAAGGAGTCCGAGCTCGCTCAGCTGCACGCCGCGATCGAGGACGTCCGTCTGGAGGGCTTCGCGCTGCACCTGCCGCTGGACCGCACGGACGGCTCGGACGCCGTCGAGGAGGTCATCGCGTGGATGGAGCGCCTGCGCACCGCGCGCCTGCCGCTGCACACCATGTTCGTCAGCCACCTCAAGGCGGAGGAGCAGGCCAGGCTCCAGCAGCAGTTCCCGCAGACCCGGTTCCGCGCGCGGATCGGCACCCGGCTGTGGCTGGGCGACCACGAGGCGACGGAGTACCGGGGCTCGGTGCTGGACGTGACGCCGGTGTCCAAGGGCGACCGGTTCGGCTACCGGCAGCAGAAAGTGGCCTCCGACGGCTGGCTGGTGGTCGTCGCGGGCGGCACCTCGCACGGTGTGGGCCTGGAGGCCCCGAAGGCGCTGCACGGCATGATGCCCCGGGCCAAGGGCGTGGCCCGGGCCGGCCTGGCGACGGTGAACCGGAACCTTTCGCCGTTCGTGTGGGCGGGCAAGCAGCGCTGGTTCGCGGAGCCGCCGCACATGCAGGTGTCGATCCTGTTCGTGCCCTCCGACGCGACGGAGCCGAAGGTGGGCGACGAGTTGGTGGCCCATCTGCGCCACACGACCACGCAGTTCGACCGCATGGTCGACCGCTGAGGCGTCCCTGAGCAGCGACGTCCCTGAGCAGCGACGTTCCTGAGCAGCACCGTTCCTGAACAGAAGACGTCCCTGAGCAGAAGCCGACGGCCGGTGTTTCACGTGAAACACCGGCCGTTTCACGTGAAACACACCCTCAGTCGGCGGCGGTGACTCCGCCCTGCGGCACGCCCCACTGAACGCGCGGCCCCTGGACCTGGTGTGCCTCGCGCCAGTCCGGCGCCGCCGCCCGGCCGAGGGCAAACACGTCGGGAGCCCGGTCCAGCACACCCCCGGAAGGGTCGTCGGAGCCGTCCCGACGGACCACGTCCCGGTCGGGCAGCAGGATGTCCCGGACGACGACCGCGCAGACGTACAACGTGCCGATCAGGTGGAGCAGGATCGCCAGGTGGTAGCCGTCGGTGGGCAGGCCCTGGTGCTTGTCGCCGCTGGTCGTGTACGCGAGGTACATCCAGATCCCCAGGAAGTACATGACCTCGCAGGCCTGCCAGATCAGGAAGTGCCGCCAGCGCGGCAGGGCGAGCGCGGCGAGGGGGATGAGCCACAGCACGTACTGCGGCGAATAGACCTTGTTGGTCAGGATGAACGCGGCGACGACCAGGAAGGCCAGCTGGGCGAACCGCGGTCGGCGTGGGGCCGTGAGCGCGAGCCAGGCGATGCCCGCACACGCCAGCACCATCAGCACGACGGCGTACGTGTTGACCTGCTCGTGCTTGAGCGAGACACCGGTGCTCTGGGTGATGATCAGCCAGAACGAGCCGAAGTCGACCTCGCGCTCCTGGCTGAAGGAGTAGAACTTCTTCCAGCCCTCGGGCGCGGCCAGCATGACGGGCAGGTTCACGAGCAGCCACGAGCCCGCCGTGCCCAGCACCGCGGCCCCGAACTCCCGCCACCTCCCGGCCCGCAGACAGAGCACGAACAGCGGTCCCAGCAGCAGTACGGGATAGAGCTTGGCGGCGGTGGCGAGCCCGATGAGGATGCCGAACATCAGCGACCTGCCGCGTGACCACATCAGCATGCCCGCGGCCGTGAGCGCGATGGCGAAGAGGTCCCAGTTGATCGTCGCGGTGAGCGCGAAGGCGGGCGCGAGGGCGACGAGAAGGCCGTCCCAGGGGCGCCTGCGGTGGGTGCGGGCCACGCAGACCGCGATGACGACGGCGCAGACCATCAGCATCCCGCAGTTGACGAGCCAGTAGATCTGCTCCCGGTACTGGATCGTCCCGCCGGACGGGGTGAACCAGGAGGCGACCTCCATGAACAGGCCGGTCAGCACCGGGTATTCGAGGAAGTCCATGTCTCCCGAGAGCCGGTCGAAGTAGGGCATGAGCCCGTCGGAGAAGCCGCGTCCGACGAAGAGGTGCGGGATGTCGGAGTAACAGGCGTGCGTGTACTGGGAGCTGGTGCCCTGGAACCAGGCCCAGTTGTAGCAGGGCAGTTTCTGCACCATGCCGAGCGCGAACATGCCGATCATCACGAGCGCGACGACGCGGACCGGGGTGAGCCTGCTGCCGCCGAGTCTCGCCCACCGCCCGACGGGTCCGCCGATCAGCTCGCTTCCGGCGGAGGCGACGTCGTCCTGCCGCGTGGGGGGTACGGGCCGGTCCTCGTGCACGCTCGTCATGCGGGACATCCTGCCGTACGGGGCTGTGCGCCACCGGATGCACGGCCCAGCTCCCGCCGACAGGCCTGAGCCCGGACACGGCGGAGGGCCGCCGCACCGTACTGCTCGGTGCGACGGCCCTCCTGGGTGGTGCCGGGCGGCCCGGGGGCCGGGTCATCCGAAGATGCCGCCGCCTCCGTTGCCGCCTCCGTTGCCTCCGTTGTCGCCGCCCGGAGGCTGGGTCTCCTCCGGCGGGCGGCCCGGATCGACGCCGCCGTTCTCGCCGCCGGTGTTGTTTCCGCCCTGGTTGTCACCGCCGCCGTTCTGGTTCTGCTTGCACTCCCAGTCCCAGAACTCGCACTCCTTGTCGCCGCCCGGCTTCTCCGGGGGCGGGGACTGGGCCGGGGGAGACTCCGCCGGGGGAGACTCCGCCGGAGGCGTCTCCGAGGGCTTCTCCTCTTCCGTCTCGGTCGGCGTGGGCTCGGGGCTCTTGGCACCGCCGCCCCAGACCGTCTCACCGATGGGCTCGGGGACGGGGAACGACTTGGAGTCCGTGCCCTTGAGCGCGTCGACCATGTAGTCGTGCCAGATGTCCGAGGGGAACGAGGCGCCGTGGATCTTCTCCTGGCCGCCGGTCCCGAACATCTTCAGGAACGCACGCTTCTTGTTCTCCGCGTCGTCGTCCAGGCGGTACATGTCGATGGCCGTCGACAGCTGCGGCGTGTATCCCACGAACCAGGCGGACTTGTTGCCGTCGGTCGTTCCCGTCTTGCCCGCGATCTCACGGCCGGGAATCTTGGCGTTGGAGCCGGTGCCCTTGTCGACGACGTTCTTCAGCACCTCGGTGACGTTGTCGGCGACAGCACTGGAGATCTTCTGCTCGGCCTTGGCCTTCGGGTCCTTGTCCCGCTCGTACGTGGCCTCACCCTCCTTCTCCACCTTGACGACGGAGTAGGGGTCGTTCTGCTTCCCGCTGGCCGCGAACGTGGCGTACGCACCGGCCATCCGAATGGCACTCGGGTCGGAGATGCCGATGGAGAACGACGGAACGTCGCTGCCGACCAGACTGGTCTTCAACAGCCCGGCGTTGACCGCCATGTCCCGAACCTTGCTGATCCCGACATCCATGCCCAGTTGCACGTAGGGCGAGTTGGCCGACACCCGCATCGCCTCGCGGAGGTCGATGTCGCCGTACGACTCGTCACCGTCGTTGGTCTGGAGCCACTCCAGGCCCTTCTCGTTCCGCCAGACGGTGCCGTCGTAGTTCTTGATCTTCAGCTTGTTCTTGCCGTTGTAGATGCTCTTCGGCGAGAGCTTGGTCCGCATGGACTCGCCCTGCTGCGGCTCCCCCTCGGGGTCGCGCTTGCCGTACTCCATCGCCGCTGCGAGAACGAAGGGCTTGAACGTCGAACCGACCTGGGCACCCGTCTGGTCGGCGTTGTTGGTGAAGTGCTTCGTCGCGTCGCTGCCGCCGTAGATGGCGACGATCGCGCCGTCCTTGGGGTTGACCGACGCCCCGCCGAACTGAACGTGGGAGTCCAGGTCAGGGCGCTTCTTCACGTCGATGTTCTTGTCGTAGACCTTCTTGACGGCCTTCGTGAGGGCCTGGACCTTGTCCTTCTGGAAGGTCGTCTGGATCTGGTAGCCGCCCTGGGAGAGCTGATCGGCGGTGATGTCCGTGTTGTTCAGGATGTACGACTTCGCCAGGTCGACCAGATAGCCGATCTGCCCGCCGAGCTGAGCGTTCTTGTGCGGCGCGAGAGGCATCGGGAACTCGCGGTACTTGGCCCGGTCCGCAGCGCTCAGCGCACCGTCCTTGACCATCTCGTCCATGATCCAGCCCCAACGCTTCTTGGCGTTGTAGGTGTTCTGTTCCTTGGTGGCCCGGGGGTCGATCTCCGGAGCACCGGCGGGGTCGTAGTACGTCGCGCCCTTGAGGACCGCTGCGAGGAAGGCGCACTCGGCCGGGTTGAGGTCCTTCGCGTCCTTGTTGTAGTACGCGCGGGCAGCGGCCTGGAGACCGTAGGCACCACGTCCGTAGTACGAGACGTTGAGGTACCCCGCCATGATGGTTTCCTTGCCCTCCTCGATGCCGACCTTCATCGAGATGAAGAGTTCCTCGGCCTTTCGAGTGAGCGTCTGCTCCTGGCTCAGACGGGAGTTCTTGACGTACTGCTGGGTGATCGTGGAGCCGCCCTGGGTGTTGCCACCGCGCGCCATGTTGAAGACGGCCCGGGCGATGCCCATGGGGTCGACACCCCGGTCCGTCTTGAACGTCTTGTTCTCCGCGGAGATCACCGCGTTCTGCATCGCCGGGGGGATCTGGTCGATCGGCAGCGCCTGGCGGTTGATCTCACCGCCGGTCGCAACCATCTGGTCACCCTTGGACCCGTCGGCCTTCGAGTAGTAGTAGACGTTGTTCTGCGCCTTGGCCGCCTTGTTGATGTCCGGGATGTCCACCATGGCGTACGCGATGCTGCCCGCCGCCATCACAGCGCCGACGAAGCCGATGCACAGCCCCGTCACCTGCTTCCACGACGGGACGAACCGCTGCCACCCGTACTTCGTGGACCGCGGGTAATCGATGAACCTCTTCTTCCCCGGCGGCCGGCCGCCTCTCCCACGGCCGGGGCCCTCAGGGCCACCCCGACCGCCTCCACCTCCACGCCGGCCGCCACCGCCGCCGCCCCGCTGGGCGGCACGGCGGGCCTCGGCCCTTCCTCCGTACGGACGTTCCTGCCCGTACGCACCAGACGGCGACCCGACGGCAGGACCGTGGGACGGCGGGGCCGCGCGGCGACCTGTTGGTTGCTGGGCGGCTTTCCTGGCCGCGGCACGTCCGCCGCCCTGAGGCTGCGGAGGCTTGCGACGGTGCTCGCTCATCGAACGACTACTCCTCGGGCAGGCGAGTTCGCCTGGAAGCGGCAGCTGAGTTCCGGTCCCCCCGAAATGCGAACGAGCCTTCCCACGGGCCCGTTCTCGCTACTCCCGGAAGCACGACGCCCCCTTGCGTCACGCGGCTCCCGGTGTTGTGCATGCCGCACAGACTACGCACGCTCAAAACCACCTCAGTGCCGATGTTCACCCCAAATCAGGCAAGTTGCTTCCCACGAATTGATGATGTGACGCCGTTCACCATGACTGGCCTTGTCGCGGACGGATGGCCGTTCTATCGTCTGGATGTATCGAGTCGATACATCGGCCCAGCATAAGTTCGGCATAAGTGCAGGACAGCGGGCGGGACTTCACAACAGAGGCAGGGAGGCGAAGGATGAGCAGACGCTCCGGCATCCTCGAATTCGCCGTGCTCGGCCTGCTGCGCGAGTCCCCGATGCACGGATACGAACTGCGCAAGAGGCTCAACACCTCGCTGGGCGTCTTCCGTGCCTTCAGCTACGGCACGCTCTATCCGTGCCTCAAAGCACTCGTCGCGCACGGCTGGTTGATCGAGGAGCCCGGCAGCGCCCCCGAGGACGCGCTCGCCGCCTCGCTCGCCGGACGGCGGGCCAAGATCGTCTACCGGCTCACGGCAGAGGGCAAGGAGCACTTCGAGGAGCTGCTCTCGCACACCGGACCCGACTCCTGGGAGGACGAGCACTTCGCAGCCCGTTTCGCCTTCTTCGGGCAGACGGAGCGCGAGGTGCGGATGCGCGTCCTCGAAGGGCGCCGCAGCCGTCTGGAGGAGCGCCTGGAGAAGATGCGGGCCTCACTGGCCCGCACCCGGGAGCGCCTGGACGACTACACCCTCGAACTCCAGCGGCACGGAATGGAGTCCGTGGAGCGCGAGGTGCGCTGGCTGAACGAGCTCATCGAGAGCGAGCGCGTGGGCCGGGACCAACTCCGGTCCGAGGACGCCGGTGCCGCCGGTGACAACCGCACATCAGGTGACAAGGGCGGCCTGCCCCGGGACAGGGGTACCACCCCGCCGGACACGCCCGACGACACCGCCAACTGAGGCCCTGCACTCCGCAGGTCTCGTACAGAACACACAGGGAGCAACCGTCAATGGGTTCCGTTCGCGTAGCCATCGTCGGCGTGGGCAACTGCTCTGCGTCGCTGGTCCAGGGCGTCGAGTACTACAAGGACGCTGACCCGGACGCTCGCGTGCCCGGTCTGATGCACGTCCAGTTCGGCGACTACCACGTCAAGGACGTGGAGTTCGTGGCCGCCTTCGACGTCGACGCCAAGAAGGTCGGACTGGACCTCGCGGACGCCATCGGCGCCAGCGAGAACAACACCATCAAGATCTGCGACGTGCCGCCCACCGGCGTCACCGTCCAGCGCGGCCACACCCTCGACGGCCTGGGCAAGTACTACCGCCTGACCATCGAGGAGTCGGAGCAGGAGCCGGTCGACGTCGTCCAGGCCCTGAAGGACGCCCAGGTCGACGTCCTGGTCTGCTACCTCCCGGTCGGCTCCGAGGACGCGGCGAAGTTCTACGCCCAGTGCGCCATCGACGCCAAGGTCGCCTTCGTCAACGCCCTCCCGGTCTTCATCGCCGGCACCAAGGAGTGGGCGGACAAGTTCACCGAGGCGGGCGTCCCGATCGTCGGCGACGACATCAAGTCGCAGGTCGGCGCCACCATCACGCACCGCGTCATGGCGAAGCTCTTCGAGGACCGCGGTGTGCGCCTGGAGCGCACCATGCAGCTGAACGTCGGCGGCAACATGGACTTCAAGAACATGCTGGAGCGCGACCGCCTGGAGTCCAAGAAGGTCTCCAAGACGCAGGCCGTCACCTCGCAGATCCGCGACCGCGAGCTGGGCGAGAACAACGTCCACATCGGCCCGTCCGACTACGTGGCCTGGCTGGACGACCGCAAGTGGGCCTACGTCCGCCTTGAGGGCCGCGCGTTCGGCGACGTCCCGCTGAACCTCGAGTACAAGCTTGAGGTGTGGGACTCCCCGAACTCCGCGGGCGTCATCATCGACGCGGTGCGCGCCGCGAAGATCGCCAAGGACCGCGGCATCGGCGGCCCGATCCTCTCCGCGTCCTCGTACTTCATGAAGTCCCCGCCGGTGCAGTACTTCGACGACGAGGCCTACGACAACGTCGAGAAGTTCATCAAGGGCGAGGTCGAGCGCTAAGCGCCGACGCCTTCCACGAGGAGGGGCCCCGGGCAGTCGCTGCCCGGGGCCCCTCCTCGCGTCCCGCATGTGTGACTCTTGCTCGCATGTCCGTCGTACGTGATCTGCGCGTGCTGCTGCGCCTGCCCGACTTCCGGCGCCTGCTGAGCGTGCGGCTGCTCTCCCAGTCCGCGGACGGCGTCTACCAGGTCGCCCTCGCCGCGTACGTCGTCTTCTCCCCGGAGAAGCAGACCTCGCCCGCCGCGATCGCCTCCGCCATGGCGGTGCTCCTGCTGCCGTACTCCGTCGTCGGCCCCTTCGCCGGGGTACTCCTCGACCGCTGGAGCCGCCGTCAGGTCTTCCTGTACGGCAATGTGCTGCGCGCCGTGCTGGCCGCCTGCACCGCCCTGCTGATCGTCGGGTCCGCCCCGGACTGGATCTTCTACGCCTCGGCCCTGTCGGTCACCGCCGTCAACCGCTTCGTTCTGTCCGGGCTCTCGGCCGCCCTGCCCCGGGTCGTCGACGCCGAGCGCCTGGTCATCGCCAACTCCCTCTCGCCGACCGCAGGCACCCTCGCCGCCACGCTCGGCGGCGGGCTCGCCTTCGGCGTGCGGCTGCTCGGCTCGGACTCCGACGCGGTGGTCGTCCTGCTCGGCGCGGTGCTCTACCTCTGCTCGGCGCTGGCCTCGCTGCGCATGAGCCGGGAGTTGCTGGGCCCCGAGCCCGAGCTGCGGCAGCCCCGGCTGGGCGCCGCGCTCGCCTCCACGGCGTACGGACTCCGTGACGGCCTGCGGCATCTGACCGCGCAACGGTCCGCCGCCCGCGCCCTGGCCTCCATGACCGTGCTGCGTTTCTGCTTCGGCGCGCTGACGGTGACGGTCCTCATGCTCTGCCGGTACGCCTGGACGGAGGGCCCCGCCCGCTCCGACGGCAGCGACGGCCTGGCGCTGCTCGGCCTGGCCGCCGGGCTCTCCGGTGCGGGGTTCTTCGTCGCGGCCGTCATCACTCCCTGGGCGGCGAGGCGGTGGGGACCGTACGGCTGGATGGTGGTGTGCACCGCGTCGGCCGCCGTCCTCGTACCGGCGCTGTGGCTGCCGTTCTCGCCCGTACCGGTTCTGATCGGCGCGTTCGTGCTGGGACTCATCACACAGGGGCCGAAGATCGCCACCGACACGGTCGTGCAGTCCGCCGTGGACGACGCCTACCGGGGCCGGGTCTTCTCTCTCTACGACGTGCTGTTCAACGTCGCTTTCGTCGGCGCGGCAGCGGCAGCAGCCCTGGTCCTGCCTGCGGACGGGCGCTCGGCCGCCCTGGTTCTGGGCGTCGCAGTGCTGTACGCGGGGGTGGCGGCGGCCCTGTTCCGCTGGAATCGGCAGCCGGAGAGCGCGTGATGTTTCACGTGAAACATCACGCCGCCACACGGCAGCCCACCGCACACGGCTCGATGTTTCACGTGAAACATCCGCAGCCACGCATGACGACGGGCCGATGTTTCACGTGAAACATCGGCCCGTTCGCTCACGCCTCAGGCCTGCTGCGCCCACCACTCCTTGAGTGCGGCCACCGCGTCCTCGTGCGCCATCGGGCCGTTCTCCAGGCGAAGTTCCAGCAGGAACTTGTAGGCCTGACCGATCGCGGGACCGGGGCTGATACCCAGGATCTCCATGATCTGGTTGCCGTCCAGGTCGGGCCGGATCGAGTCCAGCTCCTCCTGCTCCTGGAGCTGCGCGATGCGCTCCTCCAGCCCGTCGTAGGCCCGGGAGAGCGCGGTGGCCTTGCGCTTGTTGCGGGTGGTGCAGTCCGAGCGGGTCAGCTTGTGCAGCCGGTCCACGAGCGGGCCCGCGTCGCGCACGTACCGTCGGACGGCCGAGTCGGTCCACTCCCCGGTGCCGTAGCCGTGGAAGCGCAGGTGCAGCTCCACCAGCTTCGACACGTCCTTGATCATGTCGTTGGAGTACTTCAGCGCGGTCATGCGCTTCTTGGCCATCTTCGCGCCGACCACTTCGTGGTGGTGGAAGGAGACCCGGCCGTCCTTCTCGAAGCGGCGCGTGCGCGGCTTGCCGATGTCGTGCAGCAGCGCGGCCAGCCGCAGGGTGAGGTCCGGGCCGTCCTCCTCCAGGTCGATGGCCTGCTGGAGAACGATCAGGGAGTGCTCGTAGACGTCCTTGTGCCGGTGGTGCTCATCGCTCTCCAGGCGCAGCGCGGGCAGCTCGGGCAGCACGTGCGCCGCCAGCCCGGTGTCGACCAGCAGCGAGAGGCCCTTGGCGGGGTGCGCGGAGAGCAGCAGCTTGTTGAGCTCGTCACGCACCCGCTCGGCGGAGACGATCTCGATGCGCTCCGACATCGCGGTCATCGCGGCGACGACCTCGGGGGCGACCTCGAAGTCCAGCTGGGCGGCGAAGCGGGCGGCGCGCAGCATCCGCAGCGGATCGTCGGAGAAGGAGTCCTCCGGGGTGCCGGGCGTGCGCAGCACCTTCGCCGAGAGGTCCTCCAGGCCACCGTGCGGGTCGACGAACTCCTTCTCCGGGAGCGCGACGGCCATCGCGTTCACGGTGAAGTCGCGGCGGACGAGGTCCTCCTCGATGGAGTCGCCGTAGGACACCTCGGGCTTGCGCGAGGTCCTGTCGTACGCCTCGGAGCGGTACGTGGTGACCTCCACCAGGTAGCCGTCCTTCTGGCAGCCGACCGTCCCGAAGGCGATCCCGACCTCCCACACGGCGTCCGCCCACGGCCGGACGATCTTCAGTACGTCCTCGGGCCGGGCATCGGTGGTGAAGTCCAGGTCGTTGCCGAGCCGGCCCAGGAGCGCGTCCCTCACCGATCCCCCGACCAGGGCGAGGCGGAAGCCCGCCTCCTGGAAACGGCGGGCGAGGTCGTCGGCGACGGGTGAGACCCGCAGCAGTTCGCTGACTGCGCGGCGCTGCACCTGGCTCAGGGCGCTGGAGTGGTCTTCGTTGGCGTTCGGCACAACAGAAAAGGGTACGTGCCCCCGCCGGGCGGAGTGTCATCGTTTTCCGCGGCCCTGAGAGACTCATGCGATCACGTGGCGCAGTCCGCGGCACTTCGACGCCGCGCGCATCGTTACCATGCGTGGACGCAGCAACCGGACAACCATCAACGGCAGCCAACGAAGAGGGACGGGCGAGCGCGTGGCCGAGGCGGCAGACTTTCAGGGGATGACTCCTTCTCCTGCCCGCCGATGGGCCCTGCGCACGGCATCCCTGCTGGTCGGGGCACCCTTCCTGGTCGGTATGACGCAACTGACGCCCGCACCGGCCGCCTACGCAGCGGAGGACGCCACGGGGTCACGCACCGTGGACGTGGCACTCAACGCGGTGACGCCCTCGGCACCGGTGAAGGGCGACACCGTCACCCTCTCCGGCACGGTCACCAACACCGGCCGCACCCCTGTCACCGAAGCCCACCTCGGCCTGCGCGTCGGCACCAGGCTCTCCGGCCGCACCCAGCTCGACACCGCGGCGGACCGCACCGGCTTCACCGAGGGCACGGAACCCGAAGAGCTGAAGTCGTACGCCGTCAAGGTCCCCGAACTGGCACCGGGCATAAGCACGGACTTCAGCCTGGCCGTCCCGGTCGACAAACTGGACCTCGACGACCCCGGCGTGTACCAGCTGGGTGTGACGCTCTCCGGGAAGACCAAGGGGAACGGCACCGAGCAGGTCCTGGGCGTCGAGCGCACCTTCCTCCCGTGGCAGAGCGACCAGGTGAAGAAGAAGACGCAGTTCACCTACCTGTGGCCGTTGATCTCCACGACCCGGCTGTCCGCCGAGACCGGCTCCGACGAGCAGCAGACCCCCGTCTTCGAGAACGACGGCCTCGCCAAGGAGCTCGCCCCGGGCGGGCGGCTGGAGCAGCTCGTCTCGCTGGGCGACGAACTGCCCGTGACCTGGGTGATCGACCCCGACCTGCTCGCCACCGTCGAAGCGATGGTGAAGGGCTACACGGTCCAGGACAAGGACACCGGCACCAAGGTCCCCGGCACGGCGGAGAACCGGAACGTCGCCAAGAACTGGCTGAACGCGCTGGAGAAGGCGGTGAAGGACCAGAAGGTGGTGGCGCTGCCCTTCGCCGACCCCGATCTGGCCTCGCTCGCCCACCGCGGCAAGAAGGTGCCCGGCTCCCTCAACCAGCTCCAGCGGGCCACCGAGGCCGCCGCGATCACCGTCGACTCGATCCTGCACGTCAAGCCGTCCACCGACTTCGCCTGGCCGGTGGACGGAGCCGTCGACCCGGCGATCGTCAACGCGGCCACCTCGGCAGGCGCCCACAACGTGATCGCCCGCAGTGACAGCCTGCGCGAGCGGGGCAAACTCCTCTACACGCCGACCGCCGCCCGCCCCATCGGCGCGGGACGCACCGCCGTGGTCGCCGACGCCCGGCTCTCCACGGCCTTCCAGGGCGACATGTCCACGGCGGAGAACTCGACGCTCGCCGTCCAGCAGTTCCTCGCCCAGACGCTGGCACTGACCCTCCAGGACGAGGACAAGCAGCGCAGCATCGTCGTCGCCCCCCAGCGCATGCCCAGCGTCACCCAGGTCCAGACGATGGCCTCCGCCCTGCGCGCCCTGAGCGCCGGACGCTGGACCCAGCCGCTCGACCTGGAGGCGGCGGCCAAGGTCAAGCCGGACCCCGCCGCCACCACCCAGGTGCCCGGCTACGCGTCGTACCCGAACAAGCTGCGCGACCGGGAGCTCCCGACCTCCGCCTTCGAGACCATCAAGGCCACCCAGCACAGGCTGGACCAGTTCAAGGTGGTCCTGACCCGCCCGGAGCGGGTGGTCACCCCGTTCGGCAACGCCATAAACCGCGAGATGTCGACCTCCTGGCGCGGCAAGGACACCGCGGCGGACGCCTACCGGGCGGACGTCCAGAACTATCTGCTGGCCCTCACCAAAGAAGTCAACCTGATCGAGAAGTCCACGGCGACCCTTTCGGGGCGCAGCGCGACGATCCCGGTGACGGTGCAGAACAAGCTGGTGCAGGACGTCGACCACCTGGTGCTGCGCCTCCGCTCGACCATGCCGACCCGGCTCAAGCTGGGCGAGGGCGAGGGTCAGGCGGAGACCAATGTGCCGATCAAGGTCCGCGGCGGGCACAGCCAGTCCGTGAAGATCCCCACGACCGCCAACGCCAACGGCAAGGTCCTGGTCGTCGCGCAGCTGTTCACCGAGGACAACACCCCGTACGGCCTCCCGATGGAGTTCACGGTCAAGGTCAACGAGGTCACCCCCACGATCATGCTCGTGATCGCCGGAGGTGTGCTCCTGCTGGTGCTCGCCGGAATCAAGATGTACTCGCAGCGCAAGCGCGCGGCTGCCCGGGGCGATGCCCCCGAGGACGGCACGGAACAGACAGAGGACCCCGAGCAGCCGAGTGACCCGCCCACGGACACCGGTCCGGAAAGCGGGGAGCCCAAGGCCACGGGTGAGAAAGTGGACCGTTGAGCGATGTCGTGATGTCGTGGCCGTCGGCCGGGGACGATGAGGTGGGGTTGCAATGAACGCGCCGTACGACGGTGACCGCGGCCAGCGCGCGGGCGGCGATGCGGCGGGCCACGCCCCGCCGCAGCAGCCCGCACCGGATGCCCCGGACGACCCGTACCTCCGCTCCGCGTACGACCACGACCCGTACCGGTCGCAGGACCTCTCCGCGCAGGACCCGGTGACCGAGGCGCTCTACGACCGCGCCGCGCACCCCCCGCCGCCGCCCGGCACCTACCCGGACACCCCGCCGCTCTACCAGCAGCCGGCCGCACCCCAGCACGCCCCCGACCCCCGGGTGTGGGCGCAGACCCCGCCGCCGGAGCCGGACGGCCCGTCCCGCCACCTGCCGTACGGGGACGACGCGCGCACCGTGCAGTTCACCGGCGTCGACGACCTGGTGACCCGGGCCAGCCAGGAGGAACAGCCGGAGAAGGACGCCTTCGCGCACCTCTACCGCGACCAGCAGACCCCCGGAATCCCCGCCCCCGCGACCCCGGAACCGCAGGCCGCCGCGCCTGCCGCGCCGAAGAAGCCCGCGGGCCGCGCGGCGGGCCTCATGAAGTCCAGCGCCGTCATGGCCATGGGCACCATGGTCTCCCGCCTCACCGGCTTCATCCGCTCCGCGCTGATCATCGCCGCGCTCGGCGCGGGCCTGCTCGGCGACACCTTCCAGGTCGCCTACCAGCTGCCGACGATGATCTACATCCTCACCGTCGGCGGCGGCCTCAACTCGGTCTTCGTACCGCAGCTGGTGCGCGCCATGAAGGACGACGCGGACGGCGGCGAGGCGTACGCCAACCGCCTGCTCACCCTGGTCACGGTCGCCCTCGGCGCGCTCACCGCCCTCGCGATGGTCTTCGCGCCGCTGCTGGTGCGCTTCCTGTCGGTGCCGATCTCCAGCAACCCGGAGTCCAACGACGTCGCGGTGACCCTGCTGCGCTACTTCCTGCCCACGATCTTCTTCATGGGCGTCCACGTGGTGATGGGCCAGATCCTCAACACGCGCGGCAAGTTCGGCGCGATGATGTGGACGCCGGTCCTCAACAACATCGTCATCATCGCCACCCTCGGCATGTTCATCTGGGTGTACGGCACCTCGGCGAGCTCCGGGATGACCGTCTCGACCATCCCGCCGGAGGGCGAGCGCCTGCTGGGCGTCGGCGTCCTGCTGGGCCTGGTCGTGCAGGCCCTGGCGATGATCCCCTACCTGCGCGAGACCGGCTTCAAGCTGCGTCCGCGCTTCGACTGGAAGGGCCAGGGCCTCGGCAAGGCGGCCAAGCTGGCCAAGTGGACGATCCTGTTCGTCCTCGCCAACCAGGTCGGCGCGGTCGTCGTCATCCAGCTCGCCACCGCCGCCGTCGGCAAGCACGGCGAGGGCATCGGCTTCGCGGCCTACGCCAACGCCCAGCTGATCTGGGGTCTCCCGCAGGCCATCATCACCGTCTCCCTGATGGCCGCCCTGCTGCCGAGGCTCTCCCGCTCGGCCAACGAGAACGACGCCGGCGCCGTCCGCGACGACATCTCGCAGGGCCTGCGCACCACCGCCGTCGCCATCGTCCCGATCGCCTTCGCCTTCCTCTCCCTCGGCGTGCCGATCTGCACCCTGATCTTCGGCTCCTCGGGCGTCACCGCCGCCACGAACATGGGCTACATGCTGATGGCCTTCGGTCTCGGCCTGATCCCCTACTCCGTGCAGTACGTCGTCCTGCGCGCCTTCTACGCGTACGAGGACACCCGCACGCCCTTCTACAACACGGTCATCGTCGCCGCCGTCAACGCCGGAGCCTCGGCGCTGTGCTACCTCCTGCTGCCCGACCGCTGGGCCGTCACCGGGATGGCGGCCGCGTACGGACTCGCCTACGCCATCGGTGTCGGCATCGCCTGGCAGCGGCTGCGCAAGCGGCTGGGCGGCGACCTGGACGGCGCGAACGTCCTCCGTACGTACGCACGTCTCGCGATTGCCTCGATTCCCGCAGCCATGCTTGCCGGTGGAGTGGGGTACGCGCTCTCCCAGGCCCTCGGCCAGGGGGTCTTCGGTTCGATCGCGGCGCTGGTCGTCGGCGGTGCGGTCCTGCTCGGGGTCTTCTTCGTCGCGGCGAAGAAGATGCGCATCGCGGAACTGAACGCCCTGGTCGGCATGGTCCGCGGACGCCTCGGACGCTGAGCCGGCACAGCGTCCGCACCGCCCTCGTCCGCCGCCGCATGTCGTGCGCAGCGGCGGACTGTGGGCACAATTGACAGGGCTGCACAGCAGCGCGCAACGAATGGGGAGGCAGGAACGACGGTGGCGGAACGTAGCACGGCTGCCGTCGACGTGGCCGACAACAGCGGTGACGGTCCCACTCCCGCCCCCGGCGGAGAAGGACCGACCACCGCCTGTGCGGACGGAGCCACGGCCGACGGGGTGGCGGAAGGCCAGGACACACCGGAGATGAGCACGCAGGACGAGCCCGGCACGAAGAAGGGCACGGAGTCCCCGATCGTCGCGCCCGAACTGCACAGCGGCCACAAGCTGGCCAGACGCTACCGCCTGGAGGAATGCCTCACCCGGCTCGACGGCTTCAGCAGCTGGCGCGCCGTCGACGAAAAGCTGCGCCGCGCCGTCGGGGTCCACCTGCTGCCCGCGGACCACGCCCGGGCCCGTTCGGTGCTCGCCGCCGCCCGCTCCTCCGCACTGCTGGGCGACCCCCGCTTCGTCCAGGTCCTGGACGCCGTCGAGGAGAACGACCTCGTCTACGTCGTCCACGAGTGGCTGCCCGACGCCACCGAGCTGACCGCCATCCTCGCCTCCGGCCCGCTGGAGCCGCACGACGCGTACCAGCTGGTCAGCCAGGTCTCCCAGGCCATGGCCGCCGCCCATCGCGAGGGCCTGGCCCACCTCCAGCTCACCCCGAACGCCGTCCTGCGCACCTCCACCGGCCAGTACCGCATCCGCGGCCTCGCGGTGAGCGCCGCCCTGCGCGGCATCACCTCCGAGCGCCCGCAGCTCACCGACACCGAGGCCATCGGCGCCCTGCTGTACGCCTCGCTGACCCAGCGCTGGCCGTACGAGAGCGACGCCTACGGCCTCACCGGGCTCCCCAAGGGCATCGGGCTGATCGCCCCCGACCAGGTACGGGCGGGCGTCCACCGGGGCCTGTCCGAGCTCGCCATGCGGGCCCTGGCCAACGACGGCGCGACCGCCTCCCGGCAGGAACCGCCCTGCACGACCCCCGACGAGCTGGCCAAGGCGGTCGCGGCGATGCCCCGCGTCCGCCCGCCGGAGCCCGCCTTCACCCCGCGCCCCGACTACCAGCGCACCACCTACCAGCAGGGCGCCTACGGGCGTCAGCAGCCGGGCCCTCCCTCGGCGACGCAACCCGTACCGGTGCCGCCGCGCCCGCTCCAGAGCCGTACCGGACGGGCCCTGAAGTGGGGGGTGGCCTCGCTCCTCATCGCCGCTCTCGGCCTGGGCAGCTGGCAGCTCGCCGACACCCTCCTGGACCGCAAGAACTCGGGCGATCCACCGGAAATCTCCACCAACCACGGCGGCAACGAGAAGCCCAAGCCCGTAGGACCGCTCGCCATCAAGGGCGCCCAGGAGTACTACCCGGACGGCAAGGCGCAGCACCCCGAGGACGTCGGCAAGACGTACGACGGCGACAGCTCCACGTACTGGCGCTCCTACTCCTTCAAGGGCGGGCCGGTGCTCGCCCCGTTCAAGCAGGGCGTCGGCATCGTCTACGACCTCGGCGCGACCAAGGACGTGTCGACCGCGTCGATACAGCTCAACTACAGCGGCAGCAAGACCGCCATCTCCCTGTACGCCGCGAAATCCCTCTCCTCGTCGACACCTCTCGAGTCGATGAAGAAGTTCGCAGATACCGAAACCGAGGGCACGACGGCCGCTCTGCGGGCAAAGTCTCCTGTGAAGACCCGGTACGTACTTGTGTGGATCACGGCCATGCCGCAGGCTCCCTACGATCAGTACAGCGACGCGGGGTACAAGCAGGCCATAACCGATGTGAAGTTCACAGGCTGACTCAGCCGCCGGGGGGAAGGGGGCTCACCGTTGGACGAGGTCACACTGCGCGATGCCGACGACCAGGAACTCCTGGCCCAGCACGTCGGAGGAGACCCCGACGCCTTCGGTGAACTCGTACGCCGCCACCGCGACCGGCTCTGGGCGGTGGCCCTGCGCACGCTGGGCGACCGCGAGGAGGCCGCCGACGCGGTGCAGGACGCCCTGGTCTCCGCCTACCGGGCCGCCCACACCTTCCGCGGCCAGTCCGCCGTCACCACGTGGCTGCACCGAATAACGGTGAACGCCTGCCTGGACCGCGCCCGCAAGGCCGCCTCCCGCAAGACCTCCCCCGTGGACGACACCGACCGGCTCGACCAGCTCCTGGAGCCCCACGAGTCCGCCGAGGCCCCCGCCGAACGCCAGGACCTGCACCGCGAACTCCTGGCCGCCCTGCGCACCCTCCCCGCCGAACAGCGGGCCGCACTCGTCCTCGTCGACATGCAGGGATACCCGGTGGCAGAGGCCGCGCGCGTCCTCGACGTACCCACCGGAACGGTGAAAAGCCGCTGCGCACGCGGTCGGGCCCGGCTTCTCCCGCTCCTCACTCATCTGCGCACCGGCACCGGGGGTAGCGAAGACCTCGGAGGGGGAAGGAACCGGAGGCCGGGGACATCCGTCCCACCGGCAACGGAACCGAGGGACGCAGGGCCGAACGGTCCTGCCGCTGTGAAGGGCGGAGGTGGGCGCGCGTGACATCGACGACCGGAACGGCTCAGCACCCGGATGTCGCGGAGATCTCCGATCTCACGGAGGGGCTGCTGTCGCCGTCCCGCACCCAGGACGTACGCCGTCACGTCGACGGCTGCGGCCTGTGCGCCGACGTCCAGCTGTCCCTGGAGGAGATCCGCGGACTGCTCGGCACCCTGCCCGGGCCGCAGCGGATGCCCGCCGACATCGCCGGACGGATCGACGCCGCACTCGCCGCCGAAGCACTGCTGGACTCCACGACGCCCGGGACGACCGCCGACGTGTCGGCCGATGTTTCACGTGAAACATCGCAGGCTCCCGCCCGGCCGCTCGCCGACCGCCCGGCCGGGCACTCCCGTGGAACGACCGGCCCGGGACGTTCCTCCTCGCGCAGGCCGCGTCACCGCGCGGTGTGGAGCGCCGTGCTGGGAGCCGCAGCCCTGGGCCTCGGCGCCCTGCTCGTCCAGAACCTCTCGACGGGTGGCGTGAGCACGGACAAGCAGAGCACCACGAAGGCCGCACAGAGCCCGCAGTTCGCGGGTGCCCCCCTGGCGACACAGGTGGACACGCTGCTGGACGCCCCGAAGTACCTGCGGGGCGACAAGAACGCCCCGTCGGTCGGCGCCCAGGACGTACCTCTTGCCAAGGAGCCGGTCCCCGCCTGCGTACGGCAGGGCACCGGCAGGACCGAGAGCCCGATCGCGAGCAAGCAGGGTGTCTACGAGGGCAAGCAGGCCTTCCTGCTCGTGCTGCCGCACACGTCCGACCCTGCGCAGGTCCAGGCGTACGTCGTGGATGCGACCTGTGTCGGGACGACGCCCACCGGCAAGGGCGAACTGCTGCTCACGAACGCCTACCCCCGCCGCTGACACTCGCGCCAAAGCCGCTCGGCCGTCTCGGGAATGCCAGCCCCGTAGTATCCGTTGGGTGGGGTGGAAGGTTCAGACCGGGCCCCGGTTGGCAGTAGGCAGTCTGCAGAGACGAGGAAGAAACCCGTGAGCGACGTCCGTAATGTGATCATCATTGGCTCCGGGCCGGCCGGCTACACCGCCGCGCTGTACACCGCGCGCGCGTCGCTGAAGCCGCTGGTGTTCGAAGGCGCCGTCACCGCCGGCGGTGCGCTGATGAACACCACCGAGGTCGAGAACTTCCCCGGCTTCCGTGACGGCATCATGGGCCCGGACCTGATGGACAACATGCGCGCCCAGGCCGAGCGCTTCGGCGCCGAGCTGATCCCCGACGACATCGTCTCGGTGGACCTCACCGGCGACATCAAGACGGTCACCGACACCGCCGGCACCGTGCACCGCGCCAAGGCAGTGATCATCTCCACCGGTTCGCAGCACCGCAAGCTGGGCCTGCCCCAGGAGGACGCCCTCTCCGGACGCGGCGTCTCCTGGTGCGCCACCTGCGACGGCTTCTTCTTCAAGGACCACGACATCGCCGTGGTCGGCGGCGGCGACACCGCGATGGAGGAGGCCACGTTCCTCTCCCGCTTCGCGAAGTCCGTCACCATCGTCCACCGCCGTGACACCCTGCGCGCCTCCAAGGCGATGCAGGAGCGCGCCTTCGCCGACCCGAAGATCAAGTTCGCCTGGGACAGCGAGACCGCTTCCCTCGAAGGCGACCAGAAGCTCTCCGGGATCACGCTGCGCAGCACCAAGACCGGCGAGACCGCTCCGCTCGACGTGACCGGCCTGTTCATCGCCGTCGGCCACGACCCGCGCAGCGAGCTCTTCAAGGGCCAGGTCGAGCTGGACGACGAGGGCTACGTGAAGGTCGAAGCCCCCTCGACCCGCACCAACCTCGCCGGTGTCTTCGCCGCCGGTGACGTCGTCGACCACACCTACCGGCAGGCCATCACGGCCGCGGGCACCGGCTGCTCCGCCGCGCTCGACGCGGAGCGCTACCTCGCGTCGCTCGCCGACAGCGAGAAGGTGGCCGAGCCCGAGAAGACCCCCGCCGCCTGAACCCCACCCCCACCCCACACCCCTGAGAAGTGAAGGAGGCCGCCGTGGCCGGCGACCTGAAGAACGTGACCGACGACTCCTTCGACGAGATCGTCCTCAAGAGCGACAAGCCCGTCCTCGTCGACTTCTGGGCCGCCTGGTGCGGTCCGTGCCGCCAGATCGCCCCGTCCCTGGAGGCCATCGCCGCCGAGCACGGCGACAAGATCGAGGTCGTCAAGCTCAACATTGACGAGAACCCGGCCACCGCTGCCAAGTACGGCGTCATGTCCATCCCGACGCTGAACGTCTACCAGAACGGCGAGGTCGCCAAGACGATCGTCGGCGCCAAGCCGAAGGCCGCGATCGTCCGCGACCTGGACCCGTTCATCGGCGAGTAATCACCGCCGTTGTTTCACGTGAAACACTGAGGCCCGCTCCCGTCAGGGGTGGGCCTCAGTGCTTTTCCGCCGCAGGAGCCGCAGCACGCCGATCCGCTACAGCGGCCGCAGCACCGGGTCCTTCTGCACGACGCCCAGCAGCTTGTCCAGCGCCAGCTCCACGTCTTCCTTCCAGGAGAGCGCCGTCCGCAGCTCCAGCCGGAGCCGGGGATGCGTGGGATGCGGGCGGACCGTCTTGAACCCGACCGACAGCAGATGTTCCGCGGGCAGCAGACAGCCGGGCTCCTTCCACCGGGCATCGCCGAACGCCTCGATCGCCTTGAAGCCGCGCCCCAGCAGGTCCTTCGCCACGGTCTGCACCATCACCCGCCCCAGCCCCTGCCCCTGGTAACCGGGCACGATCAGGGACGTCATCAGCTGCACGGCGTCCGGCGACACCGGACTCGTGGGGAACGCCGTGGCCCGGGGCACGTACGCCGGCGGTGCGTACAGCACGAAGCCCACCGGGACCTCGTCCACGTAGACGACCCGGCCGCAGGACCCCCACTCCAGGAGCACGGCGGAGATCCAGGCCTCCTTCTCCCGTTCGGCCCGGCCCTCCGCTATTGCCGCTTCACCGCGGACGGGGTCGAGTTCCCAGAAGACGCAGCCGCGACACCGCCGGGGGAGATCCGCAAGGTTGTCCAGCGTGAGCGGTACGAGCCGACGCCCCAAGGCCGTTCCCCACTTTCTTCGCCTGCCGCACCGCGGGCGGCACTCAGCGCGCTCCATTCCCGGAGCAGGCTGCCGACGAATCCGCCGACCGCCCCGATTCCCAGTCCCGCAGTCACCAGTTGGCTCCGGCTCACCGATCGCATGGCTCCGTTCCCCCTTCGAGGTGGATCACAGTGGATGCGCCGTACCACGAGGCATCGTATCCACCGGGCAATCGCACGGATACCGACGACAAGCAAAGGGCGGGGGTGTTCCGGCCACTGCCGGAACACCCCCGCCCTTCACAGGACTTCGGGAGATCAGCTCTCCTGGTCCTGCCCGTCCTGCTCGCTCAGGCTCTTCTCCAGAACCCGTCCCTCGCCCGGGGCGAGGGTGCCGAGGATGCGCTCCAGATCCTCCACCGAGGCGAACTCGACGGTGATCTTGCCCTTCTTCTGCCCCAGGTCGACCTTCACCCGGGTCTCGAAGCGGTCGGACAGCCGCGATGCCAGGTCCGACAGCGCGGGAGCCATCCGGGCACCGGCCCGCGGGCCCTTCGGCTTGACCGTCTTCTTCGGCTCGGACTCCATCATCTTGACGATCTCCTCGGTCGTACGGACCGAGAGACCTTCCTGGACGATGCGCTTCGCGAGGTGCTCCTGCGCCTCGGAGTCCTCCAGGCCGAGCAGCGCCCGGGCATGGCCACCGGAGAGCACTCCGGCCGAGACCCGCTTCTGCACGGCCATCGGGAGCCTCAGCAGACGCAGCGTGTTGGAGACCTGCGGGCGCGAACGCCCGATCCGGTCGGCCAGCTGGTCGTGCGTGCAGCCGAAGTCCTTGAGCAGCTGGTCGTACGCCAGTGCCTCTTCCACCGGGTTCAGCTGGGCCCGGTGCAGGTTCTCCAGCAGGGCGTCGAGGAGGAGCTTGTCGTCCTCGGTCGCCCGGATGATCGCCGGAATGCGCTCCAGACCCGCTTCACGGCTGGCCCGCAGACGGCGCTCGCCCATGATGAGCTGGAAGCTCTCCGGGCCCAGTTGCCGCACCACGACCGGCTGGAGGAGCCCCACTTCCTTGATGGAGGTGATCAGCTCGGCCAGCGCGTCCTCGTCGAACACGCGACGCGGCTGCTGCGGGTTCGGCGTGATCGAGTCCAGCGGAAGTTCCGCGAAGAACGCTCCCACCGGCACCTGGAGAGCAGCCGTATCGGGCTCCTGCTCCGGGGTCACCGGTGCTTCCGGTGTGCGGGGCGGCAGCGATGTTTCACGTGAAACATCGCTCTCCCGCAGCGCGGTCACCTTCGCCGCGGCCACCCCGCGCTCTGCGGTCGCCGTGCCGGCGCCGGGTACCTGCGGCTCCCGGGAGGCATTCGGAATCAGTGCCTGGAGCCCACGCCCCAGTCCCCTACGTCGCTCGCTCATTGGACACCCTCCGCCACACCGTGCTGATTGTTCTGGTCGACAGCATGGGCGTGCTGCGCGTCGTAGTAGACACCGGCCCCCCGCAGCGCGATCTCCCGCGCCGCCTCGAGGTACGACAGCGAGCCGCTGGAGCTCGGGTCATAGGTGAGCACGGTCTGCCCATAGCTGGGAGCCTCCGAGATCCGGACGGACCTCGGGATGCTGGTCTTGAGGACTTCCTTGGCGAAGTGGCTGCGCACTTCCTCCGCCACCTGCGAGGCGAGCCTGGTCCGACCGTCGTACATGGTCAGCAGAATCGTGGAGACGTGGAGTTCGGGGTTGAGATGCCCGCGCACCAGTTCCACGTTCCGCAGGAGCTGGCCGAGCCCTTCCAGCGCGTAGTACTCGCACTGAATCGGGATCAGCACCTCCTCACCGGCGACCATCGCGTTGACCGTCAGCAGTCCCAGGGACGGCGGGCAGTCGATGAGGACGTAGTCCAGCGGCTGTTCGTAGGCCTGGATGGCCCGCTGGAGCCTGCTCTCACGTGCCACCAGCGACACCAGTTCGATCTCCGCACCGGCGAGATCGATGGTGGCCGGGGCGCAGAAGAGCCCTTCGACGTCTCGGACGGGCTGGACCACGTCCGACAGCGGCTTGCTGTCGATCAGCACGTCATAGATGGAGGGGACTTCGGAGTGGTGGTCGATTCCCAGTGCCGTGGAGGCGTTGCCCTGCGGATCGAGGTCGATCACCAGGACCCGTGCACCGTGCAGTGCGAGCGAGGCGGCGAGGTTGACCGTGGTCGTGGTCTTCCCCACTCCGCCCTTCTGGTTGGCAACCACCATCACGCGTGTCTGCTCGGGCTTCGGGAGACCCTCGCCGGTACGGCCGAGGGCATCCACCGCCACCTGGGCAGCACGCCCGACAGGGGTGTCGTCCGGCAGGGGCGATGTTTCACGTGAAACATCGGCTCCTGCCGCTTCGGAACGGGGGCCGGGGACCGGATCGGTCATCGGTCCCGCGATGTTGGCGTCGGACCGCAAGGATTCACTCTCCTCGACTTCAGGCTCGTAGTGCTCAGAGCCTGTCACGCTTAGGGGGTCATGAACCAGTGAGGCCCGTTCTCCTGTGGAAGAACCCGCTCTTGTGGACAACCCCATGACCCTTTCGGGCCTCGATTCGTGCGGGGCGGCAGCAGCACGGCCCCGGCTGATGATTCCTTGCAGCAACGAGCGACGTTTCACGTGAAACACGATGCCTGCGTGGACTCATCGGAAGACCCCGACACTCCGCGCCGCGCAGGCGCGGCACCTTGTATGGAGCATCGGGGCAGGATTCCGCCGTTCAGCGGCGGCGACGCGACCTTCCGGTCCGCGCGGCCTTGGCCCGCTTCGCCGCGAACCGCACACCGCCCGGGCTCTCGCCGACCTCGACCCGTACGACCGTGGACAGTGGATCCACCACACCGGTGCCGACCTGGAGCACCTCGGTCTTCACCACGCCCAGCTTGCCGAGCGCGGCCCGCGCACCCTTGAGCTCCTCTTCGGCGGTGTCGCCCTTGAGGGCGAGCATTTCGCCGTACGGACGCAGCAGCGGAACACCCCAGCCGGCCAGCCGGTCCAACGGCGCCACCGCGCGAGAAGTGACCACGTGGAAGGGCTCGACCTTGCCCATGACCTCTTCGGCCCGTCCCCGTACGACGGTGACGTGGTCCAGGCCCAGCAGCTCGACGGCTTCCTGGAGGAAGTTCGTACGCCGCAGCAGTGGCTCCAGAAGGGTGATCTTCAGGTCCGGGCGGGCGAGGGCGAGCGGGATGCCGGGCAGACCGGCGCCCGAGCCGACGTCGCAGACCGTGGTGTTCTGCGGGACGACCTCCGAGAGGACGGCGCAGTTCAACAGGTGCCGCTCCCACAGGCGCGGTACCTCGCGCGGGCCGATCAGACCGCGCTCGACCCCGGCGTCCGCGAGCAGCTCGGCGTACCGAACGGCCTGCGGGAAGTACTCACCGAATACCGCCTTGGCCTCTTCGGGCGCCTGGGGAAGCTCCGCTGCTGCCTCCGTCACGGGGACCGTCCTTCCGTACCGCACTGTGGGCTGACTATCAGGCTGACAAAGATCGGCCCCGTCTGCGAACAGAACAGACGGGGCCGAAAAAGCACGTATCCGGTCAGGCCGGGAGAACGACGACGAAGCGCTGGGGCTCTTCGCCCTCGGACTCGCTGCGCAGACCCGCCGCGGCGACCGCGTCGTGCACGACCTTGCGCTCGAACGGCGTCATCGGGTCCAGCTTCACGGGCGCGCCCGAGGTCTTCGCCTCGTCCGCGGCCTTGGCGCCGATCTCCGCGAGCTCTTCGCGCTTCTTGGCCCTAAAGCCCGCGATGTCCAGCATCAGACGGCTGCGGTCACCGGTCTCGCGGTGCACGGCCAGCCGGGTCAGCTCCTGAAGTGCTTCGAGCACCTCGCCGTCACGGCCCACGAGCTTCTGCAGGTCGCGGCCGTTGGAGTCGCTGATGATCGAGACAGCGGCCCGGTCGGCCTCGACGTCCATATCGATGTCGCCGTCCAGGTCGGCGATGTCGAGCAGACCCTCGAGGTAGTCGGCCGCGATCTCACCTTCCTGCTCCAGGCGCGTCAGGGTGTCGGTGCCCTCGGCGGGCGCGGAGGAAGTGGTGGTGCCGTCCGTCACGGGAGGACTCCTTCTTACTTCTTGGACGGGTGCTTGGGCCGCTGCGGGCCCTTGCGCTGCCCGGACTTGGCTTGGGAACGAGCAGCGGGCTTGCCCGCCGCCGTGGGCTTGGCGTCCTGCGCCGCGTCCTTCTTCTCCAAGGAGGTCTTGGAGTCGGAGTCCTCGGGAGCCTTCGCCGCCGTGCCCTGCTGGACGGTGGCCGACTGGCGCTTGGCCTTGGTCTGACGCTTGGGCTGCTGCCGCTTGGCGGCCGCGGCGCCACCCTCCGCCTCGGCGAGGGCGGTGGTGCTCCGGGAGACCGTGCCGTCCGCCTCGGCGACGAAGCCGGCCTTGGCCAGGCCGGTGATGAACTTGCGCTCGACGTCGTTGCGGTCGGGGCCCTTGGCGACGATCACCTTGACGACGTTGCGCTTGCGCTTGGCCTTGACCTGGCCCGACTCCACCGTGGACTTCAGCAGACGCTGCAGGTAGGAGTCCTGGGCCTTGCTGCCCGGCGTCGGGTTCTGGTTGATGACGTACATCTGCTGGCCCATGGTCCACACGTTGGTGGTCAGCCAGTAGACGAGGACACCGACGGGGAAGTTGATGCCCATCACCATGAACATCACCGGGAAGATGTACATCATCATCTTCTGCTGCTGCATGAACGGCGTCTTGACCGTGAGGTCGACGTTCTTCGTCATGAGCTGGCGCTGCGTGAAGAACTGCGAGGCCGACATCATCACGATCATGACCGCGGTGACGATCTTGACCGAGGTCGCCGAGGCGTCCAGGCTGGCGATCTTGTCGGCGCTGTCCATGAACTTCGCGGCCAGCGGGGCACCGAAGATGTGCGCCTGACGGGCGCTCTCCAGCAGCTGGTCGTTGATGACGCCGATCTTCTTGCCGTCGGCGATGCTGGAGAGCACGTGGTACAGGGCGAAGAAGAACGGGGACTGCGCCAGGATGGGAAGGCACGAGGAGAGCGGGTTGGTGCCCGTCTCCTTGTACAGCTTCATCATCTCTTCGGACTGACGCTGCTTGTCGCTCTTGTAGCGCTCCTGGATCGCCTTCATCTTCGGCTGGAGCACCTGCATGTTCCGCGTCGACTTGATCTGCTTCACGAAGAGCGGGATCAGGCAGATGCGGATGAGCACCACGAGGGACACGATGGACAGGCCCCAGGCCCACCCCGTGTCGGGTCCGAAGATGAACCCGTACACCTTGTGGAACTGGACGATGACCCAGGAAACGGGCCAGGTGATGAAGCTGAACAGACTGGCAATCGTGTCCACTAATCAAGCTCCTTGAGCATTGGGCGAGGTCTCTGCGGCCGGGCTCGGGGTCTGGTCGGACCCCGGAGAAGACACGCCGACGGCGGGCTTCTCGCCCTTGCTTCCGCGCCACGCGTCGCGCAGCGCTTCGTGCCAACGACGACGGGTGCGTGGTGGCACGTGGTCCACACCGCCGGGCGACCACGGGTTGCACCGCAGGATGCGCCAGGCGGTGAGAGCAGTGCCCTTCACCGCGCCGTGCCGGTCGATGGCCGTGAATCCGTAGTGGGAACACGACGGGTAGTACCTGCAGACCGGCCCGAGCAGCGGGCTGATGGTCCACTGGTACAGCTTGATGAGGGCCAGTAGCGGGTACTTCATCGCGTGCCTCTCCCCCGACCTTCGGTATGGGGAGCCCCGCCCAGCAGCCGCTGCAGTGCGGCGTCCAGGTCTCGGGCCAGCTGTGCGTGGTCGGCGTCACCCGCTCCGGGCAGCGCCCGTACGACCACCAGGCTACCGGGGGGCAGCTCGGCGATCCGTTCGCGCATGAGGTGGCGCAGTCTCCGCTTCACCGCGTTGCGTACGACGGCAACGCCAACGGCCTTGCTCACGACGAAACCCGCACGCGTCGGGGGAGTGCTCTCCCCTGCCGCGTGCGGGTCCGTTGCACCGCTACTGCGTAGGTGGACGACGAGAAGCGGGCGGCCTGCGCGGCGCCCTCGTCGTACCGCGGTCGCGAAGTCCTCGCGCCGCCTCAGCCGGTTCTCGGTAGGCAGCACGTCATGACCCGTACGGGATCAGGCGGACAGCTCAGTGCGGCCCTTGGCACGGCGGTTCGCCAGGATGGCGCGGCCGGCGCGGGTACGCATGCGCAGACGGAAGCCGTGGGTCTTGGCGCGACGGCGGTTGTTCGGCTGGAAGGTGCGCTTGCTCACTCGGGGGCTCCAGAAATGAATCGGGGGTGGCGAACACATCGCCTGGCTGTCACCGTGCGCCCACGAGGAAGCTCGCAACGCTCTCAGTGCACCGCTTCACGATCATTGACCATGATCTTTGCCCATCGGAGGCAGGCGGCAGCAGCCATCGACAACTCGACCTGGTTACGGTACGCGCGGCTACGCCATCCGGTCAAACCGGGGCCAGTCGGGGGCCCTCTGTGCACAGCCTGTGGACAACAACTTGAACCGCGTGAGCTGCCGCGACTACCGTGGCACAACCAGGATTCAGGCATTCGTCGACAAGCGGCCCTTGTGTCCCTGCCCGTCCAGCCTGTCCGTCCCGTCCCGTCCCTTAAGAACCACACCTTCGTGGGACCTGTGAGAGAGCGTGCCCTGTGGCTGACGTACCTGCCGATCTTGCCGCAGTGTGGCCACGCGTGCTGGAGCACCTGCTCGGGGAGGGACAGCAGGGTGTCGAGGCCAAGGACAAGCAGTGGATCGAGCGCTGCCAGCCCCTCGCGCTGGTCGCCGACACCGCCCTGCTGGCCGTCCCCAACGAGTACAGCAAGCAGGTCCTCGAGGGTCGTCTGGCGCCGCTCGTCAGCGAGGCCCTGAGCCGTGAGTGCGGGCGTCCGATCCGGATCGCCATCACCGTCGACGACTCGGTCGGCGAGGCCCCCGCCCCCGTACGGCAGCAGTCCCACCAGCAGTCCTCCTACCCGGCACAGCGCCAGCAGGGTCAGCACGGGCAGCAGCACGACGAGCCGCAGCAGCGTGATGTTCGCGACAGCCGCGACGACCGTGACGCGTACGACTCCTACGGCCACCGTCCCTCCGACGACGGCCTGCCCGTGGCCCGCCCCGCCTACCCCGAGTACCGCCAGCAGTCGCGCCCCGCGCCCGGCACCTGGCCCGGCGCGCAGGAGGACCACGGCGGCTGGCAGCAGCCCCGGCTCGGCGGCTTCCAGGAGCGCGACCCCTACTCCCGGCCGCCGCAGCACGACTACCGCTCGCAGCTCCCCGACCGGCAGTCCTACGACCAGCCGTCGTCGTACGAGCCCCAGCGGCAGGAGCGCGCGGAGCGCCAGGACCGGCCGGACCGGCATGAACACGTACCGCGGCACGGCGGCGGTCCGTCGCTGCCCGCCTCCAGCGGCGCACCCGGCCCGCTGGCCGCGCAGCCCGCGCCGGCGCCCGGCCCCGGCGAGCCGCACGCGCGCCTGAACCCCAAGTACCTCTTCGACACCTTCGTCATCGGCTCCTCGAACCGGTTCGCGCACGCGGCCGCGGTCGCCGTCGCCGAGGCACCGGCGAAGGCGTACAACCCGCTCTTCATCTACGGCGAGTCCGGTCTCGGCAAGACGCACCTGCTGCACGCGATCGGCCACTACGCGCGCAGCCTCTACCCGGGCACGCGGGTGCGGTACGTGAGCTCGGAGGAGTTCACCAACGAGTTCATCAACTCCATCCGCGACGGCAAGGGCGACGCCTTCCGCAAGCGCTACCGCGACGTGGACATCCTGCTCGTCGACGACATCCAGTTCCTGGCGAGCAAGGAGTCGACGCAGGAGGAGTTCTTCCACACCTTCAACACCCTGCACAACGCGAACAAGCAGATCGTGCTGTCCTCCGACCGGCCGCCCAAGCAGCTGGTCACGCTGGAGGACCGGCTGCGCAACCGCTTCGAGTGGGGCCTGACCACCGACGTGCAGCCGCCGGAGCTGGAGACGCGGATCGCGATCCTCCGCAAGAAGGCGGTGCAGGAGCAGCTCAACGCCCCGCCGGAGGTCCTGGAGTTCATCGCCTCCCGCATCTCGCGCAACATCCGCGAGCTGGAGGGGGCGCTGATCCGGGTCACGGCCTTCGCGAGCCTGAACCGGCAGCCGGTGGACCTCGGTCTCACCGAGCAGGTGCTGAAGGACCTCATCCCCGGCGGCGAGGACGCCTCCCCGGAGATCACGGCCCCGGCCATCATGTCGGCGACCGCGGACTACTTCGGGCTGACGGTGGACGACCTGTGCGGTTCCTCGCGCAGCCGCGTGCTGGTGACGGCCCGGCAGATCGCGATGTACCTGTGCCGTGAGCTGACCGACCTGTCGCTGCCGAAGATCGGCGCACAGTTCGGCGGCCGCGACCACACGACGGTGATGCACGCCGACCGCAAGATCCGGGCCCTGATGGCGGAGCGGCGCTCCATCTACAACCAGGTCACGGAGCTCACCAACCGCATCAAGAACGGCTGACAGAGCCGCCGTTACGAGGGTTGCGTCGACGAAGGGCGCCCGGAGGCCACTGGTCTCCGGGCGCCCTTGCGTGTGCTCCGTGAGCGGCCTGTGGGTTGCCCCAGAAGCGTTCTCCGGGCGGCCGCTCCGCTCCTGTCCGAGCATCTCCGGCACCCGTTTCCGGGGCTCCGCGACGTTTTCCCAAGGCTGTTGACGGGTGCTCGGCACATCCCGCTGTTCGAATTCGGGCCTCTGGGCTGGAGTTCTCCACAGATCCTGGGACGATGTTCCGTCCACACCCTGGGGACTGCGGAGTTGTCCAGATTATGTCCACAGGGGCGGTTGCTGAGGCTTCATCACCCCAGGTCAGGTGCTTGTGGAATTGTGGCAAACAATGATCCACAGCCTGTGGACAAGATTTTCCTCCACAGGGGGCCGAAGGAGTTGTCCACGGGCAGCCCACAGGCTGAGCCGTCTTGTCCCCAGCTTCTCCACACGGCTGTCCACTGTTCGGCAACGCGACACCCCTTCTCACCGGGTCGAGTGAAAGGCGTCACACCAAGGAGGTCGGTTGGGCTGTGGGGAAGGTGGGTAAAGCTGGGGACACAGCTGTGGGGAAGTGGCCCCTGCCTGTGCACCGGGTGTGCAGAACTCCGCCCCGTCCACAGAACAGGCAAGTTGTCCACGGGTCCCACCCACAGGGGCAGTGGACAAAAAAGTGGGTCTGAGCTGCGAAAACGGGGTTATCCACGGTTTCCACAGGCCCTACTACTACTCCCACTCAGAGAGAGCCCGGAATCCGCAAAGAAGAAGGCCCTGTGTACAACTCGGCCCGGAACCTCCAGGCCGCTCTCGGCCCGACTTGACCGGCGGCAGCACCGAGTGTCGGTGGCGTACGTCAGACTGGTCCCCGGTGAACCTCCCCCGCCGACGGCAGGGAGACACCGATCCAGACGACGAAAGCCAGCAGGGCGAGCCAGCAACAGCAGGAGGCGGTTCCGGTGAAGATCCGGGTGGAGCGCGATGTACTCGCGGAGGCGGTGGCCTGGACGGCCCGCAGCCTCCCGGCCCGTCCGCCGGTGCCCGTCCTCGCGGGCCTTCTGCTGAAGGCCGAGGAGGGCGCTCTGAGCCTCTCCGGCTTCGACTACGAGGTCTCGGCCCGTGTGTCGGTCGACGCGGAGATCGAGGAGGACGGCACGGTCCTGGTGTCGGGGCGTCTGCTCGCCGACATCTGCCGCGCCCTCCCCAACCGGCCGGTGGAGATTTCCACAGACGGTGTACGGGCGACCGTGGCCTGCGGCTCCTCGCGGTTCACACTCCACACCCTCCCTGTGGAGGAGTACCCGGCGCTGCCGCAGATGCCGACCGCCACGGGCACCGTCCCCGGTGAGGTCTTCGCGTCCGCCGCCGCCCAGGTGGCCATCGCCGCCGGCCGCGACGACACGCTCCCCGTCCTGACCGGTGTGCGCATCGAGATCGAGGGCGACACCGTCACGCTGGCCTCCACCGACCGCTACCGCTTCGCGGTCCGCGAGTTCCTGTGGAAGCCGGAGGACCCGGAGGCCTCCGCGGTCGCCCTGGTGCCCGCCAAGACGCTCCTGGACACCGCCAAGTCCCTGACCAGCGGTGACACGGTCACGATCGCGTTGTCGGGCTCCGGCGCCGGTGAGGGCCTGATCGGCTTCGAGGGCGCGGGCCGCCGTACGACGACCCGGCTGCTCGAAGGCGACCTGCCGAAGTACCGGACGCTGTTCCCGACCGAGTTCAACTCGGTGGCCGTCATCGAGACCGCCCCGTTCGTCGAGGCCGTCAAGCGCGTGGCCCTGGTCGCCGAGCGCAACACCCCGGTCCGGCTGACCTTCGAGCAGGGCGTCCTGATCCTCGAAGCGGGTTCCAGCGACGATGCACAGGCTGTGGAGCGCGTCGACGCCAACCTCGACGGCGACGACATCTCGATCGCCTTCAACCCGACCTTCCTGCTGGACGGTCTGAGCGCCATCGACTCCCCGGTCGCCCAGCTCTCGTTCACCACGTCCACCAAGCCGGCGCTGCTCAGCGGCCGCCCGGCCGCGGACGCCGAGGCGGACGACGCGTACAAGTACCTGATCATGCCGGTGCGTCTGTCCGGCTGACCTGTTCAGCAGTGCCGTGCAGGCCCGGAGCCCTGGTGGCCCCGGGCCTCACGTGCCCCTCGGGCCGTCCGCACAAGCCGGGCGTAGGCTCGTACCTGGGTACGAATCGCCTCGAAGCTAAAGGAATCTTCTGATGGAGCTCGGTCTCGTCGGCCTCGGCAAGATGGGCGGCAACATGCGCGAGCGCATCCGCCGCGCAGGCCACACCGTCATCGGTTACGACCGCAACGCGGACGTCGCGGATGTCCACAGCCTGGAAGAGCTTGTGGGCAAGCTCAAGGGCCCCCGCGTCGTGTGGGTCATGGTCCCGGCGGGTGACGCGACCCAGTCCACGATCGACGCCCTGGGCGAGCTGCTCTCCCCCGGTGACGTAGTCGTCGACGGCGGCAACTCGCGCTGGACGGACGACGAGAAGCACGCCGAGGAGCTGCAGGCCAAGGGCATCGGCTTCGTCGACTGCGGTGTGTCCGGCGGTGTCTGGGGCCTGGAGAACGGCTACGCGCTGATGTACGGCGGCGACGCCGACAACGTCGCGAAGGTCCAGCCGGTCTTCGACGCCCTCAAGCCCGAGGGCGAGTTCGGCTCGGTCCACGCGGGCAAGGTCGGCGCCGGCCACTTCGCGAAGATGGTCCACAACGGCATCGAGTACGCCATGATGCAGGCCTACGCCGAGGGCTGGGAGCTCCTGGAGAAGGTCGACTCCGTCACCGACGTGCGCGAGGTCTTCCGCTCCTGGCAGGACGGCACGGTCATCCGTTCCTGGCTGCTGGACCTCGCGGTCAACGCGCTCGACGACGACGAGCACCTGGAGGGCCTGCGCGGCTACGCCGCCGACTCCGGCGAGGGCCGCTGGACCGTCGAGGCCGCCATCGACAACGCCGTGCCGCTGCCCGCGATCACGGCCTCCCTGTTCGCGCGGTTCGCCTCGCGGCAGGACGACTCCCCGCAGATGAAGATGATCGCCGCGCTGCGCAACCAGTTCGGCGGCCACGCGGTCGAGTCCAACAAGAAGTAAGCGCGGTCGGGGGAAGGTCGGCGCACCACCATGCACGTCACGCATCTGTCGCTGGCCGACTTCCGCTCGTACGCCCGGGTCGAAGTTCCGCTCGACCCGGGCGTCACCGCTTTTGTGGGGGCGAACGGGCAGGGCAAGACCAATCTCGTCGAGGCGATCGGCTACCTCGCCACGCTCGGCAGCCACCGCGTCTCCTCGGACGCCCCGATGGTGCGGATGGGCGCCGAGCGTGCCGTGATCAGGGCGGCCGTCACCCAGGGCGAGCGCTCCCAGCTGGTCGAGCTGGAGCTCAATCCGGGCCGCGCGAACAGGGCCCGTATCAACAGGTCCTCGCAGGTCAGGCCCCGGGACGTGCTGGGGATCGTACGGACCGTGCTGTTCGCGCCCGAGGATCTTGCCCTGGTGAAGGGCGATCCGGGCGAGCGCCGGAAGTTCCTGGACGAGCTGGTCACGGCGCGCTCCCCGCGCATGGCCGGGGTGCGGTCCGACTACGAGCGCGTACTGAAGCAGCGCAACACCCTCCTGAAGTCGGCGGCGATGGCCAGGCGGCACGGTGGGCGGTCCATGGACATGTCCACCATCGACGTGTGGGACCAGCACCTGGCGAAGGCCGGTGCCGAGCTGCTCGCCCAGCGTCTGGACCTCGTCGCGACCCTTCAGCCGCTGGCCGACAAGGCGTACGAGCAACTCGCGCCCGGCGGCGGCCCGTTGCTGCTGGAGTACCGCAGCTCGGCACCGGGCGAGGGACAGACCCGGGAGGAGCTGTACGGGCAGCTGCTGGAGGCGCTCGGTGAGGCGCGCAAGCAGGAGATCGAGCGGGGCGTGACCCTGGTCGGCCCGCACCGCGACGACCTGCTGCTGAAGCTGGGTCAGCTGCCCGCGAAGGGCTACGCGAGTCACGGGGAGTCCTGGTCGTACGCGCTGGCGCTGCGGCTCGCCTCGTACGACCTGCTGCGTGCCGAGGGCAATGAGCCCGTGCTCGTCCTGGACGACGTCTTCGCCGAGCTGGACGTGCGGCGGCGCGAGCGGCTGGCGGAGCTGGTGGCGCCCGGTGAGCAGGTGCTGGTGACGGCGGCGGTGGACGACGACGTCCCCGGAGTGCTGTCGGGGGTCCGGTACGGGGTGGCCGACGGAGAGGTGACCCGCCTGTGAGCGACGACCCGAAGAAGCCCGCTCCCCCGGAGTCCTCGGGTGTGGACCTCGCCCGGCAGGCCCTGGCCGCGGCGAAGGAGCAGGCGCGGGCGCGCGGGGCCGCGGCGCAGCAGAAGAAGACGGTGCGCCGGGGCGGGAGCATCCGGTCGGGGTCGGGGGCGGACGGCCGGGACCCGCTGAAGCTGGGGGCGGCGCTGGACCGGCTGAAGACCGAGCGCGGCTGGGAGATGCCGATCGCGGTCAGCGGGGTGATGGGGCGCTGGAAGGAGATCGTGGGCCCCGATGTCGCGCAGCACACCGAGCCGCTGAAGTACGACGAGGACGAGCGGATTCTCTGGGTGCGCTGCACCTCCACGGCGTGGGTGACGCAGATGAAGTACTTGCAGCCGAACCTGCTGAAGCGGCTCAACGGGGAGCTCGGCCGGGACACCGTGCGCCAGATCAGGCTGGAGGGTCCGAACGCACCGCAGCGGCGGTACGGGCCGCTGCGCGCGCCGGGGAGCACGGGGCCCGGGGACACGTACGGCTAGAGCCGGTGCGTCCCTGTTTCACGTGAAACATGACGAGGATGTTTCACGTGAAACCGGGCGGTGGGAGTGAGGCGTCCCTCACGGTAATGAGTGGTTGACAGCCCGAAGCGCTGGACGCCCTCTGGAGCCGCTTGGAGCCCCTCTCCGGATATGGGGAGTCGGGCGGCCCCGGTTCCGGGCGGCACATGCGGACTCAGGTACCGGCAAACCCCCATTCATGTCTGCGCTACCGGTAGACTGGTGGATAGTCCTCGCTTGTTTCGCGGGGCACGTCGACTCACACAGAACGACGCAGCCGCTCCTGCCTGCCTGGGGATGGGGATTCCCCCAGCCGACGGCAGGGGATGGGCCTGTGCTGTGCCAGAAAGGGCGCTTCGTGGCCGATTCCGGCAACCCCAACGAGATCAGTCCGTCCACTGCCGGCGAGGACGCCGAGGGCACTGCCGCGGAGGTGACCTCTTCGGGGGGCACCAACTCCGAGGTCACCTCGTCGTACGACGCCAGCGCGATCACCGTCCTCGAGGGCCTGGACGCGGTCCGCAAGCGCCCCGGCATGTACATCGGCTCGACCGGTGAGCGTGGTCTGCACCACATGGTGCAGGAGGTCGTCGACAACTCCGTCGACGAGGCCCTGGCCGGGCACGCGGACTCCATCGACGTCACGATCCTGGCCGACGGCGCCGTGCGCGTCATCGACAACGGCCGAGGCATCCCGGTGGGCATCCACCCGGTCGAGAAGAAGCCGGCCGTCGAGGTCGTGCTCACCGTGCTGCACGCGGGCGGCAAGTTCGGCGGCGGCGGCTACGCGGTCTCCGGCGGTCTGCACGGTGTCGGTGTCTCCGTCGTCAACGCCCTGTCGTACAAGCTGGCCGTCGAGATCCGTACGGACGGTTACCGCTGGACGCAGGACTACAAGGCGGGTGCCCCGACGGCGCCGCTGGAGCGGCACGAGGCCACCGAGGAGACCGGTACCTCGGTCACGTTCTGGGCCGACCCGGACATCTTCGAGACGACGGAGTACTCCTTCGAGACGCTGTCGCGGCGTTTCCAGGAGATGGCGTTCCTGAACAAGGGACTGACCATCAAGCTCACGGACGAGCGGGAGTCCGCGAAGGCCGTCGCCGGTGCCGACACTCCGGACACCGCCGACGACGAGCAGGTCCGCACGGTCACGTACCACTACGAAGGCGGCATCGTCGACTTCGTGAAGTACCTGAACTCGCGCAAGGGCGAGCTCATCCACCCGACCGTCATCGACGTCGAGGCCGAGGACCGGGAGCGGATGCTCTCGGTCGAGATCGCGATGCAGTGGAACTCGCAGTACAGCGAGGGCGTGTACTCGTTCGCTAACACGATCCACACGCACGAGGGCGGTACGCACGAGGAGGGCTTCCGTGCGGCGCTGACGGGTCTGGTCAACCGGTACGCGCGGGAGAAGAAGTTCCTGCGCGAGAAGGACGACAACCTGGCGGGCGAGGACATCCGCGAGGGTCTGACCGCGATCATCTCGGTGAAGCTGGGCGAGCCGCAGTTCGAGGGCCAGACGAAGACCAAGCTGGGCAACACGGAGGCCAAGACCTTCGTGCAGAAGGTCGTGCACGAGCACCTCAACGACTGGTTCGACCGCAACCCGAACGAGGCCGCGGACATCGTCCGCAAGGCGATCCAGGCCGCCACGGCCCGTGTCGCCGCCCGCAAGGCGCGCGACCTGACCCGCCGCAAGGGCCTGCTGGAGTCGGCGTCGCTGCCGGGCAAGCTCAGCGACTGCCAGTCCAACGACCCGACGAAGTGCGAGATCTTCATCGTCGAGGGTGACTCCGCCGGCGGCTCGGCGAAGTCCGGCCGCAACCCGATGTACCAGGCCATCCTGCCGATCCGAGGCAAGATCCTGAACGTCGAGAAGGCGCGCATCGACAAGATCCTCCAGAACACCGAGGTCCAGGCGCTGATCAGCGCCTTCGGCACCGGTGTGCACGAGGACTTCGACATCGAGAAGCTCCGCTATCACAAGATCATCCTGATGGCGGACGCCGACGTCGACGGTCAGCACATCAACACGCTGCTCCTGACGTTCCTGTTCCGCTTCATGCGGCCGCTGGTCGAGGCGGGGCACGTGTACCTGTCGCGTCCGCCGCTGTACAAGCTCAAGTGGAGCCGCGACAACGTCGAGTACGCCTACTCCGACCGTGAGCGCGACGCGCTCCGCGAGGCGGGCGAGCAGCAGGGCAAGCGCATCAAGGAGGGCGACCTCCAGCGCTTCAAGGGTCTCGGTGAGATGGATGCCGAGGAGCTGCGCATCACCACGATGGACGTCGACCACCGTGTGCTCGGCCAGGTGACCCTGGACGACGCGGCCCAGGCCGACGACCTGTTCTCGGTGCTGATGGGCGAGGACGTCGAGGCGCGGCGCTCGTTCATCCAGCGCAACGCCAAGGACGTTCGCTTCCTCGACATCTGAGTCGGTCCGTCGCTGACCGCTTCGAAAGGATTTTGACCAGCAATGGCCGACGAGAACACCCCTGTCACCCCTGTTCCCGAGGATCAGACCGTACGGATCGAGCCCGTCGGGCTCGAGACGGAGATGCAGCGGTCCTACCTCGACTACGCGATGTCCGTCATCGTGGCGCGTGCGCTGCCCGACGTGCGGGACGGCCTGAAGCCCGTGCACCGTCGCGTCCTGTACGCGATGTACGACGGCGGCTACCGGCCCGAGAAGGGCTTCTACAAGTGCGCCCGCGTCGTCGGTGACGTCATGGGTACCTACCACCCGCACGGCGACTCCTCGATCTACGACGCCCTGGTGCGTCTGGCGCAGCCGTGGTCGATGCGCATGCCGCTGGTGGCCTCCAACGGCAACTTCGGCTCCCCGGGCAACGACCCGGCGGCCGCCATGCGCTACACCGAGTGCAAGATGGCGAACCTCTCCATGGAGATGGTCCGCGACATCGACGAGGAGACCGTCGACTTCACGGCCAACTACGACGGCCGCAACCAGGAGCCGACGGTCCTGCCGTCGCGCTTCCCGAACCTGCTGGTCAACGGCTCCGCCGGGATCGCGGTCGGCATGGCGACCAACATCCCGCCGCACAACCTGCGCGAGGTCGCCGCTGGCGCCCAGTGGTGCCTGGAGAACCCGGAGGCCTCGCAGGAGGAGCTCCTGGACGCCCTGATGGAGCGCATCAAGGGCCCCGACTTCCCGACCGGCGCCCTGGTGGTGGGCCGCAAGGGCATCGAGGAGGCGTACCGGACGGGCCGCGGCTCGATCACGATGCGCGCCGTGGTGGCCGTCGAGGAGATCCAGAACCGTCAGTGCCTGGTCGTCACGGAGCTTCCGTACCAGACGAACCCGGACAACCTGGCGCAGAAGATCGCCGACCTGGTGAAGGACGGAAAGGTCGGCGGCATCGCCGACGTCCGTGACGAGACCTCGTCCCGGACCGGTCAGCGCCTGGTCATCGTGCTCAAGCGCGACGCCGTCGCCAAGGTCGTGCTGAACAACCTGTACAAGCACACCGACCTCCAGTCGAACTTCGGCGCGAACATGCTGGCGCTCGTCGACGGTGTGCCGCGCACCCTGTCGCTGGACGCGTTCATCCGCCACTGGGTGACGCACCAGATCGAGGTCATCGTCCGTCGTACGCAGTTCCGCCTGCGCAAGGCGGAGGAGCGGGCGCACATCCTGCGCGGTCTGCTCAAGGCGCTGGACGCGATCGACGAGGTCATCGCGCTGATCCGCCGCTCGAACACGGTCGAGATCGCCCGCGAGGGCCTGATGGGCCTGCTGTCCATCGACGAGATCCAGGCGAACGCGATCCTGGAGATGCAGCTGCGCCGTCTGGCCGCCCTGGAGCGGCAGAAGATCGTGGCGGAGCACGACGAGCTCCAGGCCAAGATCAACGAGTACAACAAGATCCTGGCCTCCCCGCAGCGCCAGCGTGCGATCGTCAGCGAGGAACTGGCCGTCATCGTCGACAAGTTCGGCGACGACCGGCGCTCCCAGCTGGTGCCCTTCGACGGCGACATGTCCATCGAGGACCTGATCGCCGAGGACGACATCGTCGTCACCATCACCGGTGGCGGCTACGTCAAGCGCACCAAGACCGAGGACTACCGGTCGCAGAAGCGCGGCGGCAAGGGCGTGCGCGGCACGAAGCTGAAGCAGGACGACATCGTCGACCACTTCTTCGTGACCACCACGCACCACTGGCTGCTGTTCTTCACGAACAAGGGCCGGGTGTACCGCGCGAAGGCCTACGAGCTCCCGGACGCGAGCCGGGACGCGCGCGGCCAGCACGTGGCGAACCTCCTCGCGTTCCAGCCGGACGAGAAGATCGCGCAGATCCTCGCGATCCGTGACTACGACGCGGCGCCGTACCTGATTCTGGCCACCAAGGGCGGCCTGGTGAAGAAGACGTCGCTGAAGGACTACGACTCGCCCCGTTCGGGTGGTGTCATCGCGATCAACCTGCGGGAGACCGCGGACGGCAGCGACGACGAACTGATCGGCGCGGAGCTGGTGTCGGCGGAGGACGACCTGCTGCTGGTCAGCAGGAAGGCCCAGTCGATCCGGTTCACGGCGACGGACGACGCACTGCGTCCGATGGGCCGTGCGACGTCGGGCGTCAAGGGCATGAGCTTCCGAGAGGGCGACGAACTGCTCTCGATGAATGTGGTCCGGCCGGGTACGTTCGTGTTCACTGCAACCGACGGCGGGTACGCGAAGCGCACTCCCGTCGACGAGTACCGCGTCCAGGGCCGCGGCGGTCTCGGCATCAAGGCCGCCAAGATCGTGGAGGACCGGGGCTCGCTCGTGGGCGCGCTGGTGGTCGAGGAGACCGACGAGATCCTCGCCATCACCCTCGGCGGTGGTGTGATTCGTACGCGAGTCAACGAAGTCAGGGAGACGGGCCGTGACACCATGGGCGTCCAACTGATCAACCTGGGCAAGCGGGACGCCGTCGTCGGCATCGCCCGCAACGCCGAGGCCGGCCGTGAGGCCGAGGAGGTCGACGGGGCAGACGGCTCCGAGACCGAAGCGGACGGTGCGGTCACTGCCACGGCCGCGACCGAAGTAGCCGAGGGCGTCGAGCCTTCGGCAGGGGAGCACGAGGAGTAGGTCGTGAGTGGAGCCACGGGCACCGGAGGAAAAACTTCCGGATCTGGAGCACCCGGTGCCCGTGGCTCTGCCGCGGACTCCCAGGGGGGAACTGTGACGGACACCCGGGGGCCGCAGCCCCAGCAGGGTTACGAGGGGTACGCGGCCGGACCGCTGCCCGGTGAGCGGGAGGAGCCGGCCCAGGGGCCGGGTTCCCAGCCGTATCACCCGCCGCAGGCGTACCAGGCGACGCAGGGCGGTCAGCAGGGCGGCGGTGGCACCCAGGGTGGCCAGCGTCCGGCCGCGGGCCAGGGCGGCGGCGGTACGCAGGGCGGTCAGACGGGTGCGGTGCGTCGGCCGCGTACGGGGGCGCGGACCACGCCCCGTACGCGCAAGGCGCGGCTGCGGGTGGCCAAGGCCGACCCGTGGTCGGTGATGAAGGTCAGCTTCCTGCTGTCGATCGCCCTGGGCATCTGCACGGTGATCGCGGCGACCGTGCTGTGGATGGTCATGAACGCCATGGGCGTCTTCGAGACCGTCGGCGGCACGATCAGCGAGGCGACCAGCTCGACGGCCGGTTCCGGTGAGAGCAGCGGGTTCGACCTCCAGTCGTTCCTGTCGCTGCCGAGGGTGCTGACCTTCACCTCGGTGATCGCGGTGATCGACGTGGTGCTGATGACGGCCCTGGCGACGCTGGGCGCCTTCATCTACAACCTGTCGGCCGGTTTCGTGGGCGGTGTGGAGCTCACGCTCGCCGAAGACGAGTAGGCGCTGGTGGCGGGGGGCGGAGAACCGATTTTGGGACTGCGCCCCTCGTGCGCTAATCTTCAGGAGTCAGCGCGCGAGCGCAGCGGGCCTATAGCTCAGTTGGTTAGAGCGCATCCCTGATAAGGATGAGGCCACAGGTTCAAATCCTGTTAGGCCCACAGACACCGGTTGGCCCGGACGAGAAACTTCTCGTCCGGGCCAACCGCTTTTGTGCGTCCGGCAGTTGAACCCCCCGGTAGGTCACCGATCGGTATCGGCCGGTGTGTATAGTCGGCCGCCAAGAGGTCTCCTACGTCAAGGAAAGACGAGGTCGCGCGGTGAAGAAGCTTCTCCTGGTCGCACTGGCCGCCATTGGCGGGCTCCTCGTGTACCGCCAGATCCAGGCGGATCGCGCCGAGCAGGATCTGTGGACGGAGGCGACTGACTCCGTGCCCGCAGGTTCGGGTGTGTGAGCCCCAGTAGTCACACGCAAAACCCCGGTCGCTCTGAGGAGCGGCCGGGGTTTTGTGCTGTCCGGGCTCTCATGCGTGATGTTTCACGTGAAACGGTCCGTGGGTGCGGTCTGTGTTTCACGTGAAACATTCGCGCGGGGTTTCCCGGGCGCGCGCTCTGAGCGGGCCGTGAGCGCCGTACGGCGGGTGGGCGGGTTCCTGGCGGGTCGTCACTTCGCAGGCCCGCAGAGGGCCTTCCAGGGCCGGTAATCGGTCGTATGAGCGGACAGTGCTGGTGCCGGCGGGGCAGGATGAGCCTCACGGAGTCCGTTGCGCCCACCGCGGTGGCAGACGGCCACCCGGAGAGGGCGAGGGGCGGCGTGGTGACGAGGGAGCGAGACGGGGGCCGGGGAGCCTGTGGGGCCGGGTGGCCACGGGTGCGTCTCGCCGGGGTGGCGGCGCTCTGCGCGGTGCTCTGCCTGCCGGGGGCGTCGCTCGCGGCAGCCGGGCCGGACCCGTACGTCTTCGCCGAGGGCATCCAGCAGGTCCGGGCCACGTCGAGCACCGCCGACGCGCCCGTGCTGGCGGCCGGGAAGGCGTACCGGGACAGCATCGGACCGAACGAGAAGCGGTATTACCGGCTGGACCTCGACGCCAGGACGAACGCACATGTGTCGGCCGTCGGGGTGCCGAAGGCGGGGGCCCGCGTCCAGTACGCCGACGGGCTCAAGGTGTCGATGCTGGACGGCAGCAGCATCCCCTGCGACCAGGGCGAGGGCATGAACTTCGGGACGGCCGCGTACCCGCGCCCGCTCAGCGCCACCGCCGCCCGGCTGATCGTGCCGGACTCGCGCAGGTGCCAGACCGCGGGCGCCTACTACGTCCTGGTGCAGCGCACCGCGAAGGCCACGTCCTCCCGGGAGGCCTGGGACCTGGAGATCCGGCACCAGTCCGAGCCGGGGCTGAAGCAGGCCGGGCCGACCAAGGCGCCGCAGGGCTGGCCCAGCACGCCGCCCGGGCCGCCGAAGGGCAGTGCGCGCAAGCGGCACGGCGGCACCGGGTTCAACGACGCGACCGCGCTGACCGCCGGGGAGTGGCGCGACGAGATCACCCCCGGGCAGACCCTCTTCTACCGGGTGCCCGTCGACTGGGGACAGCAGATCTACGCGGACGTCGGCCTGCACAACGCCGGGGGCGGCCGGAAGGGGATGGTGAGCAACGCCCTGTCCGTCGCGCTGCACAACCCCGCGCGGGGGTTCGTGACGGGCCACAACGCGATGCTGTACGACGGGGACCTCAAGACGGTCTCGCTGGACCCGCTGCCGCCGGTGGCGTACGAGAACCGCTTCGACTTCTCCAGCGCCGTCGGCGGCATGCGGCTGGCGGGCTGGTACTCCCTGCGGGTCACGCTGAACCCCGAGGTCTCCAGCACCTTCGGCGACCGGGCGTACGGAGTGACGCTGCGGGTCGCCGTGCAGGGCGCCGCGCGACCGGGACCCGCGTACACGGAGGCGTCCCGGGACTTCGGCGTCCCGAAAGGGGATGCCCGGGCGGTGGACGGAGGGCGTGGTGCCGCGCCGGACGGGCGCAGCGGCGTGATGCGGGTCGTCGCGGCCGCCGGAATCGGTACCGGGAGCGTCCTGGTCCTCGGGTTGGGGACCTGGACGCTGGTGGCCAGGCGCAGGGCGGCGGCGGGCGGCGCAGCGCAGCCGGGGGCGGGCTTCGGGCCGCCGGCGGGCTGGTAGCCGCGTCCGGGGGGACCTGGGTTTCAGGCCTGGGTCAGCGCCCAGATGCCCACGGCGAAGCAGATCAGCGCGACCAGCAGGACCGGGACCGCCACTTTGGGGGGCGGTCCGGGGCGTTTGCGGGGGGCCGGGGCCGAGGGGGGAGCCACGGGCGGGGGCACGTAGGCGGGGGGCACGGCGTGCGGGAGAGGGGCCGTGGCCTGTGGCAGTGGGGTCGTGGTCTGCGGCGGGAAGGGGGTCGTGGCCCGCGGCGGAGGCGGGACGGGGGACGTCCCGGGCGAGGGCGGCGGGGCGAGGTAGTAGCTGCCGGTCTGGGACATGGGGGTCGGGGCGGAGGCCACGGGGCCGGACGCGGACATCGGCGCGGAGGACGTCGAGGGCCAGGAGGACGCGGGGGGCGCGAGGGGTGTGGAGGATGCGGGGGGTGCGAGGGGCGTGGAGGACGCGGGCGGCGCGAGGGGCGTGGAGGATTCCGTACGGTCCGGGCCCGACGGGCCGAAGCCCGTCGGCAGGGGGCCCAGCTGGTCGAAGACCTCCACCGGGTCCTGGTCCGGTCCCTCCTCCGGCAGCAGTTCCGCACACGCCGCCAGCGCCTTGCGGGCTCCCGTGGCGGTACGGAACCTGGCCTGCGGGTCCGTCCGGAGCATCCCGGCGAGAACCTGCCACAGCGACTCGGGCAGGTCCTCGGGGGCGTTCGGGGTGCCGTCGGCGAAGAGTTCGGCCAGCTCTCCCGGCTCGGGCTTGCGCCCCTGGAGCAAATACAGCGCGACCAGCCCGACGGCGTACAGGTCGGCGGGGAAGTCGGGTTCGCAGCCCCTGAGCTGCTCGGGCGCGAGATAGCCCGGGGTGCCGATGACGTAGTCGGTCTGGGTCAGGCGGGCGTCGCCCTTGCGGATGGCGATGCCGAAGTCCGACAGCCGCAGGTGCGGGCGGCCGGTGCCGGTCGCCTCCAGGAGGATGTTCGCGGGCTTGATGTCGCGGTGCACGACCCCCTCGGCATGGAGGGCGGCGAGGCCGGAGAGCAGCTGGTCGAGGAGGGTGCACACGAAGCGGGGCGGGAGCGGGCCGTAGTCCCCGATGAGGTGGGCGAGCGAGCCGCCGCTCACCAGGTCCATCGTGAACAGCACCTGGTCGTCGTCCGCCGCCCAGCTGGCCGGAGCCAGGACGTGCGGATGGTCGATGCGCAGGGCCTGCTCGCGGACGAAGCGCAGCAGCGCGTGGGCGTCGCTCTGCCGCAGCACCTTCGCCGCGACGTAGCGGTGGCGCCGGTGGTCCCAGGAGCGCCACACCGCGCCCGACCCGCCCTGCCCGATCGGGTCGATCAGTTCGTACCGGTTCGCGAAGATCTCGCCCATGGCCCCCGCCCGCCCCCGCCCCTTGTTCTCCTGGTGACGCGCTCCTGGTGACGCGTCAGTTCCGGTGACGCCTCAGCTCTGGTGCGCTTCGTAGTGGGCGACGGCCTCGGCGGTGCGCCCGGCGCCGTACACCCGCAGGAACTCGGCGAGTTCCGGGTGGTCGGCGGCGAGGGAGTCCGCCGCGTGGATGATGTCCCCCGCACCGGCCACCGAGCGCAGCAGCGACTGGATCTCGCGCACCACACGGCGCACGGTGGGTGCCCCGGAACTGGGCGTGGACTGGTTGGTGGTGCTCAGGACCGACCCGCCCTGGGACTTCTTGATCTCTTCCATCCGGTCCGTGGCCTCCCCCGCGCTGACGCTGCCGTCGGAGACCAGGCCGGCGAGTTCCTGGAGGGCCTGGACGCGCTGCACCACGGCGGGGTTGCCGATCTTGGCGCGCTGGCCGCTCATCAGCTGGGAGAGCATGGGGGCGGAGAGGCCGAGCACGCCCGCGAGCCGGGCCTGGTTGAGACCCAGGTCGTCGATGAGCCGACGGAAGAGCGCCCCCAGCGGCTCCCCGTACCAACTGCGCTGAAGCTCCCTGGCCCTCGCCGAGGCTTCCTGTTGTGCTGCGTCCATCTGCGTCTCCCCTTCGCTGCTGCGAACCTCGCGGTGCATCTTACGGAGAGTGGTCACCCACGGGGAGTCCCTATCTGTTTGCGGGATTGTGGGGGTCACCCGCTACTCTGGTGGGCGTCGGTGGACGCGTGCTGTGCGGCGTGTTCGCGGCACCCTTTTCGGGGCCTTAGCTCAGTTGGTAGAGCGCTGCCTTTGCAAGGCAGATGTCAGGAGTTCGAATCTCCTAGGCTCCACACATTGAATGCCCCCTGAACTGCGGAAACGCGGGTTCAGGGGGCATTTTGCATGCCCGTCGTCGCTGCGGGGGATCCCTTGGGGCGCCGCGCACACCCAGCTAGTTGCACATCTCGTAACTAGCTGCCAGTGTAGTAACCATGAAGCGCAACGAGCCCCTCACAGGTCCCGCCGACCAGCTGGCGGTGATCACCGCAGCGCCCGATCTGAGCCGCCCGGCCTCCCTGGGCGAGCGGGTGGTGGGTGTGGCCACGCTCGTCGGTCTGTACGGCGGGCTGGTCGCAGCGCTGGAGTCCGATCTGCCGCGCCCCGTCGGCGTCCTGGTCTTCGTGGCGGCCCTTGTCCTGCTGCTCCGCTGGAACGGCCATCACGACAACGCCGCCCGCAGGCGGCCGCACACGCGCCTGGAGAACGGCGCCCGGCTCTGTGCCGCGGCCCTGGTCGGCATTCCCGGCATCAGCCTCGTCTTCGGTGACGGCCCCGACACCTTTGCCGCCCACCTCGTCGCCCCCGCGTTCCCCACCCTCGCCGCCGCCGTCTACCTCGTTCTGCGCTGGAGGAAGTGACCGGTGACCGACAGCCCACAGGAACGGCAACCGCGCGAGGCGCTGGTCAACGTCATCCACTCGCCGACCCGCCTCGCCATCCTCGCCACCCTCAACCGCATCCAGCACGTCGCCTTCGCCGACCTGCGCGACAGCCTGCACCTGACCACCCCCGAACTCTCCCGCCAGCTCGCGATCCTGGAGAAGGAGGAGCTGGTGGAGGTCGCCAAGCTGCGGGTCAAGCGGGTCACCGTCACCCACGTGCGCCTCTCCGACAGCGGACGCGAGCGCTTCGCCGCGTACCTCGACTCCCTGTACGCCATCGTCGGCGAGGGCGACCGCGGCGAAAGAGCCGACGGGCGGGAGCCGGACAACGAGACCGGCACGGCACCGGTGGACACGGCGCATACGCAGGGGGCACCTGCGAACGGGGCCTCCGGTGCATGACACCGGAGGCCCGCCCTTGCCGTGCCGCCTGACGGGACCTGCCTCACCGTCCGAAGCCTCATCGTCCGAAGAGGGCGAGACCACTCACCGCCTCAAGCAGGCGATGCGGCAGGGGAATTTCAGCCTGCCAGAGCGAACGAGCCGGCCTCACGGCTCGCGAAGGACGCCGGCGTGAAGCCGGAGTTGTCCGCCACCGTTTCGGGGGCCGTCGGGGCGCCCTTCCAGATGCAGTAGACCGCGGCGGCGGCCAGGATCGCGGTCGCGCCCGCGACCCCGCCCTTCACCGCGATCTTCATGCCTCGCTTGGCGGCCTCCTTCAGGCCGATCTCGGCGACCTTGCGCCAGTTCTTGGCCCTGATGTGCTTGTCGAGCTCCTTGGAGACGCCGGCCAGGCCGCCCAGACCGATCGCGTCCAGCATGCAGCTGGCGTACGAGCGCTGCACACCGGCAGGGACGTCCGTGTCCGTGAAGTACGCCTTGAAGGCGTCGGCGAACTCGACACCGAACTTCGCCTTGGTGGCCTCGTAGTCGAAGTTGCCGTCCGCGTCCAGGTGTTCCCCCTTGTCGATCGCCTCGAGGTAGGAGGCCACCTGGTCGATCTGTTCCTGCGTGACCTGCTCGGCCTGGTCGGCCGCACGGGTCGGGCCCCCGTCGGCGGCGTAGGCCGTGGAGACACCGGTCGTGCCGATGGCGAGGGCGGTGACACCGGAGATCACGACGGTGCTCAGTCGCGTACGCATGTTCATCTGTGCTTGTTTCCTTGCGTGTTCGTGCACAGGAAGGGTGAAGACCTGGCTATGCCCGGCCGAGCGAAACCACACGCTTCACTCGGTCCCCCCCCTGGGGCACTGCGGTTTCCGGCGTCTGGTCAGGACGGCCGGAAGTGGATGCCTGGACACGTATGTAGTGGTCGACGTGCGCCGGAACGCTCCGGCGCACGGTCGGTTCCCCCACCGCGACAGTCCCCCGAGGCCCTGGACGAGGCCCCCGGGCGGCGCGGCGAACGTATCGCCGCCGAGCCGGCGCACTCAATCTCCCGCTGACTTTTTCGCGTCGTAAACAACCTATGTCCGCTTTGTGTGGCCACCTGGCGGGGTCCCTCCCCGCCGGGTGGCGGGGGTCCGCCGCTCGAGGGTCCGGCCTTGTCCGCTCAGAGAAGGGAAAGGCAGGTCAGGGCAGGTCGGGTTGTCGATGTGGCCCCCCGCGGGGCAGCTCCGCACGCACCATGAAGCCGCCGTCCGGGGTGGGGCCCGCCGTCACGGTGCCGCCCAGGAGGCCGGCCCGCTCCCGCGCGCCGAGCAGGCCGTGTCCGGCCGAGGGCGCGGGCGTGCCGGAGGGGCCGACCGGGGGCCCGTTGACCACCTCGATCCGCAGCGGGTCGCAGTCCGAAGCGGCCGACACGACGATACTGATGGCGCTGCCCGGCGCGTGTTTGGCCGCGTTGGTCAGGGCCTCCTGGATGATCCGGTAGGCGGCATGCTCCGTGGCGGGCGGCGGCGTCGGCATGCGCGGCGGCAACCGGAGCTCGATCTGTACCGCGAGCCCGCTGGCCGCGATGAGGGCGGGCAGATCGGCCAGGCCCGACAGCCCGCCGTCCCCCGTGCCGCGCAGGACGCCCAGCATGGTGTGCAGCTCATCGAGGGTCTTGCCGCCCAGCTCGCCGATGCGTTCGCCGCTGCTGCGGGCCTGCGGGTCGGCCGACGTGAGAGCGAGCACGCCGGCCTCCATGGCGATCAGACTCACCTGGTGGGACACCACGTCGTGCATCTCATGGGCCATCCGGGCACGCTCGGTCGCCACGGCCTTCTCCGCCACGAGTCTGCGTTCCTGCTGCCGGCTCTCGCTCAGTTCCGCCAGTCGCCCGGCCAGCTCCCGTCGGGTGTGGGCGAGCCGCCCCAGAGCCGTCGGCCCGGCGCTGAACAGGGCGGGGCCCAGGAGAGCGGCGGCCCATTGGTGCACGGTGCGGCTGCACGCCGCCGCCAGTGCGGCGGGGGTCGCAGCAGTCAGGAACATCACGACGGCACACCCGTAGACGAGCGTTGGGCGTGAGAGCGCGGCGGCCGCGGTGCCGAGAGCCGTCATCGGCGCCAGCCACAGATAGCCGCTGACGGCGGCGGGCAGCGTGGCCAGGAGGGTCACCAGGGGCCACCGCCTGCGCAGCACCAGTGCGCAGACCGCGAGCACATAGGTGGCGGCCGTCACCGGTCCGACCCGGTCGACCACGGTGATCAGCTCTGCGGCGGCCACTGCGACGATCGCGGCATCCACAGCCCACACCGGCGGGCGGATGCTCATGGCTGCCCGGTGCCGCCGACGGTTTCGGGAGCGGTGGCCGCACGCCTGTCCACGAGGGACTGGGCCAGGACCGCCGCCTGGATGCGGTTGGTCGCGCCGAGCTTGGCGAGGACGGAGCTGACGTGGTCCTTCACCGTGGACCGACTCAGGAAGAGGCGTCCGGCGATCTCCGCATTGGTCATCCCGGTGGCCAGCAGCACGAGCACGTCCCGTTCCCGGTCGGTGAGCTGCCCGCCGCCGAGTCGGGCGGCAGCGGTTCCGGGCGGTACCCCGGGCCTGCCGGTGGCCGGGCCCAGGGCCGGGCGTACGACCGAGTGCGTCACCCGGGAGGACAGGGCGCTGCCTCCGGCGGCGAGCAGCCGCACCCCCGGGATCAGCTCCTGGGCCGCAGTGCCCTTGAGGAAGAAGCCGACGGCACCCGCGGTCAGCGCTCGCGCGACGTTCTCGGCGGTGCCGAAACCGGTCAGCATGGCCACGGCCGGCGGAGCCGCGAGGCCGCGCAGAGCCGCGAGGACGCTGAGGCCGTCGACGCCGGGCATGTGAACGTCGACCAGCGCCACGTCCGGCCGGTGCAGCTCGGCCTGCGCCACCGCGTCCGGCCCGTCACACGCCGCGGACACCCTGATGTCGTCGGCGCTCTCCAGGATGCGCTGCAGGCCATGGCGCAGGAGCTCGTCGTCGTCGACGACCATGACCTTCACCATGGGTACGGCCGCTCTGCCTCTCACGGTCTGAACCAATGGTGTTCACCGCTCCCTCACGCCGACATCCCCTCAGCTCGGCGCAGTTCCTGCCCGCGCCCGCCGACCGACTCGACCGGGAGTCTTCCATGGTTTACACATAAACCGCCAAAACGGATGTACGGGAAGAGCAAGGCCGATCCAGCACGATCGGGTACGGCGCCGCCCGTTTCGGGTCGGCAGCACCTGGACTCCGCAAAAAGACCCCCTGGCCTGCGAAACAGCAGGTCAGGGGGTCTTCTTGGGGAAAGAGGAGGTTAGCGGTCCTCGGGGTCCGCGGCCTCCGCCTCGGCCTGCTTGGCCTCCACCTCGGGGTCGAGGACGGCCTTGCCGTTGCTGTCGACCGAGGTCAGCGGGGTGCGGTCGTGGACCTCGGTGGCGGCCGGGGGCTCGACCAGCCAGTCGGGGTTGGCCTGCTTGTCCCACCACTTCCAGGCGGCGAAGGCGCCACCGGCCAGCAGCCCCAGTACCGTCAGGCGCTTGGCGAGCCGACCGGAACGGGCCCGGCGCTCGTGCTTGCGCACCAGCTTCTGGACCTCCTTCGCGGAGACCTGGCCGCGCAGGGCGGCGAGTGCGGCCGTGCTGCGGGCCGCCGCCTCCTCGCGCACCGGCTGGGCTGCGGCGACGGCCTGCTCGACGCGGGGTGCCGCGTAGTCTGCGGCCTGCTTGGCCGCCTTCCTGGTACGTACCGCTGCCTTCTGGGCCGCCTCGTCCACCCGGGCCGGCACATGGGTGCGGGCCTGCTCGATGCGGGGGGCGAGGTGCGCCCCGTACTGGGCGCGGGCCTGCTCGGCGGCCTGCTGGGTGGCCTGCGAAACCCGTGGGGCGATCTTGGTGCGGGCTTCGTGCGCGTAGTGCACGGCCGTGTCCTTGGCCGTGCCCGCGTAGGGCGCCACCACTTCGGCGGCGTGTCGCACGCTGTCCTTCGCCGTACTGGTCGCGTGGCGCACGCTGTCCTTACGGGTCACGGAAATCCTCCTCCTCGGTGGCGCTTCGTCGATGCGCCTTTCCACCCGAATCGAAATCATGCCCGGCACAGCCATATCCGGCACGTGCGGAAGGGCATCCGGGTCATGAACGGTCATGAACGGAGACGGTGGGGCAAATACGGTGCAAGGGGAACTGCGGACGACAATGCCACGCTTCTCGGTCGGCCGCGCCGGTTCCGGGCGTACTCGTCCGAAGAAAGCCGGTCGGCAAGCGGTCGCACGGGCCCGGTCCGGGCCGGTGGGGGACGGCGCGTGCGAGGATCGACGCACGCCCGGCTGGAGCACCACAGCGGGCCCACCAGGACTCAGCGGAGGAGACCCGTGGCCGAGCAGCTCTATGCCACCCTCAAGACCAGCCAGGGCGACATCGACATCCGGCTGCTGCCGAACCATGCGCCCAGGACGGTCCGCAACTTCGTCGAGCTGGCCCGCGGCGAACGCGAGTGGACGCACCCGGGCACGGGCGAGAAGACCACCGCGAAGCTGTACGACGGGACGATCTTCCACCGGGTGATCAGCGGTTTCATGATCCAGGGCGGCGATCCGCTGGGGAACGGCATGGGCGGCCCGGGATACGAGTTCGCGGACGAGTTCCACCCCGAGCTCAGCTTCAACAAGCCGTACCTGCTCGCCATGGCGAACGCCGGTCCGGGGACCAACGGGTCGCAGTTCTTCATCACCGTCGAGCCGACCGTGATGCTCAACCGGAAGCACACGATCTTCGGCGAGGTCGCCGACGAGGCGAGCAAGCGGGTCGTCGACGCGATCGCCCGCGCCGAGCGCAATCCGCGCACCGAGCGGCCCGTGACGGACGTCGTCGTGGAGACCGTCGTGGTGGAGAAGCGCTGAGTGTGCGCTGAGGTTGTGGTCGGGCACCGCACGCAGTCGTGACAATGGACGGCATGGAGCAGCCGCCGAAGAGCCCGGACCCGCAGCCCGCCGACGACGCGCACGACCCGGTGGCGCACTGCTACCGGCACCCCGACCGGGACACCGGCATCCGGTGCACCCGGTGCGAGAAGCCGATCTGTACCGACTGCATGGTCAGCGCGTCCGTGGGCTTCCAGTGCCCGGACTGCGTGCGCGGCGGCTCGGGGACGGGGCACGCGCCGGACGCCAACCGGCCGCGCAACGTCGTGGGCAGTGCGGTGCGGGGCGGGGACCCGCGGCTGGTCACCAAGATCCTGCTCGCGATCAACCTGCTGGTGTTCGCCCTCACCCTGATTCCGGACACCGGTGAGCGGATCGTCGACGACCTCGCCCTCGTCGGTGCGTGGCCTCCGCCGCCGTACCCGATGTTCCAGGGGGTCGCGGCCGGGGAGTGGTACCGGCTGGTCACGTCGATGTTCCTGCACCAGGAGCTGTGGCACATCGCCTTCAACATGCTCAGCCTGTGGTGGATCGGCGGCCCGCTGGAGGCGGCGCTGGGGCGCACCCGCTACCTCGCGCTGTACCTGATGTCCGGGCTCGCGGGTAGCGCCCTGACCTACGCGGTCTCCGCGCCCGACGCCGGGTCGCTGGGCGCGTCGGGAGCGATCTTCGGGCTGTTCGGTGCGACCGCGGTGCTGATGAAGCGCTTGAAGTACGACATGCGGCCGGTCATCGCGCTGCTGGTGATCAACCTGATCATCACCTTCGGCGTCCCGGGCATCTCCTGGACCGCGCACATCGGCGGCCTCGTCGGGGGCCTGCTGCTGGCTCTGGGCCTGGTGTACGCGCCGCGGGAGAAGCGGAATCTGGTGCAGGCCGGGACCTTCGGCCTGGTGTTCGTCGCCGTCCTGGTGACGGTGCTGGTCAGAACGGCGACGCTGGTCGCCTGAGGGGCTGTGGGCAACGGACTTTCGCCCCGGACCTTCGTACGTTGTCCACAGCGCGTGGCCATGGCTGTGCACGCGGTGGGGAAATGCGGGAACAACTGAGCCCCTCGTCGCTGAGCTGGGTTTTCCCGGCCAGGACAAGGGGCGTCAGGGGGGTGTGCGGTGAGGATGCGATCACACTGGCGTCAACAGCGTGGGAGTTATCCACAGATCGTCGTAACTTTTCCTCAGGTGTGGATAACGCTGTGGACAGTTCTGGGGAGTGCTTGTGCGGCGGGGCCCCGGTGTGCAGCCCCGCCCCCGCGCTCAGGCCCCTACTTCCACTGCGTGGAGACGCCGAAGCCGGCGGCGATGAAGCCGAAGCCGACGACGATGTTCCAGTTCTCCAGGCTCTTGAGCGGCAGGTCGCCCTCGGTCACGTAGAACAGCACGATCCAGGCGAGCCCGATCAGGAACAGCGCCAGCATCACCGGTGCGACCCAGCTACGGCTGGTCAGCTTGATCGCCGTCGCCTTCTTCGCGGCGGGCGGAGGCGTGAAATCGGCCTTCTTGCGGATACGTGACTTCGGCACGAGGGACTCTCCTGTCGATGCGCTGCGTTACCGCGCAGAGAACTGTGGCGTGACGCCAAGGGGCAGACGGGAGCCAGCAGGGGAAACACGGCCTCCCCCGGGCGTCCGTTAGCGTAGTGCTTCCGCGGCGTCGAAGGAGATAAGGGTATGAGCAATTCTGCCGACTCTCCGGAGCAGTCCACGGATCGATCGCCTCACAGGTCCACCGACCGGCCGCCTGTACGACCTGTACGACGTCCGGGCCTGCGTCCCGTGCGCCTGCTGACCGCCGCCGTGTTCGCCCTCGCCGGGCTCATCTTCGTCACCAGCTTCAACACGGCCAAGGGCACGAACATCCGCACGGACGACTCGCTGCTGAAGCTCTCCGACCTCACCCGGCAGCGCAGCGACAAGAACAAGGAGCTGGAGAAGTCCACCGGCGTGGTGCGCGGCGAGGTCGACGCCCTCGCCCGCCGCGACGACGGCAGCACCGAGGCCGAGGACGCCAAACTGGGCGTGCTGGAGAAGGCCGCCGGGACGAAGAAGCTGGCGGGCGGCGCGGTCACCGTCACCCTCAACGACGCCCCGCCCGGCGCCACCGCCAACCCCGGCTACCCCAAGCCGCACCCCAACGACCTGGTCATCCACCAGCAGGACCTCCAGGCCGTCGTGAACGCCCTGTGGCAGGGCGGCGCCCAGGGCATCCAGGTCATGGACCAGCGCCTGATCTCCACCAGTGCGGTGCGCTGCGTGGGCAACACCCTGATCCTCCAGGGCCGCGTCTACTCGCCTCCGTACACCGTCACCGCGGTGGGTGACCGGGGCCGCCTCAAGCAGTCCCTCGCTGCCTCCCCGGCGCTCCAGAACTACCAGCTGTACGTCAAGGCGTACGGACTCGGATGGAAAGTCGACGAGCACGAGACGGTGACTCTGCCGGGCTACTCGGGCACAGTGGATCTCCACTACGCGAAGCCCGTGCAACAGCCGTAGGGGCTCGGGAGGGGGGCTTCCCCGGTGTCGGTGCGACTGGTCGTCAGGACGTTCAGCGAACTCTGCATCACCGCGGGCGCGCTCATCGTCCTGTTTGTTGTGTACGTGCTCTTCTGGACCGGCGTGCAGGCCTCCGGGGCCTCCGACGGCCAGATCGACACACTGGAGCGGCAGTGGGCACAGCGTTCCCTCGCACCAGCACCGGCGCCCGCTGTCACAGGTGCGGCCGGGCCGGTCGCGGAGCCCACCGGACCCGCCTACGAGGAGGGCAGGCCCTTCGCGGTGATGTACGTGCCCCGCTTCGGCAAGGGCTGGGACTGGCCCGTGCTGGAGGGCACCGGCACCGGCACCCTGAAGAAGGGGCTGGGCCACTACGCGGGCACCGCGCGCCTGGGCGAGACGGGCAACTTCGCCGTCGCCGGGCACCGCAGGACGTACGGGGACCCCTTCAAGGACTTCCCCGAGCTGCGGCGCGGGGACGCGGTGGTGGTGAACGACGGGACGACCTGGTTCACGTACCGCATCGAGAAGAAGCCGTACCTCACCGTCCCCAGTGACGTCGGCGTCGTCGACCCGGTGCCGCGCAAGGCCGGGTTCGACGGGCCCGGCCGGTATCTGACCCTCACCACCTGCGATCCCGAGTGGGGCAGCACCCACCGGCTGATCGTCTGGGCACACCTGGACGCCACGCAGCCCGTGGGCAAAGGCAGGCCCACGGCTTTGGAAGGGTGACCCCTGCTGTTTGCCCCTGCCCTTTACTCTGGTGACCACCGAACGGGAAGGGACAGCATGTACGGCTGGATCTGGCGGCATCTGCCGGGCAACACATGGGTGCGGGCGCTGATCTCGATCGTGCTGGTCCTGGCGGTGGTGTACGTGCTCTTCCAGTACGTCTTCCCGTGGGCGGAGCCCCTGCTGCCGTTCGGTGATGTGACGGTCGACGGAAAGAACGGGTCGAACACCTCATGAGCGCGCGCATTCTGGTCGTCGACAACTACGACAGCTTCGTCTTCAACCTGGTGCAGTACCTGTACCAGCTGGGCGCCGAGTGCGAGGTGCTGCGCAACGACGAGGTGGAGCTGAGCCACGCCCAGGACGGCTTCGACGGTGTGCTGCTGTCACCGGGGCCGGGCGCGCCGGAGCAGGCGGGCGTCTGCATCGACATGGTCAGGCACTGTGCCGAGAACGGGATCCCGGTGTTCGGGGTGTGCCTGGGCATGCAGTCGATGGCGGTCGCGTACGGCGGTGTGGTGGGCCGGGCGCCGGAGCTGCTGCACGGCAAGACGTCGCCGGTGCTGCACGAGGGCGCGGGTGTGTTCGCCGGGCTGCCGTCGCCGTTCACCGCGACGCGCTACCACTCGCTGGCCGCCGAGCCCGCGTCCGTTCCGGACGTCCTGGAGGTGACCGCGCGGACCGCCGACGGCATCGTGATGGGGCTGCGCCACCGTGACCTGCCGGTCGAGGGTGTGCAGTTCCACCCGGAGTCGGTGCTCACCGAGTGGGGGCACCTGATGCTGGCCAACTGGCTGGTGCAGTGCGGGGACACGGAGGCGGTGGCGCGGTCGGCCGGGTTGGCCCCGGTGGTGGGTGCGGCCAAGGCCGTCGCGTGACGGCACTGCGTCCCGAGCACGACGCGGCGGGGTACGGCGTTCCTCCGGAGGGCTACGGTCCTGCCCACGGGGACGGGTACGACCCGCAGCAGGCGTACGGGGCGCAGCAGGCGTATGGGGCGCAGGGGGATCTCGGCGCGGCGGTGGACCGGCTTGCGGACCCGTTGAACGATCCGCTGCCGGGCGCGCAGCAGGCGGGGTGGGGCCAGGAGCCCGCCGGGGCTTCCGAGGGCGTCTACGGGGCGTACAGCGGCTACCAGGCTCCGCAGCAGGAGTGGTACGACCCGGAGGGGTACCGGCGGGACTGGTACGGGGAGCAGCAGGCACCGCACACGCCGTTCGTGCCGCCGGAGCCCTCCGCGGCGCAGCAGCAGGACGCTGTGTACGCGCAGCCGCAGGAGGCCTCGTACGTACCGCAGCAGGAGGCGTACGTACCGCAGCAGCAGGCGTATGCGCCTCAGCCCCAGCAGTACCTGCCGGAGACCGGCGCGTACGAGCCGACGCAGCGGCGAATAGCCGAGCCGGCGCCGGAGTTCGCACCGGAGCGCGAGTTCGCGTCGGAGCCGGTGACAGGGCCGGACCGCGACAGTGGTGACGGTGTGTCGGAGCCCGTGCGCACGGGAGGCAGGGCGGAGCGCCGCAAGAGTGCGAAGGGGCGCGCACCGGCGGGCAAGGAGACCACCGGCGTCGTCGTCAGCCGGTTCGTCGGGGAACTGTTCATCACCTTCGGCGTCGTGATGCTGCTCTTCGTGACCTACCAGCTGTGGTGGACGAACGTCCGTGCCGGGATGCAGGCCGACGGCGCGACGCACAGCCTCCAGGACGGCTGGGAGAAGGCGAAGCAGGACGGGGCGAAGCCGGCCGGGGCGTTCGAGCCGGGCCAGGGCTTCGCGATCATGCACATTCCGAAGCTGGACGTGAAGGTGCCGGTCGCCGAAGGCATCGACAAGCACAAGGTGCTGGACCGGGGCATGGTCGGCCACTACGCGGACGGCAAGCTGAAGACGGCGATGCCCGGCGACAAGCAGGGCAACTTCGCGGTGGCGGGCCACCGCAACACCCACGGCGAGCCGTTCCGCTACGTGAACAAGCTGGTCAAGGGCGACAAGATCGTCGTGGAGACGCAGGACACCTTCTACACGTACGAGATGACGTCGGTGCTGCCGCAGACCTCGCCGTCGAACGTGGGGGTCATCCAGCCGGTGCCGCCGGGTTCGGGTTTCACCAAGCCCGGGCGCTACATCACCCTGACGACGTGCACCCCGGAATTCACCAGCACGTACCGGCTGATCGTCTGGGGCAAGATGGTCGATGAGCGCCCCCGGAGCAAGGGCATGCCGGCGGCGCTCGGAGGCTGACGGAGCGGCTGCACGTGGCCGCCGGGGCCGGTGATGCCGGTGACCAGGACACGAGGGACGGGTGCGGTGGCAGCGAGTACCGGGCAGGACGAGCGGGCGCAGGAGTCCGCACCACCGAGGACCTCGGGGACGCGCGGGCGGATCGCGGGGGCGATCAGCGTCTTCGGCGAGCTGCTGATCACCGCGGGGCTGGTGCTCGGGCTCTTCGTGGCGTACTCGCTGTGGTGGACGAACGTCCTCGCCGACCGCGAGGCGGGCAAGCAGGGCGACGACGTCCGCCACCGGTGGGAGAGCAGCGCTCCCGGCGAGATCGACATAAAGGGCGGGCTCGGCTTCCTGCACGTGCCCGCGATGAAGAACGGTGAGGTGCTCGTCCGCAAGGGCACCAGCACCAAGGCCCTCAACGCGGGCATCGCCGGCTACTACACGGACCCGATCAAGGCCGCCATGCCGTCGGACAAGCAGGGCAACTTCTCGCTGGCCGCGCACCGGGACGGGCACGGGGCGAAGTTCCACAACATCGACAAGCTGAAGGAAGGCGACTCGATCGTCTTCGAGACGAAGGACACCTGGTACGTCTACAAGGTGTTCGCCTCCCTGCCGGAGACCTCGAAGTACAACGTGAAGGTGCTGGACCCGGTTCCGAAGGAGTCCGGGAAGACCGCGCCGGGCCGCTACATCACGCTGACGACGTGCACGCCGGTCTACACGTCGAAGTACCGCTACATCGTGTGGGGCGAGCTGGAGCGCACGGAGCGGGTGAACGCCAAGAGGACGCCTCCGGCGGAGCTGCGGTAGGCCGGTACGGGCCGCAGGCCGCCGGTACGGGGAAGGGCCCCGGCACTCAAGAGTGCCGGGGCCCTTCCGTGTTCGGGTGCGGTGGTGCGGCTAGTCGAAGAGGCCGCCGCCACCGCCGATGGCGAACAGCATGACCTCGCTGTTCTTGGGGACGGTGTTGTTGGCGCCCGGGTTCGTGCCGACGATCTTGGCGTCGTCCGGGGTGCCGTCCTTCACCTTCACCTGGAGCCCGAGACCTTCGAGGGCGGCCCTGGCCTCCGCGACGGTCTTGCCGGTGAGGTCACCGGGGATCTGCACGGTGTCGCCGCCCGGCGGGGGCTGGTTCTCCTTGGCCTTGGCGACGATCAGCGTGATGCCTGTGTCGGGGAGGGCCTTGGTGTCGCCGTCGGGCGTCTGCTTGATGACCGTGTTCGGCGTCTCGTCGGACTCCTGCTCGGCCTTGGTGATGTTGGTGAAGCCGAGGTTCTTCAGCGTCGCCTCGGCGGCCTCGTAGGTCTGGCCCTTGAGGTTGGGGACGTTCTTCATCTTCTTCTTGGCGATGGTGATGGTGACCTCGGAGTTCTTCTCCGCCTGCTCACCGCCCTTGGGGAGCTGGTCGATGACCGTGCCCTCGGGCTTCTCGGACTCCTCCTGCTTGACCTTGGGCGTGAAGCCCTCCTTGGTCAGCCTTTGAGAGGCCCGCTTCTCGGTCTGCTCCATGACGTCGGGGACCTCGACCTTGGGGGCGCCGGTCGAGACGACGACGTCGATGGAGCCGCCCTTGGCGAGGGTGGCGCCCGCCGCAGGGTTCTGTGAGCAGATCTTGCCCTTGTCCATGTCGTCGCAGGGCTTGCTGGTCGTCTTGAGGACCATGTCGACGTTCTTGGCCGACAGTTGCGCGTCCGCGAGCTCCTTGCCGATGAGCTTGGGGACGGTCTTGACTTCCGGCTTGTCGTTGTTGTTGAACAGCTCGTTGCCGATGAGGACCGCGCCGACGAGGACCAGGATGCCCGCGATGACCAGCAGGATCGTCGAGGTGTTGCTCTTCTTGGGCTGCTGGCGGCGGCGTCCCTGCGGCTCGTCGTAGCCGCCGTTGCCGTTCTGGTTGCCGTAGCCGTCCCCGCCGCCTGCGACGGGCGGCATCATCGCGGTCTGGCCGCCCTGGCCGGACTGCCGCAGGGCGGTGGTGGGCTGGTCGTTGCTGCCGTAGGAGTCGTAACCGCCGTAGCCCACCGCACCCATGGCCGCGGTCGCGGCGACGGGGCGGCCGTCGAGGCAGGCCTCGATGTCGGCGCGCATCTCGTCGGCCGACTGGTAGCGGTAGTCGGGGTCCTTGGTCAGCGCCTTGAGGACGATGGCGTCCATCTCGGGCGTGATCTCGGGGTCGAAGTTCGACGGGGGCTGCGGCTCTTCCCGCACGTGCTGATAGGCGACCGCGACCGGCGAGTCGCCGATGAAGGGCGGACGTACCGTCAGCAGCTCGTACAGCAGGCAGCCGGTGGAGTAGAGGTCGGAGCGCGCGTCGACCTGCTCGCCCTTGGCCTGCTCCGGGGAGAGGTACTGGGCGGTGCCGATGACGGCGGCGGTCTGGGTCATCGTCATGCCGGAGTCGCCCATGGCGCGGGCGATGCCGAAGTCCATGACCTTGACCTGGCCGGTGCGCGTCAGCATGACGTTGGCCGGCTTGATGTCGCGGTGGACGATCTGGGCGCGGTGCGAGTACTCCAGCGCCTGGAGGATGCCCACGGTCATCTCCAGGGTGCGCTCGGGGAGCAGCTTGCGCCCGGAGTGCAGGAGTTCGCGCAGGGTCGATCCGTCGACGTACTCCATCACGATGTACGGGATGGAGACGTTGTCGACGTAGTCCTCGCCGGTGTCGTAGACGGCGACGATCGCCGGGTGGTTGAGCGAGGCGGCCGACTGGGCCTCACGGCGGAACCGGGCCTGGAAGGACGGGTCGCGGGCGAGGTCCACCCGGAGCGTCTTCACAGCGACGGTGCGGCCGAGCCGGGTGTCCTGGGCGAGGTAGACCTCGGCCATGCCACCACGGCCGAGCACCGAGCCCAGCTCGTACCGGCCGCCGAGGCGACGCGGCTCTTCCATAGCTAATCCAGCCCTCTCCGTCTGTCCCGACCGCACCTGTGCGTGGTCCGGCGGTGTGCTGTTCGCGCATACGGTACCGGGCGGTCCGCACCCGGTCGGCCCGCGACCGTCACCTGATACCTGACCGGTACGTCAACGTGCATGAATGGTGAGGGGTGGTGACGGGGGTCACGTCGGACCCGTGGGGCGGTGGGGATGTTTCACGTGAAACGTCGGTTTCCGTGGGTTGGTTCGGGATGTTTCACGTGAAACGTCGGCATGTGTCGGACCGTTTCACGTGAAACATCCCTCCCCTGTTTGTCCCAGCTTCTGGAGCTGCGCCTACTTGGCGCGGTCGAGTACGGCCTTCATGACGTTCTTGGCGATCGGCGCTGCGAGGCCGCCACCGGAGATGTCGCCGCGCGCGGCCTCGCTGTCCTCGACGACGACGGCGACCGCGACCGGGGAGCCCTTGTCGGTCTTGGCGTAGGAGATGAACCAGGCGTACGGGTTCTTCTCGTTGTTCACGCCGTGCTGGGCGGTGCCGGTCTTGCCACCGACGGTGACGCCGTCGATCTGGGCCCGGGTGCCGGTGCCCTCCTTGACGACGGTCTCCATCATCTGCTGGAGCTTCTGGGCGTTGTCCGCGGAGAGCGGCTGGCTCATCTCCACCGGGTCGGTCTGCTTGACGACGTCCAGGTTGGGGTCGGTCAGCTTGTCGACCATGTACGGGGTCATCAGCTTGCCGTCGTTGGCGATGGCGGCGGTGACCATGGCCATCTGGAGCGGTGTGGCTGCGGTGTCGAACTGGCCGATGGAGGAGAGCGCGGTCTGCGAGGGGTTGATCTTCTTGGGCCAGACGCTCGCGTTGGAGCGGACCGGGGTGAACTGCTCGCTGTTGAAGCCGAACTTCTCCGCCGTCTCCCTCATCTTGTCCGCACCGAGGTCGGAGCCGAGCTTGCCGAAGACGGTGTTGCAGGACCACCGGAGCGCGGCGCGCGGGGTGGCGTCCTCGCAGGGGATGGTGCCCTCGTTCGGCAGCGGGGTGGTCGTGCCGGGCATGATCCACGGCAGCGGCGTCTTGGTCGGCTCGTCGATGTTGTTGATCAGGCCGTGCTCCAGGGCCGCGGCGGCGGTGACGACCTTGAAGGTCGAGCCGGGCGGGTAGGTCTGGCGCAGTGCCCGGTTGAGCGAGATGTCGTCCGGGTTGACCTTCTTGTCGAGCTGCTTCCAGGCCTCCGCGTCGCCCATCCCCGCGATCTTGGACGGGTCGTACGACGGGGTGCTCGCCAGCGCGAGGATCTTGCCGGTCTTGGGGTCGAGGGCGGCGACGGCGCCCTTCTTGCCCTTGAGGCCATCGTAGGCGGCGCGCTGGGCGTCGCCGTTGAGGGTGGTGACGACGTTGCCGCCCTTCTTCTCCTCGTTGGAGAGCAGGGAGAGCGTGCGGTCGAAGAAGAGGCGGTCGTCGGTGCCGGTGAGGATGCCGTCGTTGATCTTCTCCAGCTGGGTGGCGCCGTAGACCTGGGAGGCGAACCCGGTGACGGGAGCCCACATGGGGCCGTCCTTGTAGGTGCGCTTGTACTTCAGGTCGCCGTTCTTCGCCTCGACGGAGCCGGTGACGGCCTTGCCGTCGACGATGATGTCGCCGCGCGGGTGGGCGTAGCGCTCGACGAGGACGCGGCGGTTGTCGGTGTGGTTCTTGAGCTGGTCCCCTTGGACGAACTGGACCCAGTTGACGCGAACGAGCAGGGCGAGGACCAGGATTCCGCAGAAGATTGCGACCCGGCGCAGGGGCTTGTTCACGGGCGGACCACCTGGGTCATTTCGGCGTCGGGGGACGGGGCGGGGGCGGGGGCGGGACGCCGGGCGGTGTCGCTGATGCGCAGCAGGATGGCCACGAGCGCCCAGTTGGCGATCACGGAGGAACCACCCTGCGCGATGAACGGCATGGTCATGCCGGTCAGCGGGATGAGGCCGGTGACACCGCCGGCGACGACGAACACCTGGAGGGCGAAGGCGCCGGAGAGGCCGATGGCGAGGAGCTTGCCGAAGGGGTCCCGGGCGGCCAGCGCCGTACGGATGCCGCGCTCGATGAGCAGGCCGTACAGCAGGATGATCGCCATCAGGCCGGTCAGGCCCAGTTCCTCGCCGACGGTGGCGAGGATGTAGTCGCTCTTGGGGGCGATGCCGCCGATGAAGCGGGAGTAGCCCTGGCCGAGGCCGGAGCCGAAGAGGCCGCCGGAGCCGAAGGAGAACATCGACTGGGCGGTCTCGGTGACCAGACCGCATTCGCCGTTGACGCACTTGGTGGCCAGCGGGTTCAGCCAGTCGTTGACGCGCCCCTGGACGTGTCCGGCGAAGGAGGCGACGGTGACGGCGCCGACCGCGCTGAGGGTGAGGCCGAAGACGACCCAGCTGGTGCGTTCGGTCGCGACGTACAGCATGATCACGAAGAGGCCGAAGAACAGCAGTGAGGTGCCGAGGTCGGTCTCGAAGACGAGGATCATCAGGCTGAGCGCCCAGATGGCGATGATCGGGCCGAGGTCGCGGCCGCGCGGCAGGTACATCCCCATGAAGCGGCGGCTGGCCAGGGCGAGGGCGTCGCGTTTGACCATCAGATACCCCGCGAAGAAGATCGCGATGATGATCTTGGCGAACTCACCGGGCTGGAGCGAGCCGAGGCCGGGGATGGTGATCCAGATGCGCGCGCCGAAGCGGGCGGGGAAGAACATCGGCAGGATCAGCAGCACGAGGGCCACGACCATGGAGATGTACGTGTAGCGCTGGAGTACCCGGTGGTCCTTGAGGACCAGCAGGGTGCCCAGGAAGAGGGCGACGCCGACGGTCGACCACATCAGCTGCTTGGCCGCCATCGGCCCGCCGAGTGCCGCGGTGGTGATGGCCGGTTCCTGGTCGAGTCGCCAGATCAGCACCAGTCCCAGCCCGTTGAGCAGGGTCGCGATGGGCAGCATCAGCGGATCCGCATACCGGGCGAACTTACGCATCATCAGGTGCGCGATGCCGGCGAGGAGGCTGAGCCCCACTCCGTAGCCGAGCATGCCCGCGGGCAGGCTGCCGTCCTTGGCGAGGCCCACGTTGGCGTAGGCGAAGACCGGGATGGCGACGGCGAAGGCGAGCATGAACAGCTCGGTGTTGCGCCTGCTGGGTGCTTCGATCGCGCCGATGGTGGTCGTGTTGGTGACAACGCTCATGGTGGTGTGGGCCCCCTACGGTGTGGCCGGCTTACCGCACTGCGAGGCCAGTTCCTGCTCTTCCTCGGAGAGGGTGGGACCGGGAGCGGGGGCGCTCGTCGTGGGTGTGGGCGAGTTCGGCGGCTTCTTGGCGCCGTCCTTGGCATCGGGCGACGCGGCCGGGTCGGGCTTGGCCGGCGTCTTCGGCGGTGCGGCCCGCTGCTCGGACTTCTTCTTGCAGGCGGACGCCTGGAGTGCGAGCTTCTCGATCTTCTCGCGCGCCTGGGCGAGGTCGCTCGCGGGCAGCGTGCCCCTGACCTCCTTGGACTGGAAGTCCGGGAGGTACTTGAGTTCGATCTCGGGGTGGTCCTTCTCGATCGTCGAGAGGGACACCCACGGAAGGTCCTGGTCGACGCCCCGGTACAGCGCGACGTGCTCGCTGTTGGCGCCGACGTAGTACTGGGTCTGGGTCCAGCGGTAGCCGCCGTACAGACCGCCGCCGACGACGGCGAGCGCGAGCACGAGGTACAGGGATCTCTTGAACCACTTGCGGCCGGGGGACTTCACGAAGTCCTCGCCGTTGTACATGTCGAACGTGTCGTCCGGCAGGCTGCCGCCGTACCCGCCGCCACTGCCGCCGCCCGCGGGGCCGAAGCCGCCGGAGGGCTGCTGCGGTGCGGGTCGGCCCAGGCCCGCGGCACGGCCGGCCGGGGTCTGCATGGCGCCGGTGTCGTGCAGCTGGTGCTGGTTCTCGGCGACCGCGCCGACGACGACCGGGGTGTCGTTGAGCTGCCCGGCGAGGGTGTCGTTGCCGTCGACGTCCAGGACGTCGGCGACGATGCACGTGATGTTGTCGGGTCCGCCGCCGCGCAGTGCCAGCTCGATGAGGTGCTGGACGGTCTCCTGCGGGCCCTGGTAGCTGGCGAGCGTCTCCTCCATCGTCTGGTGGGAGACGACGCCGGACAGCCCGTCGGAGCAGATCAGATAGCGGTCGCCGGCCCGCACCTCACGGATGGAGAGGTCGGGTTCGACGTGGTCGCCGCTGCCCAGCGCGCGCATCAGCAGGGAGCGCTGCGGGTGGGTGGTGGCCTCTTCCTCGGTGATGCGGCCCTCGTCGACGAGGCGCTGCACCCAGGTGTGGTCCTGCGTGATCTGGGTGAGGACGCCGTCGCGCAGCAGGTACGCGCGGGAGTCCCCGACGTGTACGAGGCCGAGCCGCTGGCCGGTCCACAGCAGGGCGGTGAGCGTGGTGCCCATGCCCTCCAGCTGGGAGTCCTCCTCGACCATCATGCGCAGCTGGTCGTTGGCCCGCTGCACGGCGGTGCCCAGGGAGGTCAGGATGTCCGACCCGGGCACGTCGTCGTCGAGCTGGACCAGCGTGGAGATCACCTCGGAGGAGGCGACCTCGCCGGCGGCCTGGCCGCCCATGCCGTCGGCGATCGCGAGGAGCCGCGGACCGGCGTAGCCGGAGTCCTCGTTCCCCTCGCGGATCATGCCCTTGTGCGATCCGGCGGCGAAGCGCAGGGACAGACTCATACGCACCTCGCCCGTCGGCTCCGGGTACACCGGGTTTCGAGCCACACTGCCCACCCTCCGGTCGAGAGCGCGCCCGGGGCCCCGGGCAGGGCTCGGGGGCCCTGTGCCAGGGCCGCTGCGGCTCGCTCGCTCCGCTCGCTCATTGTCGTACTACTTCCGCAGCTCGATGACGGTCTTGCCGATGCGGATCGGTGCGCCCAGCGGAATCGGTTGCGGCGTGGTGAGCCGGTTCCGGTCGAGGTAGGTGCCGTTGGTGGAACCCAGGTCCTCGACGATCCAGTTGCCGTCGCGGTCCGGGTAGATCCTGGCATGCCTGCTGGACGCGTAGTCGTCGTCCAGCACGATCGTCGAATCGTGCGCGCGGCCCAGCGTGATGGTCTGCCCCTGGAGCGCCACCGTGGTTCCGGTGAGGCTGCCCTCGGAGACGACCAGCTTGGTCGGTGCGCCGCGGCGCTGGCGCTGCTGCTGCGGAGGCGCGGCCTGGCGGCCCGCCCCGGTGTTCTGCTGCTGGGCACGCGTGTCGGGCGCATTGCCGCGGCGTGAGCCGCGCTGCGTGACACGGGTGCCGAACAGGTCGCTGCGGATGACCTGGACGGCCACGATTACAAATAGCCACAGGACAGCTAGGAAACCTAGCCGCATGACCGTCAGGGTCAGCTCTGACATTGCCCCCGCTTCACCCTTCGGCTTGCCGGTAAACGATGGTGGTGCTGCCCACGACGATCCGCGAGCCGTCGCGGAGCGTAGCGCGGGTGGTGTGCTGCCCGTCCACCACGATGCCGTTGGTGGACCCGAGGTCCTGGATCGTCGCGGGGGTGCCCGTACGGATTTCGCAGTGCCGGCGGGAGACGCCGGGGTCGTCGATCCGTACGTCGGCCTCGGTGCTGCGGCCCATCACGAGCGTGGGACGGGAAATCTGGTGGCGGGTGCCGTTGATCTCGATCCAGCGCCGGATCTGGGCGCCTGGCATCGGACCGGGACCCGCGGGGGGCCGTCGGTCCGCGGCCGGGCGGTTGCCGCCGGGCGGGCCGGACGGCATGGGCGGCGGGCCGCCCGGGGTGGACTGCGGGTATCCGCCGCCGCGGGGAGCGACGGGGGCGGGGCCCGCGTCGGGTGCGGCGACCTGGGAGGTGCTGGAGGCCAGCGTGCGGCTGCGTACGCGGTAGAGACCGGTGTCGAGGTCGTCCGCCTTCTCCAGGTGGACCTTGATGGGTCCCATGAAGGTGTAGCGCTGCTGCTTGGCGTAGTCGCGGACCAGGCCGGACAGCTCGTCGCCGAGCTGGCCCGAGTACGGGCTCAGGCGCTCGTAGTCGGGGGCGCTGAGCTCGACGATGAAGTCGTTGGGGACGACGGTCCGTTCGCGGTTCCAGATCGTCGCGTTGTTGTCGCACTCGCGCTGGAGGGCGCCGGCGATCTCGACGGGCTGGACCTCGGACTTGAAGACCTTGGCGAAGGTGCCGTTCACCATGCCTTCGAGCTTTTGTTCGAAACGCTTCAGGACTCCCATGGGGCACCTCCTCCGTCGTTGTCGTCCTGGTACTGCTTACTGATCGTATCCACGCGCCGGGAAAACGGCTGGTTCCCCTTGTCCGCCCAGTCGATGAGTGTCACCCCTCACAAGGGATCGTAGAGGTGGCTTCCTGACAGTGTCCCGCACGTGCGCTCCTCCTCTGAGGAGTGGGTGCCGGAGGCCGGCGTTCCACTCCCGGGTCCCCGGAAACAAGGCGTGTGAATCCACCCCGACCAGCGTGCTAATCTTCTTCTTGTCGCCAGGCAGTCGCACAAACCAAGTGCGGGGAATCGAACGACATCACTCATGCGCGAGTGGCGGAACGGCAGACGCGCTGGCTTCAGGTGCCAGTGTCCTTAGGGACGTGGGGGTTCAAATCCCCCCTCGCGCACTCTTGAGATTCGGGTCTCACCGTGAAAACGGTGGGGCCCGTTTCTGTATGTCCGGACACGGGACGTCCGGGCTCGGGTCGACCTGTGCATTCCTGTGAATTCGGGGGGCGGTCGGTCTGACGGTGTGCTGGGCGGAGGCGGTTGTGACGCGGTCGAGGCTGTTCGGTGTCGGTGCGGGGGTGCTGACGGGGCTGGCTGCCGCGCAGCAGGTGATGCTCGCCGTGGGCCTCGGGGGCTGGCTGCCCGGCTGGCAGCCGTGGCCCTATCTGCTGCTCGCCGCCGTGCTGTGGCTGCTCGCGAAGCCCTGGTGGAGTGAGAACGGGCCCCGCGGCGCGGGAGTTCCCGGTTTCTGGAGCACCGCCGAGACGTGGGTGCGCCGGATTCCGGTGTGGGCGTACGTCGTGGCCGTGCTGGTCCTCACCGCCGCGGTCTGGGCCTGGCTGCAGGACTTCGAGCCGTACCTCGGTCATGAGGAGGCGGTCTACGCGAACAAGGCGCGCTTCTGGTTCGACGGGACGCCGGACGCCGGGTGGGGCGTCTACCGGCCGGTCGGGCTGCCCGCGCTCGGGGCGCTCGCCCTGTGGATCACGGGGTACGACGGGTACGCGTCCGGCGGCGGCATGGGGGCGCTGCGTGCGGTGACCCTCGTCCTGGCGCTCCTGATGCTGTGCACGACGTACCTGGTGGCCCGTGCGTGGACGACGCCCCGGCGGGCCCTGGTGGCGGTGCTGGTGCTGCTGAGCGGCCTCGGGTTCCTGCGCCGGATGCCGGAGTACCTCAACGACATCGGGTCCACCGCGCTGCTGCTGATCGTGGTGTTCCTGCTGGTGCGGGCGCTGGAGCAGGCCGGGACGAAGGCGGGTGCGAGGGCGCTCCTGCTGGCACCGGTCGTGGTGCTCGCGGCCTTCTATCTGCGCTACGGAGTCGTCGGAAACCTCCTGGCCGTCGCTCTCGCGGGTGTTTTCGCGTACGGGCCGAGGGCCTGGTGGGCGCTGGGGTGGCGGCTGTGGGCAGCGGTCGGTGTGCTCGTGGTGGGGCTGGTGCCGCACTTCGTGTACGCGACGGAGCGCACCGGGAAGCCGCTGGGGATGATCCTGTCGGCGACCTCGCAGGCCAACCGGCAGTACGTGGGCGACGGCTTCGTCTACTACCTGAGCGTCTTCCCGTACCGGCTGGCCGGTGACCTGGGCGCCGTGGTGATGACGGCGGGTGTGTGCGCGGCGTTCGCGGCGTGGAGGCGCGTGCGCAGGGCCGGTGCCGCCGGTGCTGGGGTGCGGGGCGACGACCGGCGCCGGGTGTTCCTGGGGGCTTCGGCGCTGCTGGTGTTCGTGGTGCTGGGGGTGGCCACCGACGGGGAGCCCCGTTTTGTGTATCTCCCGGTGACGCTGCTCACGGTGCTGGGGGTGCAGGCCGTGGCGGAGTTCACGCGGGCGTGGGCGCCCCGGGTGCTGGTGTGCGTGGGGGCGCTGGCCGCGGTGACGGTGCTCGGGACGGCGCAGGTGGTGGCGCACTCGGCGATGCCCGCGCCGACCAAGCTGGGCGCGTCCACGGTGCCGGTGGCGCGGGCGCTGGCGGCGAAGGACGGGGAGCGGTGTCTGATCGTCACCGGGTACGAGCCGGAGTTCGGCTGGTATTCGGGGTGCGATGCGCTGACGTACCGCCAGTACCGGGAGAAGTACGGGAACGGGCGCACGGTGCAGGTGCCACGGGGGACGCGCGTGAGCTTCGTACGGTTCGAGAAGGGGCGGCTGCAGCCGAACGCGACGGGGGTGCGCGAGCTCATCGACGGGCGTCCGGCGACGCTGCTGCGGATGCCGGCGGTGGCCGACGGGTCGGCGGGGGCGGCGACGGTGTGGAGCGTGCGGTTCTGAGTGTGTGGTTCTGAGTGTGTGGTGCGGGGTTCTCAGGTGCGGCTGTTGTTGTAGCGCAGCAGGTACGAGGCGAAGCGGGTGAGGTCGTCCTCGCTCCAGTCGGCGAGACGCTCCTGGTAGGCGGCGTGCCGGCTGGCGTGGGTGGCGGTGAGGGTGGCGGCGCCCGCTTCGGTGGGGTGCAGGACCTGGACGCGGTGGTCGTCGGGGTCGGGGCGGCGTTCCACCAGGCCGAGCTTCTCCAGGGCGGTGAGCTGTCGGCTGACCGTGGACTTGTCGAGCATGTAGTGCGCGGCGAGGTCGGTGGCGCGGCAGCCCTGCTGGTCGTGGATGTGCGCGAGCAGGGTGTACGAGACCAGGGGCAGGTCCGGGTGGAGCCGGGCGGCGGTGGCGCGGGCCCGGCGGGCGAAGGCGGTCAGCTCGCGCTCGATGGTGTCGACGGCGGTGGTGCGCCGGGGGTGTTCGGGGCGGGAGTGCTCGGTGGTCATGGGGTGATGTGCCCTTCGCTCTATTGGTTGTAGAGTACACTCACCGAGTGGTTGTAAATGCCAACCACTGTGTCGTGTTCCGTGCTGCCTCCCGCGCCGGACCGATCTCGCGCCGCACCCCTGGAGTCTGTCGATGTCTGCGTCCCCCACAGGTCAGAGCGGTACGGGGGCGCAGCTGCGGCACGTCCTCGGCCACCTCCTCACCCCGCTGCTCATGTGCATCGGCATGGGACTGGCCTACCTCGGGGCCTTCCACGCACCCGAGCCGCACAACCTGCGCGTCGACGTCGTCGGGTCGGGGCCGAGTGCACAGGTGCTGGCGCAGACGCTGCACGACAAGGGGGACGGTGCGCTGGACGTGCGTACCGTCGCCGACCGTGCGACCGCGCGGCAGCAGCTGAAGGACCGGGAGAGCTACGGGGCGTACGTGCCGGGCGCGAAGCCCGAACTGCTGGTGGCCTCGGCAGGGTCGGACACCACGGCCACCGTCGTGGAGAAGGTCTTCACCGGCGTCGCGGCCGAGCAGGGGGCGCCGCTGAAGGTCACCGACGTGGTGCCCGTGGCGCCCGGCGACCCGACGGGGCAGGGGCTGTTCTTCCTGCTCGTCGCGCTCAGCATCGGCTCGTACGCCTCGGTCGCGGTGATCGGCGGGGCGGGCGCCGTGCTGGCGCTGCGGCTGCGGGCGCTGCTGGCGGTGGGCATGTCGCTGGTGGTGAGTGTCGTCGGGGCGGTGTTCGCGGGGCCGCTCTTCCACCTGGTGGACCAGGGGCTCGCCGGGGTGTGGGCGATGGCGTGGCTGTACTCGGCGGGCATCCTGCTGGTCGGCGTCGGACTGCACACCTTCCTCAAGCGGTGGACCACGCTGGGTGTGATGGTGCTGTTCGTGATGCTCAACTTCACCAGCTCCGGCGGCATCTTCCGGCCCGAGCTCCAGTCCGGCTTCTTCGCCTCGCTGCACTCCTTCTGGAACGGTGCCGGGTTCGTCGAAGGGGCGCGCGGACACGTGTACTTCGAGGGCAACGGGGTCGGGCGCAGCGTGCTGGTGCTGGCGCTGTGGTTCCTGGTGGGCGTGGTCGTGATGGGGGCCGCGGCGGTGTGCGAGGCGGCGCGGCGGCGGAGGGAGCACCCGGGGGCGCATGCGGGGCACGTGGGGGCTGTGGAGGCTGTGGGGTCTCGGCGGGCCGAGGGGGATTCGGGAGCCGTGCGGGAAGAGGACGTGGTGGAGGAGGAGTTGGAGGAGGCGGTCGGCGTCTGAGGGCGATCGGGCGGTCGGCTTGTGGGTGGGCGAACGGCCCTGGGCTTCGGTCCGGGGTCGTTCTTCGTACTAATCCTCGGTTATCCACAGGGTGTCTGAGCAGGGCCTCGACAACGGCGCTACGGTCGTGGGGAGTTGATGAACGGCCGCGGAAAGCGGTTCGTGAGGCGGTACGGAGCGGGGGAGGCGGCGTGATGAACGACACCGGGGGCACCGGGCGGATTCCGGAGGTCGAGGGCTTTGCCCGGCGGGCTGTGCAGGGGGACGCGGCGGCTTCGAGCAAGTCGGCTTCCCGCAAGGCGGAGTCCCGCAAGGCGGAGGGGAAGGCCCTGCGGGTGAAGGTGCCCCGAGCCGACCACCGCAGGCTGACCCTCGACCCGGGGCGGCCGGACGCTGTGCGGGCCGTCGAGGAGTCCAACCGGGGGCGGGTCGCGTCGCTCACACCGATACGTGTGGGGCGTATGGCCGCAAGCCCCTTCTCCTTCCTGCGCGGCACGGCGGGCCTCATGGCCCACGACCTGGCGGGCACCCCCGTCACCGGGGTCGCCGCCCAGATATGCGGAGACGCGCACGCCGCGAACTTCGGGCTCTACGGGGACGCCAGGAACCGCCTGGTCATCGACCTCAACGACTTCGACGAAACGGTCGTCGGACCGTGGGAGTGGGACGTCAAACGGCTCGCGGCCTCACTGGTGCTCGCCGGACGCGAGGCGGGGGCCGACGAGGACACCTGCCGCCGAGGAGCGTTCGACGCGGCCGGCGCCTACCGGCGGACCATGCGGCTCATGGCGAAGATGCCGGCGTCCGACGCCTGGAACGCGATAGCCGACGAGGAACTCGTCTCGCACACCGACGCCCGCGACCTGCTGGGCACCCTGGAACGGGTCTCGGAGAAGGCCCGCAAGAACACCAGCGCCCGCTTCGCGGCCCGGTCCACCGAGGTCACCGAGGACGGCGGCCGACGCTTCGTGGACGCGCCGCCGGTGCTGCGCAGGGTCGCGGACGCGGAAGCGGCAGCGGTCGCCACCGCCCTCGGGGAGTACCTGGGGACCGTCTCCCAGGACCGGCTGCCGCTGCTGGCCCGGTACGCGATACACGACGTGGCGTTCCGGGTGGTGGGTACCGGCAGCGTCGGCACCCGGTCGTACGTGGTGCTGCTGCTCGATCACCGGGGCGAGCCGCTGGTGCTCCAGGTGAAGGAGGCACGGGCCTCCGCCCTCACCCCGTACCTGCCGCAGGCCGGGTTCGAGATACCGGAGCCCGTGCACGAGGGCAGGCGGGTCGTGCTCGGGCAGAAGCGGATGCAGGTGGTCAGCGACATCCTGCTCGGCTGGTGCACGGTCGACGGGCTGCCGTTCCAGGTGAGGCAGTTCAGGAACAGGAAGGGGAGTGTGGACCCGGCGGCCCTGGAGGCCGACCAGGTCGACGACTACGGGCGGATGACGGGCGCGCTGCTGGCCAGGGCTCACGCGCACAGTGCCGATCCGGAGCTCGTCGCGGGCTACTGCGGGAAGAACGAGGAGTTCGACGAGGCGGTCGCCGACTTCGCCGTGGCGTACGCGGACCGGACGGAGGCGGATCACGCGGAGCTGGTGGCTGCGGTGCGGGGTGGGCGGGTGGAGGCGGAGATGGGGGTGTGAGGGGGTGGGGTTGGGGGGCGGGGGGGAGGGGCCCCCCCCCCCCCCCCCCCCCCCCCCCCCCCCCCCCCCCACACAAAAAAAAAAAAAAAAAAAACCCCCCCCCCCCCCCCCCCACCCCACCCCCCCCCACCCCCCCCCCACCCACC
>NZ_JBIUXN010000013.1:216615-283249 GCF_044744005.1 Streptomyces sp. NPDC087440 | reverse complement strand
CTGCCTTCATGCACGCCACGGCCAAGTTCACCCGCCTCCATCCCCCTTTTCGATCACATCGTGCTCATGGTCGATAGGAAGACGGCTTCTGAGGTGTGTGAATTCGTTGGAGGCGAGAGGAAGCCTTCAGGGATGCTGGTCGCGTGATCGAGCGAGAGGCCGCCGTTCGAGCCGTCGAGGAGGCAGTTGGAGCGTGACTATCTGCAGTGGCGTGCTGTGGATGTGAACGCGCTGCGGATGGCTGTGGCCGGTGTCAGAGAGCATGAGTTGGTGTGGATCGTCAGCTGGAACTCCGAGCGGTTCCTGCGTGCTCGTGACGGGGCGTTCGGGCTGGTCGGCAACGGGCCGTACCTGGTGGACGGGGTCGACGGCGGGCTGCACCAAGTCGGGGTCCTCTCGGCAAAGAGCGGTGGGTGGGAGGACGACTACAGGGGTCGGATACGGGGGCTGCCGGTGCGTACCGCGGTGGATGAGCTGCACGATGCGCTGTGCGAGGTCGTCGGTGCGCGCGGGCATCTGGATGCTGTGCGGGCGCTGCGTCGGAGGCTGCCTGTGTTCTCGCCTGCGGAGGCCATCCAGTACGTCAGGGCGGTTGGTGGGCGGTGATCCACCGGCGCGTCTGGTGGCCGTAGCCGTTGGGGAACTCGTGAGCCCTGTCGATCCGGTCTTCACGGTCGAGAGCATTCGGAGCGGTGCGGAGATCTGAGTCGGTCGGAGTGGTCGGCGGTCCTCGTGCACTGCGGTTTGTGTGACCCCACGTGTCACCTCCCGCTTTCGAGGGAGGTACATTGCGTAGCGACCACCGCGGGAGCTCGGGAGTAGCCGGGCTGAGAGGGCGGACGGGAGTTGTGGCTCCCCTTTCCGCCGACCGCATGAACCTGGACCGGGTAATGCCGGCGTAGGAAGGGTGTTGACGATGGGTTCTGCCTTCGTGCCTGCTCAAGACGGTGCTGCTGTTTCTGGTGATGACCTGGCGGGCGTGATCGCGTCGGTGCGGGGCTCCGGGCCTCTTGTGCACTGTCTGACGAACGTCGTGGTGTCGCAGTTCACAGCGAATGTGCTGCTTGCGGTGGGGGCGGCTCCCGCGATGGTGCACAGCGCGGAGGAGGCCGGGGCGCTGGCTCGGGTGGCCGGGGGTGTTCTGGTCAATTTGGGGACCGTAACGTCCGTGACGGCGGCGGCGATGCGTGTCGCGGTCAAGGAGGCGGCCGGGGGTGGGCGGCCGTGGGTGCTTGATCCGGTGGCCGTGGGGCCGTTGCCGTGGAGGACCGGGCTTGCTCATGAGCTGTTGGAGAGTGCGCCGCCTGCGGTGGTTCGGGGGAATCCTTCGGAGATTTTGGCGCTGGACGGCGGTGCGGGTGGGCGCGGCGTGGACAGTACGGATGTTCCGGAGGCGGCGCTGGACGCTGCCACTGGGCTGGCTCGGCGCTACGGCTGTGTGGTGGCGGTGAGTGGGCCGGAGGATGTTCTGACGGATGGTGCGCGGGTGGTGCGTGTGGCAAACGGGCATCCGTTGCTGCCGCTGGTGACGGGGACGGGCTGTGCGCTCGGTGCTCTGGTGGCCGCTTGTGTGGCTGTTACTGGTGATGCGCTGGTGGCTGCCGCTGCTGCGACGGGGCTGCTGACGGTGGCTGCGGAGGTTGCGGCCGTCCGGTCTGCGGGACCGGGGACATTTGCGGTCGCGTTGATCGATGAGCTGTATGCGTTGAGTCCGGAGCGGCTTGCCGGGGCTGTCAACTTGCGCTGAGCGGGCGTCTGTTGCGGGGTGGGCGGGCGAAGGTGCTGTGCCGCCTGGCCGGTCCTGCTCGTGTTCCCGTCTCTGTGGACGGTTTTTGAGGTCCCTGTGCGTCAGGGGCCCCTCTTCCCCTTGTTTCCCTGTATCTCTCGATGTTTTCCCGTGCCCCCAGCTGGGCGGGAGACCTTCAAGGACCACTTCATGCGACCTTTTCTCGACCTGTCCCTGTATCTCGTGACCGATACCCGGCTCTGCGGTGATCGTGGCGTTGCCGCGACTGTGGCGGCTGCTGTGAAGGGGGGTGTCACTGCTGTTCAGTTGCGTGATCCGGGTGCGGATGCGCGGGCGTTGTTTTCGCTCGGGCGGGCGATCCAGGCTGAACTCGACGGCACCGGTGTTCCGTTGATCGTCAATGATCGTTTGGATGTGGCGGTCTGGTTGGGTGCGGAGGGGGTTCATCTCGGGCAGCGGGACGTTTCTCCCGAGGTTGCCCGGCGGCTGCTCGGTCCTGATGCGTTCGTCGGGTTGTCCGTCAGCCGTTGCGAGCAGCTGGCGGACGTGTCGGATGCGGTGGATCACTTGGGTGTCGGGCCGGTGTTCGCGCAGTCGACCAAGCCTGATGCTGATGTGCCGATCGGGCTGGGTGGCTTGGCTCGGATCGTTCGGGAGAGTCCGTTGCCCAGTGTGGCCATCGGCGGGATCGGCGTGGCCGAGGCTGCCGAGGTGATGGGGTGCGGCGTGGCCGGGATCGCTGTTGTCAGCGCGGTCTGCGGGCAGCCCGATCCTGGGGTTGCCGCCCGTTCTCTCGTTGACGCCCTGGGGCAGGGGGTCTCCGCATGAGCAGCACTCCGTGCATCGCGCTCACCATCGCTGCCAGCGATCCTTCGGGTGGTGCCGGGATTCAGGCGGATTTGAAGGCGTTTTCTGCCAATGGTGCTTATGGGACTGCTGTTCTGACGGCCCTGACGGCGCAGAACACCCTGGGTGTCACGGGAATTCATGCCGTGCCCGCGGCCTTTGTGGCCGAGCAGATCGACACGTTGTTCGCCGATGTGCGGGTGGATGCGGTCAAGATCGGGATGCTGGCGGATGCGGGCATTGCCGCGGCTGTCGCGGACGCTCTGGAGCGGTATCAGCCCCGATATGTCGTTCTTGATCCTGTGATGGTCTCGACGAGCGGGCACCGGCTTCTGGAGGCGGATGCCGTGTCGGTGGTGCGGGATCGTCTTCTGCCGCTCGCCGATCTCATCACCCCGAATCTTCCCGAGGCCGGTGACCTGCTTGGACTCGCCGCTGTGGTGAACCGTACCGAGGCTGTCGAGCAGGCGTGGGCGCTTCGGGAGGCGGGAGCCCGGTGTGTCCTGCTCAAGGGTGGCCATCACACGCACGATGCCGAGTCCGTCGATGTTCTCGTCGATGTCGCTGACGGCCCCTCGGGGGCGGGTGTCGTCGAGTTGTCCGCGCCTCGTGTGCGTACGCAGAACACCCATGGCACGGGTTGCACCCTTTCTGCTGCGATTGCCGCTCTCCGGCCGCAGTGCGACGACTGGCCCACCGCTGTCCGCGCCGCGAAGGAGTACGTGACCGGGGCGCTGCGGGCTGCGGACACCCTGCGTGTCGGCAGCGGTCACGGTCCTGTCCACCACTTCTACCAGTACTGGAGCTGAACCCCATGAACACGACCTTCTGCGACGAGCTGTGGGCGGCCACGGCCGAGATACGTGCCGCCATCGACAAGATGCCCTTCGTCACCGGGCTCGGCGACGGCACTCTGGACCGGGCCAAGTTCGTCTATTACCTGGCCCAGGACGCCCTCTATCTGCGTGATTACGCCCGTGCGCTGGCCAGTGCCGCCGCGAAGGCGGACCGGCCCGAGGACATCGCGTTCTTCGCGAAGTCGGCTCATGGCGCGGTCGCGGTGGAGAGTTCCCTGCACGAGAGCAACGTCGTCGACATCGATGCCTGGACGCCCTCCCCCACCTGCACCGGGTACACCTCCTATCTGCTGTCCGTCGCGCACACCCAGGGTTATGCCGAGTTGGCCACGGCGGTCCTGCCCTGTTTCTGGATCTATGCCGAGGTGGGGCGTGCGTTGCTTGAGCAGGCGGGCGATCTTGCCGTCCATCCGTACGGCGACTGGATCGGAACGTACGCCGACGAGGAGTTCGAGGCCTCTACGGAGCAGGCCCGTGGGATCGTCAATCGGCTCGCGGACCAGGCCGATCCGGCGACGCGGGCGCGGATGCGTACCGCCTTCTCCACGGCGTCCACCTGGGAGTGGATGTTCTGGGACGCTGCCTGGCGTATGGAGGCCTGGCCGTTCGACGCTGCTGCGGCTCCGGTCGCGGAGGATGCGAAGTGACTGCCGCTGTTGAACCGAGCACGCCGAGAGTGGCTCCGGCGAACGAGGCGCCGCTCACGCTCGACCAGCCCACGCCGAAGGTTCTGACCGGTTGGGACCAGGGCACCTTCTGGGCCAATTTGGGCGTGAGTCTGCTCGGCTTCAGCGGCATGCTGGTCGTCCTGGACCCCTTGGGCACGGGCAGTCCGACGCTGTCGTTCGCTGCGGCGGTGACCGCTTCCGTCGTCGGCACGCTGATCGGTACGGCTGCTCTTGGTCTTGCCGCGATCACGGGGGCGCGGACCGGTGCGCCCTCGATGGTTCTGCTGCGGGGTCTGTTCGGTGCGAAGGCGTCGTATCTGCCGACTGTGCTCAATGTGCTGCAGATGGTCGGCTGGGCGGTCTTCGAGCTGGTGGTCATTTCCACCGGACTGAAGATTCTGGCTCGGCAGGCCTTCGGCGATCCGGGGCCGGGTTGGCTGTATGTGCTGGTGGCGGGTGCGGTGACGACGGCGTTGACGTTGCGTCCGTTGGGTGCGCTGCGCATCATCCGGCGGTACGTCACCGTGGCCGTCGTGCTGGCCATCCTCTATCTGGGGTGGGACCTGGCCGGTCGCGGTGTGCCGATGGAGGGGGGTTCCTGGAAGGACTTCTGGTTCGCCACCGACAGTGTGATCGCGGTGTCGATCTCCTGGCTGCCGTTGGTCGCGGACTACGCGCGGCACTCCCGCAGCGAGAGGGAGGCGTTCGGCGGGCTGGTGGTCGGTCAGACGCTCGCGGGCATCGCGGGGTCGGTTCTCGGTGTGGCCGCCCTTGCCATGATCGCGTTCGACAGCACCGATCCGTACAAGGTCTTCGATCCCTTCACCGCGACCAGTGTCGGGGTGATCTGCTTCGGTGTTCTGGTGCTGCGCGAGGTCGACCAGTCGTTCGCCAACGTCTACTCCACGGCGGTCTCCGCCCAGAACCTGTTGCCTCGGGCGGACCGGCGGGTGCTGTGCCTGATCAGTGGGACGTTGGCCACTGGTCTGGCGCTGCTGGTGAACATGGACAGTTTTGCCAGCTTCCTCTATCTGATCGGTGCGGTCTTCATCCCGATGTTCGCGGTGCTCGTGGTGGACTTCTTTGTCCTCGGCGGTCACCGCACCTGGGACGTCTCGGAGCAGGCGCCGACGCGTTGGGTCATGTTGCTGCCCTGGGCGCTCGGTTTCGCCACCTACCAGTTGATCGCGCCGACGGGCATCGCCGGGTGGTCCGACTTCTGGGCCTGGCTTCAGGGTGTTGTGGGGCTTACCGTCCAGCCGTGGATGAGTGCTTCGCTGCTGTCCTTCGCGGTGGCTGCCCTCACCACGCTCCTGGTGGGCCGTAGGCGTCGGGGTGTTGCGGCTTCGGCTGGGGAGCAGTCCGTGAGCTGATGCTTCGTCAGGAATCTTTGCAGTGAAGGCACTTGTCCCTTGCGGGCGGCCCCGGTTGTCGGTGCCGCCCGCAAGGGGCTCAGTGCTTCGGCGGTGGGGTGGCTTCCGTGGTCAGTCGCAACGGCCGCACAGGTACCCGTAACGCTCGGTGGGTCGGGATGTGGTGACTCCCGGTACGGGTGACCAGCGACCTCGGTGGGCGCGGCGGGGTGGCGGGCCGTACGGCGAGTGCCAGGCCGGGCGGTCCGTGCGGGGCCTGGCGGTCGCGGCGCGGTGGCGCGCGGTGTGGTCCCGGAGCAGGGGCGTGGAGCGGATGATCAGCCGGTCCTGCGGGGTGGGCACGGGGGTGCCGATGAGAGTGAGCAGGGTGATGAGGGTCCGGGTTTGTGACATGGATGTACACCGGTTCTTTGTGAGAGGAACGCAGGGGGAAGCGGCACGGCGCGCGAGTGCGGCGTGCGACGGTTCAGCGCTCGGGGTGTCTCACAGGGTGTACAACGGCGTGTCCTTGGTCGGAGGGATGGGTGCGGGAGCACGCTAGCCGCGCTTCGGGTGGGGTTCCAGTGATTTTTCGGTGGGTGGGCCGGCGCGGGGTCCTGCTCGCGCGGCGCGGCCTGCGAGCAGGACCTCAAGGTTGATGTCAGGCGTACAGGGCGAGGTCGTAGAAGGTCGCGAGTGCCTTGTCGATGGGGTGGGGTTCGGGGCGGCCCGTGGGGTCGAGGGTGTTCCACCGCTGGAGGTTGAGCGCGACGGCCAGTTGGCGTTGGCCGTCGGCGCGGGTCATGGCCAGGGTGCCGCCGCCCCAGACCGTGCCGCCGTGGCCCCAGAAGGTTTCCCGGCCGGGGCTGTGTGTCGGGTGGAGGCCGAGTCCGTACGGGATGGCCGTGAGCTCTTGGGAGATGACCTGGGTGGTCTGCTGCATGGCGGCCAGGGAGGCCGGGGTGACGATCCTGCCGGACAGGAGGGCCGCGTAGAAGCGGTTGAGGTCGGTGACGGTGGAGATCAGGGAGGCGGACGGGCCCACGTAGGACATGTCGAAGTCGCTGTAGTCGCGTGGCGGGTCGATCTTGCCGAACCAGGACTCGTAGAGGTGGGAGTGCGGTCCGTCGATGTGGGGGCCGGTGGGGAAGGCGGTGTCGTGGAGTTCGGCGCGCCGGATGACGTTCTCGGTGATGCAGTCCTCGGCGGTGGTCCCGGTGACGTGTTCGAGGAGGGCGGCGAGGAGGAGGTAGTTGGTGTTGGAGTAGAGGCCGGGGGTGCCGCCCGGGGGGCCGAAGGCGGCGGCGGTGACGCCGAACTCGATGAGGTCGGTGCGGTCGAAGCGGGTGTGGCGGTGGTTGTCGAAGCTCTCGGGGGTGGTTCGGGCGAGGTCGGGGAAGGCGGCCAGCGAGGTGTAGGCGTACGGGAGGTACTCGGCGAGGCCGCTGGTGTGGTTGATCAGCATGCGGACGGTGATCGTCTGGCCGCGTAAGCCGGGGACCAGGTGCGGGAGGTAGGTGCCGATCGGTGCGTCGAGGCTGATCGTGCCGCTTTCGGCCTGTTGCAGGATCGCTGCGGCGGTGAAGGTCTTGGTGACGCTGCCGACGCGGTGCTTCATGTCTACGGTGACGGGGCGGCCGGTGGTGAGGTCGGCGACGCCGGCGGCGCCGTGCCAGGTGCGGTCGCCGTCGCGGACTTCGGCGAACAGGCCGGGTACGCCTGCGCGGTGGACGTTTTCGAGGGCTTCGTCCAGGACTGCGGAATCCAGTGGGTTGTGCATGGTGGTGTGCGTCCTTTCGTCTTCGCCGGGTGGGGTCCGGGTCGAGAGGACCGGTCTCCCCCGGCGGGCAGCGAGACGGTGCGCGGCAAGGTGGTGCGCGGCACAGCGCGGGCGGCATGGTGGCGCGGCTCCTGGAGGAGTCGGCGGCATGCCCTTGTCCTCATTATGCACGCGGTGCGTGCAACACCAAGTGCCTTGCTGTGTGCGTGAGTTAGGGTGAGCGTTCAACGAGAGGAGCACGATGGCGGGGCGCAGGCGTTGGTCGACCGAGGAGATTCTGGATACGGCTGCCGAGCTGCTGCGGACGAGCGACGCGGACGCGTTCAGCGTGCGCAGGCTGGCTGCGGTCCTCGGGACGGATTCCTCCAGCCTGTACCGGCACTTCCGCAGTAAGACCGAGTTGTTGCGCTCGGTCTCCGACCGGGTGCTGCTCACGGCCATGGAGGGCTGGCGGGCGGAGCCGGACGGTGACTGGAAGCAACGTGTCACCCGGCTCGCGCTGCGGGTGCGGGAGGCCTTCGCGGAGCAGCCGGAACTTGCCGCGACGTGGGGGCGGTACGCGTCGAGTGGCGCCGGGTCCCGGATGGTGATGGAGGAGGTGCTGCAGGCGCTGCGGGCGTCGGGCGTGCCGGACGCGGATGTTCCCGGGTACTACCACCGGATCGTGGTCCTGTTCTCCGCGCTGATCGCCTCCGAGTCCGCGCTCGTCGCGAGCGGCTCGGTGGAGTACGAGCAGGGCATGGAGCTGTTCCGGGTCGCGGTGCTCGGCGCCGATCCCGAACGCTTTCCCGCTCTGGCGCACTTCGCCCGTGAACTGCGGCCGCTGGGGGTGGACCGGCGGGCGGCGTTCGAGGAGATCCTCGCGGTCCAGCTGGCGCACATCGAGGCCGTGGGGCGGCTGAGTTAGCCGACGGCAGGGTGGGGCAAGGTCCGGGCGGGGCGAGGTGGTCGGCTGCGGGCCGGTCGGTGGTGGTCCCCGGGGCCGCGGTGGTGCGCGCGGGCCCCGGGGACCGGGTGGGGTCAGACGCGGTCGGCCGCGATCAGGACGTACTGGAAGGAGCCGTCCTCGTACGAGTTGATGAACGCGTCCTCGATGCCCGTGACCAGCGACGACGTGGCCCGGAGCTTCCAGTAGGGCAGCGTGTCGGGGGTGAGGTCGATGACGGCCTGCGGGACGAGGCGGTTGTCGGCCATGGCGCGGAGGTATTCGCGGCGGGAGTGGATGTTGCACTCGAAGTGGGCGTTGATCTGCGAGACCCACTTCGAGGGCTGGCCGTAGCGGGGGTTCCAGCAGCCGGTGATGGTGACGTAGCGGCCGCCGACCGCCAGGACGCGGGAGTGCTCGGCGAAGAGGTCGTGCAGGTCGACGTACATGCTGGACTCGTTGTTCCAGGAGCCCTTGGCCTGCCCGGTCGTGAAGGGCATGTCGAGCATGTTGCAGACCTGGGCGCGGACGTGGTCGTCGATGCCGAGTTCCTGGGAGCGCCGGTTGCCGAATTCGGCCTGCTTGGCGGAGAGGGTGACGCCCTCGACGGTGCAGCCGAAGCGCTGGTGGGCCATGACGCTGGTACCGCCTCGGCCGCAGCCGGCGTCGACCAGGGTGTCGCCCCGGCCGATGTCGCCGAGGTGGTCCAGGAGGAGTTCGGACTGGGCGGATTCCAGGCGGTGGAGCTCGGCGATCAGCTTCTTCTCGGCCTCGCTGTCCTGGGGGTCTCCCAGGGCGGCGTGGTCGACGTCGCCGATGCCGTAGTGGTGGTGGTACAGGCCGTCGACGTCGCCCAAGCGGAGGTTGACGGGGCGGGCCTCGCCGTCCCAGTAGCGGGCGATGTCGCCCTGGTAGGGGGTGGAGGGGTTGGGGACGAACGCGGTGGTGGTGCTGGTCACAGAGGAATCCGTTCTGCTTGTGGGTGGTGCGCCGGTTTTTTCTGTCGGTGTGTCGGGGCCCGTCACCAGAAGTCGGGCAGGGTGTAGCGGTAGGTGTTGGTGCAGTGCCAGCGGTGGTTGCCGTCGACCCAGGCGGCGACGCCGCGCAGGAAGCGCTGCACGCTCGGCACCGGGCAGGCGGCGGCCAGCGCGGCGGCCTCGGACTCGAAGGTGTGCATGAGGTCGTTGTGGACCTCGATGGCCTTCAGGTAGGCGTCGCGTTCGGAGAGGTCTTCTCGTTCGGCGAGGACCACCGGCAGGTTGAGGTGGATGCCGGGGGCGTCGAGTTCCTTCATGTAGGAGTAGAGGTCGTTGACGATGGTGGTGGCGTTGCCCGCGAGCGCGATGACGCGCTGCATGGCGGGCTGGGCGTGCAGGTCTGCGGGGAGTTCGTAGCCGCCGACGGTGTCGGTGATGGTGGGGCAGGGGCGGAAGTTGTTGAACTGGCGCATGGCCAGGTACTCCCACACCTCGGGTACGCGCTCCTCCAGGGACCAGGCCGCTTCGGCGAGGTAGCCCAGGTGGAGGCGGGCCATGTCGTGGCGGAGCCGGTCGGCCTGGGAGGCGGTGGCCTCCTGGACGAAGTACTCCATGGCGGAGCGGTACGCGCGGCGGGGGGCGTCCGCGTGGAGGGACTGCGCCCACGGGGATGCGTACTCCTTGGTGGTGTGCAGGGGGTCGAGGGCGGTGTGCGCGAGGAGGAGCCGTTCACCGAGGCCGACGGGTGAGCCTCCGTGGTCCTCGCAGTAGCAGTCGTCGACGGCGTTCTCGGCGACCATCAGGCGGGTGGCGAGCATCAGGTGGTCGACGGTGGGGGCGTCGGGGTGGCAGCCGACCATGTATCCGGCGACGGAGAAGCCGTCGAACTCCTCCTCCCAGTCGTCGGGGTAGAGGTCGATCTCGTCCATCGCCCAGGCCTTGATCCGGCGGCTGACTTCTTCCACGCGTACGGGGTCGGGCTCCGGTACGGGGTGGAAGTAGAGGCCGGGGATGGGGCGTCCTGCGGGCTCCGCGGGGGGTGGGGTGGGGGCGGGGGCCGGGGCCGCTGCGGCGGGGGCGGGCAGGCGGAGGCTGGAGGTGCCGAGGCCGGTGGGTCCGCTCGGGAGAAGCGGGGCGGGGGGCGGAAGTGTCTCGGTGTGTGTCTCGGCGGCGGGCGCTGCGGCGGACGCGGGGGTTCCCGGCACGGAAAGCACGAGGGGTGGGCCGCCGGTGGCGGACGCGAGGTCGAGGGCGCGGGCCGCGGCTTCGGCGAGGACGCGCACCCCGAAGCGTTCGGCGGCCTCGGGCAAGGGCGACTGCGCGGGGATCGGGTCGGGGGCGGGCATCCAGGGCTCCTTGGCGGATGGGCGGCCGGGGGACGGGGTGGGTCCGTTGTGGCGGACGGGGGCGGGAGGGGGTGACGTGGGCGGCGGGCCGGGTGGCTGGGTGAGGTGACCGACTGGGCGGGTGACCTGCTGGGTTGGGTGGGCCGAGCGACCCGCTGGGCCGAGTGGTCGGCCGGTCGCCACGGGCCGGGTGGCCGTCTGGGCAGGGCGGACGGAGTGACAGGCGGGGCGGGGTGGGCGGACTGGTCGACGTGGCCGAGCAGCTGAGGCACGGTCGGCGCTTGGCCGACTTGGCACGGCGGAAAGGGTGACCGAATCGGCATGGCGGATTGAGGCGGCGTGGTGAGCCGGGTGCCGGACATGGCGCGGTGGGCGAAGTGACAGGCTGGCCACGGCGGGCAGACTGGCCGACGCGGCATGGCCGGTTGGGGTCGCCCCCAGCGCGCGGTGGGTGCGGTCGGTCAGGGGTGCCAGTGGCCGATCTGTACGTTTTCCAGTACGCCGAGTGCGTCCGGGACCAGGACGGCGGCGGAGTAGTAGGTGGTGACCAGGTAGGAGAGGATGGCCTGTTCGCTGATGCCCATGAAGCGCACGGAGAGGCCCGGTTCGTGCTCGTCGGGCAGGCCGGTCTGGCGGAGGCCGATGACGCCCTGGTTGTCCTCACCGGTGCGCATGATGAGGATGGAGCTGGTGTTGTCCTCGGTGATCGGGATCTTGTCGCAGGGCAGGATCGGGACGCCCCGCCAGGCCCGCACCAGCTCTCCGCCGAGGTCGACCTGGTCCGGGTAGAGGCCGTGCGCGCTCCATTCCCGGCCGATCGCCGCGATCGTCCTGGGGTGGGCCAGGTAGAACTTCGAGCCGCGTCGGCGGGTGAGGAGTTCGTCGAGGTCGTCCGGGGTGGGCGGTCCGGTGCGGGGCTGGATGCGCTGCTTGAAGTCCGCGTTGTGCAGGAGCCCGAACTCCCGGTTGTTGATCAGCTCGTACTCCTGACGCTCCCTCACGGCTTCGATCGTGAGCCGCAGTTGCTCGGCAGTCTGGTTGAACGGGCCGTTGTAGAGGTCGCCGACGCGGGAGTGGACGCGCAGGATGGTCTGGGCGACGGAGAGTTCGTACTCGCGGGGGCGCGCCTCGTAGTCGACGAACGCGCCAGGGAGTCCGTGTTCGCCGGTGTGTCCGGCGGACATGGCGATTTCGGCCTCGCCCTTGTGGTTCTGCCGCTGGCGCGGCAGGGACCGGAATTTCTCGATGTGGGCGTGCAGGGCGGGCGCGGAGTCACGCACGGCGGCGAAGTCGGCGCGGCTCAGGGTGAGCAGGGTGCCTGCCGTCTCGGCGGTGGCGGTGTACTGCCAGTGGGCGTCGTCGTCCAGGAGGGCCTGGTCGCCGAAGCGTTCGCCGTCGGCGAGGACGGCCAGTTCCTGTTCGTCGCCGTATGTGCCGACGGTCTTCTGGCTGACGCGGCCGTGGGCGATGAGGTGGAGCCGGTCGGCGGGCGTGCCGCGTTCGACGAGGGTCTCGCCCGGGCGGAAGTCGCGCTGTTCGCAGCGGTCGGCGAGGGCGGTGAGGACGTCTTCGTCGTCGAAGCCGCGCAGCAGGGCGAGTTCGCCGAGCTCTCGGGGGATGACGCGGACGTCGGCGCCGTCCTGGACGAAGTCGACGCGCCCGTCGCCGACGGTGTAGGTCAGGCGGCGGTTGACCCGGTACGCCCCGCCCTTGGTCTCCACCCAGGGGAGCATCCGCAGCAGCCAGCGGGAGGTGATCTCCTGCATCTGGGGTGCGGACTTGGTCGTGGTCGCGAGGTTGCGGGCGGCCGCCGTGCTCAGGGCCTGCTGGGGTTGCGCCACGTGTGGTTCGGGGCTCGTTTCTACGCTCATCGGGCGGGCTCTCCTTGGGCGGGCAAAGCGGTGGAAGCAGGGGCAAAGGTCGGGGAATCGGCCCAGACACCGTGGAACAGTAGCCACCGGGTCCCCCGTTCGGCCCGCAAAGCCGGTGACATTAACTCGATACGATGATCGGGCCCGCTGGATGTTTGCCCCGGACCCCATGGAATTCGGTCGCGTGTGAGGCTTCAACTCGCTTGCAAAGCAGGGGCATTGAGGGACTCGCAGTCGGACGCGGCGGGAATCGGCCAGGTGTGCACGGCAGGCCGGTGGTGCGGACGACGCGCATCCACTATGTGTGCGGTGCGATCCGCCTGCCGGCGTACGGTTCAGTCCGCCCAGGAGCGGGTCAGACAGCGTCGGAGCAGCGGGTCGGGGTGGTCGGTGAAGGCGGTACGGCCGTGCAGCACGGCGGTGTTGTCGAGCAGGAGCAGGTCTCCCCGGTGCAGGGGCACGCGGAGGAAGAGGTCCGGGTCGGCGAGTACGGCGTCGAAGGCGTCGAGGGCACGGGTCTGGGCAGCACTGAGCGGGAGGCCGGCTGCGTGGTGGCCGCGTTCGATCTGGTGCCGGTTGTAGTGGACCGTGAGCCGGTCGTCCCGGTGGGCGAAGACGGGTCCGGTGCGGGCGAGGTCGCGTTCCGCGCCGAAGTGGAAGTCGCCGTACAGGGTGGGGAGTTCGCCGGGATGTGCTGCCGCGATTCTGTCGTGGACCGTGGCTCCGCCGATCAGCAGGGAGGTGCCGCCGGTCGGTGCGGGCCGGACGCACAGGAGTGCGAGGAGGCGTGGAGGGCCGGGTGGTCCTGCGCGGTCGGTGTGCGGGGCGAGCGCCGCTTCTGAGGGTCCTTGGGCGGGGGCGGTGCGGGCCAGAAGGTGGTCCTTGGGGGCGGCGGACTCGTGCGGGCGCGGGGTGCCTGCCAAGGAGATGATCTCCTGGCCCAGTTCGGCGCAGGCCTGGTCGCTGAGCCCGTCCAGGCGCAGGCCGCGCAGGACGGCGAATCCGGGACCGTCTCGCAGGGCGGCGAGCAGGCGGGAGACGTCAGCGGCGGCCGACGGGACCCGGTCGGTGGGCAGTCGGATCAGCCAGTCGGCGGGCCGCAGGGCGGCCGGGTGCCAGGCGGTGGGCAGTTGGGGCCGTCCGATGTCGCCTTCCATGAACACCCCTGGCCTTGTGCTGTACGGACCACTGCCACCATCCTTTCCCCACCCACCTCCCGTGAAGCGCGGCGCGGGCGGGGAACACCGGTGCGGCGCGCGGGCGTTGTACGGCACGACACAGGGACGTACAGGAAGATGCACGAAGCCCCCGGTATCCGAGCGAAGGACACACATGGCCCTCCCCGTGACCCTGGACGACGTACGTGACGCCGCAGCCCGGCTGAACGGCGTCGTGCATCGCACCCCGGTGCTGCGCTCGCGCACGCTGGACGAATTGGTCGGTGCGCACGTGCACCTGAAGTGCGAGAACTTCCAGCGGATCGGCGCGTTCAAGATCCGCGGGGCGTACAACGCGATCTCCCGGCTGTCGCCGGAGCAGCTGGCCAAGGGGGTGGCCGCCTTCTCGTCCGGCAATCACGCGCAGGCGGTCGCGCTGGCGGCGCGGGAGTTGGGCACGAGCGCGGTGATCCTGATGCCGGAGGACGCCCCGCGTTCCAAGGTGGCGGCGACCCTCGGGTACGGGGCGGAGGTCGTCACGTACGACAGGTACGCGGGCGACCGCATCGCGCTGGGCAACACGCTGGCGGCCGAGCGCGGGCTGACGCTGATTCCGCCGTACGACCATCCGCACGTCATCGCCGGTCAGGGCACGGCGGCACTGGAGCTGGTCGAGGAGACCGGCGAACTGGGCGCGCTGGTGGCGCCGGTGGGCGGCGGCGGGCTCATCGCCGGGAGTTCCACGGTGGTCAAGGGGTTGTACGGGAACACCCGGGTGGTCGGGGTGGAGCCGGAGGCCGGGGACGACACCCGGCAGTCGTTGGCGGCGGGCAGGCGTGTCACCGTGCCCGTGCCGCGCACCATCGCCGACGGGCAGGCCATCCAGAGTCCCGGCGAGCTGACCTTCGCGATCAATCGGCAACTGGTGGACGAGGTCGTGCTGGTGACGGACGATCAGATTCGGGAGGCGATGCGGTTCGCCTTCGAGCGGCTGAAGATCGTGGTCGAGCCGAGCGGGGCGACCGGGCTCGCCGCGCTGCTCGCGGGGCAGGTCGCGGACCTGCCGGAGCGGGTGGGTGTCATCGTGTCCGGCGGCAACGTCGACACGCAGCGTTTCGCGGAGCTCTGCGCCCGCTGACCGGGTACGTCGGGGAGTTCGCGGGAGTACGGTGGGGGTACCGAGGGCACTTCGGGCACCGGCCTCCGACGCCGGTGCCGTTCCCGGCGATCCACGACACCGTGCCGGTCCTTCCGGCCGGAGCGAGGTCCGCGCCATGACCGCGACCGTTTCCCCGCACTCCCCCGCGCCCCCGGCGGTGCGTGCCACCGGCCCGTTGCGGCTGGCGCTGGCTCCGCCGGGTTCCGCGCCCGCCCTGCTCGACGGCGCGTGGTGGCCGTACTCCCGCGATCTGGCCTTCGAACTGCCGCTGCTGGTCGCCGAGTTGGACCAGGTGTGGGGGCTGATCACCCGGGTCACGGTGAATCCGACGCACTGGCCCGAGATCCCGCGCAAGGTGCCGGTGGCGGGGCATGTGGTGAAGGTCGGCTGGTTCCTGGCCGAGCAGGATCCGCACAAGCTGCTGCTGCTGTCGCGCACGGTGGGCCGCTGGGACCTCCTGGTGGTTCCTCCGCAGGCCCCGGACCGTACCGCCGCATGGCTGATGGAGGCGGCGTGCGATCCCGCGCGCCGGGTGACGGCGAGCACCCTCGTCGCCGAGGCGCCGGACTTCGGCTTCGGCGACGAGGAGGCGCGGCGGGAGGCCTGGGAGGCGGAGGGCGGGCGGGCGTTGCCCGGCTGAGGCCCGCCCTGTCCCGTACGCCAGCCGCTTCCCGTGCGGAATCCGCTTTCCGTGCGGCGTCCGGCGGTGCGGCGTCCGGCTCAGACGAAGGCGCCGAGTCCGGTGACCGCGCGGCCGGTGATCAGGGTGTTGATCTCCCTGGTGCCCTCGTACGAGTAGAGGGCTTCGGCGTCGGCGACGAAGCGGCCGATGCCGTAGTCGAGGACGATGCCGTTGCCCGCGAGGAGTTCGCGGCCCCAGCCGACGACCTCGCGCATGCGGGTGGTGCAGTGCGCCTTGGCCATGGCGGAGTGCTCGTCGCGGAAGGTTCCCGCGTCCTCCAGCTGGGCGAGCCGTACGACCATGCCGAGGCAGGAGGTGGCGTCGCTCAGCATGCGTACCAGGAGGTCCTGGACGAGTTGGAAACGGGCGACGGGGCCGCCGAACTGCTCGCGTTCGCGGGTGTAGTCGAGGGCGATGCGGTAGGCGGCGAGCATCACGCCGACGGCTTCCCAGGCGACGCCGCTGCGGGTGTGGCGCAGGACGTCGGCGGTGTCGCGGAAGCCGTTCGCCTCCTGGAGGCGGTTCTCCTCGGGGACGCGGCAGTCGGTGAGGACGATGTCGGCGTTCTCGACGGTGCGCAGGGCGATCTTGTTCTCGATGAGGGTCGCCTTGAAGCCGGGTGTCGACGTGTCGACGACGAAGCCGCGGACGCCGCCGTCCTCGCCCTCCTCGCGGGCCCAGACGATGGCGAGGTCGGCGAAGGTGGCGTTGCCGATCCACCGCTTCTCGCCGTTGAGGACCCAGGTGTCGCCCTCGCGGCGGGCGGTGGTGCGCAGGCCGAGGGCGACGTCGGAGCCGCCTTGCGGTTCGGTCAGGGCGAACGCGCCGACCTTCTCCATGCGGCCCATGGCGGGCAGCCAGCGGGCGCGCTGTTCCGGGGAGCCGCAGCGGGCGATGCTGCCCATGGCGAGGCCGGAGTGCACACCGTAGAAGGTGGCCATGGAGGCGTCGACGCGGGCCATCTCCAGGGCGACGAAGCCGTTGAGGAGGCTGCTGGCGGGGGTGCCGGCGCATTCCTCGTACGCCATGCCCGCGATGCCGAGTTCGCCGTAGCGCGGGATCAGGTGGTGCGGGAAGGACGCCGTGCCCCACCAGGTGTTGGCGTGCGGGGCGACCTCGTCGCGCAGGAACTCGCGGACGCGGTGCAGGGTCTTGCGTTCCGTGTCGTCGAGGAGTTCCTCGAACCGGTACAGGTCTTCTTCCAGCAGGTTGTCCGCCATCCGTCCGCCTCCACGCCCCATCGGTTGAGTCTTCGGCAAGTCAAGGTGACGACCTCGTACCCGGTGATCCACTGCGGATGCGTCGCGCCGTCAGGACGTGAGTGGCCTGGCGTACGTGACGGATTCACGGTCGGCGACGAAGCCGGTCTGCTCGTAGAAGCCCAGCGCGCCGCTCGGGTTGGCGGTGTCGACGGTCAGGGAGGCCGTGTCGTATCCGGCGTCGGCGGCGGCGTGCAGCAGGTCGGCCAGCAGGGCGGGTGCCGCGCCCCGGCCGCGCCAGGCCCTGCGCGTACCGAGGTAGCCGACGTGGCAGTCGCGGCTGCCGGTGGCGGCGGTGTCGGCCTCGTTCTCCTCCGCCAGGAGGTACGCCACGACCTCGTCGCCCGCCACCAGCAGGCGGGAGAGGGCGGGCCGGAAGGCGCTGACGCCGGTGACCCAGGTCTTCCAGTCGGCGGTGTCCATGCGGGCGAAGTCCCAGTGGTCGCGGAAGGCGTCGTTGTGCGCGAGGCGGGTGGCCTCGTCGTAGGGGGTGTCGTACGGGACGATGCGGGTGCCGTCGGGGGCCGGGCGGGGCTCCGCGATCTCCTTGAGGGGGTGCTTCATGAAGAACCACCAGCGGACGGGGGTGAAGCCGCAGGTGTCGGCCAGTTTGCGCAGGCCCTCGTCGCCGGCCTTGCCGCCGAGCAGGAGTTCTCCGGTCAGGGCGGAGAGTTCGGGGTCGGCCGCGTGGCGCACCTTGGCGCGGGCGTGGAGCCAGGTGACGAGGCGGGTGCCGATGCCGCGTCGCCGCCAGTCGGGGTGCACGGCGGCGTCCGCGCCGAAGCGGGCCGCGTCGACGGCGCCGTGCGGGGTGCGCAGGACGGCGTACGCGACCATGCGCGGGCCCTCCCAGAGGGCGAGGCTGTCCTGCTGGAGTTCGAGTTTGGGGTCGTCGAGGGCTTCGGCGAGTTCGGCGGCGCCGACGTGGTCGCCGGTGCGGTCGGCTCGTTCGACGGCTTCGTGCAGCTCGTGCCAGGCGGGGACCGCGTCCCGGGTGAGGGGGCGGGTGGTCAGGCCCTCCACGGATATGGCGTCCTGTCCCTGCATGTCTGCCGTCCTTTCGCGTCGTGCGTGGAACCCGGTGCGCGTGACCGGGGTCTTGGACGATCAAATCATCATCCGGGCAAGGGCGGCATATCGGGCCGGTGGTACGGGGGTGCCGGGGGCGGGCCGCGGTCAATGGAAGGTCAAGAATTCGTTCGTACGGCGATCGTCGGAATAGTCGCCTCGGGAAACAGGTTCGAGTTACACGTACCCCGCCCGCGACTTCTGTCCGAACCCCCGGCTCCTGCTCGAATTCGCTGCTCCCGTTTCCGCCCGAACCCCCGGCTCCTGCCCGAGACTGCCTTCCGGAGGCCCCCGCCCATGCCACAGCCGACGACCACCACTCGCCGAACAGGCGGCGTCGTCCCTGTCCTCGCCTTTGCCGGCATCGTCGTCGCGGTCATGCAGACGCTGCTCGTACCGGTGATCAAAGACCTGCCCGAACTCCTCAGCACCTCCCCCTCCAACGCCACCTGGGTCATGACGGCGACCCTGCTCGCCGGAGCCGTCTCCACCCCGATCATGGGCCGCCTCGGCGATCTCGCGGGCAAGCGCAGGATGCTGGTCACCAGCCTGGCGATCATGGTGGTCGGGTCGCTGATCTGCGGCTTCACCGACCAGCTCCTGGTGATGATCGCGGGCCGGGTGCTCCAGGGCTTCGCCATGGGCGCCATTCCGCTCGGCATCGGGCTGATGCGCGACATGCTGCCGCCCGAGAAGCTGGGCTCGGCGATGGCGCTGATGTCCTCCTCCATAGGCGTGGGCGGCGGGCTCGCGCTGCCGGTCGCCGCCCTCGTCGCCCAGCACGCGGACTGGCACGCGCTGTTCTTCGGCGCGGCCGGGCTCGGTGTCCTGTCGATCGTGCTGACGCTCGTCGTCGTGCCGGAGAGTCCGCTGCGGGCCCGGGGCAGTTTCGACGTGGCGGGCGCGTTCGGTCTCACGCTCGGTCTGGTCCTGCTCCTGCTGCCCATCACCAAGGGCAGCGACTGGGGTTGGGGCAGCGCCACCACACTGGGGCTGTTCGGCGCGGCGGTCCTGGTGTTCCTCGCCTGGGGCGTGATGGAGCTGCGGCTGAAGGCCCCGCTGGTGGATCTGCGCACCACCGCCCGGCGTGAGGTGCTGCTCACCAACCTCGCCTCGATCATGGTCGGTGTCGCCTTCTACGCGATCTCGCTGGTGCTGCCCCAGTTGCTCCAGCTGCCGTCCGCGACCGGGTACGGGCTCGGCCAGTCGATGGTCGTCGCGGGGCTGTGCGTGGCGCCGCTCGGCCTGACGATGATGTTCACCGCGCCCGTGTACGCCCGGCTCTCGGCGCGGTTCGGGCCGAAGGTCACGCTGATCCTCGGCATGCTGATCATCGCGATCGGGTACGGGGCCGGGCTCGGCCTGATGAGCGCCGCCTGGCAGACGATCGTCATCTCGGTGGTGATCGGCGCGGGCATCGGCCTCGCCTACTCCTCGCTGCCCGCCCTCATCATCGGCGCGGTGGATCCGTCGGAGACGGGCGCGGCCAACGGGCTGAACACGCTGATGCGGTCGATCGGCACCTCGGTGTCGTCGGCGGTCATCGGCATGGTGCTGGCCAACACCGCCACCCACGTGGGCGGGGTGGCGATCCCGACGATGCACGGCTTCCGGCTGTCCTTCCTGATCGCCACCGGTGCCGTCGTCGTCGGTGTGCTGCTCGCCCTGTTCCTGCCGGGCCGCCGCAAGCCGGTCGTGCAGCTGCGGGCCAGCAGCGAGGAGGACGCGGTCCTGGCGCGCGCCGAGGAGACCCTCGCGGCGTTCCGCGGCAGGGTGCTGGGCGCCGAGGGCGCGCCGGTGGCCCGCGCCCGGGTGACGCTGATCGACCGGCGCGGACGCCAGGCCGGTGCCGCGCTGACCGACACCGAGGGCCGTTACGCGCTCGCGGTCCCGGCGCAGGGTCCGTACGTGCTCGCGGCGAAGGCCCCCGGTCACGCGCCGCGTGCGGCGGCGGCCACGCACCACGGCGAGGACCGGACCGTACACCTGGATCTGGCGCTGGAGGCCGCGGCCGAGGAGGTCGCTCCGGGGTGAGGGGCGCCGGGGTGCGGCGCGGCTGCCGCGTACGACCCCGGCTACTGCGTACGGCCCACTCCCCCGCGCCCGTGGGCCGTGCGAATCCTTCACTGGGGGGATGGACAGCGCATACACCGCACCGGCCGTGAAGCCTCCGGCTGCCGCGTACCGGAATCTGCTGGTGGCGACGGTCGGGTTCACGCTCACCTTCTGGGCGTGGGACCTGATCGCCCCGCTGGCGGTCGGCTACAAGGACCGCCTCGGGCTCAGTTCCTTCCAGCAGTCGTTGCTGGTGGCGGTGCCGGTGCTGGTGGGTTCGGTGGGGCGGATTCCGGCGGGTGCGCTGACCGACCGGTACGGGGCGAAGCTGATGTTTCCGCTGGTGTCGGCGTTGACGATCGTGCCGGTGCTACTGCTGATTCCCGCGCGGGACAGCTTTCCGATGATGCTGCTGGTGGGGTTCTTGCTGGGGCTGGGCGGCACGACGTTCGCGATCGGGGTTCCGCTGGTCAACGCGTGGTTCCCGCCGTCCCGCCGGGGGTTCGCGCTCGGGGTGTTCGGCATGGGCACCGGCGGGGTGGCGTTGTCGGCGTACTTCACGCCGCGCATCGCCGCGCACGGGGAGAACCTTCCCTTTGTGGTGGTCGCGGTGGCACTCGCCGCGTTCGCGGTGCTGGCCGCCGTGCTGATCACCGACCACCCGGACCGGGTGGCTCCGACGGCCTCGCTGGGCTCCCGGCTGGGACGGGCGGGCAGGCTGCGGGTGACGTGGGAGCTGTCGGCGCTGTACGCGATCGGGTTCGGCGGTGTGGTCGCGTTCGGCGTGTACCTGCCGACGTACCTGAAGACCTGGTACGAGCTGTCCCCGACCGACGCGGGCACCAAGGCGGCCGGTTTCGCCCTGGTCACGGTCGTCTTCCGGCCGATCGGCGGGCGGCTGTCGGACCGCTTCCACCCGGCGGCCGTGACGGCGGGCGCGCTGTTGGTGGTGGCCGTGTTCGCCGTCGTGCAGGCCTTCGACCCGGCGCTCGGGCCGTGGGGGACGTTCGCGCTGCTGGCGATGGCGGCGGGGCTCGGGGCGGCGGGCGGCAGCGTGTTCGCCCTCGTCTCGCAGGTGACGCCGCAGGCCCAGGTGGGCAGCGTCACCGGGATCGTCGGGGCGATGGGCGGGCTCGGCGGGTTCCTGCCGCCGCTGCTGATGGGCGCGATCTACAGCGCCAAGGACTCGTACTCGATCGGCTTCATGCTGCTGTCGGACCTGGCGTTGGCCGGGTGCGTGTACGCGTACGAGCGGATGCGTGCCCCGCGCCCCTCCTCGTAATGCCGGGCGTGCCGGACGTGCCTGCCGCGACACGGCCGAGGGCCCGTACGGACGAACATCCGTACGGGCCCTCGGGCTGTGCGTGCAGGTCCTAGCCGAGGCCGGGGACCGCCGGGAGCGCAGGGGCGGCCGGGACGCCGGGGATCTTCGGAACGGCGGGAGCGCCCGGGACCTTCGGGAGCTTCGGCAGGCCGGGCAGGTTCGGCACCGGCAGGCCGCCGGCGAGCGCGACGCCCACCACGAGGTTGACGCTGGCGGTCAGAGTCACCGTGGCAGCGGCGGCGACGGCCTTCGGGTCGCCCTTGGCGGACGCCTTCAGGAGCGCGTCGACGCTGGCCTGCAGCGTGGCCACGGCCTTGGCCTGCAGGTCCGCCGCGGGAGCGGGGGCGGCCTTCGGAGCCTGCTTGGGCGCGGCCTTGCCGATCTTCGCGAGCGCCGCCTTGACCGCCTTGGCGTGCTTGGCCGCGTCGGCCGGGGCGAGCTTGCCCTTGGGGGCCTTGAGCACCGCGCTGACCAGGTCCGTGACCGGGGTGAGGGCGCCGCCGAGGTCGCTCAGGGTCTTCGTCTGCTTGGCGAGGGCGTCGGCCCCCGGAATCGCGGGTACGGGCGCCTCGGAGCTGACGGGCGCGTCGTGGACGGCCGAGAAGGCCGGGCCCGCGGTGCCCAGGGCGAGGGCTCCGCACACTGCGGTCGAGACAATCAGGCCGGCTTTCCGGGACATGCGCATGAAGAGGGTCCTTTCAGATGTGAGTGAGCGGACTGCTCGTCACTACCGTCCGGACATTGGCCACTTATCGCAATATTTCGATCACTTCCGGTCACCTGCCCTGTGCGTCACTATGGCGTGAACATGGCTGTGGCCTTGAGGTTCCCGGCTTTTCCGAGCGGCGGCGGACGTACGTCCAATCGGGGAGCGGGGTGAGGCCCCGTCAGACGGCACGAGCGTCTGACGGGGCCTCACGGACGGGTGCGGGGCGGGTCAGTCCGTGCCGAACTCCATGGCGGCCCGGTCCAGCGCCTCGTCCTCGGCGGAGACCTCGCCGCGCGAGGCGATGGCCTGCGCGCCGCCCTCCGGCATCTCCGGCATCGACGCGCCGATGAGGCCGGTCGAGGCGGCCTGGGCCGCGCCGATGGCCGGGTTGGAGCTGCCGATCAGGCCGAGGCCCGCGTACTGCTCCAGCTTGGCGCGCGAGTCGGCGATGTCGAGGTTGCGCATGGTGAGCTGGCCGATCCGGTCGACCGGGCCGAAGGCCGAGTCCTCGGTGCGCTCCATGGACAGCTTGTCCGGGTGGTACGAGAAGGACGGGCCCGTGGTGTCGAGGATCGAGTAGTCCTCGCCGCGCCGCAGCCGCAGCGTCACCTCGCCGGTGACGGCCGCGCCGACCCAGCGCTGGAGGGACTCGCGGACCATCAGCGCCTGCGGGTCCAGCCAGCGGCCCTCGTACATGAGGCGGCCGAGCCGCCGGCCCTCGTTGTGGTACTGGGCGAGGGTGTCCTCGTTGTGGATGGCGTTGACGAGGCGCTCGTAGGCGGCGTGCAGCAGCGCCATGCCGGGGGCCTCGTAGATGCCGCGGCTCTTGGCCTCGATGATCCGGTTCTCGATCTGGTCGGACATGCCCATGCCATGGCGGCCGCCGATGGCGTTGGCCTCCATGACGAGGTCGACGGCGGAGGCGAACTCCTTGCCGTTGATCGTGACCGGGCGGCCCTGCTCGAAGCCGATCGTGACGTCCTCGGTGAGGATCTCGACGGACGGGTCCCAGAACCGGACGCCCATGATCGGGTCGACGGTCTCGACGCCCGTGTCGAGGTGCTCCAGGATCTTCGCCTCGTGGGTGGCACCCCAGATGTTGGCGTCGGTGGAGTACGCCTTCTCGGTGGAGTCCCGGTAGGGCAGGTCGTGGGCGAGGAGCCACTCCGACATTTCCTTGCGGCCGCCGAGTTCGGTGACGAAGTCGGCGTCGAGCCAGGGCTTGTAGATCCGCAGGTGGGGGTTGGCGAGCAGGCCGTAGCGGTAGAACCGCTCGATGTCGTTGCCCTTGTAGGTGGAGCCGTCGCCCCAGATCTGGACGTTGTCCTCCAGCATCGCCCGCACCAGGAGGGTGCCGGTGACGGCCCGGCCGAGCGGGGTGGTGTTGAAGTAGGCGCGCCCGCCGGAGCGGATGTGGAACGCGCCGCAGGCGAGTGCGGCCAGGCCCTCCTCGACCAGGGCGGCACGGCAGTCGACCAGGCGGGCGAGCTCGGCGCCGTAGGCCTGGGCGCGGCCGGGCACCGACGCGATGTCGGGCTCGTCGTACTGGCCGATGTCGGCGGTGTAGGTGCACGGGACGGCGCCCTTGTCGCGCATCCAGGCGACCGCGACGGACGTGTCGAGCCCGCCGGAGAAGGCGATGCCGACGCGCTCGCCGGCGGGGAGGGAGGTGAGGACCTTAGACATGGGAAGAGTATGCATGACTACGCATGGCCATGCAAAGCCGTTCGGGTGTGACGCTGTCGACTCGCACGGCTGTGCGCGTGCCGGGGTCAACCGGTGTGCAGGCGGGGCCCGGGTGCGCGGGCCCGGGCCACTCGCATGCGTACCGTCAGTTCGAATGCGATGTCCGAACCGATCGTCCGGTCCTGCGCCTCCAGTAGGCGACCGTGACCACCGCGAGGAGCGGGCCCCACAGGAGCAGAGGCGCGTAGCACAGGCCCATCAGCAGGAGCTTGCCGCCGTTCGGGGCTCCGGGCATGGCGGCCTGTTCGTCCCAGGTCAGTGCGCCCATGAGCGTCACCAGAGTCACCGCTGCCGCTCCCAGCGCGGCCGGGACCACCGCCGCCGCCACCGGAATGCGGCGGCCGCCCAGCCAGGGCACCCACGGCGGGAGGACTTCGCCCCAGCGCTGTACGAGGCCGAGCGTGAGCAGGGCGAGGAGTTCGGCGAACAGGCTCAGGCCGATCAGGTAGAAGGAGCCGACGCCCGGGAACAGGTCGGGGTGCAGGGCCTCGTCCCGGAAGCCGGTGTCCCAGCCGAAGGCGGCGGAGATCCGCCACAGGCCCGTCGGCACGGTCGTCAGGGCGGCGATCTGGGCGGCCCGGCGGACGGACCGGGAGACGTGCGGGGCGGGTACGCCGGGGAGGTGGGCGGTCTTCGCCCGGTGCCGCGTCGTGCCGCCGGTCTCCGCGAGGTGCTGTGCCCGCACGTCAACTCCCATGGTTCGGCGGCCCTTTGCGGTCCGCCCTGCGATGCCTCCACTCTCCGCCGTCGCCCCCCTTCCCGCCCATCCGCCGATCGGCACAAAACCCGAGGCCACAGCGGGTGCGGCAGATCTCCCGATCGGCAGATGCCGGTTCGGCGGGCGACCGCTTAGGGTGCACGCATGGGGGATCGAATCGGCTTGCTGCGCACGGCACTTGACGCCGTGGTCGTGCTGCTGGCGTCCGGTGCGCTGGTACGGATCGGGATCGGGCTGCGCCGCGGGGGCTTCGCGGCCGCGCGGGGTGTGGACGTGTCAGCCGCCACGGCCGCGTGTGCGGTGCTGTCGCTGGTCACGTCCTTCGCGTTGCCCGACGACGAGGCGGGTTCGGGCTGGAAGTTGGCGCAGGCCTTCCTCCTGCTGCCGCTCATCGCCGCGGTGACCCGATGGTCGGCCCCTCGGGAACTGCGGCCCTCGGTGGTGCTGGCGTCCCTGGCGGTGGCCCTGTGGCCGGTGCCGCTGGCCCCGGGCGGTTCTCTGCTGGAGAGCACCGGCATCGCGGCCGTCTGGCTCCTGCCCGCGCTGGCGGCGGTCGCGGCCGGGGCGCACTTCCGGCGCCAGCAGGACCTGCGGGGCCGGGCGGTGCTGGAGGCGCGCAGGTCGCAACGGCTTCAGCTCTCGCGGGACCTGCACGACTTCGTGGCGCACGACATCAGCGGCATCGTCGTCCAGGCGCAGGCCGCACGGTTCGTGGCGGCGACCGATCCCGGGCAGGCGGTGCTCGCGCTGGAGCGCATCGAGAGGGCGGGGCTGAGCGCCCTGTCGGCCATGGACCGCACCATGGACATGCTCGATCCCGACGGCACCGCGTCCGCCCTGCCCTCGGTCTCCCAACTCCCCTCCCTCGTCGCCGACTTCGCCGCTTCAGGGTCCGCCCGGGCGGAGCTCCGCATGGCTGCCGGACTGCCAGAGGAGCTGCCGAGGGAGGTCGGGGCGGCCGCGTACCGGATCGTCGTGGAGGCCCTCACCAACGTACGCCGCCACTCCCCCGCCGCGACCCGGGTGGACGTCGCACTGACGCTCGACGGCGACGTCCTGGACCTGGGCGTGCGCAACGACGGCGTGCGGTCCCGGCCCCGGCCCTTCGCGCCGCGGCGCGGCGGGCGGGGTGTCCCCGCGCTCACCGAACTCGCCGTCGCCCTGGGCGGCACGCTCGCCGTCGGCCCGGACGGCCACACCGGCTGGCGGCTGGCGGCGCGGCTGCCGTTCGCCGTCGGGCCCACCCCGCCCCGTACCCCTGACGACGTATCGGAGAAGCCGAAGTGATCCGCATCCTGCTGGCCGACGACCAGGCCGACGTCCGCACCGGGTTCCGCATGGTCCTGGACTCGCAGCCGGACATGTCGGTGGTCGGGGAGGCGGCCGACGGCACCGCCGCCGTCGAACTGGCCCGCTCGCTGCGCCCGGACCTGGTGCTGGCCGACATCCGGATGCCGGGTCTCGACGGGCTGGAAGTCACCCGCAGGCTGGCGGGCCCGGGGGTCCAGGACCCGGTGCGGGTGCTGGTGGTCACCACTTTCGACCACGACGACTACGTGCGCACGGCGTTGCGGGATGGCGCCTGCGGATTCCTGCTGAAGCGGTCCGGGCCGAACCTCCTGATCGAGGGGGTGCGGGCGGCGGTGGCGGGCGACGTGCTGATCAGCCCGCAGATCACGGTCCGGCTGCTGCGCGGGCTGCCGTCGGCACAGCCGGCCGCTCCCGCCGACGCACCTGCGCCGAGCACGCCGCTCACGGCCAGGGAGGCGGAGATCGCGCACCTGGTCGCGGACGGGCTGACGAATGCGGAGATCGGTGACCGGCTGTTCATCTCCGCCGGTACGGCCAAGACGCACATCGCGAACATCCAGGCCAAGCTGAAGGTGCGCAACCGGGTGGGGATCGCCGCGTGGGCGTGGGAGGCGGGGCGGGTCGCGGGCGGATAGCGCCACGATGTCCTGTTGACACCCAGGACGTCGTGGCTTTCGGGTCTCGGGCCGGGCGCGGACCGAACGCGTCTGCCCCGGCACAGCGAGGCGCCCCTCGGAGCGGCCGTGCTGCCCGCCGTCGTGTCGGGGCAGGAACCGCACCCTGCCCCATCGGCATACGTGGTGGGGGCCGGGTGTGGACCTGGGGCGGGGCCCGGTCAGGAGGCGGAGAGGGACTTCAGTTCGCGGGTGAGGGTGTCGGTGTTCTGGAAGGTGGCGCCCAGCAGCGAGACGTGCTTCCAGTGCAGGGTGCCGTCGGGGGCGACGATGAAGACGGCGCGGCGCAGGCCGATGCCGGGGGCGGTGATGCCGAAGGCCTTGGCGACGGAGCGGTCCGTGTCGGCGAGCAGGGGCAGGCGCAGGTCGTGCTTACGGGCGAACGCCTCGTGGCTGTCGACGCTCTGCGGGCTGATGCCCCAGACCTCGGCTCCGGTGTCGGTGAAGGCGTCGAGGCCGCTGGAGTAGGAGCAGAGCTGCTTGGTGCAGACGGGGGTGTCGTCGCCGGGGTAGAAGGCGAGGACGAGGGGGCGGCCGCGTCGGGCGCTGAGCGTGTAGTCGCTGCGCGCGAAGCCGTCGTCGGTCAGCACGCCTCCGGGGAGCGTGAAGTCGGCGAGAGGGGTGTGCGGGGCGGGGGTCGGGGGCATGGAGGGGTCCTCACTCGTGGGTGGGGGGCGGGGTGGGTGGTGGGGGTCGGGGTCGGTGGTGGGCGGTCTCGCAGGAGCATAGGCCGGGGGGCGGGTGGGGGACTTCTTTGGGCAGGAGTCGGGGAGTTCGGCTTTCCGTGCCTCTTCTGCGGCGGCCCGTGATGCGTGAATCGGTCCACTGGGAGCTGATGCGGAATTACGGTTCGGGCATGACGCGATTCGGTGGATACGGCGTGCTCATCAGCGGCGCAGGGCAGGGCATCGGGGAGGCGACCGCCCGGCGGTTCGCGGCGGAAGGGGCGCAGGTGCTCGTCACCGACCGGGAGGCGGAGCGTGCCGAGCGGGTGGCTGCGGAGATACGCAAGGGGGGTGGGACGGCGCTGGCGCAGGGCTGTGACGTCGTCGACCGGGCGGCGGTGGAGGCGGCGGTGGCGCTGGCCGTCGAGACCTTCGGGCGGCTGGACGTGCTGGTCAACAACGCGTACGCCTGTCACGCGGAGCCCGAGCTCTTCGAGGAGACCCCGGACGGGCCCTGGTACGAGGACTTCGAGGTGAGCCTGCACGGCGCGTTCCGCTGTGCACGGGCCGCGCTGCCGCACCTGGCGGCGGCCGGAGGGCGCGGGGCGATCGTCAACATCGGCTCCGTCAACGCGGAGCAGCACTTCGGCAACCACGCCTACAGCGCCGCGAAGGCGGGCCTGGCGTCGCTCACGCGGACGCTGGCCGTGCAGTGCGCGCCGCGCGGGGTGCGGGTGAACGTCGTGGAGCCCGGAACCGTACGCACACGTGCCTGGGAGGGGCGGGCGACGCCCCTGGACGTACTGCCCGCGCACTACCCGATGGGGCGGCTCGGGGAGCCGGAGGACATCGCGGCGGCGGTGGCGTTCCTGGCGTCGGCGGACGCGTCGTGGATCACCGGGGTGACGCTTCCCGTGGACGGCGGGCTGCTGGTCAGCAACATGGCGATGCGGCGGACGATGGGCGGGGCGGCGGTCGAGTAGGGGCTGCGGGGGCGGATGGGCTGCGCGGGGAGGCGGGCCGTGGGGCGGGTGGGCTTCGCCGGGCGGTTCGGGGGTGATCGCCTAGACTCGGCAGATGGCCAAGTACTTCGACGTGCACCCCGAGAACCCCCAGCCCCGCACCATCGCGAGCGTGGCGGACAGCATCCGGGCGGGCGCGCTCGTCGCGTATCCGACGGACTCCTGTTACGCGCTGGGCTGTCAGCTCGGCAGCAAGGACGGCATCAACCGGATCCGGACGATCCGCAACCTGGACGACCGGCACCACTTCACGCTGGTGTGCCACGACTTCGCGCAGCTGGGCCAGTTCGTGCAGCTCGACAACCGGGTGTTCCGCACCATCAAGGCGGCGACACCGGGCAGTTACACCTTCATCCTGCCCGCGACGAAGGACGTGCCGCGCCAGTTGCTGCACCCGAAGAAGAAGACGGTGGGCGTGCGGATCCCCGATCACGTCGTCGCGCAGGCCCTTCTCGCGCAGCTCGGCGAGCCGCTGGTGTCGAGCACGCTGCTGCTGCCCGACCAGGAGGAGCCGATGACGCAGGGCTGGGAGATCAAGGAGCGACTCGAGCACGTCGTGGACGCGGTGATCGATTCGGGCGACTGCGGGACGGTGCCGACGACGGTCGTCGACTTCTCGGACGGCGAGGCGGAGATCGTACGGCGCGGGGCGGGCGACACCGACCGCTTCGAGTAGGGAGTGGAATCGCGCGTCACTTCCCTCGGTGAGGGGGCGCGCGGGGGCGGTTTTCGGTTGATCCGTGTCGCGCCGCAGCCACCGGAAGAGCATTAGGTTAGGCTTACCTAAGTTGCTCGATCCGGTGTCCTGCCGTTGCCTCTTGGAGATCCCGCATGCGCCTGCCCCGCCCCTCCCGTGCCCAGCAGCCGACCAGCGCCGAGCGCGTCCGGTCCGTCCTGGCCGCCGCCCACTCGATGACCGTCGTCAGCGACGGCGTGCACACGGAGGTCCGCAGGCTCGACGGGGAGGGCGTCATGAGCCGCATCCACGTCCACGAACCCACCGACGCGGCCCACCCCTCCCCCGGGCACGAACGCATCCCCGTGCGGCTGGAGTTCACCGACATCGCTCCCACTCCGGTACGGGACCGGGTCCGCGCCCGGGTCACCGTCACCGGGCTGCTCGCGGCACCGTACGACTCCTCCGAGGCGCACCAGGGCAGCACCTGCATGGAGTTCGGGCAGGCGGTGATCGAGGACGGGGAAGGGCGTGCGTACGTCACTCTCGAAGAGCTGGAGCACGCGCTTCCGGACCCGCTGGCCACCTGTGAGGCGGGGATGCTCACGCATCTGCTGGACGCGCACGCCGAGTTGGTGCCGTTGCTGCTGCGCCTGGTGCGTGCGCCACGGACCGCCGACCTGACGCGGGCGATGCCGGTGGCGATGGACCGGTACGGTCTCACGCTGCGTCTGGAGTACCCGCGTGCGCACGCCGACGTGCGGCTGGCGTTCCCGACGCCGGTGACGGGGGTGGAGCAGGCGGGGCCGCAGATCCAGGGCCTGTTGCGGGCGGCGCGCCGGATGTCGCACCCGAACCGGCTTCCGGCCTGAACCGCGCGGCTGCGGATGTGGTGCCTGCGGGTTCCTTGATACCTGCGGTTCTCGCGGCTCTTTGATGCCTGCGGGCCCTGACGTTGCCTCCCCGCGTCGTCAGAGCCCGCAGATCTCGCAGCCGAGTTCGGCGGCCTCGGCCCGCCAGGCCGGTTCGGGATCGACGTAGTACTGGACCTCGCCGCGCCGGTAGGCGTCGAGGTCGTGCTGGATCGCGGCGCAGCGGTCCGCGCCGGGGGGCGGGTCGGCGGCGGCCGCGGGGGCGAGCAGGAGACCGCCGGCGAGCAGGGCGGTGGCGAGGGCTGCGCGGACGGTGCGGGGGCGGAACATGGCGGGGACCTCCCGGCGGGCGGGGCGGAAGGCTGACCGGAGGAGGTCAGTCCTGCTTCCAGTAGGCAGCGTGCGGGCGGCTTTCGCACGCCGGGGCACTGCGGTCGGGCTGTGATCATGCACGGGGGTGCGCCAACGGCCCGAGCCGCTCCCACGCGGGGCGGGTGAGCTCGTACGCGACATCGCCGCGCTCGGAGCCCTCGATGGTCTCGGGCCAGTCGTCGAAGTAGCTGCGGACGAAGGTGAGGCCGCACTTCTCCATGACCCGGCGGGACGTCGCGTTGACCGTCATGGTGTTCGCCGTGACGCGCTGGACCCCGAGGTCGGTGAATCCCCTGTCGATCAGGGCGCGGGCACCCTCGGTCGCACAGCCCCGGCCCCAGGCGTCCCGGTTGAGGCGGTAGCCGAGTTCGGCGACGGCCGGGCTGTCCTGGTCGAGCGGGGCGAGTGCGAACCAGCCGAGGAACTCCCCGGTCTCCCTGTCCTCCGCCGCCCAGTGGCCGCGGGTGCCCGTGCAGCGGTGGTCGGTCAGCATCGTCGGCAGGATGCCGGTGCGGACCGCTTCGCGCGAAGTCGGCAGACCGCCGTTGATGTACCGCATGACCTCGGGGTCGTTGTTCAGCGCCAGCAGGCGGTCGACGTCCGCTTCGGTGTCGGCGAACGGGCGCAGGGCCAGCCGTTCGGTCTCCAGGAAGGTGTGCATTGCGTCATCCTGATCGGCCCGCGTCCGGTCCACCACCGGATTACCCGCGGCGCGGCATGCCCGCATTGCCCGTGGCACGCCACTTCCTTTCGGTTCAAACGAACCGTACATTCATGGCCTTGCTGATGGTTCGTCAGGGGGTTGTGGCATGCCGATCGAACCCGCGCTCCAACGGCTCCTGGATCATGTTCCGCAGATGGACTGGTCGTTGGACCCGGTCTCCTTCCGCAAGCAGTCGGCGGCGCGGCTCGCCCTGCTGCCGGTCACGACGCAGCTGCCGAAGGTCGCGGACGCCAGCATTCCGGGACCGGGTGGCCGCATCCCGGTGCGCTTCTACCACCCCTCGACCGAACCGGATCTGCCCGTCACCGTCTTCTGCCACGGCGGCGGGTTCGTGATCGGCGACCTGGAGAGTCACGACGCGCTGTGCCGTACGACGGCGGAGGAGAGCGGGTCGATCGTCGTGGCGGTCGACTACCGGCTCTCCCCCGAGCACGCGTTCCCCGCCGCCCTGGAGGACGGCTTCGCCGCGTACGCGTGGGCCCTGGAGCACGCGCGGGAATGGGGCGGTGACCCGTCGCGCATCGCGCTCGCCGGGGACAGTGCGGGGGCGTCGCTCTCCGCCGGGGTCTGTCTGATGGCCCGCGACCGGGGGTTGCCGCAGCCGGTGCTGCAACTGCTCTGGTATCCGGCGACGGGTCTGGACGACACGCCCTCGCGCAGGCGTCTCGCCGAGGCCCCGATGCTCGGGGCGCAGGCCATGGCGTTCTTCGCCCGGCACCACTTCGGTGCGATCTCCCGTGCAGACGCCGTGCCGTACGGTGCGGTGTCGCTCGCCGACGACCTGTCGGGGCTGGCTCCCGCGTACGTCCTGGTGGCGGGCAACGATCCGCTGCTGGATGAGGGCGTTGCGTACGCGCGGCAGTTGCGTGCGGCGGGGGTGCCCGCCCAGTTGGACGTCCAGGAGGACATGGTGCACGGCTTCCTGAGCTTCGCGAACCTCGTGCCGTCCTGCCGGGAGGCGGCCCGGCCGTCGCTGGCCGCCCTGCGCGCCGCTCTGCGGCATTAGGGTGGCCGCATGGCTTCGGAGACGGGAACGGTACGGGTCGACAGCTGGGTCTGGTCGGTGCGGCTGGCGAAGACCCGGTCGGCGGCGGCTGCGGCCTGTCGGGCCGGGCACGTGCGGATCAACGGAGAGCGGGTCAAGCCGGCGCAGGCGGTGCGGATCGGCGACGAGGTGCGGGTGCGGCAGGAGGGCTGGGAGCGCGTCGTGATCGTGTCCCAGCTGATCCGCAAGCGTGTGGGGGCCGCTCCGGCCGCCGAGGCCTACGTCGACAAGAGCGCGCCGCGCCCGCCGCGCGAGGTCATGGGCGCGGGCGTCCGCGACCGTGGTGCGGGCCGCCCGACCAAGCGCGATCGCCGCGAGTGGGAGCAGTTGCGCGGCGGCCTCTGAGCTGCGCCCGGGGCGTACCGGGGCGGGGGTGCGTGCGCGGTGCGGTCGGGGGTGGGCATACGCCGTACCGGTGGGGAAGCGCACGCGGTGCCGTCGGGGTGCGGGGCCCGGTCGTGGCGGTGTCGGGGAGGATGGGGGCATGTCCAAAGCCTCACGTTCCCGTCGCTCGCGTACGCAGTCCTCGCGTACGGAGCCCTCCCGCCCGTCCCGGCCCGTACCCGCTCCGACCGACCCGGCCGCGCCCTGCCCGTGCGGGCGCGCGGAGTCGTACGCGGACTGCTGCGGCCGCTTCCACCGCGGGGACGCCACCGCACCCACCGCCGAGCGTCTGATGCGCTCGCGCTACAGCGCCTTCGTGGTACTCGACGTGCCCTATCTCCTGCGGACCTGGCATCCGACGACCCGGCCCGCCGACCTGGACCTGGACCCCGCCATGCGGTGGACCGGCCTCGACATTCTCCGCGCCGAGGGCGGCAGCGCCTTCCACCAGGAGGGGGTCGTGGAGTTCCGCGCGCACTACGTCCACGACGGCGAGGCCGACAGCCAGCACGAGGTGAGCCGGTTCGTGCGCGCTGAGGGGCACTGGACGTACCTGGACGGTCAGAACAGCGGGAGCTGACCGGGGAACTCCGGTACCGCGTAACCGTCGAGGGACGGCTGCACGGCCGAGCCGAGGGGCGCGGTGGTCCGCGAGCCGGGGCAGGAGATCAGCTCCGTCGTACCACGTGCCCCCGGCGGGTCGTGGCGGGCGAAGCGCGCGGCGACGACGGCGATCTCACGACGGCAGACGGGGCAGACACGGCGAGGGGAGGACACGTCGCTCAGTGTGCCTCATGCGCCTGCGGCTTCCGGCTCCCCCTGCCCCGCCTCCGCGTCGACACCCTCCAGGTCGAGGCACTCCATTCCCTCCACGCCCGCCACGGCATCCGCTCCAGCCGATGCAGCAGCCCGGGCCCGGTGTGCCGGGCGGGGCGGGGCACCGGGCCCTCGCACCGTGGGCTCCGCACGGCGTCCCCGGCACCCTTCCCGACGCCGCTCTCGGTGCCCTTCTCGGCGTCGGCGTCTTTGGCCCGCGCCTCGTCGAGCGACAGCGCCAGGTTCAGGACGATCCAGTCGATCTCGTCGGGATCGTCGGCCACCAGCAGCGTACGCACGGCCTCGCGCGCGGCGGGGCCACGGGGCTCCGCCGCGACGAGTCCGGCTCTGAGCCCGGCGAGGCGGTCCGCCTCGTGCGGGGTGTCCACCACGCGGGCGAGGCGGTCGCCTTCCAGCAGCGAGCTGAAGATCGCCGCCTGCTCCCAGGGGTCCTCGGTCCTGACCAGGAGTTGGCCGAGCCGTCGGCTGCGCCAGTTCCGGGGCCGGCGGTCCTCCCCCGCGGCGAGGGCGGCGCGCAGGGCGTCCGGGTAGCGGCCGCGGAGCAGTTCGGGGTGGCGGGCGGCGAAGTCGGCCAGTTCCTCGACGAGGTAGAGCCAGACCACCGCCCGATAGCGGTTGAGGTAGAAGCGCGCGGGTTGCAGGTATCCGGCGCGGGCCAGTCCGGTGAAGCGTGCGCGGCCGATGTTCAGGAGCGCGGCCCCCTCACTGGTCCCCGCGGTACGCAGTCGCTCCCTGAGCGGGGTGGCCCGCTGCTCCAACTCCAGGAGCCGGTCCACTTCTTCGCGGGCCACCCGACGCCGTCCGCCGTCGCAGTCGGCGACGGTGCGGATGCGGCCGAGCTGCACGGCGAGGTCGAACTCGTTTCTCTTCAGGCCCAGTTCCTGGGCCGCGCGCACGGCGGTGACGGTCGCGGGCGCAGACCGGTCCCGATTCCGTTCGCCCCCGAGTGCGTCTCGCTTCACTCGCGCTTCTCGTACGGCTGTGTTCTGTGCGGCTGCGTCCTGTGCGGCTGCGTTCTGTACGGCCATGACGGTCCTCCCCGTGAGGTGCTAATCACTCTCGGTGACGACCGTAGCCCGGGAGGCGCGGATCGCGCTCGGCCTGTGGATAACCCTCAGGCCGAGCGCGTTTGCGCAGGTCCGTCAGATCCCCGGTTGGCGCGCGTCCACCTTGAGATGCTCGCCGACCCGGTTGACGAGCAGCGTCATCTCGTAGGCCACCTGCCCGAAGTCGGCCTCGGCCGCGCCCAGGACGCACAGGCAGCTGCCCTCGCCCGCGGCGGTGACGAAGAGGATTCCGTCGTCGAACTCGATCATCGTCTGGCGCACCTTCCCGGCCCCGAAGTGCCGCCCGGAGCCCTTCGCCAGACTGTGCAGCCCCGAGGAGACCGCGGCGAGATGCTCCGCGTCGGGCCGTGCCAGTCCGGAACTCGCCCCGGTCACCAGTCCGTCGTTGGACAGGACCAGTGCGTGCCGGATGTGCTGAATCCGGTTGGTCAGGTCGTCGAGCAGCCAGTCAAGTCCCTTGCTCAGTGCCATGTTTCGGCTCTCCCCGCTCGGTCGTTCCCCGTTTCCCGTTTTCCCCTGTTCTCCCGCAAGCCTTACCCACAGTTGCCGCAGCGGCAAGCAGATCGGGATCACCAAGCGGTGTACGGGAGGCGGGAATTCCGGCGGGCGGGCGCGGAGGCCCGGTCAGCTCATCGCGTCGAGCATGCGCGCGGTGTGCACCCGGCCCGCGTATTCGACCAGCCGTATCAGCACTTCCTTGCCGGAGTCGCGGTCGCGTGCGTCGCACAGCACCACGGGAGTTCCTCGGTCGAGGTCGAGGGCGCGCGAGACTTCGAGCGCCCCGTAGGTCTGGGTGCCCGCGAAGCAGTTGACCGCGACGACGAAGGGGATGCGGCGGTCCTCGAAGTAGTCCACGGCGAAGAAGCTGTCGGCGAGTCTGCGGGTGTCGGCGATGACGACGGCGCCGAGCGCCCCTTGCGCGAGGTCGTCCCACAGGAACCAGAAGCGGTCCTGCCCCGGGGTGCCGAACAGGTACAGGGAGAGCCCGGAGCGGATGGTGATGCGTCCGAAGTCCATCGCGACGGTGGTCGCCGCCTTGTGGTCGAGCCCGGCGGTGTCGTCCACCGCCTCCCCCGCCTCGCTGAGTATCTCCTCGGTGCGCAGCGGGCGTATCTCGCTCACCGAGCCGACCAGGGTGGTCTTGCCGACGCCGAATCCGCCCGCGACCAGTATTTTCAGCGCGAGGGGCGCACCGTCTCCGGTGACGTCGGCATCGCCTTCGGCGCCGGGTGCAGCGTCGCCGTCCGGGGCGTCGGAGACCTCGAAGCGGTCGGTGCCCGCCGGGTGGTCGGTGGTGCCTGGGTGGTCGGTTGTTTCCGGGCGGTCGCCTCGGTCGGGGGCCATCGGGTACGTCCTTCGGAGGTGGGTCTGAGGTTCGGGGAGGGCTTCCCGGGGCCGGGCCGCCGTCACAGGGCGCGCAGCGCGTCGATGACGTCCTGCAGCGGGATGTCCACGGGCAGGGCGGTGGGGAGGGCGGGGCCCCGCAGTTCCAACTGCCCGGCGCTGATGAGGTCGTTGAGGAGGGTGCGTACGGCTCCGGTGGGCAGCCCCGCCGACGAGGCGAGGTCCGCGACGGTGTGTGTGCCGCTGCGGCACAGCGACAGCAGGGCCTGGTGCTCGCGGCTCAGGAGCGAGGCGTCGGGTGCGCCCGCTCCGGGGGCGGCCGTGACGTGGGCGACCAGGTCGAGGTGCTGACGCACCGCGCCGGTGGCGGAGCGCACGCCGGTCTTGGCGTAGGGGCGTACGAGGGGGCCCGCCTCGGCGTCGTACCACTGGGTGGCGCCTTCGGCTGCCCTCTGATGTTCGATCATCCGTGGGTCTCTCCGGCTCCGGCCTGGGTGCGGCGGGCTGCGCCCCGTGGGTTGTGGACGGTAGTCCCCGGGCCACGGCTTCCCGGGCACCCTTTCGAAAGGCGGCGCAATGTGGCTGCAAGGTGCCCCCGGGGGATCATGTGGGCATGACGAATGACCACACGCAGGTTCATGACCCCGCGCGGGTGCGGGAGTTCTTCGGTTCGCGCGCCGCGCGGTGGGACGAGCGTTTCCCCGACGACGGGCCCGCCTTCGAGGCGGCGGTCGCCTCGCTGGGGCTGCGCGGCGGCGAGGTGGTGCTGGACGCGGGCTGCGGCACGGGCAGGGCGCTGCCGTACCTGCGGCAGGCGGTGGGGAACACCGGGACGGTGCTCGGGGCGGACCTCACCCGGGAGATGCTGGACGAGGCCGCCAGGAAGGGGCGCGGGCGGAGCGCGCTGTTGCTCCAGGCCGACGTGGCGCGACTGCCGCTCGGGACGGGCGTGGTGGACGCCGTGTTCGCATCGGGGCTGATCTCGCACCTGCCGCGCCCCGGGGAGAACCTGCGCGAGCTGGCCCGCACGGTGCGTCCCGGCGGGCTGCTCGCACTGTTCCACCCGGTGGGCAGAGCCGCCCTCGCGGCCCACCAGGGGCGGCGGGTCTCCGACGACGACCTGCGGGCCGAACCCCGGCTGCGTCCGCTCCTGGCGGGGTCCGGGTGGCGTCTGATGTCGTACGTCGACGAGGACGACCGGTATCTCGTGCTGGCCGTCCGCGAGGGCTGAGCCGGGCCGCTGCGGGGCGGCCGGGCCGGTGGGAGGTATGCCGGGCCGGTGGGAGGCCGCCGGGGCGTTACGAGGTGCGCTGGGTGTGCGGCACGGGGCAGCCGCGCACTCCGGGCACGGGGAACGTGCCGAGGGCGGCGATCTCGTACCCGTTCGGGTAGCCTTTGATCTCCCGGTTCTGGCGGGCGTAGTGCGGGGCCCGGCGCGGTGGCAGCAGGCGCACCGCCCGGCCGCGCAGCCGCAGGGCGCCCCGGGCGACGGCGCGTGCCGCCGGGCGTGGCCGTTCGTAACGGAAGGCCCTCAGCAGCGAGTCGTCCAGGAGGGCTAGGCTGGCGCCCCTCGCGAGGGGGGCGAGGGGTCCGTACCAGGAGCTCATCAGGTCGAGCGTCGCGTCGGAGACCTTGCGGGCGCCCTCGTCCCAGCCGAAGCGCTCGGCCTCGTAACTGTCGAGGCAGCGCTCGAAGTCCTCGTAGGTGGTGGGCAGTTCCATGATGCCCAGGTGTGCGCCCAGGGTGCGGTAGTACGCCGCGGAGGCGCGCAGTTCGTGGTCGCAGAGTCTGCGCCATCCGTAGGCGTCGATCCAGCGCTTGGGTGTGACGACGAACGTGCACAGGACGTAGCGCATGTCGTCGTTGCTGATGTCGTAGCTGCGGTGCATCCGGTTGATGCGCTGGACTGCGGTGCGGCCCTCGGCGCTGGTGAAGCCGTGTTCCACGACGGTGTCCAGCAGGAGCGCGGTGTCGTCGTAACGTTTCTGCGGGCGGTCGGTGAGTTCGGCGGTCTCGGCGAGGAGGCGGCCGATGGAGGGGACCGCGTAGGTGCGGTAGAGGGCCAGTTCCAGGGCCCGGGTGAAGTCCCAGGGGAACTCGTGGGTGGACATCAGGCGGTAGATCCGCAGGAAGTCCTGCTCCGGGTCGAGTCGCCGTATCTGCTGGAGCCGGTCGTAGCGCTTCACCACGTGTCGCCCTTCTGCCGGGTCTCCTCCGGCGGTTGGTTGGAGTCCGCGCAGCACCGCGCGACGCCCTGGGGCACACCATCGCGGACGGTTCGCGGCGGCTCAACCCTACGGCCACGGGGCACACTTGAAGCATCCGAGATCTACTGCTCACGGGGATGTGGTGCGGATGCTGAACAGAATCGCCCGGTTCTTCAAGTCGTCGCAGGAACCCCGTCCGGCGGAAGAATCGGCTCACCGGGCCCGGCGTCCGCACAACATCTTCGAGGCGGCCGCCGAGTACGTGGCGGCGTGCGTCGAGGACGACGAGCCGCGCAGTGACGAGGCCGCGGGCTGGGTGTCGCCCGAGGCGCTGTCGTTCGGGGTGACGGAACTGGCGTGCCGGGCCGTGATCGCGCTCGCCCGGGAGCGTGACGAGGAGCCGCAGCGGGTGGCCCGCAGCCTGCTCGGGCTGCCTGCGGCCTGACCTCGGCGAAAGGTCGGTCCGTGTGGTACGCGGGCTGCCTGCGGCGAATCGGCCGTCACCCCTCGACGCGCAGGTTACTGGCTGGTTAAGGTGCGCCGACGACCGTACGTCTGGGGAGGGTGCTGTGGCCGGGACGGAAGCTGCCGGGGAAGAGACCGCGGAGGAGGTGGCTGCTGCGCGGGAGGAGGCTGCCGGGGAGGACGAGCTGTTCGTGCTCACGGCGGTGCTGCTCACGCCCGCGCAGTTCCCCGCGGTGCTCGGCGACGACTTCCCCGAGGCGTGCGGGGCGCTCGGCCTGGCGCCCGACGAGCGCGGCTACGGGCTGGTGCTGGGGCAGGACGGCACCGGGGCGCGCTGGACGGTGGTCGTGGACGACGTGTCGCTGGTGGCGGTGGCGATCGCCTCCTGGGACTGCGGCATGGAGTACGACCTGTCGCCGCCGGAGCGCTCGGTGGTGGCGGCCCTGCCCGGCTGGCCGCTCGCCCTCGCGGTCGCCGCTCCCGGCGTTCCGGAGCCGCACGATCCCGAGCTGCCGGACGACTCCCCCGACGGGCCGCTGCTGACGCCGCCGGACACCGGGCAGTGGGGGCCCGCGCAGCGCCGGCTGGGTGCGGACGAGATCGCCCGGCAGTGGGCGACCTGGCGCGGCCAGCTCGACGAGCAGAGCGACGCGGAGACGTTCGAGGGCTCCGAGGGCGAGCTGCATCCGCTGGTGCGCCGGGTGATCGAGGCGCTGCACGGCTACGTCGCGGACCCGCCGCCGGTCGGGCGGGTGCGGTCGGCGTTCGCCTCGGGCGAGGCGCGGACGCTGCGGGCCGACGGTCCGGGCTGGTCGTTCGTGGCCAGGACCGACGACATCGCCTTCCTTCTGCTCGACGACGAGCCCGGGGAGATTTTGCCGGTGGGGCGGGGCGCCGAGCTGCCGGGGCTCCTGGAGTCGCTCGACAAGCTGGCGGCACGGCCGTCCTGACGCAGCGCCGCCGCTTCGGCACGTATCCGGGTGTCCCCTGGGCCCGTGCCGCCCCGTTCAGGGCGTCAGACGCGTTCCAGGGGGCGGTGCGGGGCGGCGGGGAGTTCGACGGTGATGGTGTCGCCCGGGCGGACCACGCCGCCGGTGCGTACGACGCTCATGACGCCGGCCCTGCGGACGATGTTGCCCTCGGCGTCGCGGCCGACGACCCGCTTGAGCAGTCCGTCCTGGAAGGCGTCGATCTGCAGGCAGGGGTTGCGCAGGCCGGTGACCTCCACGACCGCCTCCTCGCCCAGCTTCAGCAGGGTGCCGGTGGGCAGGGCGAGGAGGTCGATGCCGCTGGTGGTGACGTTCTCGCCGAGCTGGCCGGGGGCGACGTCGAAGCCGTCCTGCCGTACCTCGTCGAAGAGTTCCCCGTGGATGAGGTGGACCTGGCGCAGGTTGGGCTGGGTGGGGTCCTGGGCGACGCGGGAGCGGTGCTTGACCGTCTCGCCGCAGTGGACGTCGCCCTCGACGCCGAGCCCGGCGAGCAGGGTGATGCTGTCGCGGTTGGGCTTGGTGAACGTGTACGTGCCGTTGCTGCTGACCGCCGTGACTGCTGCGCCCATGGTGGGGCTCCCCTTCTCCCGGACCGATGATCGTTCGCGAGCCTATACGGGCGGTCACCGGGCCTTCGGGGGAGGTTTCCCCTCCAGGGCGGACAGCGATCCGGCGCGAGTCTCAGCTGCCGAGCTCCTTGCGGGTGATCCGCTGCAGCCTGCGCCGCTGGGTCTTGTCCAGCATCAGGTAGGCGGCGACGGGCACACCCACGATGACCAGCAGCGCGTACCAGAACCCGATCATCCAGATGAGGGCGATGCCGACGACGACACCGCCGACCGCGACCTTCGAACTCTTCGACATCTTCGACGCCTCCTCCGCGGCTGTCGCCGCTCCTGCTTCTGAGAACGCAATGCGGGCCGGTGAGGTTCCCTCCGGCGGTGGTTCACCCGTTCGGGACGGCAGTCCCCTTCCTCAAGGGTGCGCCCACTTCGTGCATGTGGCTCAGTGCCTGCCGGTACGAGTCGAGCAGTCCGGTCTCGGTGTACGGGATGCCGACCGCCCGGCAGTGGGCGCGCACCAGGGGCTGCGCGAGCCGCAGGTGGGGGCGCGGCATGCTCGGGAAGAGGTGGTGCTCGATCTGGTAGTTCAGGCCGCCGAGGAACCAGTCGGTGACGGGGCCGCCGCGGACGTTGCGCGAGGTGAGGACCTGGCGGCGCAGGTGTCCCCAGCGCTCGCCGTCGGGGTCGGGCATCTCCATGCCCTTGTGGTTGGGCGCAAAGGCCATGCCGAGCTGGAGCCCGAACAAAGCGTGGTGCAGGAGGGCGAAGGCGAGCGCCGTCAGCGGTGTCATGGTGGCCAGCAGGAGCGTCGCGTACAGGGCGAGGTGCAGGACCAGGAGGGAGCCCTCCGCCCAGCGCTCGCGCCGGTCCTGGCGGCGCAGGTCCTGGAACCCGTACACCTTCAGGGCGATGCCTTCGAGGAGCAGCATGGGGAAGAACAGCCGGGCCTGGTTGCGGGTGAGCCAGCGGGCGAAACCCTCGCGTCCGGCGGCCTGTTGCTGGGTCCACACGAGTGCGCCGACGCCCACGTCCGGGTCCTTGTCGACGTGGTTGGGGTTGGCGTGGTGTTTGTCGTGCTTGGAGTTCCACCAGGCCTGACTCATGCCGAGCAGCAGATTCGCGTGGACCAACGAGATCCAGCGGCTGGTGCGACGGCTGCTCGATATCTGCGCGTGGCCCGCGTCGTGGGAGAGGTAGGCCGTGCGCGTCCAGACCAGGGAGAACGGGACGGTGAGCAGGAACACCCACCCGCTGTGTCCCAGCAGGATCACGCCGGTGACCACGGCGGCGAGCGAGCACAGGTTCACCACCGCGCGGGCGGCGTACCAGCCGTGGCGGCGGCCGAGCAGTCCCTGCGCCCTGACCGTGCGCAGCAGTGGTGCGAAGTCGCTTCCGGGGGTGGTGCCGGCGAGGTGCACCGGCGCGGTGTCGACGGCCTGGCGCATGCGTGAACTCCGTTCCGTGGAGGCGCGCTCGGCGTCTGCGTCGCGCGTCTCCCAGGAACGCTACGGAGCATGTCCTGCCCCGGCCATGACGTCACCACCCGAAGCGGACGGGGGGTCAGCACCCGTGACACCGGGGGTGCGGGGTGCACCTGACACCAGCACCGGAGCCGGTGTCAGGGGAGGAGGGACTCCAGGTCCGACGGGAAGTCGGAAGGGAGGTCGGAGAAGATGTCCGAGGGGAAGTCGCTCGGCAGTTCCGTGGGGAATCCGGAGGGGAGCTTCGTCGGGAAGCCCGACGGCAGGCTGGTGGGGAACTCGGACGGCAGGCTGAAGGTGGGCTTCGGCGCGGGCGTGGTGGTCGTGGGCGCGCCCGGCTGCTTCGAGCCGTCGCCGCCGGTCACGACGAGGACGACGGCCACGACGGCGGCTATCGCCAGGACGACGGCGAGGATCAGCACCAGGGGGCGACGCCCTCCGCCGGACCCGCCGGGCGGTCCTGCGGGGCCGTCCGGCGGTGGACCCTCGGGGGGCCAGCCGTGGCCGCCGCCGACCGTCGGCGGGCCGTAGCCGCCGGGCGGCGCGTCGTAGGGCGGGCCTGCGGGGGGTTGCTGGGGTGGTCCTTGCGGGGGGCTTTGTGGGGGGCCGAAGCCTCCTCCCGGGGGTGTGCCGGGCGGCTGGTGCGGTGGTACGGGCGGCGTGGCCATACCGTCCAGGATCGGTCGTACGGGGACAACTCGCGACCCCTGTGCCGAAGTTGCGTCCCACTCCATGGCGGACCGCAACATTCCGCATGCCGCAGGGCCGTGGCACCGGGTCATGACGACGTTCGTGCTGCTGGCCACGGTCATCCTGGACGACCTTCCCAACGCCCTGTACGAAGGGTCCGACCCGTCCCGCCCCGGAAGTGGAGCAGCTCAGCGATGACCGATCCCCGCGTGGTGACCGTACGACCGCAAGAGGGCGAGTACGGCTGGACGTTCGGCGGGGCCGCGCCCGTCGCACGCATCGCACCGGGCACGGTGCTCGATCTGTACACCGAGGACTGTTTCGCGGGGCGGGTGCGCTCCGAGAAGGACCTGGTGTCGCAGGTGTGCGCGTTCCCGTTCCTGAATCCGCAGACGGGGCCCTTCTACGTGGAGGGGGCGGAGCCGGGCGACACGGTGGCCGTGCACTTCGTGTCGATCGAGCCCGCCCGCGACTGGGCGGCGTCGACGACGGTGCCGCTGTTCGGGGCGCTGACGTCGACACACACGACGGCCTCCCTGCAGGCACCGCTGCCGGAGGTGGTGTGGATGTGGGAGCTGGACCGCGGACGGCGCACCTGTCTGTTCCGGGCGCGGGACAGCGACATCGAGGTGGAGCTGCCGATGGACCCGATGCACGGCACGGTGGGGGTGGCCCCGGCGAATCTGGAGGTGCGCTCGGCGCTGGTGCCCGACGCGCACGGCGGCAACATGGACACCCCGGAGATGCGGGCCGGGGTCACCTGTTACCTCGGCGTCAACGTGGCGGGCGCGCTGCTCAGCCTGGGTGACGGGCACGCCCGGCAGGGCGAGGGCGAGACCTGTGGGGTGGCGGTGGAGTGCGCGATGAACACGGTGGTGGTCGTGGAACTGCTCAAGGGGGTGGCGACGCCGTGGCCCCGGCTGGAGTCGGACACGCATCTGCTGTCGACGGGGTCCGCGCGCCCGTTGGAGGACGCGTTCCGGATCTCCCAGCTGGACCTGGTGCAGTGGCTGGCGCGTGACTACGGGTTCTCCGAGCTGGACGCGTACCAGCTGGTCAGCCAGGCAGGTGAGGCGCCGCTGGCGAACGTCTGCGACACGAACTACACCTGCGTGGCCAAGATCCGCAAGGAGTGGCTGCCGTCCGGGGATCCGCACCGGGGGCTGCACCGGCACCTGCGGGAGGTGGCCGGGACGCTCCGCGGGCTGTCCTAGCCGGGGTCGCCGGTTGGCCGTGTGCTCCTCTCCCGTGCCAGTATCCGCAGCATGGACACCGAGAAGAGTCTGGCTCCGCTGGAACTGGCCGTGCAGCGCCTGCGGGAAGCCGAGGTCGCGCTGAACGCGGCCCGTGCGGACGTCGAGACCGAGGCCGTGGCGGCCGCGCAGGCCGGGTCGGACCTGGAGGAGGTGGCCGCCCTCTCGGGGATCTCCGGGGGCGATCTGCGGACGTTGAGCGCCCAGCTCGGCGAGATCCCGCCCCGGTAGGCGCGCGGTCGTGGAGGAGTTCGAGCTGCTCGACCCCTGGTCGATCGAGATGCTCGCGCCGATCGTGGTGGCGGGCGAGGGACCGATGGCCTGTCCCGGCTGTGAGGCGGTCACCGGGTTCTCCGCCGGGGGCAGATGGGGCGACGTGGTGCGGATGCGGTGCCGGTGCGGGCGCGACTGGCTGCCGTTCGAGGACGACCCGGAGCTGAGCCGCGAGCTGATGAAGGAACTGATCATCGCCGCTCAGTCGGAGGGCTAGCCCATCGCCGCTCCGTCGCAGGGCGGCCCTCCGACGGCAAGGGGTGCTGCCGGGACGCTTGCCGCCCTCCCCCGGCACGACGACGATGGGGCTTTCGGCCCGCAGGGCCCGTTGCCGTCCGAAGTCTTCACCGGGGAGGCCGAGTTGACCGACGCGTGGGTGGCTCTGGAACCGGGCGCCGATCCCGGTGAACGGCTCGGTCTGCTGCGCCGGGCGCACGAGGTGTTCACCTCGGCGGGCCGGGTGGAGCGGCCGGTGCGCCCGGTGGTGGCCGCTTCGTGGCGGCGCTCGGCGCGTGCCCGGGTCAGCCCCGACGGCCATGCGCGCGTGGAGCTGGCGGACGACGACCTGAGCACGTACCGCGACAGCCATCCCCTGGCGCGGGCGATGCCGCTGTTCCGCGAGTTGATGGGCGCGTACGCCCGGGACGGGGAGCACCTGGTCGCCGTGTGCGACGCGTTCGGGCGGCTCCTGTGGGTGGAGGGGGACGCGCTTTCGCGGCGACGGGCGGGGCGGATGAACTTCGTGCCGGGTGCCCGCTGGGACGAGTCGTCGGTGGGGACGAACGCACCGGGGACGGCGCTCGCGCTGGACCGGCCGGTGCAGGTGTTCGCGGCGGAGCACTTCCTGCGGCCCGTGCACCCGTGGACCTGTGCGGCGGCACCGCTGCACGATCCGCACACCGGGCGGCTGCTGGGCGCCGTGGACATCACCGGCGGCGACAGCCTCGCCCATCCGCACAGTCTGGCGTTCGTGCAGGCGGTGGCGCGGGCCGCCGAGTCGCACCTGGCGCTGTCGGTGCCCGCCCCGCGCGCGGACGACGACGCCGCCCTGCTGTACGCGCTCGGGCGCGACGAGGCCCTGTTGGTGGCGGGTGGTTCCAAGGTGCGCCTGAGCAGGCGGCACAGCGAGATCCTCGTCCTGCTGTCGCGGCATCCCGAGGGATTGTCGGGCGACCGCCTGCTGTGCGAGCTGTACGAGGACGAGTCGGTGACGCCGGTGACGCTGCGCGCGGAACTGTCCCGGCTGCGGCGGCTGCTCGGGCCCCATCTGCTGTGCTCGCGCCCCTACCGGCTCACCGTTCCGGTGGAGGCGGACTTCACCGTGGTGGCCCGGCGGCTGGGCTCCGGTGCGGTGGCCGCCGCGATGGGCGCGTACGCGGGGCCGCTGTTGCCGGGGTCGCAGGCGCCCGCCGTCGTGCGGCTGCGCGGCAGGCTGGAGGCGGAGCTGCGGGCGGCGCTGGTGGCACGGGCGGACCCGGGGCTGCTGTCGGACTGGGTGCACAGTCCGTGGGGCGAGGACGACGTGGCGGTATGGCAGGCGCTGGCGCAGGTGGCGTCCGTACGACAGCGTCCTGTTGTGCACGCGCGCGTCAGGGAGCTGGACGCCGCACTGCGTGCACCGGCACCGGTGCACGGAACGCCACCACCGGCGCCGGTGCGCCCGACGCCTCCCGCAACGGTGTTGCAACGTCCGCCCGCCTAGCGTCCCTGCCGGTGCCGTCCAACGGCGGGCGGCACCGCCCGAGGGAGGCCACGTCATGACCCGATACTCCGCGCCCGGCAGCGACGGCGCGATCATGTCGTACCAGAGTCGCTACGACAACTGGATCGGCGGCGAGTACGTCGCTCCGGTGCGCGGCGGCTACTTCGAGAACCCGAGCCCGGTGAACGGCCGCCCCTTCACCGAGGTGGCGCGCGGCACCGCCGAGGACGTCGAGCTCGCCCTGGACGCCGCGCACGCCGCCGCCCCCGGCTGGGGGCGCACCGCGCCGGGCGAGCGCGCGAACGTCCTGCTGAAGATCGCCGACCGGATGGAGGCGCACCTGGAGGAGCTCGCGGTCGCGGAGAGCTGGGAGAACGGCAAGCCGGTCCGCGAGACGCTGGCCGCCGACATCCCGCTGGCCATCGACCACTTCCGGTACTTCGCGGGCGCGCTGCGCGGCCAGGAGGGCTCGCTGAGCGAGCTGGACGACGACACGGTCGCGTACCACTTCCACGAGCCGCTGGGCGTCGTCGGCCAGATCATTCCGTGGAACTTCCCCATACTGATGGCGACCTGGAAACTGGCACCGGCGCTGGCGGCAGGGAACGCCGTCGTCCTCAAGCCGGCCGAGCAGACGCCCGCCTCGATCCACTACTGGATGAGCCTGATCGCCGATCTGCTGCCGCCGGGCGTGGTGAACATCGTCAACGGCTTCGGCGTGGAGGCGGGCAAGCCGCTCGCGTCCAGCCCGCGGGTCGCGAAGATCGCGTTCACCGGGGAGACCACGACGGGGCGGCTGATCATGCAGTACGCCTCCGAGAACATCAAGCCAGTCACCCTGGAACTCGGCGGCAAGAGCCCGAACATCTTCTTCGACGACGTGTGGAGCGCGGACGACGACTTCCGCGACAAGGCGCTCGAAGGGTTCACGATGTTCGCCCTCAACCAGGGCGAGGTGTGCACCTGTCCGTCGCGCGCGCTGATCCAGCGCGGGCACTACAGCGAGTTCCTGGAGGCGGCGATCGCCCGCACCGAACTCATCAAGCCCGGCCACCCCCTCGACACCGACACCATGATCGGGGCCCAGGCCTCCAACGACCAGCTCCAGAAGATCCTGTCCTACCTGGACATCGGCCAGCAGGAGGGCGCGAAGATCCTGACGGGCGGTCAGCGCATCGAACACGGCGGGGAGTTGGAGGGCGGCTACTACGTACAGCCGACCATCTTCGAGGGCGACAACCGGATGCGGGTCTTCCAGGAGGAGATCTTCGGCCCGGTCGTCGCGGTCACGTCGTTCACCGACTTCGACGACGCGATGAAGACCGCCAACGACACCCTGTACGGGCTCGGGGCGGGCGTGTGGACCCGCGACATGAACACCGCCTACCGGGCGGGCCGCACGATCCAGGCGGGCCGTGTGTGGACCAACTGTTACCACGCATATCCGGCGCATGCCGCATTCGGGGGCTACAAGCAGTCGGGCATCGGGCGCGAGACGCACAAGATGATGCTGGACCACTACCAGCAGACGAAGAACCTCCTCGTGTCGTACTCACCGAAGAAGCTCGGCTTCTTCTAAACGCGCGAAAAGGGGCGCCTGACCTGGGGTTTTCCCGGTCAGGCGCCCCTCTGCCGAACCTCTCGGCACCGGGATCGGTGTGAGGTCGACCCACCGCAAGGTCCGGGCCCGGGTGGAGCATGTGATCGGCCGGATGAAGAACTACACGATCCTCCGCGACTGACGCCAGCACGGCGACGGCCTCCACCACGCCGTCCAGGCCGTCGCCCACATGCACAACCTCGCCCTCGCATCATGACCAGAAGACTGCCCGCACGGGCTCTGACCTGCCCAAATGCAGCCTTGTGCAACACCCTTTAGTGGGCGACAACACTGGCTACATCAAGATTGTTTCCGCACTGGCCCCCTCGCTCCACCTGTTTCTTGGATCCCCACTGGAGTGGTGAGCCGCTCAGCGCCCGGTCACCCCTCTGACGGAACGTGTTCGACTGCGCTGCGCCACCCACCGTTGAGGTACCAACCGTCCTCGGCGAGGGCACGGTACAACGCGGCCATAGGCGTGTTGAGAGATTCGCCCCCGCCCCTCGCGGCGGCCTGATCAGCCAGCATCCGATGGATCCCGTCACGTGCGAGGCCGTAGGTAGTCCACGTGGCCACAAGGTTGCTCACCGCGGACAGCTCCGACACCACCGCGTAGGTAAAGCGTGTATCGAGTTCAAGAACCCGGAGGTGGGAGTTCAGCCGTGCGGCGAGCACCGGTGGCCATTTCGGGTGGGGGGTGACAGAGAACGTGGCCACCATGCCGCGATCAGCAGTGGGCGGGAGAATTCGGGCCACCAACCACGGGTGCTCGAAGAGCGTTTGGACGGGAAAGTACGGGTGGAGGGTCTGATCTTCCTCGGTGGCCGGGGCGTGCTCTCCCTTCTTCTTGTTGCAGTCACCGCACGCGGGGACGAGGTTCACTGGCACCACGGCGAGGAGCGGGTACTTCATCTTGGGGAGGTAGTGGTCGATCGTGGAGACCGTCCCGATGGTGCACAACGGACAGAAAGCCGACCTGGCCTTGATCGCGTCGTAGGTCTTGCGGCCGGGTCCACTTGTGCGGACCAGGCGCCCGTCGTAAACCTTCGCCAGCCGCTCACGGTCGAGCCGGTTCGTGGGCTGCTCGCCCAGGTGGGCGAGCGTGTGGAGCGCCTGCTTCTGGGCGGCAGCCTCGAACTGGTCGGCGGCGTCGACGACGTCGTCCTCGGCCAAGGCCAGTTTGGCGAAGGTGACACGATGGGTGTTGTTGATGCAGGTGCTGTAGACGTCCCGGGGGTCCTGCGGAGGCGGTGTGAGGCTACGGCGCATCGCTGGGCCCTTCGACGCGGGTTTCGCCGCCGCGGACGGCGATCAGTGCGCTGAGGGCGACGCGTGCCTCGCTGCCCATCCGGTGGTGGTACCGGGCGAGGACCTGGTCGTAGGTCAGCTCCTGGTTGACGAGCGTTCGCAGGTCCTTCAGGAAGCCGGATTCGGTGACTTCGAGAGTGAACACCTCGTGGGTGAGGACGCCTACGTTCTCGCCCCAGGTCTCGATTCCCGGGCGCCTGGCGCGGAGGTGGTCGCCATGGCGCTGCAGCTTCCACACACAGCGAGCAGGGAGTTCCTGGACGACCACTGGTGAGTGGGTAGCGACGACGGCGAGTCCGTTGCGGTCGGCCAGCAGGGCGGAGATGGTGCGCATGAATGCGGCCAGCAGCGGGGGGTGAAGATGGGTTTCGGGTTCGTCAATGATGACGAGAGTGCGCTCGTCAACGTTCTCGATCAGCCGGGTGACGGTGAGCAGGACGATCCGGTGGCCGGCTGAGAGAGTTCCGAACAGGGCTCTGGCTTTGCGGATCTGGCCGGCAACGGTGGGGGTGCTTTCGAAGGCGGCGAGCCAGCCGTCTTCCAGCAGTCCACCGCCGGGGTAGTCGAGGGCACGCATGGCGTCGATCCACCGAGGGGTGCGTTCACGGGTCATGCAAGCACGCACGGCGGTGGTGAAGTCCCGACGCAACTGATTGGGGGTCTTGAAACGGGGTGGTGCGGAACCCGGGACGTGCAGGCCGACATAAGAGGTGTCGAACATGGCATCGCCGTGGAGGAGGGGGAAGCCGTCGAAGGCGCTGAAGGAGACCATCACCAGGTTCGCGAAGGACCGCCCCTGCCTGCCTTCCTCGGTCACGAGGCCGAACCTGGTGAGATCTGGCTCGTCGGCGGCCACGGCCCGTGCCAGACGGGACAGTACGAACGACTTTCCCACACCGTTGCGTCCGGTCAGCGCGTGGATGTTCGTGGCCGGTTGTGAGCCGGGAACGGCCGAAAACGTGAACCGTGGCGGGTTTGTTCCGTCGCGGCCAGGAGGGGTGTAGCCGATGCCGAAGGACTGCCTGCGGGCGCCTCCGCCGGCAAGTCGGCGCATCTGCCCGCGCACCGTGGCCAGTTTGACGTACCGCAGGAGCGAGTCATGAGTGACGTCGTATTCCAGAGCGGCGGTCAAGACGGCTTCATCGCTCGCCATGTCACGCAGCGCCCGAAATACCTCAGCCCGCTCCCAGTCAGGAAGGTGCCGCAGGTTCTCGTAGTAGGAGACGTCCTGCCCGACAGAGAAGAAGTCGTCGTCCAAGTGCACGAACCGGTCTGGCATGGGCGGCCTATGCCGCCCTCGGGGATCCATTGCCGCATGCGCGATCCTCACCGCACCGATCGGCTCCTCGTACCACGCCAGGTGCAGGACGTATCCGGTGCGGTGACCATCAGGAGAGCGGACATCAGGCACCAGCACCCCGTCGACCCCCTCTTCCCACAGGGCCGCGAGCTCCCGCGCTTCAGCCCCCCGAGGCCCCACTGCAAAACGCACCGTCTGCCCCTCCCCATGTCCTGACCTCCGATCCTAGCCACAGGTCGGAAGGCCACTCCCGCGCCCCTCAAGTCCTTGGCAGATGCCTACCTGCCGTTACACGGGGCGGCCGATTTACCTCGCTCGCCCTGCGCAGGGCACCCCAGCCCCATCGAACGGACGAAGGGTGATTTTCGAACACCTCGCCCACATCGTCGCCGCGCCTGACGTGCACCTCACCGACGAACCCCGGCACATCCTGCTGACCGACGCCACCGGCTTCCTCGGTTCCTTCCTGCTGAGGGACCTGCTGCGGAACACGTCTGCGCGGATCCACTGCCTGGTCCGCGGCACGGACGCGTCGGATGCCCGCGCACGCCTGACTACCGCGGCCACGTGGTACGAGACGGGGGCGGACCTCGACTTCGACCGGATCGACATTGCCGTCGGTGATCTCGCCGAGCCGGCGCTCGGACGGGACGAGGGCGCCTTCGACGAGCTGGCCCGGGTGGTCGACGTCGTCCACCACACGGGTGCCAGCGTCAACTGGCTCTATCCGTACGAGGCGTTGAGGCCCGCCAACATCGCGGGCACCGAGGAGGTGCTGCGGCTCGCGGCCCGGCACCGGACCATTCCCGTGCACTACATCTCGTCCACCGGCGTCCACGCGCAGGAGCCCGCCGAGGGTCGCCGTATCGCCGTCGACGACCCGATCGGCCCGCCGGAGCTGCTGTCCAACGGGTACCGGCAGGCGAAGCGGATAGCCGAGGGGATCATCGACATCGCCCGGTCGCGCGGCATCCCTGTCTCGGTGTACCGGGTCGACGTGGTCTCCGGCGACCAGGTCAACGGGGCCTGCCAGAAACAGGACTTCGTGTGGCTGAGCATCCGCGGCATGCTGGAGGTGGGCGTGGCCCCCGCGGGCATCTCCGGCTTCTTCCATCCGACACCGGTCGACTACGTGAGCGCGGCGATCCGGTGGCTCTCCTCACGGATCGCAGGAGTGGGAGACACCTTCAACCTGTCCAATCCGCACCGTCTGCACTTCACCGAGATCGTCGAGCGGCTCCGCGCCCTCGGCCACACGCTCGTGGACCTCGACCCGGCGGAGTGGAGCCAGTCCGTGTGCGGAAGCATCCGGAGAACTCGCTGTTGCCGCTGCTCGACGTCTTCGAAGCCGCGATCTCGGGCATCGGGGGCTATCCCGACATTGACACGGACGCGACGGAGGTGGCTCCGACCGGCAGCGACATCCACTGCCCCCGGGCAACGGGGCACCTGCTGGCGCGGTACGTGGAATTCTTCACCGACAAGGGCTACTTCCCGGTCCCCGGCCGGGAAGTAGCCGCATCTGCGAGGGTTTAGCACCCCACCCGATTCCGGACTGACACCCGCACCACCCGAGGGCCCCGGCGCGCACGCCCGCCGGGGCCCTCGCACGCCCTCCGGCTCAGGCGCTCAGCCCACGGCTGTGCAGAACTGCCGCCCGGTGTTGCGTGGGGGAGATTCCGCGGCATCGCTTGAAGGCGACGCTGAGGGTGAAGGTGTTGGAGTACCCCACCTCGTGGGCGATGGAGCTCACCGTGTCGTCGGTGTCGCGGAGCAGGTCGGCGGCCAGGGCAACGCGCCACGTGGCCAGGTACGTCATGGGTGGCTCACCGACGTGGCGGACGAAGCTGCGGGCCAGGCCCGACCTGGAGACACCCACCTTGGCTGCGAGGTTCGCCACGGTCCACGGGTGCGCCGGGTCGTCGTGCATCAGCCGGAGTGCGCTCGCGACGACGGAGTCGTCCGTGGGCCGGTACCACACGGGTGCATGGTTCTTGGGGCGGTCGAACCAGGCGCGCAGCGTGGAGACCAGCATCAGGTCGAGCAGTCGGTCCAGGACGGCCTGCTGGCCCGGTTTGTCACGGCGCACCTCCTCCGCGACGAGGGCGAGAAGCGTACGGTCGCTGTCGGCTTCCGGTACGACGAGGACGTCCGGCAGGGCGTCCAGGAGACGGTCACTGATGCTGGTCCGCCCCTCATAGGCACCGCTGACCAGCAGGGACGAACCGGTCGCGTCGACACCGCACGTACGCGGGTCGAGGGCGTGTTCGCCGACCGCGACCGCTCGCGCGGTGCGTGCACAGTAGTCCGCGCTGGTGATGACGCGGCCGGGCGGCGAGGCGGGGTCCTCGGCGACGGTGTAGGGGGCGGGGCCCCGCAGAACGGCGATGTCACCTGAGCGGAGTTCCATCGGCTCGCCGTCGGCGGGTGTGATCCAGACCCTTCCGTCCAACGCGGCGACCAGGGTCAGGTGGGCGCCGCTCGCGAAGCGCAGGGACCATTGTGGGCTGATGACCGTCCGGGTGAACACGGCACCGCGTGCCCGTACCCCGTCCAGCAGTTTCGCCAAGGTGTCCACCCCTCCAATGTAGAGGCTCGAACATCAACCTGGGCGTCTCAGCCATGGCTTCGCCGCCCGCCGAAAGATGTGGTTGTCCCATGACTGAGCACCCGATTTTGATCACTGGTGGTACGGGCAAGGTCGGCGGACGTGCCGTGGCCCAACTTGGCACAAAGGGTGTCGCGGTGCGCGTGGGATCGCGCTCTGGCGACCCCCGTTTCGACTGGACGGACCGGAGCACGTGGGATGCCGCTCTGGACGGCGTGAAGAAGGTCTTCATCGTCCCGCAGGACGGCGAGCAGCTGACGCGGCCGTTCGTGCAGCGCGCGAAGGAGTTGGGGGTCGAGCGCATCGTGCTCCTGTCGGGCCGCGGCTCCGACGTCCCTGGATACGCCAAGGCGGACAGCATCGCGGGCAGGACCCACATCGACGGCGAGGACGCCGTGCGCAACAGCGGTCTGGAGTGGACCGTCGTACGGCCGGCGTGGTTCGCACAGAACTTCAGCGAGGGTTTCTTCCGCGACTCGGTGCTCGGCGGGGAGCTGCGCCTGCCCGCGGGCGACGGTGCTGCGAGCTTCGTGGACGCCGAGGACATCGCCGCAGTCGCGGTCGCCGCTCTCATCGAGGACAACCACGTCGGTAAAACTTACGAGTTGTCGGGGCCGAGCGCGCTCACCATCGGCGAGGTGGTGGACCTCATCTCCGATGCCACCGGTCGCTCGGTTCGCTATGTGTCCCTGTCGCACGAGGACTTCGTGGCCGAGCTGGTCGCCGAGGGCTGGCCCACGGCAGACGCCGAGGACTACGCGGACTCGGTCGGCCCGATCCGGCGGGACATGGACAGCCATCTGTCCGACGGGGTGCAGGCCGCGCTCGGTCGGCCGCCCCGGTCCTTCGCCCTGTTCGTGAAGGAGGCCGCGGCGGCCGGTGCCTGGCGCGACTGACGAGAGGGAAGGTCAGTAACCGTCATCGCCCGCACGAGAAGGCCCCCGCAGTCGCGACGACGCGTGGGGGCCGCACCGCGTGAAGGACACTGTGCCGGTCTCGGCACGCGTTGAAGAACCTGCCTCCACACAGCAGGTGCACGGGGGAATTGCGCGAGTTCACGGTAAGTTGCACCGGGCACAGGCCGACGCGACCGCACACGCGGAGACGCGGTCCTGCCACCGTGGTGGATCCAGGACGCTCATCTGGCCTCGATCCGCACTGAGTTGGCATCACTCTCAGATCACCCTGCCTCGCGAACGCGGCTGCATCCGCCGGATTCCGAGCCGCAAGGCCTCGCTCCGTCACGTCTCGAACGACGGATCGGCACCCTGCGGTCACGGCCGTACTGGCAGCCGCCGATTCCTCACGTCGCCCTTTGATAGGTACGAGCGATCACAGGAAACGTGAGGACAACCCAGTGAGTGAAGACAACCAGTCCGGCATACGTCGCATCGACGGTCTCTCCCGTCGGCGACTGCTCACGGTGGGCGGGCTCACCGCTGCCGCCGCGATCGGTTCGGTCCCCGGCGCCTTCGGCCGCACCACCGTTCATGGCGCCGAAACCCGCGGCCACGACGACGCCATCGTCGTGGGCCTCGGCTTCGCGGGCGCGATAGCCGCGCGGGAGCTGAGGGCCAAGGGCCTCAACCCGCTCCTGCTGGAGGCCCGCGGCCGGGTCGGCGGCCGTACCTGGACCGACACGTTCGTCGACCAGCCCGTGGAGATGGGCGGGCAGTTCGTCGACGAGTCCCAGCAGCTCATCACCGCCGAGCACGACCGACGGAAGACCGTTTTGCCTGGTCAGCACGACACCGGCCCATGTACCACCAACAGACGAAGAACCTCCTGGTCAGCTACTCCCCGAAGAAGCTCGGCTTCTTCTAGAAGCGCGAAGAAGGGCGTCCGAACGGGGATTTCTCCCATCAGGCGCCCACCTTCGGGGCACGTACGGCGGTTGTCAGTACAGGTGGTTCCGGTACTGGCTCTCGGCGATGGCGGGGAGTTCCGCGAGCCGGTCGCCGAGGCTGTCGGCCATCTTGGCGGCGTGCTCCGCCACGTGCATCGTGTAGAAGTCGCCGCCCAGCAGGACCGCTTCGGCCAGCCGACGCGGGTCGCCCTCCCACAGCCGGGCGCGTATCACCGCCTTTCCGCACTGCGAGAACACCTCCCGCACGCGCACGACGGTGGCCAGCACGGCGGGCTTCCCGTCGGCGCTCAGCATGTGCAGCAGCTCCGGATCGTCGCTGATGAACGCGTCACCGTTCACACGCACGACCTCCCGGAGCCCGGGAACGAGGAACACCAGCCCCACCGCGGGGTTGCGGGTGAGGTTCTCGAAGGTGTCGGCGAGCTTGTTGCCGGGCCGGTCCGGAAGTACCAGGGTCCACGGGTCCAGCACCCGTACGGCCCCCGGCGGATCGCCCTTGGGGCTGATGTCGAGGTGTCCGGCGTCGTCGGCCGTGGCCAGGCAGAAGAACGTACTGTGCGCGATGAACCTGGTGGTGAATGCGCCGAGGTGGGTTTCCTTCTTGGCCGCGATGAACGGCGGCGGGTGGCCGATGATCTCCCGCACCCGGTCCATGTCGACGGGGCGGTAGTCGTCGGCGGCGGTGCGGACGGGCGCAGTGGTACGCGTGACGTCGTGACGGCTCATGCTGATGCGGGACCTCCGGTGACGGGTGTGCGGTTCTGGGCACCTGGATGCCCTGCTACACGTCGAGTACGAGGCGCTCCCCGCGCGCCCGGGAGACGCAGATGTACATGCGGTCGCCGGTCGCGCGGTCCTCGGCGGTGAGGATGTCGTCGCGGTGCTCGGGTTCGCCGTCGACGACCCGTGTCGCGCAGGTGCCGCAGACACCCTCGCGGCACGACCCGGTCACGGGCAGGCCCGCTCCCTCCAGCGCGCTGAGGATGCTGTCGCCGGCGGGAACCACGACCGTGCGCCGCGAGCGCGCGCACACCACCTCGACGTCGGTGTCGGGTTCGGTGTCGGGCCGGTTAGGTTTCGGACGCGGCCTGAACCGTTCCAGGCGCACCGAGCCCGGCGCCCAGTGCGCGGCCCCCTCCTCGACCGCGGTCAACAGGGACTCCGGGCCGCAGGCGTAGACGGCCGTTGCGGGCCGTGGCCGCTCCAGCCAGTGGGCGAGCGGGATACGGCCGGCGCTGTCGCTCGGGTAGAGCCGTACGTTGTCGCGGTGGGCACGCAGCTCGTCCAGGAAGGCCATCGAATCGGCGGTGCGGCCTCCGTACAGAAGCTGCCACGGCAGGCCCCAGGCGGCGGCCTGCCGCGCCATCGCCAGGACGGGGGTGATGCCGATGCCGCCCGCGATGAACAGGTACGCCTCCTCCCGCCGGAACCCGAAGTTGTCCACCGGTCCGCGCAGCCGTACGGACTGTCCCGGCCGGAGGAAGGCGTGCACGTACTCCGAACCGCCCCGGCCCGCCCGCTCGCGCAGCACCCCGATGCGGTACGAGGTCAGGTCCTGCGGCGACCCGCACAGCGAGTACTGCCGTACGATCCCGGTCGGCAGCGCGAGTTCGACGTGGGCGCCCGGCCACCAGGGCGGGAGCGGCCGCCCGTCGAGTGACGTGAACTCGACGGAGACCACACCGGTGGCCTCCCAGCGCACTTGGCGCACCCTCACCCACAGCTCGGGCACGGCCCGGGTTGTGCCGGTCGTGTCCGCTCCGAGCGTGCCGGTCGTCTCCCCTCCCACCGGGTCGGCCATGTGCGTGCTCGCTCCCACCGGGTCAGCCATGTGCGTGCTCGCGTCCTGCGCCGATGCCGTCGGCGAGCGCCGTCGTCCAGGCGGAGACGGCACGACGGGTCACCCGAGCCGTGGGGGCCAGCACGTCGAACATGTGCGGAACTCCGGGTACGAGATGGACCTCGACCGCATTCCCCGCCGCGCCCAGCCGGGCCGCGAACTCCAGGGCCTCGTCCCGTGCCGGATCGACCCCGGCGGCCATGACGTACGTGGGCGGCAGACCCGACAGGTCCTCGGCACGGGCCGGCACGGCATAGCCGGCCTTCGGGTCGGCCCCTTGCAGATACATCTCCCAACCTGCCTCCGCGGCACGGCGGTTGAAGAGCCTGGGGTCCGTGACCTCACGCGCCGAACCGGTCGCCAGGCGGTCGTCGATGACGGGGCAGCCCAGGTAGAGGTAGGCGATGCGCGGGCCTCCTCGGTCGCGGGCGGCGAGGGCGACGGCCGCCGCCAGGCAGGCACCCGCGGAGTGCCCGCCCAGGGCCAGGCGCGCCGGGTTGAGTCCCCGGGCGTGCGCCTGGTCCACCACCCAGTCGAGCGCGGCGCAGCAGTCGTCGAAGGCGGCGGGGTACGGGGCCTCCGGGGCGAGTCGGTAGTCGGGGGCGACCAGGGCGATGCCCAGCTCGGCGGCCAGCCGACGGCAGGTGGCGTCCTCCGCGTTGGGGCCGCCCAGCACGAACCCGCCGCCATGCATCCACACCGCGACCGGCAGTAGGTCCGCGCCCCGGGCGACCGGGGTGTAGAGCCGCAGGGTCAACGGCCGCCCGTCCGACGGGATGACACGGTCCTCGACGTCGACCGCACGGTCCGACCGGCCGTCGCCGCTGGCCGCACGCGAAGCCGCGCGGGCCGTAGGCACGTCGGCGAACACGTCGAGCGCGGGCAGTACCTCGTAGACGGGCAGGAACTCAGGATCCAGGAACACTGTCGACTCCTTTTCGCTTACCCCATCCCTCTTGTCCACTGGACAATAGCGAGGTCTTGTCCACTGGACAAGAGGCGACGCCGTATATTGTCCGCCGGACAAGAGGCAGCGCGGCGACACGGCATCGCGCCATCACGAGGAACGGGGCACCCATGGCCATCAGCCGGGCAGCAGTCGTCGACGCGGCGCTGGAAGTGCTCGAACAGCAGGGTCTGGACATGGTGACCATGCGCTCCGTCGCGGACCGGCTGGGGGTCCAGCACAACTCCGTGCGCTGGCACGTCGACAACAAGCGCCGCCTGCTCGTCCTGATGTCGGACGCCGTCCTCGCGGACCTGGACGTCGCCGCCCTGCCCCTCCCCTGGGAGGACCGGGTCCGGGCCCTGGCGCGCTGGTGCCGGGGGGCGATCCTCGCCCGCCGCGACGCAGCCCGCCTGCTCGCCGGGCTCGCCACCACTGAGCCCAACACCTACCGGTTCGCCGACACGATGATCCACACCCTGCTCGACGCGGGCTTCTCGCACCGCACGGCGGCGTGGGCGAACTGGACCATCTTCTATCTGGTCCTCGGCATCGCGCAGGAGCAGCAGGCACATGCCGCCGCGCCGCCCGAGCGCATGAGCGACTTCGACGACCCCGCGTATCCGGCGCTGAGCGCTGCCGCATCACACGTCGCCGCAGGCACCTACGAGGAGCGCTTCGAGTTCGCGCTGAACATGCAAGTGGTGGCGCTCCGGGCAGAGTTGGACCGCGAGGCCGACCGTCCGTCCTGAAGGAAGCGGGAGAACGGCCCCTGATCATCGCAGCCCGTGCCTACGTAGCCGTCACCCGTCTACGCAGCCGTCGCCGATGCGCGTCCGTGTGCCGCCGTCGGACCCTGTCGGCACGGCGAGGCCGATCGGCCTCTCGGGGAGCCTGCGGCATCGGAGACTCACATGGCAGCCAACGACGTCACCCACACCGGCCTCGGCGCACTGCTCGCACCCGAGAGGTCGGTCCTCCTGCTGATCGACCACCAGGGCGCGCAGTTCGCTGGGCTGCACAACATGGACCCCAACCTCGTGGTCAACAGCGTCACCGCGCTGGCCAAGGGGGCCAAGCTGTTCGACGTGCCGACGATCCTGAGTACGGTCGTCGAGGACCGCGGCGGGCACCTCATCCGCCAGCTCCAGAACGTCTTCCCCGGCCAGAAGCCGATCGACCGCACCACAATCAACGCCTGGGAGGACCAGCGGGTGGTGGACGCCGTCGCCGTCACCGGCCGCAAGGACCTCCTCATCGCCGGGCTGTGGACGGACATCTGTCTCGCCATGCCCGCCATCCACGCCCTGGCGGACGGCTACCGGGTGTACGCGGTGACGGACGCCTCCGGTGCGACGACGGCCGAGGCGCACGAACGCGGCGTCCAGCGCATGATCCAGGCGGGCGTCGTCCCGATGACCGCCGGGACCGTCATCTCGGAGTGGCAGCGCGACTGGGCGCGGACGGCGACCGTCCCCGGCATGAGCGAGATCATGTTCGAGCACGGCGGCAGCTTCGGCACCAGCCTGGCCTGGGAGCTCCAACTGCTGGGCGAGGGCTGATCGTACGGGTCAGGGGTGCGCCGTGCCGGACGGCTCCACGCAGGGGCCGTCCGGCGCGGTCAGTCGCTCATCCGGTCGTGCGTCAGTTCCAGGCCGCGCAGTTGACGGCGCGAGGTGATGCCCAGCTTGCGGAAGACGTTCCGCAGATGGGCGTCGATGGTGCGCGGGCTCAGGAACAGCTGGATACCCACCTCCTTGGACGTCGCCCCGGTGGCGACCAGCCGGGCGATCTGGAACTCCTGCGGGGTGAGGCGGCCCGGCGCGCCGCCGGGCCGTTTGCGTGCGCGGGCACCGGTCGCGGCGAGTTCCCGGGCGGCCCGCCTCGCGTACGCTGCCATGCCGAGCGCGGTCAACTGCTCGTACACCGACTGGAGTTCGGCCCGCGCGTCGGTCTGGCGGCCTTCCCGGCGCAGCCACTCGCCGTACAGCAGGCGGGCCCGCGCGAGGTGCGGGGCGCCCTCGCTGCGGGCGAAGCACTCGATCGCCTCCCGGTACAGCTTCTCGGTCGCCGGTCCCCGGGTGAGCAGGGCCCGCGAGCGCAGTTCGGTTCCCAGTGCCCAGTCGGAGCCGGCGGCGGCGGTACGTTCGGACAGGCGCTCCAGTACGGGTTCGGCCAGTTCCGGGCGTCCGGCGTGTGTCGCGGCTTCGATGAACTCCAGCGGTATCCAGGCGTGGAAGCTGATCTCGTCGAGTTCGGCCGCCGTCCGGCACGTCGTGAGGGCCGCGTCGTACCGGCCGAGGCCGTTGAGCAGGACGGTCCTGGCGTACTCCGTGGCGCTCAGGAGCCGCCCCTCGCCCCGTGCACGGGCATCACGGGTGGCGACGTCGGCGAGTTCGAGGGTGCGTTTCTCGTCGCCGCGCCACGCGGCCACCGTGACGTCGACGTGCAGCATGTCCGGCGTACCGGCCTCCGCCGCGATCGCGTGCGCCTCCGCGACCAGTGCGGCGGCGTCGGCGAACTCACCGGCGTGGACGTGCGCGAGGGCGCGGAAGCTCAGCGCCACGGGCAGTTCGGCGAGCATGCCCGCACCGCGGACGAGTTCGAGCTGCCGGGTGGCCAGGGCCCGCCAGGCCGCGTCGTCCCACAGGTCCATCGTCGGGCCGCATGCCGCCCACAGTTGGCCGACGTCGTACGCGTCGCGCCCGGCGCCGTGCCGGTAGGCGTCCACGGCCCGGCGCAGCTCCGGTACCGCCGCGACGTAGCCGTGCGTGACCTGGGTGGTCAGCCCGTCGAGGAGTCGGTCGAGGGGGCGCGGCGGGGTGGGGCCGGTGGTGCGGGCGCTGACGGCGATGTCGCGCATGCGGTCCGTGGCGGCGAACCTGCCGACGAACACGGCCGCACCGAAGGCTTCGAGGAAGGTTTCGCGGGCGGCGCGGGTGTCGAGCGGCGCCATGAGCCGGGCCGCTGCCAGCAGTTCCGAGACGGAGGCGTCGTCGCGGCTGCGGTCGAAGCTGATCCGCGCGTGCAGCGTCGCCGCGTCGGCCCGGCGAACGTCGTCGAGCGGGCCGTCCTGCGCCATGGCCAGCAGCGACAGCGCACAGTCGGCGGCGCCGATGTCGCGCTTGGCGTACGCGGAGTCGAGGGCGCGCACGGCCCGGCGGGCGGGGTCCGGCGTCAGGTACGCGGCCCTCTCCAGGAAGGCCGCCGCGGCGGCGGCTCCGCCGCGAGCCCGCGCCCGGTCCGCGACCTGTTCCAGCGCCGCCGCCGCGTCCTCGTCCGGCTGGTGCGCGGCCTGGGAGAAGTGCCAGGCTCTGCGGTCGGGTTCGGTGACCGCCGTGGCCACGGCCAGTGCCCGGTGCACCGTGCGGCGTTCGTCGGGGGTGGCGGACTGGTAGACGACCGACCGCACCAGCGGGTGGCGGAACCGGACCCACCCGCCGACGGTCACGAGTCCCGAGTCCTCCGCACGCGTCACCGCGTCGCCGGGCAGGCCGAGTTGAAGCGCCGCCGCGTGCAGCAGAGCCGCATTGCCGGTCGGCTCGGCCGCCGCGAGCAGGAGTACGTCGCGGGCGCCGGAGGGGAGTGCGGCGATGCGGGTGCGGTAGCTCGCCGCAACCTTCCCGGGGACGGACAGGGAGGTGGGCAGGGCGAACCCGCCCGCGAGGTCCACGGTCTGCGGGAGTTCGAGGAGGGCCAGGGGATTGCCGCGCGCCTCGGCGATGATGCGGTCGCGCACGGCCCGGTCGAGCGGCGCGCGGATCTGCGCATCGAGGAGCCGCCGGGCGTCGTCGTCGCCCAGTCCCCGGAGCGGCAGCTCCGGGAGCCCCTCCAGCGAGCGGTGGAAACTCCCGCCACCCTCATCACTCTCGTCACCCTCATCACTCTCCTCGCGCTCGGCGAACAGCAGCGCCACGGGTTCGTCCCGAACGCGGCGGGCGACGAAGACCAGGGCCTGCGCCGAGGCCCGGTCGAGCCAGTGCGCATCGTCGACGACGCACAGGACGGGCTGCTCGGACGCGGCCTCGGAGAGGAGGTTGAGTACCGCCAGGCCCACGTGAAAGCGGTCGGGTGCCGAGCCGGGCGTCCGCCCGAACGCCGCGTCGAGCGCCCTGCGCTGGGGGGTGGGCAGCCGATCCTGCCGGCGCAGGACCGGCCGGCAGAGCTGGTGGAGCGCGGCGAACGTGAGTTCCGACTCGAATGCGGCGCCGACGGCCCGCAGCACCGTCAGGCCGTGCGCCGTGAGGGCCTGGTCGATGAGGGCGGTCTTGCCGATGCCCGGCTCGCCCCGCACCACCAGCGCGCCTCCGCGCCGGGACCGGGCGGCGTCGAGCAGTCGCCGCACCGCGTCCGACTCGCGCTGCCGGCCCAGTAACGGGCGGCGGCACTCGGACGACGAGCGGGACGATCCCCGCGTCAACGGACCTGCCCAACAAGAGAGTTCACCGGAGCGCGGTGACACCGACCGTCTAGGCGGGTTCTGCCGATGCGAACGAGGGGGGTGCCTGTGAGCCTGGCCATGGGACTCCTTCTGCCGTCTCCGTGGTGCGACGCGAGCTGGGGAGATGAGGTGCCCTGGTGCGGTTCCCAGAGTCCCATTCGGCTTGTTGACGTGGCAACGAAGGCGGGTGCTCCGTGCGCGCGCCCTCTCTTGCCCAGGAGTCACAGGAGTCCCAATGACGACCCTCGTACCTCACGGCCCCCGGCACGCGGCCCCCTGGACACCGCCTCCGTTCGACCCTGAACTCGCCTCGGCATTGCCCTCGTTGGCCCAGGTGCTGCCACCGGCGGTCCTGCCGTCGGCGATCCCCTCCGTACGCGCGGCCACCACGAGCCAACGTCCCTCGGACGAGGAACTCACGCGCGGTGGGACCATCGAAGCGGTGGAGCAGCGCATCCCCGGGCCGACCGGCGCGCCCGATGTCTCCCTGCTGATCTGTCGCCCGCGCCCGCACACCGCCCCCGTCCCCCTTCCGGCCGTGTACTTCACCCACGGCGGCGGCATGATCCTCGGCGACAACCGCAACCTCATCGGGGAGATGCTCGACTGGGTGCGGGAGCTCCCCGCCGTCCTCGTCTCGGTCGAGTACCGCCTCGCCCCCGAGCACCCCTACCCGGCCGCGATCGACGACGTGTACACGGGGCTCCTGTGGGTCGCGGACCACGCGGCCGACCTCGGCGTCGACCCCGACCGCCTCGTGGTCGCCGGGGCCAGCGCGGGCGGCGGGCTGACCGCCGCCGCCACGCTCCTGGCCCGGGACCGGGGCGGCCCCCGGATCGCCGGACAGCTCCTGGCCTGCCCGATGCTCGACGACCGCAACGACACGCCCTCCGGTTTCCAGATGGCGGGCCGCGGCGTCTGGGACCGCACCTCCAACGACACCGGCTGGACGGCACTGCTGGGCGAGGCACGCGGTGGCCCCGACGTGTCCCCGTACGCGGCCCCGGCACGTGCCGCGAGCCTGGCGGGCCTGCCGCCGTTGTTCCTCGACGTGGGTTCCGCCGAGACGTTCCGGGACGAGGTCGTCGCGTACGCGTCCCGCTTCTGGCTGGCGGGCGGTGACGCGGAACTGCACGTGTGGCCGGGCGGATTCCACGGTTTCGACGCCGTGGTGCCGGACGCGGCGCTCTCCCGGACGGCACGCGAGGCCCGGTTGCGCTGGCTGCGGCGACGGTTCTGACCGTACGGTCTCCACCTGTCGGGCCCGTCTGTACGGGCTCCACCCGTCGGGCCCGTCTGTACGGGTTCCACCTGTCGGGCCCGTCTAGGCGACAGTCACCGATGCGCGGCCGCGACCGCCCTGCGAGTCTCGGCCGTAGCAGGCCTACCGGAGGAGTCGCCATGAGGATCACCGTTGTCGGACGCGGAAACGTGGGCGGCGGTCTCGCCCAGCTGTGGGCGAAGGCCGGGCACGAGGTGACGGGGCTGGGCCGTGACGGCGGCGACGCATCGGGGGCGGACGTCCTGGTGGTCGCGGTGCCGGGTCCGGCGATCACCGAGGCGCTGGCAGGCGTGGCGGGACTGGCCGGTCAGGTGACCATCGACGCCTGCAACCTCTACGGCCCCCGGGACGACGCGTTCCCCTCGCTGTCCCACCAGGTGAAGTCCATCGTCGGCGGGCCGACGGCGAAGTCGTTCTCGACGAACTTCGCCGCCGTGTACGACCGGATCGAGGCGCAGAGCGTGCGCCCCAGCAACCTCTTCGCCGCCGACCCGGCCGCCCGGGAGGCCACCGAGCAGCTGATCCGGGACGCCGGTTACGACCCCGTGTTCGTCGGCGACCTCGACTCCGGTGCCCGCCTGCTCGAAGACGGCTCCGGACTCACGCGTGCGCTGGCGGGCCAGCTGGGCCCGTTCTTCTACCGGTACGGGAGCCCGGGGAAGCTGTGAGGAGACTCGGCGGCGGCCCGGCTCACCTGCCCGCCCGCTGGGTGGCCAGGGTGGCCAGCTCTTCGAAGGCGGCCGCTGTCGGACTGGCCGGTTCGGCCTGGTAGACGACCAGCTGTTGGTGAGCGGCTCCATTGACCGTGAAGGCCGCGAACCTGATGTGCAGGTCACCGACCTCGGGGTGCCGAAGGTGCTTGCCCTCCTGGGACTTGCTCTTGACCTCGTGCATCCGCCAGAGTACGGCGAACTCCGTGCTGTCGCGGGTGAGTTGCGCCACGACCTCGGCGATGCGGGCCGAGTCGGGGTCGTGCCCGTACGCGGCCCGGAGTTCCGCCACGCAGGAGTGCGCGGCGCGCTCCCACTCCTGGTAGAACGCGCGTCCCGCCGGGTCGATGAACACCATGCGGGCGAGGTTGTCGAACCGGGTGAACCCGCTGTGCAGCGCCGTGGCGAGGGAGTTCCCGGCCATGACGTCCAGGGCGGGGCCCAGGACGAAGGCCGGGGACTGCTCCCAGCCGTCCAACAGCTGGAGCAGCTGTTGGCTCACGCCCGCCCCGTTGCGGTCGTGCGGGCGCTGTGACGGGTCGAGGCAGAGCCGGTTGAGGTGGTCGGTGGCCTCCGGGTTCAGTCGCAGTGCCTGCGCCACGGCGTCCAGGACCTGCGGGGACGGGCTGCTCTCCCGCCCCTGCTCCAGCCGGACGTAGTAGTCGGAACTGACTCCGGCGAGCAGGGCGACCTCCTCGCGCCGCAGTCCCGGGACCCGGCGTCGCCCGTGTTCCGGGAGACCGACGTCGTGCGGCTTCAGGGCTTCTCGGCGGGCTCGGAGAAAGTCGCCCAGGGGCGTCCCAGTGCTCATCGGACAAGGCTAGACGGCGTTGCTGCGGGGCGAGAAGCGCCGTGCAGCGGCGCCCGGTGGGTCGCACACATGAGGCAGGCCGCCTTCCGGTCCCGGACCTGTGCCGCTGACCACCGGCTTTGGCGTCCCTCCTGACCCGTGAGCCTGGGTGCAACGCACCCACCCTTCGCACAACCTCTACCGGCGTCCGCCGCCTAGCCTGACGCCATGGACGGCATGGACCACGCCCCGCTCCCGGGCACGGAGGGAAGTCTGGGGCAGTTCCTACGGGTACGGAGGCAACGCCTCGCCCCCGAGGCGGCGGGGCTGCCCGGCACCGCCCGGCGCAGGGTGCCCGGACTACGGCGCGAGGAGGTCGCCCTGCTCGCCGGAGTCAGCCCGGACTACTACGGCCGACTGGAGCAGGGCCGCGAGCCGGGCGCCTCGCCGCGGGTCCTGGAGGCCCTCGCCCGCGCCCTGCTCCTCGACGACGAGGACCGGGCGGAACTCTTCCGGCTCGCCCGTCCGGCCGCCCGTCGTACGAAGGCACCGCCGCGGATCGAGCGGGTCACTCCGCAGGTGCGGCAGCTGCTCGACAGCCTGACCGGGACACCGGCCCTGCTCCTCGGGCACGCCCAGGACGTACTCGCGGCCAACGCCCCGGCAGCCGCCCTGCACGACGACTTCGCCCAGCGGGACAACGTACTGCGCATGCTCTTCCTCGACCCTGCGGCGAGCACCTTCTACCGGAACCCGGAGCGGGCCCGGCGGTGCGCGGTGGCCGAACTCCAGAAGGCTGCGGCCCATGACCCCGACGACCGGCGCGTTCGCGAGCTGGTGGGTGAACTCTCCATGCACAGCGGGGAGTTCCGCAGGCTGTGGTCCCGCGAGGGCGGCCGGACCTTGCCGAACGGGGTGGTTCAGGTACGCCATTCCGCTGTGGGGGAGCTGGAGTTCCGGCAGGAGACGCTCGCCGTGCGCAGCGTCCCGGGGCAACAGCTCGTCGTCCTGCTGGCCGAACCGGGGTCCGCTTCCGCCGACGGGCTGGCGCTGCTGGGCTCCCTCGGCGCACCGCGCCCGTAGGGCCCCGAGGACGGTTTCCTGGGTGTGGCACTCCCAGGAAGAGCACGGCCTTCATCGGATCTCGGCAGCCGAGCAGACTCGAAAGCGTCCACAGGAAATCCCGGGACGGGAAAGACATCCCGATCCGGGAAAGCGACGAGAGAGGTCTCCCTCATGGCTACGTGGTTCGTCACCGGTGCATCCCGCGGAATCGGCGCGGAAATCGCCCGCGCCGCCCTGGCGCGGGGCAACGACGTCGTGGTTGCCGTACGAAATCCGGAGCGCGTCCCGGACGACCTGAAGAAGTCCGCGAGGGTGTACGCGGTCCCCCTGGACGTCACCGACAACAACAGCATTCCGGCGGCGGTCGACGCGGCGGTGGAGCGGTTCGGCGGTATCGACGTCCTGGTGAACAACGCGGGCCGGGGCCTGCTCGGCGCGCTGGAAGAAGTCACGGACGCGGAGGCCAGGTCGCTGTTCGACCTCAACGTCTTCGGCCTGATCAACGTCACCCGCGCCGTCCTGCCCGGCATGCGCAAGCAGGGTGCGGGCAAGCTGGTGCACCTGGGTTCGCGCTCGGGTTTCGAGGGTGAGCCGGGGGTCAGTCTGTACTCCGCGTCCAAGTTCGCCGTCGCCGGCATCAGCGAGGCGCTCTCCGTCGAGCTGGCCCCGTTCGGCATCCAGTCGATGGTCGTCGAGCCCGGGGTCTTCCGCACCGACTTCCTCGACTCCAGCTCGCTGTCGGTCGCGGCCCACCGCATGACCGAGTACGACGGCACGCCCGCGCACGTCACCCTGGACTGGATCGACGAGGCCAACCACGCCCAGCTCGGCGACCCGGTCAAGGGCGCCGCACTGATCGTCGAGGCCGCGTCCGCCGCGAAGCTGCCCACGCACCTCTACGTCGGCCGCGACACCCTGGAGCGGCTGGACGTGAAGTACCAGCAGGTACAGGCCGACCTCGCCCCGTGGCGCGAGAAGTCCGCCGCGACCGCGCACGACGACGCGGCCTGACGTCCCGCCGACCGCGATCCTCACCGCTCCAACCGGCTCCCCCCGCCGCACTGCCTCTCCCCCACCGATCACACCAGAGATTGAGGTTCCGTCATGTCTGCTGCCCTGCTCACCGGCACCCCCCTGGCCGGCCGCGTCGCCGTCGTCTCCGGCGCGTCCAGCGGCATGGGCGCCGCCACCGCCCGTCGGCTCGCCGAACTCGGTGCCACCGTGGTCGTGCTGGCCCGGCGCAAGGAGCGCCTCGACAGCCTGGCCAAGGACATCGAGGCCGTTGGCGGCACCGCGCTCGCCCTGGCCGTCGACGTCACCGACCGCGCCGCCGTGCAGAACGCCGCCGACGAGGTCGCCGCCCGCTTCGGCCACGCCGACCTCGTGTTCAACAACGCGGGCGTGCAACTGATCTCCGGAATCGAGGAGTTGAAGGTCGAGGACTGGCAGCGTCAGATCGACCTCAACATCGGCGGCCTGATGAACGTCGTCGCCGCCTTCCTCCCCCACCTGACGGACTCCGCCGCCCGGGGCAGGCCCGCCGACCTGATCAACACCTCGTCCATCGCGGCCACCCGCATCCTGGAGAAGTTCTCCGTCTACTCCGGCACCAAGGCGTACATCAGCCACCTCACCCGCCTGCTGCGCGTCGAACTCGGCCCCAAGATGGTCCGCGTGGCCACCATCGAACCCGGCATGGTCGACACCGAACTCCCCGACCACGTCACCGACCCCGACGCCTCGAAGCTGATGGCGGACCTCATCCACGACATCGACTGCCTCCAGTCCGCCGACATCGCGGAGACCGTCGCCTTCATGGCCGCCGTCCCGCGCCACGTCAACCTCACCGAAATCACCGTCATGCCGACCGCGCAGGCGATCTGAGATCGCGTACACACACGGTGGTGGGGGGGGGGGGGCGCGGCCCCCCCCCCCCCCCCCCCCCCCGCGGGGGGGGGGGCGGGGGGGGGGCGCCGGAAAAACCCGCGGGGGGCCCGCGGGGCGCCCGGGGGCGC
>NZ_JBIUXN010000013.1:0-216605 GCF_044744005.1 Streptomyces sp. NPDC087440 | reverse complement strand
GCCCCCCCCCCCCCCCCACCCAAACCCAACACAAACCCCCCCCCCCCCCCCCCCCCCCGCCCCCCCCCCCCCCCCCCGGGGGGGGGGGGGGGGGCCCCCCCCCCCCCCCCCCCCCCCCCCCCACCACCGTGTGTCAGACGGTTGCCGCGTCGAGTACGTAATCCCGCGAGGCGTGCACCTCGTCGCGCAGGGAGGCCAGGTCGACGTCGAGCACGTGTCCGTCCCACTTCCGGGGTTCGCCATTGACGAGGACGGCACTGATGTTGCGGGCGTCGGAGCCCAGCACCACGGTGCCGATCGGGTCGTTCAACGGCATGTTGTTGAGGTCCTCGGCACGGATGACCAGCAGGTCCGCCTTCTTGCCGGGGGTGAGCGAGCCGGTGACGTCGGCCAGGGCGTTGGTGCGGGCGCCCTGGAGGGTGGCGAGGTCCAGGACGTCGCGGGTGGTGATGCGGGAAGGCGCACGGCCGGTGCCGTGGGCGGCGTTGACCGCACGCATCCGCTGCACGGCATGCAGGGTCCGCATCTGTGTGAACATGTCGCCGGCCAGGGCGACTTCGACGTCGATGCTGAGCCCGGGGCGGATGCCGGCGGCCAGCGCCTCGTCAATGGCGGGGATCGCCGTCTCCAGGCCGATCTGCGCGTCGGAGGTGGGGGCGAGCGCCACGGTGGTGCCGTTCTCCCCCATCGCCCGCCACGCCTCGGCGGTGAGCCCGGTGCAGTGGATGAGGGTGACGTCCGGGCCGAGCAGCCCGTGCTCCGCCCAGTGCAGGACGGCCTTCGACGAGGCGTCGCCGAAGACGGCGTCGACGCTCACGCCGATGCCCAGATCCGTGGCGGTGCGGGCGAGTTCAGGACCGTATGCGAGGTCGGGACCGGCGATCTCGTCCGTGGCCAGGGCCGCGAGGCGCAGCGTGAGCAGTTGGTCGTCGCTGCGGAAGTAGCGGTCCCTGATACGGGTCAGATCGCCGGGCCAGTGCCGGTTCCAGGTGCCGAAGTGCGGGCCCATGGAGGCGTGCACGCCCCGGATGCCGGTGGAGGCGAGGCCCTCGATCGCGGCGTCGGAGTGCTCGGGGGTGCGGGAGTTGTGGGAGAAGTCGAGCAGGGTCGTGATGCCGCTGTCGAGTGCGCTCAGGGCGGCCAGCCGGGTGCCGGTGTGCATGTCCTGGGGCCGGTAGACCGGGGCGTACCCGGCCAGGGTGGTCGTCACGTAGCCGCCGAGGTCGTCGACGTCCGGCATGATCCGGCGCAACGGGGACTGCCAGGCGTGCCGGTGGGTGTCGACGAAACCGGGCGCCAGGATCGTACCGCCAGCGTCGACGGTCACGGCGTCGCCCGGGTCGAGGCCGTGGCCGACTGCGGCGATCATGTCGCCCTCCACGAGGAGGTCGGCGCCGTCGAGGGTGCCGAGGGCGGGGTCCATGGTGACGAGGGTCGCGCCGGTGAACAGGATGCGGCGCCGGTCGGCGGGCCGACGCCGGATCGCGTCGAGCACGGCGGGGCTGGTGGTGTCGTGGGGATGAGCATGCATGGGAAGGCTTCCTTCGGGCCGGAGGGTGATGACGGGGCGTGCGGGCCGCGGGCGATCGCGTACGGGGGCGGGGCGGGCGAGCTTCATGACGTAACCGGCGTGGTGGAGGGAGCTCGTCACCCCGGAACTCGCCGCACGCCCAAAAGCCGTGGTCGTCCGGGGAGTCGATGCGCCCGCCGTCGATCCCCCTACCGGCCCCGGCAGGCATGTGGGCGCCCGACTCGGGTCACGTCGTAACGGCCGTCGGCGGTGAGTTCCTGGCGCAGGAACCCGGCCCGGTCGATCCAGTCGCCGACGCGTCGAGTGCCGGTGGGTTGCGAGGAGGGCACCGACCCGCTCCGGCCGGGTCGAGCGGACGGCTGCCGCGTCGGCGTACGCCATCGTGTCGGCGACGGCGGGGACGACGGTCAGTCCGGTGCAGTCGGCCGCGACGGCGTCGTCGTCCTGCGCCGCGGTGACGAGGCCGGGGCCGACCCCGACGATCCGGGAGCCCAGGGCCAGCAGGTCTGCGTCGTCCAGAGTTCCGATCAAGGGGTCAGCCGTCAGGATGCGTGCGTGGACGAACGGAACGGGACGCGGGTCGCCGTCGAGGAGAATCTCGTCGAGTGCCGCCGGATTCCGGCGCACGGTACCCATACTGCTCATGGCCTGTTCCTTCAGCGGCTTCGCCCCTCGGCGGCCGACTGCGCGAAGAGCGGCGGCCAGAGCAGGTCGAAGGCGGACGGGCGACAGCCACTGCGACTGCCTGACCACAGGTTCGTCGCGTGCGAGGGCAGTAGCCAGGCCGTGTTGTCCCCAGGTGTGGTGCACCCAGGAACAACGGCGGAGCAAGGCAGCGGAACAAGCATCCGGCCAAAGTCCACAGCAGGCCACCCTGGGTTCCGCTTCCCTGGCCATGACGTGCGTGCCGCGTCCTGCCTCGGACATCCGCACCTCGGCAGCCCGTCAAGGGGTTCCCGCGATGCGCACTTTGAAGGTCCGCCTCGTCGACCTGCTCGGCAATCGGCTGATCGGGCTCCACAGAAGGCCGCCCGGCACGGACAGCGGCGGTCGGCACCTGGCGTGGCACGCTGCCACGACGGCGCAGGCGGGACGGACGCCTCCCCTGACAGGGTGCACGGCGCGTACTGTCACCACCGCCTTCGGCGCCGGTGCGCGTCGCGGACGCGTGCGCGTTGTTCGGGGTCTGTGCACAGGTCGACCGCGGTCCGGGCGAGAGCCGTGGCCGCGTCGATGAGTGCCGCGTCGGCCAGGGGTGCGGGGTGTACGGATCGCCGCATGGGTGAGCACATTGTCGAGCACCTAGCAGATACGGAGGGGACCGGAGCGCCCCCGCAATGGCTGTGAGGCCGTCTTTCAGGGTGACACCGCCGCGAGTAGCTTGTGCGGAATGACGACGAATCCGACATCGAGGGCCACAGTCCCCCAAGGTGTTCGTCGTGGCCCACCCTCGGCCGGGCACGGGCCGCCGCCAGGCAGGCGATGACGAAGCGGCCGTCGAGCCGTGGAGCGATGCCCACCGACACACTCTGATGTCCGGGAGACATCCATGACCAAAGAACCGGTTCCGCACGACTCCGCCGCGTCCTCACCAGACGCCGGCCGACTCCCCGACGAGCAGACCGAGACCGTGGACGGCACTGCCATCGACGGCAACATCCATGTCGGCTACTGGGACAGCCCCACGGACAGCCGCTCCCTCAACCAGGCCACCGACCGGCTCACCGACCTCGTGGCGGCCCGGCTCGGCTCCGAACCCGGCCGACGCCTGCTGGACGTCGGCTGCGGCACCGGACGGCCCGCTCTGCGCATCGCCCGCGCCACCGGTGCCCGCGTGTCGGGAATCTCGGTCAGCCACGAGGACATCGACCTCGCCCGAGCCCGGGCGGACACCGCCGCCCTCACCGACCGGGTGGACTTCCGCCACGCGGACGCCTGCGCGCTGCCCTTCGAAGCCGCGTCCTTCGACGGCGCCTGGGCGATCGAGTGCCTGATGCACATCAGCGACCGGACCGCCGCCCTCACCGAGATCGCCCGGACCCTGCGCCCCGGCAGCCCGCTGGTCATCACCGATGTGCTGCTCCGCTCCCCAGTGACCGGGCAGGCCGCCGAGACGGTCCGCCAGACGTGCCGGGCGTTTGGCTCCCCCGGATTTCCCGGACCGGCGGAGCTCCGCACGGCACTCGACCGAGCCGGTCTGGAGGAAGTGGAGTTCCACGACATTGGCGAGCGTGTCCGGCGCACCTATCAGGCGTTCGCCGACGCCTTCGCCGATGTCGCCCCCTCCGCCGAGGACCCCCACTACGAGTTCTTCACCTCCACGCGCTCCCTCCCCCGATTCGGTGCGCTCCCCCAGGTCGGCTACGTCTTCCTGGTCGCCCGCCGCCGGTGACGTACGGCCAAAGAACCCGCTCGCCCGGGCCGCGGGCAACGTCACCCGGCCTTGGCGTGCGGCACATCTGGCCAACATATTCCACTCGACATCGGCCGACCGTGGCAGAAAACAGACGACACCAGATCGAACTTCCATACGGAATGACGGATCGACCTGCCGGTCCGGAGCGCGGCACCTGTTGCCGTGCCCACATCCAGCAAATGACGTGATGCCGTGTCAAGAAGAAGTTGAGGCGTCCGAAGACCGACGGCAATCTCTGCACGGCACAGGGTTCCAGGTATTGTTCAGGGCGGAAAATCAGGCCGCCAACAAGCGTGATTCCACCAGCCGTTCGACTCGTTTTCTATTTTACCCGACGCATGGCGCACGATCTCCCGAGCCCAGCGAAAGGCAGGCGTGAACGAGGTGAACGAACCCCGACGGGTGGTGGGCGCGCTGATCCGCGACCCGTACGACCGGATCTTCGTCCAGCGGCGCTCTGCCGACCGGCGTCTCTTCCCCGGGTGCTGGGATGTCGTCGGCGGAGCGGTGGAGCACGGGGAATCCCTCGTGGACGCGCTGCGCAGGGAGATCGCGGAGGAAACCGGGTGGCGGCTGCGCCGGATTCTGGCCCGGGTGGCGCACGAGGAGTGGACGGCCGGCGGGCAGCGGCACATCGAGTCGGACTACGTCGTCGAGGTGGACGGCGACCTCTCCTCGCCCGAACTCGAACACGACAAGCACACCGAGTTCACCTGGATCGCAGCCGAGGACATCTCGCTGCTCGACGAGAACACGCTGCGGAGCGGAAGCACCTTCATCCAGGACGTGGTGACCGCAGGGCATGTCTGGCTCGCCGACGCTTCCGGTAAGAGCCGAAGAATTTCCTGAAATCCCCTCGCCGAATATTCCGCAGAAAAACCCCTACGAAGAATCCTCTGCGACCACATCCTCGGTCGGGATCTCCACGATCCCCTGCCTGGCTGCCCGCACGTCCTCAGAAATTTCGCAAGGGGGATATTCCGCATGTCCGGTGACAGGTTGAACGACGCGCGTCCGCGACCACGCGTACTGGTGGTCGGATTCGCCGGTCATCAGGGAAAAGAATATCTGCCGATCGTGCGGCAGATTGCGGATGTCGTCGGCGGCGTCGATCCCGCTCCGGCGGCCTCGTCACTCGCCGATGAATGGGGGTTTTCGCATCACAGTGTTCTCGGGGACGCCCTTGACAGGGTCGAATTCGACGCCGCTGTGGTGACCGTGCCGCACAGCGAGCACTTCCCGGTCTGTGCGCAACTGCTGGCGCACGGCAGGCACGTCATCAAGGAGAAGCCGTTCGCCGTCACCGAGCGGGAGGCCCGGCAGCTGATCCACCTGGCGCAACGGGCCAACCGCAGTGTCTTCACCCTCCTGCAACGGAACTTCAACCCCGTTTTCCTCTTCGCCCAGCAAAACCTCGCCCGGATCGGTCGGCCCTACTGGTTCTCCTACGACTACCACCTGAACCTGGCCCACCCGACCACGGGTTGGCGCGCCTCCAGGGAGCAGGCGTTGGGCGGTGTGCTCCTCGACATGGGCTATCACCTCATCGATGTGCTCAGCGGGCTGTTCCCCGAGCCCTCTCGGGTGCACTCCGCCTTCGTGCACCAGTACCCGGAGATGCGGGACCGCCGGCTGGAGGATCTCGTCAGCCTCATGTGCGGCTATCCCTCAACGGGACTGGCCGGCTCACTGCGTATCTCGCGCCACTACCACGAGAAGATCGAGCGCCTCTGCGTGCTCGGCACAGAGGGCGCGCTGAACGTCGCTCCCGCGCTCGCCACCCTGCACTCCGTCGGCGGGCTGCAACTGGAGAGCTACGCCTGGGAAGGCCCCAAGACCGACGCCGTGCGCTCCATGATCGCCCACCATCTGGGGCACCTGGACGACCTCTGCTACCGCCAGGACCACTTCCAGCGTCAGCTCGCCATCGTACGCACGATCGACGGGATCTACCGGGACCGGCTGGACGAGCCGAACACGCTCGCCGACCGGTGCGCCTGACCCCACCGGCGTACACCCACCGACCGGACCCGACGCGTCACCCGGGCCCGCCCACGAACGGTCGAACGCTGAAAAGCCTGCGCCGAAAACCCGGCTCGACAACGGGAAGGACACATGACCACCGCCGAGCAACTCGCCCTCCTCGGAGGCACGCCCGCCATCGATCAGCCATTGCCGCACGAAGTCTGGCCTCCCCCCGCCGACGACGCCGAACTGGCGGAGCTGGCCGCACAGCGGAACACCGACATCTCCATCAAGGGCAACAGCGGCCCCATCGGCAGGCTGGAAGCCGACTTCCTCGCCTTCCTGGACGACCGGGCCCGCTTCGCGGTCACCTTCAACTCCGGTACCAGCGCCCTCTATGCCGCCTACTTCGCGCTCGGCGTACGCGAGGGCGTGGACGTCGTGGGACCGGCACTCACCTATCACGCGGCGCTGAGCCCCGTCTTCGCGCTCCGCGGTGACGTGGTCCTGGCCGACATCGATCCCGCCACCCGCGGACTGGACCCGGCGACGCTGGAGGCCGCGCTCACCGAACACACTAAGGTCATCACGGTCGTCCACCAGTGGGGCCACCCCTGCGACATGGACGCGATCCTGCACATCGCCGAGCGGCACGGGCTGCGCGTCCTGGAGGACTGCTCCCACGCCCACGGCAGCCGCTACAAGGGGCGGCCCGTCGGCACCTTCGGCGACGCCGCGGTCTTCTCCCTCCAGGCCAACAAGGCCGTCTACGCGGGCGAGGGCGGCATCCTCGTCACGAGCGATCCCCGGGTGCACGACCGCGCCACGCTCCTCGGGCACTACCGGGACCGGTCCCGGGACGCCGTCCTGGACGAGGAACTGCGGTCGCACTGGGTCACCGGCTTCGGGCTCAAGCTGCGCATGTCACCGTTCAACGCCATCGTCGCCCGGCACGCGCTCGCAGCGTTCCCGGCCCGCAAGGAGGCCCGGCACCGCTGTCTGCGCCACCTCGGCGGGCAGCTTGCGGACGTGGCCTATCTGGAGCCGGTGCACGTCGCCGCCCACGTCGACATGGGCGCCTGGTACGGCTACAAACCGCTCTACCGGCCCGAGGCACTGGGTGGCGTCCCCCGCTCCGTCCTCGTCGAGGCGCTGCGCGCCGAAGGCATGGAGGTGGGTGCGCCCTCCGGTCCCCGGCTTTCGACCCTGCCGCTCTACGCCCGCCCGGAGAACCCCCTCTTCCCCGGTACGCCGAAGAAGGGCAGCGGACCGACAGGCGGCTCCCATGCGGAACACGTCGAGCAGCACGCACTGTCCCTGCCCACCTTCACCAACTGGCCCCAGGACAAGGCGCTCATCGACCAGTACGCCGAGGCGTTCCGCAAGGTCGGCCGTCACCGCGAGGCGCTCGTGCGGTACACGGCAGGGCAGGACCGATGACCCGTACGGCCGGAGAGGCACGGACGATGACGTTCCAGGAGACCCCCGAGACCGTGGTCGAGGCCCTTCAGCACGCCCTCGTGGGCGACGACCTGCCGGACTCCTTCACTCTGCTGGGGCGGGAATGGAGCCTGCACCGGGGCGTCTTCCCCAGCACCCTGAGTGCCGCCACCGAGGTGCTGGCCTCGATGGTGCCCTATCCCGAAGGCGGCTCGTTCCTGGAGGTCGGCTGCGGCACGGGCGTCATCTCCGTGACCGCCGCACTCCACGGCTGCGCCGCCGTCACCGCGCTGGACATCAACGACAAGGCCGTGGCCAACACGATCGCCAACGCCCAACGGCACGGTGTCAGCGACCGGGTACGCGTCCTGCACAGCGACATGTACACGGCCCTCGTTCCCACGGACCGCTTCGACACCATCTTCTGGAACGTGCCCTGGACGTACGTGGAGGACGACTTCGCGCTCTCCACCGACCTGCACTCCGCCGTCTTCGACCCGGGCTACCGGGGCCAGGCCCGCTACCTCGCGGGAGCGCACGAGCATCTGGCGGACGGCGGCAGGCTGCTGCTGGGCACGGCCGACCTCGGGGACCGCGAACGCCTCGACGCCCTCGCGGAGGAATCCGGCATGCGGGTCGAACTGCTGCGCCGCGTGCGCCGGATCGAGGAGGTCCGCGTCATGGAGTACCACCTGCTCGAACTGCACGGGAAGTGACCGCGTGCCACGACAGGACGACCTCGAACTGGCCCTGAGGCTCGGCGACATCGCCGACGACATCACCCGGCACCGCTTCCGGGCCCTCGACCTGACCATCCGGGAGAAGCCGGACCGCACGCCCGTGACGGACGCGGACACCGATGTCGAAACGGCCGTACGCAAGGCGCTGACATCCGCCCGCCCCGCCGACGCCTTCGCCGGGGAGGAGACCGGCGGCTCCGTCACCGCCGGGCGCACCTGGCTGATCGACCCCATCGACGGCACCAAGAACTTCCTGCGCGGGGTGCCGGTGTGGGCAACCCTGATCGCCCTGCTGGAGGACGGACGGCCCACTGTCGGTGTGATCAGCGCCCCCGCCCTGTACAGCCGCTGGTGGGCGGCGGCCGGACACGGCGCGTGGCTGCGGCGCGGACCGGCAGGCAGCGCTCCGCTGCCGCTGCGGGTCTCCGGCAACACCCGCCTCGCCGACGCCTACCTGTCCACCACCAGCACGCGCACCTGGGACGTCTTCCACTCTCGTGCGGCGTATCTGCGCCTGGCCGAGGAGTGCTGGGAGGACCGTGCCTTCGGGGACTTCCTCCAGCACTGCATGGTCGCCGAGGGCACCCTCGACATCGCGGCCGAACCTGTCGTGAATCCCTGGGACATCGCCGCCGTACAGGTTCTCGTGTCCGAAGCCGGCGGTCTCTGCACCGATCTCCTGGGCCACTCGCCCCACGGCGGCACAGGTGTCCTTTCCGCCAACCCGCAGTTGCACCCGCTCGCCGTCAAAGTCCTGTCGACGGCGGCCGGTCCCGGCTCCGTCTGATACGCAGAGAAACGGACCATCATGCTGATTCTTTCCCTCAAGGAAGGCCATGACGGTGCCATCGCGGCCGTCGAGGACGGAAGGCTGCTCTTCTCCCTGGAGGCGGAGAAGGACTCGTTCGTCCGTTACAGCACCCTGACCGCCGAGGCGTTCGCCGTAGCGGCCGACCGGCTGGACAAACAGCCCGACGTCCTCGCCGTGAGCGGCTGGATCAAGGGCACCCAGGCCACCGACCAACCGTCACGCGCCGGGTACTTCGGGGTGGGCGATTCCGCGATCACGGACAAGGCCGGCCGGTTCTTCGGGAAGAACGTACGCGTCTTCTCCTCCACCCACGAGCGCTCCCACATCATGACGTCCTACGGAATGTCAGCATTCCGTAGGGACCAGCCCTTCTACAGCCTGGTGTGGGAGGGGAACATCGGCTCGTTCTACCGCATCGACGAGCACGGGCAGGTGACCCACCTGAAGGAGGTGCTCAACTACCCGGGAAACAAGTATTCCTACGGATTCGCGCTCGCCGATCCCCAGTACAGTCCCCACGAGGAATTCGTCCGCTTCCAGGACGCGGGCAAGCAGATGGCCCTGGCCGGATTCGCCGACGACCGGCCGACGGACCGTGCGGAGCAGGAAGTCATCGACTTCATCCTCGGCCGGCGGGAGGTCATCACCGGCAGCCTGAAGAACCGAATGACCGAATCCCCCTTCCACAACATCGGTGTGGAGACGGACGCGTACAAGAACCTCGCCGCCCGCCTGTCGGACGCCCTCTTCGACCGGTTCCACGCCTACGCCCGGGAGCACATGACGGAGGGACTCCCGCTGCTCATCTCCGGCGGCTGCGGACTCAACTGCGAGTGGAACCGCCGCTGGCGCGAGTGCGGGCTCTTCCCCGCGGTCTTCGTCCCGCCGTGCCCCAACGACAGTGGTTCCGCGATCGGGACCGCCATCGACGCGCAGCACTTCTACACCGGGGAGGCCGGCCTGGACTGGGACGTCTACGCGGGCGGCGAGTTCGTCGAGGACCTGCCCTTCGACCCCCAGCGGTACGACGTCCGGCCGCTGCACCACGGCGAGGTCGCCCGCTACCTCCGCGACGGGAACATCATCGGCTGGGCGCGGGGCCGCTGGGAGATCGGCCCCCGTGCTCTCGGGAACCGGTCGATCCTCGCCGCTCCCTTCACCGAGGAGACCACGGGCAGGCTCAACAAGATCAAGCAGCGCGAGAGCTACCGACCCATCGCCCCGATCTGCCTGGAACAGGACGCCGACCGCTGGTTCCGCGGCGGGGTCCCCGACCCCTACATGCTGTACTTCAGCCAGGTCGAGTCCAGCGAACTGCGGGCGGTCACCCATGTCGACGGAACGGCCCGTGTCCAGACCGTCGACCCGACGGCCAACCCGGGGATGGCCGACCTGCTGTCCTCCTTCGGCGAGCTGACCGGCTTCAGCGTCCTGTGCAACACCTCACTGAACTACTCCGGGCGCGGCTTCATCAACCGCACCAGCGACCTGCTGGCATACGGCGAACTCCACGGACTGGACGGTTACGTCGTGAACGACACCTTCATCACCCCGCGCCGGTGACACGACACCGCACCAGCGCAACCAGCTCGGCCGAGTCCGGACCCGCATCGCGGGTCCGGACTCGGCCGTTCGCGCCGCCCCGAAGCCCCAACTACAGACCAGTGCACGGCAGTTGCCGCAGCAGCATTCGCCATGCAATCCTTTTCACGCACTTGCAGAAACTTCTTGCACGGCGTCGCACCATGGCTCGGAGATCCGGCCCCCTCACGACGCTCCACGGCCGGACTCCTCCTCCGAAGAGAAGGAAGAGATCATGTCGCTCCTTGCAAAGACCAAGCAGCACCTTGCCCTTGCCGCGGCCGTCGGCACCCTGGCAGCAACCGCGGGCGCTCTGGCAACGGCGGCCCCGGCCGGCGCAGCCGCCACGGGAGCCAACTTCGCCGGCGTCTTCATCTACGCCAACCCCAACTACTCGATCCCGGTGTACCCCAGCGGCGCACCCGTCCAGGTCGGAGAGCTCACCGGATCGGGCAAGGACTCCACCTCCTCCATCGGCAACAGCACGAACCTCTCCATGTGCTTCTACGAACACAAGAACTACGGCGGCCTCGAATTCCGGATCGGCCCCGGCGAATGGTGGGCCACCATACCCGGCTGGATCAACGACAAGATCTCGTCCTACCGCCCCTGCTGAACCCGTCCCCTGTCCGTTGTGGCTCGGCATCGTCACGATCGCGCGCAGGCCGTCCAGGGCCATGCCCGGCCTCCGGTGGCGTGACGCGGCTCGGTCAGTGCCGCGGGGGATGTGCCGTCGCACCGGCCGTCGGCGCTCCCCCGCTCGGCCCACACCGGTGGCGTACCGTCCTGGCGGCCCGCTTCCTTGTTCCTGACGCAGGTGTGCAGACGACACTCGTACGTTGGGAGCAGGTGTGGGACGACGACGGTGGACGGCAGCGGGGGCGCTGGTGCTGGCGACGGGGCTGTCGGCAGTCGGTCCGACGACCGCGGTCGCCTCCGCGCGTACGGAAGGCTGCACGGCCGACGCGGGCCCCTACCAGCGGCAGTTGGAGAAGCGGCTGGGGCTGCCGGTGGACGGTCGCATGTCGCAGGCCGACTGCGTGGCGATCCGCAAGGTCCAGCGGGACCTGAAGCTGACGCCGGCGAACGGCTTCCCCGACCTCAAGACGTACCGCTACACGCTCGTCTACGACGCGAGCAAGAACCCGAATGCCGAGAAGCGGTGCCCCGTGCGGCCGTACCGCGTCACCTGTGTGGATCTGACACGGCAGATCCTGTGGGTGCAGAAGGGCACGAAGGTCGTCTTCCGGCCGGTGCCCGTCCGGTCCGGCCGGGCCGGTCTGGAGACCCGTACCGGCTGGCAGAGGATCTACCGGAAGAACCGCACCTTCTTCTCCACCCTCTACGACGGCGCCCCCATGCCGTACTCGCAGTTCTTCAACGGGGGGCAGGCGCTGCACGGGACGTACAAGGACCTGTTCGAGTCGGGTTCGGGCGGCTGCGTGAACATGTACGTCAAGGACGCCGAACGGCTGTACCAACTGCTCGGCATCGGGGATCGGCTGTACGTGTTCGGCCGCAAGCCCGGCCGGGCCGTCGAGAATCCGGAGGCGGCAAAGGCGGACGCGATCGTGGCGGACGCCTTCGGGGGGAACCGCATCCCGGTCGACCGGGATGCGGACGGTCCGCGGCGCTGACGCGGGTCTCTCCCGGTCTGCCGGAGAGTCGGTCAGTTCCAGCTGACGGTCCGCCCCTCGCCGAACCGCGGCAGCACGTAGCCGACGGCCGAGGCGCGGTGTTCGGTGAAGCGGCTCATCGCGTCCGACTCCGACAGCCGCTGCTGGACCCGGGTGAAGAGGGCCGGGTCCCGCATGAAGGCGAGGAACAGCAGTCCGCGTCCGGCGGGCCCGTCGTCGTAGGAATAGCCGCGGCGGAGCATACGGGCTCCCTGGTCGAGCCGTGAGTGGGCCAGCCGGACGTGGGCGTCGACCGGGATCACGTACTGGCCCTCGGGTGTCTTCGCGTACAGGTCCACCGGATCGCGTTCGGATGTGGCGCCGAGCGGTGCACCACTGTCCCGGTGGCGGCCGACGACGCGTTCTTGTGCTGTGGGGGGAAGCGCGGCGAAGCCGCGGACGTCCATGTGGATGCGCCGGTAGACGAGGTACGTGGTGCCGTCGGGGTGCCAGAGCCAGCGGCGGTACTCCGACGACGGCGGGTTCTCCGTGCCGTCCTTGAAGCCGAAGAGGTTGCGGGGTGTCGCCCCGGGCGTGGTGGGCGGCAGGAAGCCCTCCTGTCGCCAGCGGGGCGCGAGGGCGGCGTGCGTGGAGGCCGTGAAGCGGCCGGCCGCCTCCCGGCATGCGGCGGCCGTCGGGCCCGCCCACAGGACGAGCAGGTCTCCGCCGGAGCGGGCCGGGTCGAGCCGGTCGCCGGGGAAGCGTGGCGGCTCGCGGAGCAGTGCCGGAGTGCGCAGACCCAGCGTGCGGTACAGGCCGGGCAGGGCGACGGCGGTGGCGGTGGCACCCGTGCCGCGGCCGCGCGACCAGGCCAGCAGGGAGGCCGTGACGGCGACCTGGTCGGCGTGGCGCAGGTCGTACGAGGCCAGGAGCACATACGGAGCAGGGGGGCCCGTCACGCCTTCCTGGCTGGACGGCTGCGCGTCGACACCGGCCTCCGTGCCGCCCTGCTGTCCGGGTGCGGTGGCGCGGACGGCCGGGGCCGAGGAGGCGCATCCGGCAGCGAGGAGGGTGACGGCGGGAAGCGCGCCGAGGGCCGCGCGACGTCCCAGGGAGCCCGGACGGTGGGCGGGGAGATCACCACGCATGGGTGTCGGAAGCCTTTCCGTGGAATACGGCCGAGCCGGCGGTACGTCCGGAAGCGACGGATCGCGGCACCGGAGGAAGCCGCCCATAAGTTACACCTGTCCCCATGAAGCCATTTGTAGGCAGAAGCCTCTTCCGCGGCCTTTGTTCGCTGATCACTGCTTTGGCCCTGGGATCAGCGGCGCTCACGGGTTGTGCGGGCTCCCACGGAACTGCCCGGCCCGGCCCGACGGGCGGGCCCGCCGAACTCCGCGTTCCCGCCGCCTATCCGACCATCCAGGAAGCCGTGGACGTCGCACGTTCGGGTGATCTTGTCCTGGTGGCACCGGGTGTGTACAGGGAGGAGGTGCACGTGCGCCGTCCCGGTGTGGTCCTGCGCGGCGAGAGCCGCGACAAGGTGGTCGTCGACGGTCAGTTCACCCGCTTCAACGGCATCACCGTGACGGGCGCGGGCTCGGTCGTCGAGAACCTGACCGTACGCAACCACCTCGCCAACGGTGTGCTGTTCACCGGCGTCACCGACCGGGAACTCCAGCGCGCCGGGGCCGGGGGCTCGGGCTACGACCCGCTCGACACGGCGAAGTTCCCCGCGCTCAAGGGCTTCCGCGCCTCGTACGTCACCGCGCACAACAACGCGCTGTACGGCATCTACGCGTTCGACGCGCGCGACGGCGTCATCGAGCACAGTTACGGCTCGGGGCACTCGGACTCGGGGATCTACGTCGGCCAGTGCGACCCCTGCAACACCGTCGTGCGCGACAACACCGTCGAGCACAACGCGATCGGCATCGAGGTCACCAACGCCTCGACGAACCTCGCCTTCGTCGCGAACACGGTGCGGGCCAACCGGGTCGGCATCACCGTCAACTCGAACAACCTCGAAGCCCTGGGCCCGCAGCACGACGCGGCCGTCGTCGGCAACACGGTCACCGGGAACAACGACGCCGCCAGCCCCGAACAGGCCGACGGGGGCTTCGGCGTGGGCATCGGCATCGGGGGCGGCACCCGCAACCTCGTCGCCCGCAACCTCCTGCGGGACCACCGCGTCGCCGCGTTCCGTCTCCAGGACGTGCAGGGCTATCCGGTGCGCGGCAACACCGTGAAGGACAACGCGGTGGGCGGGGCGACCGCTGCCGGGCTGGTGCTGGAGGCCGCTCGTACGGGCGGCAACTGCTATCAGGGCAACGGAGGCACGCGCAGCCTCCCGGCCGCCCTGCCGCCCGAGGTCACCCGGTGTCCGGGGCGCGACGCCGCGCTGACGGGCGGACGCCCCCGGCTTCCCTCGGCCGGGGTCCCGCCGGGCATCTCCTTCCGCGAGGTCGCCGCGCCCGGGCCGCAGCCGCAGCTTCCCGGTGGTGCTCGCGCGGCCGTCCGCCCGGCGCACGGTCTGCCGGGCGCGGTGGACCTGAACACCTACCGGCTGCCTTCGAGCGGCTGACGGCACGGTGGGTGGGGCGGGACCTGTCAGGGCGTCCGCCGCCACGGCGCGTCCGGGACCCGGACCTTCGGGGCGACCGGTCGCAGGTCCAGCCGGACGGGCCGGTCCAGTCCCGGGAGCACCATCTCCACCCGGCCGAGCCGCCCCTGCGCGTCCACCCAGTACGTCAGCGGGGAGACCGAACCGGCGGCGGCGTTCTTGGGGCGCGGTCCCGAGAAGACGGTGTGCACGCGTCCGTCGACGGTCTCCTCGCGCAGTCGCCTGGGGCCGGACTGGGCGAGGAGCTGGGCGTTGTCGGGGCGGTTCCCGGCCAGGGACATGGTCAGGCGCAGTGCCGCGTCCAACGGGTCGGTGCTGTAGGCACGCGGCGACCACGCCCGGGCCGGAACGGCCTTCGCCGTCGCCGCGATTCCGGGGGCGGTGGTGTCGGTGCGCCCGGGCGTGCCGGTCGACACGGCCAGGCCGCTCTGGTCCCAGGCCAGCGCACCGGCGATGCGGGCAGTGGCCGTTCCGGTCCGGTACACGCCGACCGCCCGGTGGGCGCGGTAGTCCAGCACGCCGTGCACCTCGGTGGTATCCGCCCCGTCGGGCACGTGGACGGCCACGGCGAGGGGGCTGCTCTCGTACGCGTGGAAGCGTGCCATCGCCAACCGTTGGGCCTCGGCGACGGTGACCGGGCGGGGGTCGAGGTCTCCATCCGGTTCCCGGACGGCGACGCCCGCCACGGCGGCGGTGGCGACGAGCAGGGCGCAGGCGCCCCAGAGCAGGGGGCGGCGTGGACGGGCCATGGGTTCCTCTTCCTCCCCGGCGCGTGGGCGCCGGATGTGCTCGGCCTGCGGGATGGCGCTGGGGGGTGGGGGACGGATTCCGGGCGGGCCGTCCGTACACGGACGACGTCGAAGGGCCGGCCGTCCCGTACACGGACAGCTTCGAGGAGCGCGGTGTGCGGAACGCGGAGCGCCACGGCAGATGGCCCCCGCCGAGAAGGGCGGGGGCCACCTGGCGGTCATGACGGCCGGCCGGCTCCGTGCGGGAGCGGACGGGTCACTTCTTCTTCTTTTCCTCTTCCTTGGGCTCGTTCTTCAGCGTCACCGTGGCACTGAGGCTGTTCTCGCTGATGCGGTGCGGGCCCGAGGTGCGGTTCGCGGGCAGCTGATAGCCGTCGGGTACCGCCGTCTCGTACAGGTAGTACGCGCCCTCGTCGAGCTTCTCGTAGCGGCACCTGCCCTGTGCGTCCGTGGCGCAGCCGGGGTCGGTGAGGGAGTCGGCCCGGGCGCCGGTGCGCTGGAGGCCGGGGGTGCCGTTGGTCTCCTTCCAGAGCTGGAAGACCGCGCCGGGCACGAGCCGGCCCGTCTTGGCGTCCTTCTTGACGATCGTGATCTCGCCCTTGACGGGTTCGTTCTGGTTCGGCTCGTTGGCGGCCTGCACCTCGGCGCCCCGGGTGACGTTGCCGAGGTCCAGGACGAGCGGGCCGAGGACGGGGTTCACGGGCGGCTGGTAGCCCTCCGGAGCCTCCGTCTCCTGCCAGTAGTAGGTGCCCAGCGGCACCTTGCCCGAGGTGCACGCACCGCGTCCGTCGGTCGTGCAGACGGAACCGACCTTCGTGTCCGGGGTGTCGCCGTCCATCTGCAGACCGTCCTGGGAGTTCGACTCCCGCCACAGCTGGAACTTCGCCCCGGCGAGCGGCCTGCCCGTGGCGGAGCTGGTCTTGAGGACCCGCACCTCGCCGTCCGGCTGGTTGGTGGCCTTCGCCTCCGCGCCCCGCGCGTAGTTGTCGAAGTCCAGGACGAGCGGGCCGAAGACGGGGTTCACGGGCGGCCGGTAGCCCTCCGGAGCCTCCGTCTCCTGCCAGTAGTAGGCGCCGAGCGGAACGTCGTCCGAGGTGCACAGGCCGCGTTCGTCGGTCGTGCAGACGGAACCGACCTTGGCGTCCGGGGTGTCGCCGTCCATCTGGAGACCGTCCTGGGAGTTCGACTCCCGCCACAGCTGGAACTTCGCCCCGGCCAGGGGCTTGCCCGTGGCGGCGTCGGTCTTGACGATCCGCACCTTGCCGTCCGGCTGGTTGTAGCCGAAGTCGTAGGTGTGGTTGTCCTGGCCCGCGTCACCGGTGGTGATCGTGTGCTCGGGGTACGTGCCGCCCGCCGGGACCTTGCCGTCGCTGTCGATGAAGTCGTTGCCGCCGGCGTCGTTCTTGGTGACCGCCCACCGGAAGAGCGGGCCGCCGTCCTCGTAGTCGGCCGGGTTGTCGATCTTGATCGTGTACTGGGTGCGGAACGTCAGGCCGCCCGGCACGTTCGAGTTGTCGAAGTAGTACTCGCCCCGGCTGGTCGTCTTCGTGGTGGCGACCTTGTTGCCGCTCGCGTCGTACAGGTTGACCGTGGCGCCCGGGACCGGCTTCTCGCCCGGGTCCTGGATGCCGTCCTTGTCGACGTCGTACCAGACGCGGTTGCCGATCTGGATCGGTGCCTCGTCGCAGAGGACCTCCAGGTCGGCCATGGCGCCGCCCTTGCCGAAGGACGTGTTCAGGATGTTGCCGCCCTGCGCGTTGGGCGAGGGCTTGGTGCCGTCGCGGTTCACGTGCATGGTGCCGCTGTTGTAGGTGGTGTCGATGACGTCGATGCCGGAGGTGGCGACGGTGTCCTCGACCTTGGACAGCGCGATGCCGGAGAACGCGGATTCCAGGTGCCAGACGGTCCGCCACTCGCCGGGGTAGTACTCCAGGACGTCCGCCGGCTGACCGCCGTTGTTCTGCGGGGTGCCGTTGTTGGTGCAGCCGCCGTTGCCGTCCAGGACGAACGTGCCGTCGGGGCCCTTGCAGGCGCGGTTCAGGTCGCCGCCGGAGGACGGGTCGGCCAGACCGCCGCCGATCTTGGTGCGCAGGCCCTGGCCCGTCTGGTCGGCGTGCCGGTCGCGGAAGCCGAGGATGAGGTCGCCGTCGGTGTCCACGACGACGTCGCCCAGGATCGGCTGCGGGTAGGCGTACCGGGTGGTGCAGGTCTTGCCGTCCTGCTGGTCGCGGTAGCCGTCCGCCCAGGGGTACCAGGCGGCGCCCTTGCAGTTGGCCGGCAGGTTGTCCGCGATGCCGCGGGGGTAGTCGAGCTTCTGGTTCATGACGACGCCGGTGAAGTTCCCGGCCGCGGCGTCGAAGGTCTGGACGACGGCGCGCATGTCCGCCTTGTTCTGTGTCGACTCGGCGGAGCAGACGCCGCCGACGTAGACGGTGCCGTCCTGCACCCCGAGGCCGAACGGACGCCAGTCGTCGCCCGAGGAACAGCCCGGGTCCGGGATGTCGTACGAGGCCTTGGGCGCGGCCGCGGTCTTCTGCGTGGCGTCGTACCGGTAGAGCTTGCGGTCGTTCAGGTTGACGACGTACAGGTCCTTGCCGTCCTCCGAGACCTCCACGTCGCCGAGGGACTCCTTGGTCACCTTCGGGCTGAAGGAGAGGTCCATGTCGGTGGACATCTGGTGCTCAGTGGTGCCGACGTTCGGGACCTTGGTGAACAGCGACAGGGCGTTGCCGTTCGTCCGGTCGGAAAGGTAGATCGCGCCGGGGCCCTCGGGGCCGTACTTCGAGGCGCGGCGGGCGAAGGCGCCGGAGAAGACCCACTTCTTCTGCTTGGACCAGCCGATGCCGTACAGGGCACCCGTGTCGCCCTTGGTCGCCATGTCCGTGGTCTGGTTGTTGTTGCCCCGCGCGTTGTACGGAAAGGACACCAGTGTGCGGCGGGTGTCGGCCTCGGGGCCGTCGGAGGTGTCCTTGCCGATGCAGGCGGTCACCAGATCGGCGTTCTTCTGGCAGTAGTCGCCCGGGTTCCAGAACGCGGTGGTGAACTCGACGTTCTGCCCGCCGGTGACGTCGACGAACTCCTCGGTGCTGGTCAGCGCATTGACGTCGCCCTTGAGGAGGCCGCCCTCGTGGTCGGCGAAGGCCGAGAACAGGACGCCCGGCTTCGGGTTGACGACCTGGGCGCGGTACTTGCCGCCCTTGAGAGCCGTGTTGGCGGGGGTGAATGCGGCGACGCCGTCGGCGCCGGTCCTGGCGGTGACGGTGGTGCCCGCGTCGTCGGTGAGGCGGACCTCGACCTGGTTCAGGGCGGGTTCCAGCACCCGGTCCCAGGTGCCGTTGGCGTTGACCTCGCGGACGACCCGCACCTTCACGGTGCCGTCGCCCGCATCCGCCTGGGCGGGCGCGGCACCGAGGAGGCTGCCGGTGGTGAGGAGGGGAAGTGTCAGGCCGAGGGAGAGCGCGCGGCTGTGGACGGCGCGCACGGGTCTGCGCCGATGCGCACCGTGGGGAGGGGTGGTCAAAGCGTCTCCTTGAGTCCTTCGGAGCTGGAGGGTGCACCGACGCACTGTTCTCCGTTTCAGCAGAAGAACCGCTCATCGGTACACCCTGCATAGCCACGGACCCGAGGTCCCGCGAAGGCTGGCGCCCGACGTTGCGCCGTTCCGCGAGGATTCCACCTGATTGGCCGTCACCTGATGCCTCGTAAGCAGGCGGCGGACACCGCGTGGGAAGGCCCTCCCGGCTCGCCCCGGCGTGGCCGGGCGCAGGCCGACCGGACCGCTCGCGAAGCCGCTGCAACGAGTTCTGCAAGAGGTGCTGCAACCCCCGCCCGCACGATGAGGACTTCCTCGCGAACGGCCCTCGAACGAACAAGGAGCGGACGGGAATGCACATCCTCACCGGAGTGAACATGATGTCCAAGGAGCTCGTCCTCGTGCACGCGGAGGAGGACAAGCTCGTCACGGTGCCCCTCGAAAGCCTCCACGGCTGGCAGCCCGCCAGCCTCCAGCACTCGTGGATCGCCTCCGACGAGGTGACCGTGTACATCGCCACGGACGCGATCCCGCCGTTCCGCGGGTCCGTCGTCGTGCTGCACCTGAACGGCATCGACTGGGACTCCGGCATGGCCGACGTGGAGATCCGGCAGATCGTTCCGCTGGACGTCACCGGGACGCCGTCCGACATGCCGAACCTCAAGCAGACCTCGCCGAAGCAGCCGATCATGCCGTGGACGCGACCCCTGTACACGCAGACGCACGGCCCGACCTTCCTGCCGCGTTCGAGGTTCACGTACATCACGCACTACACGGACGACCGTGTGCGCGGCTTCAGGATCAGGTCGGACGGCACGCTGGAGCAGCGTGTCCTGTATTCCGACCGTGCGCTGACGCGGCAGACCCACGGGGTCAATTTCAACCCGGAGGGCACCGTCGGACTGGGTGTCGGGTACGACTACGACATCGGTGAGGTACGGGTCTACCGCCCGGACCGGCACACCGGCGACGTCGTGGCGACGCACGCGATCACACTGGGGACCGAGACCGAGTACGGGGCGTTCGCGCACTACGCGAGCTGGATCGACAACCGCTACGCCTACGTCGGGACCATGCAGGTCGGGTCCACGTCCAGGACGCCCCAGGGGGCGACGGTGCTCGGTCCTGGCGTGTGGCTGGTCGACACCGAGCTGGACACCGCCGAGCGCGTCATCGGGCCCACCCGCACGGCGACGGGTGCGGGCATGTACCGGTCGCCGTCGGACCTGGCGATCGCGAAGGGGAAGCTGTACGTCGCGGAGGAGGACTCGTGGGGGCCGCAGTTCGACAGCCCCTTCAACTACGGGCGGGACGGCTACATCTCGATCTGGGACATCGCGGACCCCGCGCACCCCGTCTTCCTCAAGCGGCTGCGTCCCGGCCGTGAACTGCCCGCCGACTTCCGCAACGCGCACACCGCCACGGCCATGTTCGACGAGGACTCCGTATTCGTCTCCAGCTTCGTCAGCGACCACCTGATCCGGATCGACACCAACACGGACAAGGTGGCCAAGATCTACGACTGCGACGACGGACTGATGATGTTCCACGGCGAATTCGCCGCCGGACGGAACCGATGACGCGGCGCGACGGAAACCGGACACCACTCATTCTGGAGACGAATTCGTGTTGACGAACCAAGGCCCGGACCTGAAGGCCGGGACCGACGACCTTTCCCACACCAAAATCATGCTGGAGCGGCTGGCCGCCAGTTGGCCCCGCCGGGCCCAGGTGAAGAAGCCGGAAAGGGAACCGTTCTTCGAGGCCGGCAAGGAGGACTTCCTGGAGAGCCTCCTGCCGTTCCGGCACATGCCGCAGTACCTGTCCGGTCCGCCCGAGCTCAGGTCGCGGATCCTGAGTGCCGGTTGGCTGATGTACAACGCCAAGACCGTGCAGATCGAGACGGAGATCGTGAATCCGGCCTGTCTCGACATCCTCCGGGGGACCATGCCCGGACTGCCCCTGGAAGCCGTGCAGACAGCGGTCTGCGAAACGATGGTCGACGAGGTGTACCACGTGCACCTCGTGGAACAGGCGAGCCGGCTGACGCGCAGCCGCCGCGGGCTGGAGGATCTGGTGATTCCCCAGTTCAACCTGGTCGGCCACATGAAGGAGCGGCAGCAGCGTTCCGCTGATCCCGGGCAGCGGCGCATGATCCAGTTCGCCACGGCGGTGGTGTCGGAGATCTTCATCAGCGACTATCTGCACCTGCTCAGCGAAAGCCAGGAGATCCAGTCGTTCAACCGCATGACGGTGGCGGCGCACCGGCACGACGAAATGGTGCACAGTCCGCTGTTCATGTCCCTGGCGCAGTTGTTCTCGCACGGGCTGACCGAAGCGCAGCGGGCCGCCTTCGCCGATGTGCTGGCCGAACCCGTCGTCTGGTTCGCCGACCGGGAACTGGACGTATGGCTTTCCCTGCTGCGGCAGCTCGGGTTCCCGCGGGCCGACGAAATGATCGGGGAATGCAGGAATTCCGGTGCCGCCGACCTGACGGCGCTGGACTATTCGGCGATCGTCTCCATGGCGCAGGAGATCGGACTCCTGGACTCCGCCGCCGCGCGCGACAGCTTTGCGCGGCAGGGACTGATCGCCTGACCGGGAAGGCCCGGTGCGCGCGACGAGGGAGACGCACCGGGTCCGTCCCGTCCGCATCCGTACCGCACGCGGCTCCGGGCGGCGGCGCGCCGTGCGGATGCAGCCGTGGCACGGCCCGCGGACCGGAACTGCGCCGGCCCGGGGGCCGTGTCACCGCGTTCCGCCCTCCCTCCCCCTCATCCGTCCCGATCCACTCGCACCGAGCGCAGGAGTACGTACGACATGTCAGTCGACACCATCGAATTACTGGCGCCGCCGGCGCCCGGACCACGTCAGGAATGCACCACCGTCCTTCGCGTCGGCGCACGGGAGAACGCCGCGGACGGCGTCGTCACCCTCACCCTCGTCGACCCGGCCGGGCGAGAGCTCCCCCGCTGGACCCCGGGGGCCCACATCGACCTGGTGCTTTCGGAGATCGGCTGCGTACGGCAGTACTCGCTGTGCGGCGACCCCGCCGACCGGTACGCCTGGCGCATCGCCGTGCTGCTCGAACCCGGCGGCCGCGGCGGCTCCCGCCATGTGCACGAGGCGCTGGGCAGGGGTGCGACCGTGCTGGTGCGCGGGCCCCGCAACCACTTCCCGCTGGACCCCTCGCCCCGCTGCCTGTTCGTCGCGGGCGGCATCGGCATCACGCCCCTCCTGCCGATGGTGGCCGCGGCCGAGGCGGCGGGGCGGGACTGGGAGCTCCTGTACGGCGGGCGCTCCCGGTCCTCCATGGCCTTCCTCGACGAACTGGCCGCCTACGGAGGGCGGGTGCGGGTCCATCCGCAGGACGAGGCCGGGCTGCTCCCCCTGGGCCAGGTACTGGACACGCCGCGCCGGGACTGCCTGGTGTACTGCTGCGGGCCCGAGCCGCTGGTCGCCGCCGTGGAGAGCCGCTGCACCGGCTGGCCGCAGAACAGTCTGCGCACCGAGCGGTTCAGCGCCCGGCCGGTGCCATGGCAGGAGGAGGAACGTTCCACGGGTTTCGAGGTGGTGTGCCGGCGCTCCGGGCTGACGCTGGACGTCGCACCGCACGAGTCGATCCTCGACGTGGCCGACCGGGCGGGCGTACGGACGTTCGCGGCCTGTCGTGAGGGGATCTGCGGGACGTGCGAGACGCGTGTTCTCGCCGGGGTCCCCGAGCACCGGGACGCGATCCTCACCGACCAACAGAAGGCGGCCGGGGAGACCATGATGATCTGCGTCTCCCGCTCCCTCGGCTCCCGGCTCGTGCTGGACCTGTGAACAGCGCGCGCCCCGGCACAGGACGATCAGGACCACCACTCCCGGAATGCGGAGATGAGCGAGATGGCAGAAGCAGTGGCGATCCGGCACATCGCCTTCGAGGACCTCGGTTCCTTCGAACAGGTGCTGCGGGACAGGGACTTCGACGTCACGTACGTGGACGCCGCCCAGGGCCGTGTGCGGGAGCGTGTCGAACGGCTCCGGCCGGACGTGCTGGTCGTGCTCGGCGGGCCGATGGGGGCGGGCGAGACGGAGGCGTACCCCTTCCTGGAGGAGGAGACGGCGCTGATACGGGCGCACCTCTCGCGCGCGAAACCCCTCCTCGGCATCTGTCTGGGCGCGCAGCTGATCGCCGCGGCCCTCGGTGCCAAGGTGGTGCCCGCCGGGGCCAAGGAGATCGGCTGGGGGCGCGTGGACCTGTCCGGGGAGGGGGCGGTGTCCCCGCTCGCCGGGCTGACGGCACCCGTACTGCACTGGCACGGCGACACCTTCGACCTGCCTCCGGGGGCGACGCACCTCGCCTCCACCCCGGTGTGCCGCAACCAGGCTTTCGCTCTTGGGCGCACCGTGCTGGGGCTGCAGTTCCACGCGGAGGTGCGGGGTTCGGCCGTCGAGTCCTGGCTCATCGGCCATGCGTACGAGATCTCGCAGGCGCCCGGTGTGTCCGTACAGCAGATCCGGACGGACACCCACCGGTATGCGGCGCTGATGGAGGAGCAGGGACGGCGGTTCTTCGGCCGTTGGCTCGACGGTGCGCGGGCGTAGAGCGGGCCGGGCGGCGCGGTGGGTGACGGAGGGAGACGCGCCGCGGGAGGACGGAGGCGGCCGGGACCCATGGGCCCGGCCGCCTCGTCGTCGTGGTGGGTCACCGTTGGTCGTGGTGGTGGGATGCCGCGTCCGCACGACAGGAAGACGCGTCCGCACGGCAGGAAGACGTGACTCCGGCTTTAACCTTCCCGCGCACCGTCGGGCGCCGTGCGTGCGTCCTTCCCGGGGAGTGACGCGGAAGGTCTCCCGCACGCGGGCCTTCCCGGCCGGACGGCCGCCGCCGGGTACGGCGCGGGGCGTCCGGGTGGGGCGGCAGGTCCTCGTGCGGGTCAATGATGCGGGGCGGGTCTGGGCACCCGTCCCTGCCGGCACGAAGGGGCCTCACGGGGGTTGTCCGGAGGGCGTCGTGCCGGTTGGCTTGAGGGCGACCGCCCCACGGGGGCGGCGTCGTTGGAGGATCAATCGATGTCCGGAACGCTTCGGTTCGATCTGCTCGGCCCGATGCGGGTGTGGCGCGGCGACGAGGAACTGGACGCCGGGCCCGTGCAGCAGCGGGTGCTGCTCGCCGTGCTCCTGCTGCATGTCAACCGGCCCGTGTCCCGGGAGACGCTCGTGGAGGCGGTGTGGGGCACGGCACCCCCGGGACGGGCGGTGAACCTGGTGCAGCGGCACGCGGCGGGACTGCGCCGGGTGCTGGAGCCGGACCGTCCGGCGCGCGCCCCGTCGCGGCTGCTGAACTGGACGGCCGCCGGGTACCTGTTGACCGTGCCGGCCGGCGCTCTGGACTGCGCCCTGCTCACCGAGCAGCGGGAACGGGGCCGGGCGGCCCGCGCCGCGGGGGACCTGCCCGCGGCGGCCGAGGCGCTGCACGCCGCACTGGACCTGTGGCAGGGGCGGCTGTGCGAGGGACTGGCCAGTCCCCTGCTCGACGCCGAGCGGGACCGGTGGGAGGAGCAGCGGCTGGGTGTGCTGGAGGAGCGCATCGAGGTCGATCTGGCGTTGGGCACGGACGCGGATCTCGTCGGCGAGCTGCGCCGCCTGATCGCGGCCCACCCGCTGCGGGAGAGACTGCACAGTCTGCTGATGCGGACCCTGCACCGCGCCGGTCGACAGGGCGAGGCCTTGCGGGCCTACCAGGGGGCCCGGCGGCTGCTGGCGGACGAGCTGGGCATCGAGCCGGGGGCAGAACTGCGGCGCGTGCACCAGCAGATCCTGGCGGCCGACGCCGCACTGGATCCGCCGGTCGCCTCCCACCCGGCAACCGTCGGCGCGTCCCGCGCGGCTCCTGCGGGCACGGCGCATGCGGGTCCGGGTCACGCGTCCCGGCGGTCCGCCGCCGTCGCACCGCGGTCCGGGGGCACGGCCCGTCCGGTGTCCGCGGACCCACCGCGTCCGGTGTCCGCGGACCCACCGCGGCGGGGCGGCCGCACGGCACCCGCCGCCCCCGGCAATCTGCCCACCGAGCTGACCAGTTTCGTCGGCCGCGACCAGGAACTGGCGCGCGTGCGCGAGCTGTTGGCCGGTCACCGGCTGGTGACGCTCACCGGCGTCGGCGGCGTCGGCAAGACGCGTCTCGGGCTGCGCGCGGCACTGAATCTCCAGCCGTCCTTCCGGGACGGGGTGTGGCTGGTCGAGCTGGCCGGGCTCTCGGATCCCGGGCTCGTCGCGCACGCGGTGGCCGCGGCGCTGGACCTGCACGACCAGACGGGTCGCGCTCCGCTGGCCTCCCTGGTCCGGCATCTGCGGGAACGGGAGGTGCTGTTGGTCCTCGACGACTGCGAGCACCTGCTGCACGCCTGTGCCGTCCTGGTCGACACGCTGCTGCGGGCCGCTCCGCATCTGCGGGTCGTCGCCACGAGCAGGCAGCCGCTGGCGGTCGACGGGGAACGCATCGTTCCCGTACCGCCGTTGCGGGTGCTGCCGGACGTCCGGCACGAGGGTGCGGAGGGGGCCGGGGCGGACGAGGAGACGCCCGCCGTGACGCTGTTCGCGCACCGGGCCCGCGCGGCGGTTCCGTGCGGGTTCCCGATGTCGGCGCAGACCCGGGCGACGGTGACCCGGATCTGTCAGCGGCTCGACGGCATCCCGCTGGCGATCGAGCTGGCGGCCGGGCGGCTGCGGACCTTGGACCCCGACCAGCTCCTGGCCCGGCTGGACGACCGGTTCCGGGTGCTGACGACGGCCCGGCCCACCGCGCTGCCCCGGCACCAGACGCTGCGGGCGACGGTGTGCTGGAGCTTCCATCTGTGCACCGGCGACGAGCGGTTGCTGTGGGTGCGTCTGTCGACCTTCACCGACGCCTTCGACCTGGAGGCCGCCGAGGCCGTCTGTGCCGGTGAGGATCTTCCGGCCGGGGAGATCTACGCCCTCGTCGACGGCCTCGTGGACAAGTCGGTCCTGATCCGCGAGCGGACCCCGGCCGGTATCCGCTTCCGGCTCCTGGAGACGCTCCGCGAGTACGGGCGCGACCAGGTCCGCGACCCGGACCTGCGGACCGCGCTGCGCCGCCGCCACCGCGACCACTACCTGGCGCTGGCCGAGCGGGGCGAGGCGCAGTGGTTCGGCCCCGGCCAGGCGCGCTGGGCGGACCGGCTGCGGCTGGAGCACGCCAACTTCCGCGAGGCGCTGGGGTTCTCCTTCACCGCGCCCGACGAGGGCCTGGCCGGTGTCCGGCTGGCCGCCGCGCTGTATTCGTTCTGGGTGGCGTGCGGGTACGTGGAGGAGGCGCGGCGCTGGCTGGAGCAGGCGCTGTGCCTGGCCGGCGAACCGTCGCCGGAGCGTGCCAAGGCGCTGTGGGTGATGAGCCGGATCGCGTATCTGCGCGGGGACGTCGCCGAGAGCCTCGCGCGGGCCGAGGAGTGCCGGGAGCTGGCCCGGCTGCTCGGCGACGGCACGGCGCTGGCCCACGGCACGCACATGGCGGGCACCGCCACCCTGCTCCGCGACGAGCCCGTGCACGCGCAGCTCCTGCTGGCGCTGGCGCTGGCGGAGTACGCCGCGCACGGCGAGCTGAACAGCATGGTGATCCTGGCGCAGGCGCACCTCGCCATGGCGAGCGTGTTCCTGGGCGTGCCGGGGCAGGCGGTCGAGCTGTGCCGCAAGGCGCGCAGCGTGTGCCGGGCGCACGACGAGAAGTGGTCCCTGTCCTATGCCCTGTACGTCCAGGCCTTCGCCGAGTGGGCCTGCGGGGAGCGGGTGGTGGCGGCCCGGCACGCGCGGGAGTGCCTGCGCATGAAGCGGGACTTCCGCGACCGGCTGGGCACGGCGATGGCCGTCGACCTGCTGGGGTGCATCGCCGCGGCCGAGGGCAGGTGCCATCGGGCGGCGGTGCTGCTGGGGGCCGCGGAGGAGGAGTGGAACACCGTGGGGGTGCCCTGGTTCGGCTCGGCGTACTGGCGTGCCCCGCACGACGAGGCGGAGCGGCGGGCGCGGCGGGAGCTGGGGCACGAGGCCTTCGAGACCGCCCTGTTCGAGGGCACCCGGGTGGCTCCCGGGGACGTCGTCGCGTTCGCCCTGGAGGAGCGCGGCTGACCGGCCGCCCTCCGTTCCCCGGGCGCACGGTGTGCGGGGCGGACGCCCCCGCGCGCCCCGTACTGAATTCGGCGTCCCACTGCGCCCGTTCGCCCGTGAACCTAAGCTGGCGCGAACGGTGAAGCGACCATGGGGGGCGAGTTCGATGAGGGCAGTGGACAAGGGAGCGTTAGCGGTGAAGGCGGGGGTGAAGAGGCTCCTGGGGCGTACGGGGTTCGACATCGTGCGCAGCACCAACAACCGTCAGGGAGTGGACGACTTCCTGCCGTTCGAGGCGACGATGCGGGCCGCACGGGCCGCGGGTCTCTCCGTGGGGGAATACCTCGACGAGGTGATGAACGGGACGCCGGGCGCCACCCAGTCCACGATCGACAAGCTGGGCGGTCTGGGTGTCTTCGCCGCCGGTCCGCGCACGGTACTGGAGATCGGTCCCGGGTCGGGGAGGTATCTGGAGAAGACGCTGAAGGAGTGCTCTCCCGAGCGGTACGAGATCTACGAGACGGCCGCTCCCTGGGCGGCGTACCTGGTGGAGACCTTCGGCGTGGTCGCGCAGCCGACGGAGGGGGCGCGGCTCGCCGCGACGCCCGACGCGAGCGTGGACCTCGTACAGGCGCACAAGGTCTTCAACACCGTCACCTTCCTGATCGCCGCGCGCTACTTCTTCGAGATGGCGCGGGTCACCCGGCCCGAAGGCCGGATCGTGTTCGACGTCATGACGGAGAACTGCCTCGGCCCGGAGGCGGTGCGCACCTGGGCGACAAAGGGCGGCCCCGGCCACGACTCGTATCCGGCGGCGATGCCCCGGCGGGCCTGTGTGGACCTGTTCGCGAGCCTCGGCTGCCGTCTGGAGGCCGAGTTCCTGGCGCCGCTGGGCGTCGCTTCCACGGAGGTCCTCGTCTTCCGGAAGGACGGTGCGACGGAGGGGTGAGTTCCCCTGCGTTTCCGCCCCTCGGGAGCCGCCCGCAAAGGTTGGTCACGAATTTCACACATCCCCTCTCCATCACGGCCACGATGGTCTAGATTGACCGTGCTTCGGCTGTTCGACCGCGAAGCACCGTTAATGATCATTAGGTCCGGTGCTGCGAACGACCGGCACATACGTCTCCGCCGCGGGTAGCGGGCGTCGGGACGTCGCGGGAGGCCGGGGGGCGTCCCGCACAGGGGATCAGTGCGGGGACCGGGGGGTCTCCTGGGGGGGGGAGGAAGCGGTGTTGGGCGAACGCGTCGAACCACTGGCGACCTGGGGGGTCCCGTGCAGCGAGGGGATTTAGTCCGCCCGTTTCCATCGGCGCACACGCGCCCGAGAAACGGGGCAATCAGCAGGCCTTCCGTCGACTGGGAGCAGCGGTACCGACGTACCGTGATCGTCAGCGACACCGTGGCCACCGCCGTCGTGGTCTTCGCGATCGGCAACTTCTTCGGAGTGCGGGATGCCGCCAACTGGCACGAGAAGTGGAACATTCTCGCCGTCGGCACCGAACTCCTCGTCCTGGGCTCGCTCGCGGCCAGCCGGTCCTGGGCTCCGGCCGTACTGGGTCAGGGCGCTGAGGAATTCCGCCGGCTCAGCCGCTCGCTGTTCATGGCGACCGTCGTGCTGGCACTGGGCGGCATCGCCCTGACCTCGCGCAACATCAAACTCTGGATCTTCGTCGCGATGCCGATGATCGTGGTCGTCACCATGATCGCGCGTTATCTGCTGCGTCTGTGGCTGCACAAGCAGCGCAAGGAGGGCCGCTGTCTGCGGCCGGTCCTCGCCGCCGGAAGCCCGGACACCGTACGCGATCTGATCACCCGGACCCGCAAGTTCCCGCACCTCGGCTGGCGGGTGGACGGGCTGTGCACCACGGACGGTCTGGGGCTGAACGACGAGCAGCTGGACGTGGACGGGGTGCCGGTGGTGGGCCGGCTGGCGGACGTCGCCGAGCATGTGCGCCGGGACGGCTACCGGGTCGTCGCGGTCACCCCGGACCCGCACTGGTCGCCGGAGCGACTGCAGCGGCTGGCCTGGAACCTGGAGGGCAGCGACGCGGAGATGGTCGTGGCGCCGGTGCTGATGGAGGTCGCGGGACCCAGGCTGCACATCGACGCGGTGCTGGGCATTCCGCTGCTGCGGGTCAGCATGCCGGTCTTCACCGGCGGCCACCGGGTGGTCAAGGCGGTCGTCGACCGGCTGGGAGCGGCGTTCCTGTTGTTGTTCTTCGCACCGCTGATGGTGTTCGTCTCGCTGCTCGTCCTCGTGGACAGCCGGGGCGGGGTGGTCTACCGCCAGCGCCGGGTCGGCAAGGACGGCCGCGAGTTCACCATCGTCAAGTTCCGCACCATGGTCACCGGTGCGCACGGGGCGCGCGCCGAGCTGGCCGCCCTGGACGAGGGCGCCGGGCTGCTCTTCAAGGTGCGCCGGGACCCCCGGGTGACCCGGGTGGGGGCGGTGCTGCGCCGGTACTCCATCGACGAACTGCCGCAGCTGTTCAACGTGTTGACCGGGTCGATGTCGCTGGTCGGTCCGCGCCCCCCGCTGCCGGAGGAGTCGGCCGCGTACGGGCCGGACATCCGGCGGCGGCTGCTGGTCAAGCCCGGACTGACCGGTCTGTGGCAGATCAGCGGGCGCAGCGACCTGCCGTGGGAGGAGGCGGTGCGCCTGGACCTGCGGTACGTGGAGGACTGGTCGCTCGCCCTGGACGCGGTGATCTTGTGGAAGACGCTGCGTGCCGTGCTGCACGGGCAGGGGGCGTACTGAATGGTCCGCCAAGGACGTGACGCAGGCCGCCGTGGTCTGCCTGGGGGGAGGAACGGGGCATGAGGATCAGCGTTTTCGGGCTCGGCTACGTGGGCTGCGTGTCGGCGGCGTGCTTGGCCGGCATGGGGCACGAGGTCATCGGGGTGGACGTCAACCGGGTCAAGGTGGACCTGGTCAACGCCGGGAAGGCCCCGGTGGTCGAGGAGCGGATCGGCGAGCTGATAGCCGACGTTGTACGGACGGGTGCGTTACGGGCCACCGACGACGTCCGCGAGGCGGTGCTCGGCAGCGAGGTGTCGCTCATCTGCGTGGGCACGCCGTCGGAGCCCAACGGCAGCCTGTGCACCACCTACCTGGAGCGGGTCGCCGAGCAGATCGGGGCCGTACTGGCCGAGCGGGGCCCCGACGCCCCCCGGCACACCGTCGTCTTCCGCTCCACCATGCTCCCCGGCACCTGCCTGAACCTGCTGGTGCCGATCCTGGAGAAGGCCGTCGGCGGCACCGCGGGCGTGGACTTCGGGGTGGCGGTCAACCCGGAGTTCCTGCGTGAGGGCACCAGCGTGCGGGACTTCTTCGACCCGCCCAAGACGGTCGTCGGCCAGCTCGACGAGGTCAGCGGGGACACGGTGGCGGCGCTGTACGAGAGCCTGCCCGGCGAGGTGTTCCGGGTGCCGGTGCCCACGGCCGAGGCGATCAAGTACGCGGACAACGCCTTCCACGGCCTGAAGATCGGTTTCGCGAACGAGCTGGGCGCGGTCTGCCAGGCGCTCGGCGTGGACTCGCACCAGGTGATGGACGTCTTCCTGGCCGACCGCAAGCTGAACATCAGCCCCGCCTATCTGCGCCCCGGTTTCGCCTTCGGCGGCTCCTGCCTGCCCAAGGACCTGCGCAGCCTGGTGTACGCGGCGCAGCGCGCGGACGTGTCGGTGCCGATCCTCTCCCACGTGCTGCCCTCCAACTCCGACCACCTGCAGCGCGCGGTGGACCTGGTGGAGCGCACCGGGAAGCGCCGGGTGGGCCTGTTCGGGCTGTCGTTCAAGCCCGGCACCGACGACCTGCGCGAGAGCCCGCTGGTGGAGCTGGCCGAGCGGCTCTTCGGCAAGGGCTACGACCTGAAGATCTACGACGCGAACGTGAGCCTGTCGCGGCTGCTGGGCGCGAACCGCGAGTACATCGAGAACCGGCTGCCGCACCTGGCGCAACTCCTCGCGGACTCCGTTCAGGAGGTCCTCGACTACGCCGACGTGTACCTGGTCGGCACCCGGGACCCGGCCGTGCTGGCGGCGCTGCCGCACGGCGAGGGGCCGGTGATCGTCGACCTCGTGCGCCTTCCCGACGCCGAGGCGCGCCGCACCGAACCGGGGTATCTGGGTCTTGCTTGGTAGTGCCGTGTTCGGTAGTGACGACAACGGGGGTGGGACGATGCGACGTGCGCTGATCCTGGTGGAGAACCTGTCGGTGCCCTTCGACCGGCGGGTGTGGCAGGAGTGCACGACGTTGCGCGACGCGGGCTGGGAGGTGCACGTCGTCTGCCCGCGGGGCGAGAAGCGGGACACCGAGCCCGAGGCGGTGGTCGACGGGGTGCACATCCACCGTTATCCGTTACGGGCGGCCACCGGCGGCCCCGCCGGATATCTGCGGGAGTACGGGTCGGCGCTGTGGCACACGGCCCGGCTGGCCCGCAGGGTCGGACCGGTGCACGTGGTGCACGCGTGCAACCCGCCGGACCTGCTGTTCCTGGTGGCCCGGCGGTTGCAGCGGCTCGGGGCGCGGTTCGTCTTCGACCAGCACGACCTGGTGCCGGAGCTGTACCTGTCCCGGTTCGGCCGCGGCGAGGACCTGCTGTACCGGGCGGTGGGCGCGCTGGAGCGGATGACGTACCGGGCTGCGGACATCGTGCTCGCCACCAACGAGAGTTACCGGGACGTCGCGGTGCGCCGGGGCGGGAAGCGGCCCGAGGACGTGTTCGTGGTGCGCAGCGCACCGCAGACCGATCGCTTCCAACCGGTGCCGCCGGAGCGGGAGTTGAAGCGGGGCAAGCCCCATCTGCTGTGCTACCTGGGCGTCATGGGCCCCCAGGACGGCGTCGACTACGCGCTGCGGGCGCTGGCGAAGCTGCGCGACGAGTTCGGGCGCACCGACTGGCACGCGGTGTTCGTCGGTTCCGGGGACGCCTTCGACGCGATGGTGGAGCTGTCCCGGGAGCTCGGGCTGGACGGGCAGGTGGAGTTCACCGGGCGGGTCCCGGACGCCGACCTGGTGCGGTACCTGTCCAGCGCGGACGTGTGCCTGTCCCCCGATCCGCGCAACCCGCTCAACGACGTGTCGACCATGAACAAGGTCCTGGAGTACATGGCGATGGGGCGGGCGATCGTCTCCTTCGACCTCAAGGAGGCGCGGGTCTCGGCCGGTGACGCCGCCGTGTATGCGCCCGCCAACGACGAGCGCGCGTTCGCGGAGCTGATCGGGCGGCTGCTGGACGACCCGGACCGGCGGGCCCGGATGGGCAAGACCGGTCAGGAGCGGATCGGCGGAGAGCTGTCCTGGCGGCATTCGCAGACGCAGTTGCTGGCCGCGTACGACGCCGCGTGCCGGGGCCGCACGGCGCGGTCGCGGTCGCAATCAGGGGCGAGGAGCTGGGTGCGAAGGAGGCTGCGCCCTTGAGCGACGACACGATTCGCCTCGCCACCGTCGGACGGATGCTCCGCCGTCGCTGGCGGCTTCTGGCTGTCCTCACTCTGGTGGGCGCGCTCGCCGGGTACGGCGTCTCGGTGGTGTTCCCGCCCCGGTACACGGCGACGGCCTCGGTGCTGCTGCCGGGGCAGTGGGAGCAGCGCGAGCTGCTGACGCAGGTGGACATCGCGACAAGTTCGGTGGTGGTCGACCGGACCGCCACCGCGCTCGCCTGGAGCGGCGTGGACGGCCAGGAGCTGCGCAAGCGGGTGGCCGCGTCCGCCGCCGACGGGAACATCATCAAGATCTCGGGCACGGCCGACTCCCCGGAGCGCGCGCAGCGGCTCTCCGACGTCCTGGCCCGGCAGTTCGTGACGTTCGCGGCCCGCATCTCGGGCGGCAGCACCGACTCCGACACGGAGGCCGAGGAGCTGCGCCGCCAGGTGGTGCAGACCAACCGGCGCATCTCCGAGCTGGCGAACGCGGCCGATCCGGGGCGTTCGGTGGAGAGCGTGCAGGCGCGCACCTCCCTGGAGCGGCTGCGCACCACGCTGGAGAAGGCGATGGAGAAGCTGGACCAGGCCGATCCGGCGAACAACAAGGCGAACCTGGTCGTCATGGGTCCGGCGGCCCGCCCCGCCGGCCAGACGCCGCCGACCCGGCTCCACTTCATCGCGGCGGGCGCGGTGCTGTTCTTCCTGCTCGCCGTGGTCGGGCACCTGGCCGCCGCCCGGGCGAACCGGCGGCTGCGCACCGGGTCCGAGATCGCCGCCGCGCTGGGTTCGGCGCTGCTGGGCACCGTCGACGTACCGGAGGAGCCGGGGGCGCGGCGGTCGCAGGGGCGGGGTCCGCTGGGGTGGCTGCGCAGGCTGCTCGGGGTGGACACCCGGTGGGACGTACCGCCGCCGCAGCGCTCCGGCGACGACGCCGACCGGAGCATCCGCTACCGGCGGGTGTGCGCCCGTCTGCGCGATCAACTCCCCTCGCCCGGACGGCTGTTGGTGGTCGTCCCGGGCGACGACCCGGTCGCGGGCCGGGCCGCCGGGCAGCTCGTCGCGGAGGCGGCGGGCGACCCGGCGCCCGTGCTGCGGGTGGTGGAGATCGCGGTGGGCCGCCCGACGGTGCCCGACCGCGACGCCGAGTCCGGCGCGCTGGTCGTCCTGAGCGCGGGCAACTGGACCGCCGAGGACCTCGCCCAGATCGCCGAGGCCTGCGCGGACAGCGGCCACGACCTGGTCGGCGTCGTCGTCGCCGGTACGGTCCGCAGCCGCCCGGCACGGACCTCCGCCGCCGCTCCCCCGGACGGCGGCGGCCCCGCCCCGCTCCCGGTGGGCGGCGACGACAGCGGCAGCACGCCGCAGCCCGCCAAGGTGAGCGGCAGCACGACGGGAGCCGCGAAGTGACCACGCACCCCACGCCGCACACGACGGCGCACCCGGCTGCGGAGCCGGACGCCACCGCCGCACTCATCGACCTGCACGCCCTGGTGGCCGCGGTGCGCAGACGCCGCCGCCTGTGGTCCGCGCTGGCGCTGCTCGGCCTGGTGGCCGGTGCGGCGCTGGCGGTCCTGCTGCCGCCCCCGCCGACCGCGGTGACCAAGGTCCTGGTGGCGCACCGGGAGGACCAGCCCAACGACACCGGGACCCTGATCCGTACCGACGTGGCGCTCCTGGGCACCACCCGGATCGCCGACGCGGCCCTGCGCTCCCTGGACTCCCCCGAGAAGGCGGAGGACTTCCTGAAGGACTACACGGGGCTCGGACTGACCAACAACCTGCTCCAGATCGAGGTGAAGGCCGACAGCGACGCCCAGGCGGTGGCCCGCGCCGGGGCGCTGGCGAACGCGTTCGTCGCCGACCACGTGCGCCGGATGCGGGAGACCGCGAAGGCGGAGGCCAAGGCCCTGCTGGACCAGCGCGACCGGATGCGCGTCGAGCTGGCCCAGGTCAACGAGTCGATCGGCAAGCAGCCCCCGACGACCGACCCGAAGGGCGCGGCCGGCACCGAGACGCTGTACGCCCGCCGGGCGGAACTCAACTCGCGGATCGCCGACTTCGACCAGCGGGCCGCCGAGGCGGGCACCGGGACACCCCGGCTGGTCTCCGGCACGCAGATCGTGGACGCCCCGCGCGCGCTGCGGCACTCCCTGCTCAAGGGGCTGGTCACCAAGGGCGGCATCGGGTTCGCCCTGGGCCTGGTCCTGGGCGTCGCGCTGGCCGCCGTCGGTTCGGTGGTGGGCGACCGGCCCGTGCTGCGCCGGGACATCGCGGAGCACCTGGGCGCCTCCGTGGTCGCGGAGCTGCCGGGGCGGCCGGGCCGGGTGTGGCGTCGTCGCAGGACCCGGGCCGCCCGGGCGAGGCTCACCACGTCCCTCGCCCGTACGGTGCGGGGTTCGGCGGAGCCGCTGTCGCTGCTGGAGCTGGGCTGCGCCCGCACGGCGGGCACGGTCGCCCTGGACCTTGCCCGGGCGCTGGCGCAGGACGGCCCGGTGGTGGTCGTGGACGGCCTGCCGGGCGAGCGGCTGGTCAAGCGCCGCCCCCGGCCCGGCGACCCGGACGTGGTCGGCGGCGAGCGGGCCGGGTCGGTGCCCGCGGAGGAGCGGCTGATCGGGGTGGGCTCGGTGGCGCCGGGCACCGCGTGGACCGACCTCCAGTACCTCGGCACCCGCACCGTGCTCGTGGTGCGGGCCGGGCACGGCAGCACCGCCTGGCTGCACACGGTGGCGCGGCAACTCGCCGACCAGCACATTCCGGTGATCGGCGTGGTCCTCGTCGACGCCGATCCGCGCGACCGTACGGACGGGACGCTGTGGGACGTGGTGCACACCGCGCTGCGCGGCCTGGCCGACCGGAACGAACCGCAGGCCCACCAGAACGGGTCGCGGCAACCGCGTACGGAGCGGCTGCCGCTGTGGGCGGCACGGGTTCCGGACGACGAGACGGAGGTGCGGTAGATCATGTGTGGCATCGCAGGGGCGTACCGGTGGCCGGACGGGAAGGCGGTCACCGACCGGCTGACCGACGTCCTGGCCCATCGCGGCCCGGACGGGGCGGGCCGCTACGACCATCCGGCGGGTGACGGGACGGTGCACCTGGGGCACCGCAGGCTCGCCATCATCGACCTGTCGGAGACCGGCGCCCAGCCGATGGTCTCCGACGGTCTGGCCCTCACCTACAACGGGGAGCTGTACAACGCGCCGGAGCTGCGCGCCGAGCTGGAGGCCGCCGGGGTGCGCTTTCGGGGCACGTCGGACTCCGAGGTGCTGCTTGAGGCGTGGCGGCGCTGGGGCACGGACTGCCTGCCGAGGCTGCGGGGCATGTTCGCGTTCGGCATCTTCGACGAGCGTACGGGTGAACTGGTGCTGGTCCGCGACCAGTTGGGCATCAAGCCGCTGTTCCTGATGCGGCGCGGCGAGGGCCTGGTGTTCGCCTCCGAGCTGAAGGCGCTGGCCGCCGCGACGGGCGGGTCCATGGAGGTGGACCATGCGGCGCTGGTGGCCTCGCTCCTCTACTACTGGGTGCCGGACTCCCGGTGCGCGCTGCGCGGTGCGGAGAAGCTGCCGCCGGGGAGCTGGCTGCGGGTGCGGGCCGACGGGCAGGTGCGGCGCGGCCGGTACTGGAATCTGAAGGACGTCGCCGCCGAGGGCCAGGCCCGGGCGCGCGCCGGTGACCTGCCGGACCTGGCCGCCGTGGTGGCCGAGTCGACCCGGCGCCATCTCCTCTCCGACGTACCCGTGGCGACGTTCCTGTCCGGCGGCCTGGACTCCAGTTATCTGACCGCGCTGGCCGCCCGGGACCGGCCCGGGATATCGGCGTACACGATCGGCTTCCGGGCCGAGGACGCCAAGTTCGAGGCGATGCCCGACGACCTGCGCTACGCCCGGCAGGTGGCGCGGCAGTTCGGCGTGGACCTGCACGAGATCGAGATCGCCCCGAACGTCCTGGACCTGCTGCCGCAGATGACGTACAGCCTGGACGAGCCGATCGGCGACCCGGCGGCGATCAACACGTACCTGATCTGCCGGGCGGCCCGGGAGGCCGGGGTGAAGGTGATGCTGTCGGGGATGGGCGCGGACGAGCTGTTCGCCGGGTACCGCAAGCACCTGGCCAACCTGATCGCCGTGCGCTACCAGCGCGTTCCGCGCCCGCTGCGGCGGGGAGTCGGCAGCGTGGTGGACCGGCTGCCGGTGGCCACGGCCCGGCGCGGGTACCGGTCGGTACGGTTCGCGAAGCGGTTCCTGTCGTTCGCCGACCTGCCGGAGGAGACCGCGTTCCGGCGCAGTTACACGATGTACGACCAGCAGGAGCTGCTCGCGCTGATCAACCCGGATCTGGCGGGGACGGTCGACGACGTGCTGGGCGAGCACCGGGACGTGTACGAGGACAACGACCTCGACGACTTCGTGAACCGGATGTGCCTGGGCGACGCCCGGATGTTCCTGCCGGGCCTCAACCTCGCGTACACGGACCGCTCCAGCATGGCCGCATCGACAGAGGTGCGGGTGCCGTACGTGGACGTCGAGGTGGTGAAGGCCGCGTTCGCCTTCCCCGGCAGCCGGAAGATCGCCGGCCGGCAGGGCAAGGCGGTCCTCAAGGAGGCGGCCGCCTCGATCCTGCCCCAGGAGATCGTGTACCGGCCCAAGGGTCTGTTCAGTGCCCCGCTGCGGGCCTGGATGAGCCGGGACCTGGCGCCGTTGGTGCGCGAGGTGGTCAACGACGGGGTGCTGGTGCGGTCCGGTTTCCTGCGGCGCGACGCGCTGGCGCGGATGGTCGCCGAGGACGCCGCGGGGCAGCGGGACTTCTCCAAGCACCTGTGGCACGTACTGACCCTGGAGTACTGGTATCGGGACGCGACCTCGGGCCGGGGCGCTCGGACAACGGCCGAGGAAATCTGAGGAGTTCGTGGTGAAGCAGGTCGTACAGAACTACAAGAGCGGCGAGCTGGCGGTGCTCGACGTGCCGGAGCCGGGATGCAAGCCGGGCGGGGTGCTGGTGCGCACCGTCTACTCGCTGATATCCACCGGTACGGAGCTCATGAAAGTGTCCGAGGCGGGCATGTCGATGGTCGGCAAGGCCCGCTCCCGCCCGGACCAGGTGGCCAAGGTCATGCAGAGCGTGGCCACCAACGGGGTGCCCGCCACGTACCGCAAGGTGATGGGCAAGCTGGACTCGTACACACCGCTGGGCTATTCGCTGTGCGGGGTGGTCGAGCAGGTCGGCGCCGGGGTCGACGACGTGAAGGCCGGGGACCTGGTGGCGTGCGCGGGCAACGAGCACGCGCTGCACGCCGAGCTGAACTGGGTGCCCAAGAACCTCTACACCCCGGTGCCGGACGGTCTCGCCCCGCAGCACGCGGCGTTCGGCACGGTCGGGTCGATCGCGTTGCAGGGGGTGCGCCAGGGCGAGCCGCAGCTCGGCGAGGTGGCCCTCGTCATCGGGCTGGGGCTGATCGGGCAGTTGGTGGCGCAGTTGCTGACCGCTGCGGGGGTACGGGTCGTGGGCGTCGACCCCGACCGGGGGCGCTGCGAACTCGCCGAACGCCTGGGCGCGGTGGCCTGCGGCGATCCAACGTCCGCGGCCGTGGAGAGCGCGGTGGCCGAACTCACCGGCGGGCACGGTGTGGACCAGGTGTACCTGGCGGCGGGAGGCGGCTCCAACCAGCCGGTGGAGCTGGCGGCGCGCCTGAGCCGGGACCGGGGCCGGGTGGTCGACATCGGCAAGTGCCGCCTGGACCTGCCGTGGAACGCGTACTACGAGAAGGAGCTCGACGTCCGCTTCTCGCGGTCGTACGGTCCCGGGCGCTACGACCCGTCGTACGAGCTGGAGGGCCGCGACTACCCGATCGGCTATGTGCGCTGGACGGAGCGCCGCAACCTGGCGTGTTTCCTGGACCTGACGGCGCGCGGCCGGGTGGACGTGGAGCCGCTGGTCTCGCACGTCGCGGACTTCGCGGACGCGGTGGAGACGTATCGGAGCCTGACGGACGGCGCGTTGAAGGCCGTGGCGGTGCTGTTCCGGTATCCGCAGGGCACCGGGGTGGTGGAGGCGCCTTCGGTGGAGGTGCCTTCGGTGGAGGTGCCGGACGTGCGGCGCGCCTCCCCCGCCGGGTCCCGGCCCCCAAAGGCCTCCGTGCGGCTGGCGTTCGTCGGCGCGGGGAACTACGCGACGTCGATGCTGCTGCCGCACCTGACGGGCCGCGACGGCGTCGAGCTGTCGACGGTGGTCACCACGACGGCGCTGTCCGCCGCCAACGCCGAGCGGAAGTTCGGCTTCGCCTCCGCCACCACCGACCTGGACGCGGTGCTCGGCGACGACGCGATCGACGCGGTGTTCGTGGTCACCCGGCACAGTTCGCACGCCGACCTGACCCGCAGGGCGCTCCTGGCGGGCAAGGCGGTGTTCGTGGAGAAGCCCCTCGCGCTCACCGAGGGCGAACTCGCGGACGTCCTGGCGACGGTGGAGGAGTCCGGCAACGACCGGCTCCAGGTGGGCTTCAACCGCCGGTTCGCACCCCTGCTCCAGGAGGCCAAGCAGCGGTTCGGTCAGCGCACGGGCCCGGCGAGCCTGCGCTACCTGGTCAACGCGGGCTCGCTCCAGCAGGGCAGTTGGTATCTGCGGCAGGACACCGAGGGCTCCCGGTTCGCCGGTGAGGGCGGGCACTTCATCGACACGGCGAGCTGGCTGCTCGATGCCGACCCCGTCTCGGTGTACGCCGTCGCCTCGCCCGGCGGCGAGGACCTCCAGGTCGTGCTGCGCTACCCGGACGCCTCCACGGCCACCCTCAGCTATGTCACCACCGGCGCGTCCAGCTTCCCCAAGGAGACCCTGGACCTGGTCGCGGACGGCAAGGTGCTGCGGCTGGACGACTTCGTACGGGCGTCGGTGTACGGGCAGAAGCGGTGGGTCAGCTCCCGGCTGCCCAAGGCCCGCGACAAGGGGCAGAACGCCGAACTGGCCGCGTTCGTACGGGCGGTGCGGTCCGGCGGGCCGATGCCGGTGCCGCTGGAGTCGCTGGCCGCCACCACGGCGGCCACCCTCGCGGTACGGACCTCGCTGGCCAGTGGTGCGCCGGTGACGCTGGCGAGGACCCGATGAGCCCCCTGAGCCCCGCCTGGTACCTGCGGCGGCTGTCCCGGATGGGGCCGCAGGAGGTCGGCGGGCGCACCCTGGACGCGGTGCGCAGACGGCGGTGGCGGTCGGGGCCGCCGCACTGCCCGCCCGTGTCCGGTGCCCGCTTCACCTCCGTGCTGCCCCCGGGCGCGCTCAAGGCGGTGCCGCCGCAGGCCGTGGCGCGGCTGGTGGCGGAGGCGGACCGGCTGATGGCCGGGCACGTCACGTACTTCGGGGTGGAGCGCGACGACCTGGTCGAACCGGACTGGTGGTACGACCCCAGGACCGGGCGGCACGCCCCGTGGGGGTACGCCTTCGGGCTGCCCTACCGGGACGAGGAGCTGTCGGGGGACATCAAGCAGATCTGGGAGCTGTCCCGGCACCAGTACCTGACCGTGCTGGCCGCCGCCTACGCGGTGACCGGCGACGACCGGTACGCCGAGCGGGTGGCGGCGCACCTGCGGTCGTGGTGGGCGGCGAACGCGCCGCTGCGCGGGGTGCACTGGATCAGCGGCATCGAGCTGGGCGTCCGGCTCGTCTCCTGGGTGTGGGTGCGGCGGCTGCTCGACGGCTGGCCGGGCGCGGCCGCCCTGTTCGAGGGCAATCCGGTGGCGCGCAACCAGATCTGGCACCACCAGCGCTGGCTGGCCGCCTTCCCCAGCCGGGGTTCCTCCGCGAACAACCATGTGATCGCCGAGGCGGCCGGGCAGTTCGCGGCGGCCTGCGCGTTCGACTGGTTCCCCGCCTCCGGGCAGTGGCGGCAGGAGTCGCTGCACACGCTGGACCGGCAGTTGCGCGCCAACACCTTCCTGTCGGGGCTCAACCGGGAGCTGGCCACCGAGTACCACGGCCTGGTGCTGGAACTCGGGCTGGCCGCGCTCGCGGAGGCGGACGCCGCCGACGTGCCGGTTCCGGCGACGGTGCGCCTCGTGCTGCTGCGGATGACCGACGCCCTGGCCGCGATCGTGGACGACCGGCTGCGGCCGCCGCGCCAGGGCGACGCGGACGACGGGCACGGCCTGGTCGTGGACGGTCCGGGCACCGACCGGTGGGGCTCGCTGCTGAGCACCGGGGACGCCGTGTTCGGCCGTCTGGACTGGTGGCCGCCGGTCGCGGTCGCGGACGTGCGCACCCCGCTGCTGGCCGCGCTGGTGCGACCGCATGGGAAGGACGGCGTGACCCGGCCGGCCACGCGCCCCGATCACTTCGCCGACGCCGGAATGACCCTGCTGCGCGGGCCGGGCGGGGTCTGGGTGCGGTGCGACGGGGGGCCGCACGGGTTCCTGTCCATCGCCGCGCACGCACACGCGGACGCGCTGTCCGTGGAGGTGCGGCAGGACGGGGTCGACGTGCTGGCCGACCCGGGAACGTACTGCTACCACGGGCAGCCGCAGTGGCGGTCGTACTTCCGCTCGACGCTCGGCCACAACACCCTGGAGCTGGACGGCGTCGACCAGTCGGTGTCGGGCGGGCCGTTCCTGTGGATTCGGCACGCGCGCACCCGGGTGCGGGAGGCGGGGGCGTCGCGCTGGAGTGCCGAGCACGACGGGTACGGGGAGCCGGTGCACCGCAGGAGTGTCGAACTGGACGACGCGGCACGGGAGGTGCGGATCGTGGACGAGGTGGGCGGGCCGCGCCGGGCGGTGCGGCTGGCGTTCCACCTCGGCCCGGAGGTCACCGCGGACCTGACGGGCGGGCAGGCCCGGCTGCGCTGGACGCGGGACGGCGAGGACCGCTCGGCGGTGCTCGACCTGCCCCAGTCCCTGGAGTGGCGGGCGCACCGGGGCGAGAGCGCTCCGCCGCTCGGCTGGTACTCCCCGGGCTTCGGGCGCAAGGAGCCCGCCACCACGCTGGTCGGTACCGGGTTCACGGACGACGGGCCGGGTTTCGTCACCGTGCTCGGGTTCGGCGAGTAGGGGGACACGTGCGAAGGACGGGGCGGCTCCGGGTGTTGCCGGGGGCACTGCTGGTGCTCGCGGTGGCGGGCTGTACGGGTACACCGGACGACGGGCCGAGGCCGAGCGCCTCGCCCACCGCGACCGGTGCGCCCGCCACCGTCGTGGCCCGGGTCTGCGCCAAGCCCGAGCCGGGGCCCGCGCAGGCGCCGCCGGGGGCGGTGACGGTCGATCCTGCGGTGGTGGGCGACCTGGCCGCCAAGACGGAGAGCAGCCCCGCGCACACCACGTTCTGGCTGCGCCCCGGCACGCACCGGCTGGTGCCCAAGCAGTACGCGCAGGTGCTGCCCAAGAAGGGGAACACCTATCTGGGCGCGCCGGGTGCGGTGCTGGACGGGCGCAGGGTGAACCAGTACGCGTTCGGCGGGCCCGCCCCCGACGTCACGATCCGCAACCTCACCGTGCAGGGGTTCATCCCGCCGCAGGACGAGGGCGTGGTCAACAACAGTTCCGCCGACGGCTGGGTGATCGAGCACAACACCATCCAGAAGAACGCGGGCGGCGGGATGATGGTCGGCGCCCGGCAGCAGATCCGCGCCAACTGCCTGCGCGACAACGGGCAGTACGGGGTGAACTCCTACAAGGACGGCGACTCCATCCGGGGTCTGGTCGTCGAGGGCAACGAGGTCACCGGCAACAACACCGACGACTGGGAGCGCAAGCGCCCGGGCTGCGGCTGCACCGCCGGAATCAAGTTCTGGGCGGTCAACGGGGCCGACGTGCGCGGCAATTGGGTGCACGACAACCGGGGCGCGGGCCTGTGGGCGGACAACAACAACAACGACTTCCTCTTCGAGAACAACGTCATCGAGGCCAACGACGGCGCGGGCCTGATGTACGAGACCAGCTACAACACGATCATCCGCAACAACACCTTCCGGCGGAACAACGTCGTCGAGGGCCGCAGGCTGGCCGACCGGGGCGACACCTTCCCGTACGCGACGATCTACGTCTCGGAGGCGGGCGGCGAGCCGCGCATCAAGGCCCGTACCAGCAGGATCGAGATCTACCGGAACCTGCTGGAGAACAACTGGAACGGAATCACCCTCTGGGAGAACTCCAACCGGTTCTGCAACAGCCCCGCGAACACCTCGACCGGGTACTGCACCCTGCTGGTGAAGGACACCAAGAGCTGTGCGCAGCCCGCGATCGCCAAGAAGCCGCTCTACGACGACTGCCGGTGGAAGACGCAGCGGGTCTTCGTCCACGACAACCGGTTCGTGGTGGACAGCGCGGCCCTCGGCTGCACCGAGGAGTGTGCGCGCAGTGCGGTGCTGTCCAACTACGGCACCTGGCCCGCCTGGTCGCCGTACAAGGCCAAGAAGGTGTCCGACGCGCTGATCCACAAACAGGACAACCGCTGGCGCGACAACGACTACCTCGGGCCGTGGAACTTCGTCGCCGACGACCCGGCCGTGCGCATCGACGCCGCGCAGTGGCAGGAAGCCCCGTACCGGCAGGACGTCGGCAGCGTCTTCGAGCAGCAGGCGGGTGGGTGAGATGGCTGCGGACCTGATGGTGGAGAGCCGGGCCGCCGCACCCCGCCCGACGGGGTCGCCGAAGGCCGCGCGGGCGGCCTGGGTGCTGCTGGGGCTGAACGTGCTGGGTTCGGCGGGGGCGCAGACCATCTTCCCGATCCCCCGCTCGCTGATCCAGATGGTGACCATGGGGGCGCTGGTCGCCGCGTTCACGCTGGCGCTCGCGGTCAATCTGCGGCTGCGCATCCGCACCAGCTCCTTCCTGTTCCTGCTGACGCTGCTGCTGGTGCCGAGCGTGATCTCCAGCGTGAGTCTGGAGGCCGGGTTCGGGGCGCTGTTCCGGTGTGCCCGACTGTCGTTGTTCGTGGGCACGTTGTGGCTGCTGAGCCGGTGGTGGAGCGACGGGCTCACCTTCGTGCGCACCCACATCCGGATGTACTTCGCGGTGCTGATGTCGGTGGTGGCGGGCCTGGCGATCTCGCCGGGCGCGGCGATGCCCGAGCTGTACGGGGGGCGGCTGGTCGGTGCGCTGTGGCCGCTGACGCCGCCGCAGATCGGCCAGTACGCGGCGGTGATCAGCGGGCTGGCGGTGCTGCTCGCGCTGGGGCGGCGGACCAGTTGGGGCGGTGCGATGGTGGTGGTCGTGCCGTCGCTGGCGCTGCTGCTGCTGAGCCACACCCGGACGGCCACGGTCGGCATGCTGGTCGCCCTGGTGCTGGCGATCGGTTCGCTGCTGCTGACCAGTGCGGCGGCCCGCCGGTTCTTCACCTGGGCGGTGCTGTGCGGAACGGTGGCGGCGGTGGCGTTCGCCTCCGCGTTGCAGGCGTGGTTCCTGCGGGGGCAGTCGCAGGAGTACCTCACCAGTCTCACCGGCCGTGCCACGGTGTGGGACGCGCTGCTCGACGCCCCCCGCACCCTCACCGAGCGGCTGTTCGGGACGGGGCTGAGCGACAAGTCGTTCGGCGGGCTGCCGATCGACAACAGCTGGCTGGCGGTCTACGACGAGCAGGGGCTGACCGGCACGGCCGTGGTCGCGGCGATGTTCCTGATCCTGGGCGGTGTCGCGCTGCTGCGGCCGCCGTCGCTGCAACGGGCCTGCGCGATCTTCCTGATCGGTTACGTCGGGATCTCCTCCTACACCGAGGCCGGTCTGGGCGACGCCTCGGCGTACCTGCTGCACCTGGCCCTGGCGGCGGCGCTGCTGGCGACGCCGACCGGGGGCACCCACCTGCCGACGCCCGCTGTTCCCCGACGACACGTCCCGCGCTGGGCCCGGAGGCTGACGTGAGCATGCACGTCCTGGTAGTGCACAACCGCTATTCCTCGGCGCAGCCGAGCGGCGAGAACAGGGTCGTCGACCAGGAGGTGGAGCTGCTGCGCGCGGCCGGTCACCGGGTCGGGCTGTTCCAGCGGTTCAGCGACGACATCGCCGCCCGCTCGCTGCTCGGCAAGGTCGCCGTGCCGCTGCTGGTGCCGTGGAACCCGGCGGTGCGCACCGAGCTCGCCGCCCGGCTGCGCGCCGAGCGGCCGGACGTGGTGCACGTCCACAACGTGTTCCCGCTGCTGTCGCCTTCGGTGCTGGCCGCGTGCGCCGACGCGGGGGTGCCCGCCGTGGCCACGCTGCACAACTACAACCAGGTCTGCCCGCCGGGCACGCTGCGCCGCGACGGCCGTCCGTGCACCGAGTGCGTGACCGCCGGGTCGCCGCTGCCCGCCGTCCGGCACGGCTGCTACCGCGACTCGCGGCTGGCGACGGTGCCGCTCGCGGTCGGTATGGCGGTGAACCGGCGGCGCTGGTGGTCGGGGGTGGAGCGGTTCTTCTGCATCTCGCGGGCCCAGCGTGATCTGTTGGTGCGCGCCGGGGTGCCGGCCGGGCTGCTGGCGCTGAAGCCCAACTTCGTACCCGAACCGGGTGTGCACCGGGAGGCTGCCGGGGAGCATCTGCTGTTCCTGGGCAGGCTGTCGGAGGCCAAGGGCGTACGGCTGCTGATGACGGCGTGGGACGAGCTCGCCGCGGGCGGCGGTGTCGGCGTGCCGCTGGTGCTGGCCGGTGCGGGGCCGCTGGAGCGGGAGGTGGCGGCGTGGGCGGCGGGCCGCGACGACGTGCGGTACGTCGGCCTGTACGACCCGGCGCAGTGCCGCCGGGCGATCGCCCGGTCGGTGGCGGTGGTGGCGCCGTCGATGGCGCTGGAGACGTTCGGGCTGGTGGCGGCGGAGGCGATGGCGGCCGGGGTGCCGGTCGTGGCCGCGGCGCACGGCGGCTTCACCGAGCTCGTCGAGGACGGGGCGAGCGGTCTGCTGCACCGGCCGGGCGACGCGGGTTCGCTCGCCTCGTGCCTGCGCAAGGTCGCCGCCGATCCGGCGGCCAACGCGGACATGGGCCGCTCGGCCCGGCTCCGTTACGAGCAGCGGTACAGCCCGTCCGTCGGGCTGGACCGGCTGGAGGAGGGGTACCGCTCCGCGATCGCGGGGCGGGCGCCCGGTGGTGCGAACAGCGCACCGCCGGTGGGGAAATCGGGCTCGCGGCAGGGATTTCGCGCGGGCAGGGATGGGGGCAGCAGATGACACGATGCCGACTGTGCGGTTCGGCGGCGCTCGCCAGCGTCGTCGACCTGGGGGCGACACCCCCGTGCGAGAGCTTTCTCGCGGCGGAGCAACTGGACCTGGCGGAGCCCGCGTATCCGCTGCACCTGCGGGTCTGCACCGACTGCTGGCTGGCGCAGATCCCGCCGCTGATCACGCCGGAGGACACGTTCAGCGAGTACGCGTACTTCTCCTCCTTCTCCTCCTCCTGGGTGGAGCACGCCCGCACCTTCGTCGCCGACGCCGTGCAGCGGGTGGGGCTCGGCCCGGACGCGTTCGTGGTGGAGGTCGCCAGCAACGACGGCTATCTGCTGAAGCACGTGGTGGACCGGGGCATGCGCTGCCTGGGCGTCGAGCCGTCGGTGAACGTGGGGGCGGCGGCGCGGGAGGCGGGGGTGCCCACGCTGACGGCTTTCCTGTCGCCGGAGACGGGTGCGGCCGTCCGGGGCGAGCACGGCCCGGCGGACCTGGTCGTGGCGAACAACGTGTACGCGCACATCCCCGACGTGGTCGGGTTCACCCAGGGGCTGCGCGCGCTGGTCGCGGACGACGGTTGGGTCTCCATCGAGGTGCAGCACCTGCTGACGCTGATCGAGGAGAACCAGTACGACACCATCTATCACGAGCACTTCCAGTACTACACGGTCGCCTCCGCGATCCGGGCACTGGCCAGTAGCGGGCTCTCCCTGGTGGACGTGGAGCTGCTGCCCACGCACGGCGGGTCGATCCGGCTGTGGGCCCGGCCGACGGAGGCCGCCGGGGAGCCGTCGGGGCGCGTGGCGGACGTACTGGACCGGGAGAAGGCGGCGGGGCTCCAGGAGCTGTCCGGGTACGCGGAGTTCTCCGCCCGGGTCGCGAAGGTGCGCCGGGACCTGCTGCGGTTCTTGATCGACGCCGCCGAGCAGGGGAAGACGGTCGTCGGGTACGGGGCGCCCGGCAAGGGCAACACGCTGCTCAACCACTGCGGAGTGCGCCCCGACCTCCTCGCCTACACCGTCGACCGCAACCCGTACAAGCACGGCAGGTTCACCCCGGGCAGCCGCATTCCGATCCTGGCGCCCGAGCGGATCGCCGAGGACCGGCCGGACTACGTCCTGGTCCTGCCGTGGAACCTGCGCGACGAGCTGATCGAGCAGCTGTCGTACGTGGGCGACTGGGGCGGTCGCCTGGTCTTTCCCATACCGGAACTGAGCATTGTCGAGGTCACGAAATGAAGGTCGTCCTTTTCTGCGGCGGTTACGGGATGCGGATGCGCAGCGGCGCCGCGGACGACGTGCCCAAGCCGATGGCGATGGTCGGCCCGCGCCCGCTGATCTGGCACGTGATGCGGTACTACGCGCACTTCGGGCACCGGGAGTTCATCCTGTGCCTGGGTTACGGGGCGCACCACATCAAGGACTTCTTCCTCCACTACGAGGAGACGACGTCCAACGACTTCGTGCTGCGCGGCGGGAAGACGGAGCTGCTGTCCACCGACATCGCGGACTGGACGATCACGTTCGCGCAGACCGGCATCGAGTCCCCGATCGGGGAGCGGCTGCGCCGGGTGCGCCACCACCTGGACGGCGACGAGATGTTCCTCGCCAACTACGCGGACGTCCTCACGGACGCCCCGCTGCCGGAGATGATCGAGAAGTTCTCCCAGCGGGACGCGGGCGCGTCGATGATGGTGGTGCCGCCCCAATCGTCGTTCCACTGCGTGGAGTTGGGCGAGGACGGCCTGGTGGGTGGCATCACGGCGGTGAGCGAGCTGCCGCTGTGGGAGAACGGCGGGTACTTCGTGCTGCGCCAGGAGGTCTTCGACCACATACCCGAGGGCGGCGACCTGGTCGCCGACGGCTGCGGCCAACTCGCCAAGCAGGGACGTCTCGTCGCCCACCAGCACCGCGGGTTCTGGAAGCCGACCGACACGGTGAAGGAGCGCGCCGCGCTCGACGACGCGTACGCCCGGGGCGACCGCCCGTGGGCCGTGTGGGAGCGCGACGCCGTGCGGGTGGGCGCGTGATCCGGCTCGGGGCAGGACCTCTTCAGCGGGTCGTCGCGGTGGGTGCGCACTGCGACGACATCGCCATCGGTGCGGGCGCAACCCTGCTGACGCTGTGTCAGGCCCGGCCGGGTGTCCGCGTCGACGCCCTGGTGCTCACCGGCGGCGGCACCGAGCGCGAGCAGGAGGAGCTGGCAGCGCTCACCGCGTTCTGCCCGGGCGCCGATCTGCGGCTGACCGTGCTCAAGCTGGCGGACGGGCGGCTTCCCTCGCAGTGGGACGAGGCCAAGGCCGCCGTGGAGGAGCTGCGCGGGCGCACCGACCCGGACCTGGTGCTCGCACCGCGTACCGACGACGCCCATCAGGACCACCGGGGCCTCGCACAGCTCATGCCCACCGCGTTCCGCGACCACTTGGTCCTCGGCTACGAGATCGTCAAGTGGGACGGCGACCTGGGCCGCATGCAGGCCTACCAGCCGCTGTCCCCGGAGGCCGCCGAGCAGAAGGTGCGGCTGCTGCAGGAGCACTATCCCTCGCAGCGGCACCGCCCCTGGTACGACCGCGAGGCCTTCCTCGGTCTCGCCCGCATCCGCGGCATCGAATGCCACGCCCGGTACGCCGAGGCGTTCGCCGTCACCAAACTCACGCTCCACCTGGGGGACTGAACCATGCGCGTACTGCTCACCGGACACCAGGGTTACCTGGGCACCGTGATGGCCCCGGCGCTCGCCGCCGCCGGGCACGAGGTCGTCGGCCTCGACTCCGGGCTCTTCGCCGACTGCGTGCTGGGCCCGCCGCCCGCCGACCCGGCGGGGCACCGGGTGGACCTGCGGGACGTCACCGCCGAGCACGTGGCCGGGGTCGACGCGGTGATCCACCTGGCGGCGCTCTCCAACGACCCGCTGGGCTCGCTGGCCCCGGAACTGACGTACGACATCAATCACCACGCGTCCGTACGGCTGGCGAAGCTGGCCCGCGACGCGGGCGTGCACCGCTTCCTGTACGCGTCGACCTGCTCGGTGTACGGGGCCTCCGGCGGCGACGACCTGGTGGCCGAGGACGCCCCGCTGCGCCCGGTCACCCCGTACGCGGAGTCCAAGGTGCGCGTCGAGGACGACCTGCACGCGCTGGCCGACGCCGACTTCAGCCCGGTGTACATGCGCAACGCCACCGCCTTCGGGTACTCGCCCCGGCTGCGCGCCGACATCGTGCTGAACAACCTGGTGGGTCACGCCCTGCTGTCGGGCGAGGTGCTGGTGCTGTCCGACGGCACCCCGTGGCGGCCGCTGGTGCACGCCGCCGACATCGCCCGGGCGTTCATCAGGGCCCTGGAGGCGCCGCGCGAGGCGGTGCACGACCGGGCGTTCAACATCGGCAGCGAGGTCAACAACGTCCGGGTGAGCGAGATCGCCGAGCAGGTCGCCGACGCGGTGTCCGGCGCGAAGGTGGTCATCACCGGCGAGAACGGGGCCGATCCGCGCTCGTACCGGGTGGACTTCTCCCGCTTCCGGGCGGCGCTCCCCGGCTTCGAGTGCGTGTGGACGGTGCGCCAGGGTGCGAACGAACTCGCGGACGCCTACCGGAAGTTCGCGCTGACCCAGGAGAGCTTCGAGCAGCGCTTCACCCGGCTGGCCGTGCTGCGCGCGGCCTCCGAGGCGGGCACGGTCGACGGCACCCTGCGGTGGCGCGGATGACGCGGGGGGACGAAGGCGAGGCCATGCACGATCTGGTGCGGCGGCTGTACCCGCTGTGCCGGAGCATCACCGGCGACGGGGTGCGCGCCACCCTGGACGTCGTCGGTGAGCTCCTGCCGCTCCAGGTGCACGAAGTGCCCACGGGCACCCAGGTGTTGGACTGGACGGTGCCGCAGGAGTGGAACATCCGGGACGCGTACGTCGCCGACGCCTCGGGGCGGCGGGTCGTGGACTTCGCCGCGTCCAGCCTGCACGTGCTCGGCTACAGCGTGCCGGTGCACCGGACGATGCCGCTGTCGGAGCTGCGGGCGCACCTGTACACGCTGCCGGAGCAGCCCGATCTGGTGCCGTACCGCACCAGTTACTACGCACCGCAGTGGGGTTTCTGCCTCTCGCAGAACACCCTGGACGCGCTGCCGGACGGCGACTACGAGGTGCGGATCGACTCCACGCTCGCCGACGGGCACCTCACCTACGCCGAGCACGTGGTGCCCGGGCAGGTGACCGACGAGGTGATCGTGTCCTGCCATGTCTGCCATCCGTCGCTGGCCAACGACAACCTGGCCGGGATCGCGGTGGCGACGTTCCTGGCCCGGGAGCTGGCCGGGCAAACCCCTTACTACACCTACCGGTTCATCTACGCGCCCGGCACCGTCGGGGCGATCACCTGGCTGGCCCGCAACCGGGTCGAGCGGGTCAAGCACGGCCTGGTCCTGGCGTGCGCGGGCGACCGGGGCTCGCTGACGTACAAGAAGAGCAGGCGCGGCGACGCGGAGATCGACCGGGTGCTGCGGCACGTGCTGGAGTCCTCCGGGCGACCGCACCGGATCAACGAGTTCACTCCGTACGGCTACGACGAGCGGCAGTACTGCTCCCCCGGGTTCGACCTGGGGGTGGGCTCGCTCACCCGGACGCCGTACGCCGGGTACCCCGAATACCACACCTCGGGGGACAACCCGGACTTCGTCGCGCCACAGGCGATGGCGGACACCCTCGCCGTGTGCCGCGAGGCGTTCGCCGTGCTCGACAGGAACCGGCGGTACGTCAATCAAAGCCCTTACGGTGAACCGCAGTTGGGGCGGCGCGGCCTGTACGGCTCGCTCGGCGGGCGCAGTGACGCGAAGGAGGCGCAGCTGGCCATGCTGTGGGTGCTCAGCATGTCCGACGGCGCGCACAGCCTGCTGGACGTCGCCGAGCGGGCCGGGCTGCCGTTCGACACCGTCGGGGTCGCGGCCGACGCCCTGCACGCCGCCGGGCTGATCAAGGCATGAGCAGGGTGGCCGCCGAGGGGGAGATGCCCACGAGAGAAGCCCGGCCGGCCGGGCGGCGGGCCATGGCCGGGCGGCTGTCCTGGGGTCTCGCCGACCAGGCCGCCTCCAGCCTGACCAACTTCGCGGTCGGCCTGTACGTCGCCCGCTCGCTGGGGCTGACCGCGTTCGGCGTGTTCAGCCTGGCCTGGCTGACGTACGGCGTGGTGCTCAACGTCGCCCGCGGGCTGGCCACCGACCCCCTGGTGGTGCGCTTCAGCGGTGCGGAGACGGCGGACTGGCGTGCGGCGGCGGGCCGTTCCTCGGGGGCGGCGCTCGGGGTGGGCACGGTGCTCGGTGCGGCGTCCGTGGCCGTCGGGCTGGTGCTCGGCGGCCCGGTGGGGCCCGCGTTCGTGTGCCTGGGCGTGGTCCTGCCGGGGCTGCTGCTCCAGGACGCCTGGCGGTTCGCGTTCTTCGCGGCCGGTGACGGACGCAAGGCGTTCGTCAACGACCTGGTGTGGGGCGTGGCGCTCGTCCCCGCGCTGCTGATCGCCGCCCGCATGGGCAGCGTGGGCGCCTTCGTGCTGGCGTGGGGGGCGTCCGCCGCCCTGGCCGCCGCGTACGGGTGCGTCCAGTCCGGCATCCGGCCGCGCGTCACCCGGGCGTACGGCTGGCTGCGCGAGCAGCGCGACCTCGGGCTGCGCTACCTGGTGGAGAACGTCAGCCTCAGCGGTGCCAGCCAGGTGCGGGCGTACGGGCTCGGCGCCATCGTCGGGGTGAGCGCGGTCGGCGCGGTGCGGGGTGCGGAGCTGCTGCTCGGCCCGTTCCTCGCGGTGCTGATGGGGCTGTCGCTGGTCACCGTCGCCGAGGCGGCCCGGGTGCTGCGGCATTCGCCGCACCGGCTCGCCCGGTTCTGCCTCCTGCTCGGCGGCGGGCAGGCCGTCGCCGCCCTGCTGTGGGGGGCGGCGCTGCTCCTGGTGCCGGACCGGCTGGGCGAACTCGTGCTGGGCGGGGTCTGGGAGGCGGCCGCGCAGCTCATCGTCCCGGCGACCCTCGGGGTGGCGGGGGCCGGGCTCGGCACTGGCGCGGCGGCCGGACTGCGGGCGCTGGCGGCCGCCCGGCGCAGCCTGCGCTGCCAGCTCTTCGCCTCCGTCTGTTACGTCGCGGGCGGGCTCGGCGGGGCCGCCTGGGGCGGCACCCCCGGGTCGGCCTGGGGGGTCGCCGCCGCGACGGCCGTCAGCTCGGTCGTGTGGTGGCTCCAGCTGCGCTCGGCGCTGCGCCACCGTCCCCCGCCCGTGAATCCCCCTGTCTTTTTGTGCTGGTGAAGTTTCGTGATCGTGAAGTGAGGACACCATGACAGCTCACCCCCGGCTCAGCATCGGACTTCCCGTCTACAACGGCGAGGAGTACCTCGCGGAGTCCCTGGACGCCCTGCTCGGCCAGACCTACGAGGACTTCGAACTCGTCGTCTCCGACAACGCCTCCACCGACGGCACCCCGGACATCTGCCGCCGGTACGCCGAGAAGGACTCCCGCATCCGGTACATCCGGCTGCCGAAGAATGTCGGCGCCGCCCCGAACCACAACTACGTCTTCACCCAGTGCCACGGCGAGCTCTTCAAGTGGGCCTCGCACGACGACCTGTACGCCCGCACCCTCCTCCAGCGCTGCGTGGAGGCCCTGGACGAACGCCCGGACGTGATCCTGGCCCACGCCGACCAGGCCGTCATCGACGAGACGGGCCAGGTGAAGGTCCCGTACGCGTACACGCTCGCCACCGACTCGCCGCGCGCCCCGGTCCGCTTCCGCAGCATGCTCTTCGAGCCCGGCGGCGACGACTTCTACGGGGTGCTGCGCGCCGACGTGCTGCGCCGGGTGAAGCCGCACGACAGCTACCACCACGCCGACCGCACGTTCGTCGCGGAGATCGGTCTGCACGGTCCCTTCCACCAGGTGCCGGAGCTGCTGTACTTCCGCCGCGACCACCCCACGCGGGCCGAGCGGGCGAACCCGTCCAAGCGGTCGAGGTGCGTCAACCTGGACCCGCGCCGGGCGGGCGTGCTGCACCCGACGCCGCGGCTGCTGGCCGAGTACGTCGGGGGCTTCGTCTCGGCGATCCGGCGTGCGCCGCTGTCCTCGGCGGACCGACGGGCCTGCTACCTGGCGCTGGCCGAGTGGGCGGCGAGCCGGACCCGGCCGGGTGCCGGGGAGCGGGTGGAGGACCGGGCGCCGGTCGATCCGGCGCTGCTGGCCGTGCAGGTGGACGACATCGTCGCGGGGCGCGAAGGGAGGCGGGCGTGAGGCGTCTCCGGGCGCCCGGAGTCCCGTACCGGAGGAAGGCTCCTGTCCCGGCGGGGGCTCACGACCGGGCAGGCGCTCCCGTCCGCGTGGGGGTGTTCGGGCTGCTCGGCTCCGGGAACCTCGGTAACGACGGGTCCCTGGAGGCCGTCCTCCAGTACCTGCGCGCCGAGCACCCGGACGCGGTCGTGGACGCCCTGTGCGGCGGCCCCGAGGCCGTCACCGCCCGGTACGGGATTCCGGCGACGCGGCTGCACTGGTTCCGGGGCGAGTACCGGACCGCGTCCCGGGCGGGCGCGGTCGCGGGCAAGGCGCTGGGCAAGGTCGTGGACGCCGCCCGCACCGCCGCCTGGGTGCGGCGGCACGACGTGGTGATCGTGCCGGGCATGGGCGTGCTGGAGGCCACGCTTCCGCTGCGGCCGTGGGGGTTCCCGTACGCACTGTTCCTGCTCTGCGCGAGCGGCCGGGCGCTGCGCACGCCGGTGGCGCTGGTCGGGGTGGGGGCCGCGCCGATCCGCGACCGGGCGACGCGGGCACTGGTGCGCTGGTCGGGGCAGTTGGCCGCGTACCGCTCGTACCGCGACGAACTCTCGCGCACCGCCCTGCGCTCGATGGGTGTGGACACCTCGCGCGATGAGGTCTACCCGGACCTGGCGTTCGCCCTGCCGACGCCGCCGGCCTCCGCCGCCCCGGGGCAGGTCTGCGTGGGGGTGATGGACTTCCACGGCGGCAACGACGACCGGGCCGGGGCCGAGGAGATCCACCGGCGCTATCTCGACGGGACGACCCGTTTCGTACGGGCGCTGGTCGAGGACGGCAGGCGGGTGCGGCTGCTCACCGGCGACGACTGCGACGCCCCGGTGGTCGCGGCGATCCTGGCGGCGGTCGACTCACCGCTGGTCACCGCCTCCGACGCGGCCTCGCTGGCGGACCTGATGCGGGAGGCGGCGGACGCCGAGAGCGTGGTGGCGACCCGGTACCACAACCTGGTCTGCGCGCTGAAGGCCGGAACGCCGACGCTCGCGCTCAGCTACGCGGCGAAGAGCGACGCGCTCATGGACCGGATGGGCCTGGGCCCCTACCGCCACCCGGCCCGCGAGATCGACGTCGACCAACTCCTCGTACAGTTCCGGGAATTGGAGAAACATGCGGTGGAACTGCGCAAGACTCTCACCGAACGCAACCGGGAGGCCGCGGACCAACTGCGCGCCCAGTTCGAGCGCTTGACCCTGGCCCTGTTCCCAGCGGCCGCCCACGACGCACGGCGGGAGGCCCCGTGAAGGTCACCGAAGTCCCCGAGATCACCGGCGCGTACCTCTTCGAGCCGACGCCGCACACCGACGAACGCGGCTTCTTCTGCCGCACGTTCGACGTCGAGGCGGTCCGCTCGGTCGGTCTGGACCCGTACGCCTTTGTCCAGGACAGCGTGTCCCGTTCGGCGCGGGGCGTGCTGCGCGGGATGCATCTGCGGTCAGGGGCGGGCGAGGCGAAGCTCGTGCGGTGTTCGTACGGGAGGATCTTCGACGTCGTCGTGGACCTGCGGCCCGCCTCGCCGACGTACCTGCGCACGGCCCTCTTCGACCTGTCCGACGCGACGCAGCGGACCCTCTACATCCCGGCGGGGTGCGCCCACGGCTTCCAGGCGCTCACCGAGACGGCCGACACCTCGTACCGCATCGACCGCGCGCACGACCCCGCCGAGGACGTGACGATCGCCTTCGACGACCCCGACCTCGCCATTCCGTGGCCGCTGCCCCCGGCACTGTTGTCCGTACGGGACCAAAAGGCGCCGAGCCTGGCCGAGGTACTGAAGCACGTACAGGAAGAGAGCTGACGTCACCGTGGAACACCAAGAGTCCGGGCTCCCCCGGTCACGGGCGGCGAACGAGCGGCTGCACGCCCTGATCCCCGGCGGCGCGCACACCTACGCCAAGGGTGACGACCAGTACCCCGAGCACCTGGCCCCGGTCATCAGCCACGGACGCGGCGCGCACGTCTGGGACGTCGACGGCAACCGGTACATCGAGTACGGGTCCGGCCTGCGCTCGGTCAGCCTGGGGCACGCCCACCCGCGCGTGAACGAGGCGGTGCACCGGGAGATCGAACGGGGCAGCAACTTCGCCCGCCCGTCGATGATCGAGGTCGAGGCGGCGGAACGCTTCCTGGCAACCGTACCGACGGCGGAGATGGTGAAGTTCGCCAAGAACGGCTCCGACGTGACGACGGCCGCGGTGCGGCTGGCGCGCGCGGTCACCGGGCGCGCGCGGGTGGCGGTCTGCGGCGACCATCCGTTCTTCTCCGTGGACGACTGGTTCATCGGGACGACACCGATGGCCGCCGGAATCCCCGGGGCGGTCACCGAGCTGACCGTGTCCTTCCCGTACGGGGACCTGGCCGCCACCGAGGAGGTGCTCACCCGGTACGAGGGCGAGGTCGCCTGTCTGATCCTGGAGCCCGGCGAGCCCGCGCCCGGGTATCTGGAGGGGCTGCGCGCGCTGGCCGACCGGCACGGCTGTGTGCTGGTCTTCGACGAGATGATCACGGGTCTGCGGTGGTCGGAGGCGGGTGCGCAGGGCCTGTTCGGCGTCGTGCCGGACCTGTCGACCTTCGGCAAGGCGCTGGGCAACGGGTTCGCGGTGTCCGCGCTGGCCGGGCGGCGCGAGCTGATGGAGCGGGGCGGGCTGCGGCACCCGGGCGAGCGGGTGTTCCTGCTGTCCACCACGCACGGCGCGGAGACGCACGCCCTGGCCGCCGCGATGGCCGTGCAGACGACGTACACCGAGGAGGGCATCACCGCCCGACTGCACGCGATCGGCGACCGGTTGGCCGCCGGGGTACGGCAGGCGGCGGCCGGAATGGGCGTCGCTGACCACGTCGTCGTACGCGGCCGGGCCAGCAACCTCGTCTTCGCCACGCTGGACGCGCAGGGCCGGGCCTCGCAGGAGTACCGCACCCTCTTCCTGCGACACCTCCTGGCGGGCGGGGTGCTCGCGCCGTCCTTCGTGGTGAGCAGCGCGCTCGACGACGCGGACATCGACCGCACCGTGGAGGTGGTCGCCCAGGCGTGCGCGGTCTACCGCAAGGCGCTCGACGCGGGTGATCCCACGCCGTGGCTGGGCGGGCGGCCGGTGAAGCCGGTGTTCCGCAGCCGGGCCTGACGGCCCGTCAGCCGCCCGTCATCTCGCCGGCGTCGGCCGTCCGGTTCGCGCGGTCGGCCACCGTGTCGACCGCACGGGCCGTCGCCGGTACCACCACGAGCGCGGTGCACCAGCCGCCGACGGCGTCGGTCGCGTAGTGCGCGCTGAGCGCGACCTCCGCCCACCCCATGACAGCACCGGCGACCAGCGACGCACTGAGCACGACCACCAGCCCGACAGCCCTGCCGAGCCCGAACCGCCCCACCACGAGCAACGCCAGCACGAGGGCCAGCGCGGTGAGGAAGGTGGTGTGCCCGCTGGGGTACGACAGGTTGTCGGGCCCGTGGATGGTGCGCCCCACCGCGTACTTGAGCACCTTCCCCACGCCGACGGCGACGGCCACCGCCACCACCGCGTGCACCGCCGCCCGGGGCCGCCGCAGCAGCAGACACCCCGCCACGGCGGCCGCGATCAGGGCGGCCGCTCCCACCGGTTCCCCCAGGAAGTCCGTCGCCAGCGCGACGGCCCGCCACGGCGGGCCGATGCTGTCCGCCGTGGGGTCCATGACCCAGCTGTCCAGGGCTCCGGACGCGCTGTCCCCGGCGTACGCGACGCCGAGCCCGGCGACGACCAGCGCGGCGATGCCCGCCACGATCCCGAGCCACCGGCGCAGCACCGGGGGCAGCACGGCGGTCGCGGGTCGGTCGGCACGCCGTTCGCCGCAGTCGGAACGGTGAACAACCATGGCTCAGCGGCCTCCAGTTGTCGCTGCGGGCTGCCGGTGGTACGCGGCCCTCCCACCCTAGCCAACAACCGTCGCACGCACGGGCGATCACGGACTGTGCGACGCCGGGGCCCCGGTCACGGCCTGTCCTCGATCCGGACGAGGTTGCGGCCCCGCAGCGTGTAGAGGCGGCCGTCGGCGTCGGAGTTGACGTGGGGGCCGCTGTACCAGCCTCCGTTGATCCCCGCAACGACCGTCGTGACGGCGAAGGTTCGGGGGTGGAAGCGGAAGACGGTGGTGTCGGAGACCGCGTAGACCGTGTCGCGGCTGGTGGTCATGGCCGCGAAGCCGGGGCAGAGGCCGCGCAGGTCGGCGGTGTGGATCACGCGGCGGGCCGTCAGGTCCACGACGAAGAAGCCGCCGCCGCGGGTGAGTCCGTACAGGTGGCGTCCCCGCGTGGCCAGCGCGGCCACGCCCGTGGCAAGGGGGAGGTCGACGCGCCACAGTTCCTTCCCGGAGACGGGGGCCAGGGCGACGACGGTGCCGCGCGGGCCCCGCGGGGTGGGGTTGTCGCCGCCGAGGTAGGCGACTCCCCCCAAGGTGGCGACGGCGCGCACCAGTTGGTCGGCGTCGATCGGGTTGATCCGGACGGACTGCCTGCCGGTCCTCGGTGCGTACGTCCACAAGGAGCCGCCGCCCTCGGTGTCGGACTGGACGCCGACCAGGAAGAGCCGGTTGACGGTGTCGTAGCAGAGGTCGAGCGGGCGGTTCTGTTCGGCGGGGAACTCCGCGAGCCGGTGCGGCTGTTCGTCCTTGGCCGGGTGGTACGTCCACATGCCCTGCGAGCTGTACTGGCCGGTGTAGAGCGCCCCGTCGAGCAGTTCGGCGTCCTTCGCCTCGCCGGGGGCGCGGAGGTTGACGACCTTTCCGGTGCGCAGGTCGTGGCGTGCCAGGACGTTGTTGCCGCCGACGTAGACGTGCCGCCGGTCGGCGGCGATGCCCATCGCGGTCTGCGCGGCGACGGGTGCGCCCGCCGCACCGAGGTCGGTGACGGTGCAGGTGCCGTCCGCGAGGCCGATCTCGGCGACCAGGCCGAACCCGGAGACCACGGCCAGGGTGCCGCCGGTGTGGTCCAGGCCCCAGATCTCGCCGAGGTCGGGGCCTTCGTACGCGACGCGCGTGACGGTTCCGGTCGCGGGCGCGAAGGACCGCAGTCCGCCCTCGGCCGCGAAGTAGATCCGGTCGCCGCCCTGGGCCAGCTTCTTGATCACCTTCGAGTCGGTGCGGGTCACCCGGTACGACGTCGGGTCGGCCGGGTCGAGGACGGCGAACTTGGCGAACTCCGTCGACGCCGAGGTGCTGACGACGAGGCGGTCCCCGAGCACGGCGACCTCCCGCATGCTGGGGTCGGTCTCCAGCTCCGGGGGTGTGACGTCGGTGAACGTGCCCGCCGCGCGGTCGAACGCGAAGAGCGAGGCCCGGCTCGCGTCGCCGCCGCCCGACAGGACGCTGCCCGCGCCGAAGAAGACGGTCGTCGTGGTGGCGGCGACCGCGCGAGCCAGGGTGGCCTTCGGGTCGGGCACTCCCCGGTCGGTCACCGTGCCCGTCGCCGGGTCGTACTCCCACAGTGCGGGGGCCTTCCCGGGTATCCCGCCCACCGCGAACACGACGCCGTCGGGGGCGACGGTGAGTGCGCGGATGTCGCGGTCGCCGGTCCGGCCGACGCCCACGGCGGGCTGGTCGGGGGTGCTCAGGTCCCAGCGGAAGAGGTTCGGCCGGCCCTCGTCGGCCTTGGCGAGGACGCCTGCGTACAGATGGCGGCCGGTGGGGTCGACGGCGAGTGCCTGGACCGAGTGGCCGGTGCCGAGTCGGGTTCGCGAGACGACCTTGCGGGTGGGCAGGTGGAAGCCGATCAGCCCGGTCGGTTCGAGGTTGCGGGAGCCGATGTAGACGGTGTCGCCGACCAGCAGGCCGCTCATCAGCGCGAACTGTTCGACCGCGGGGCCGAGGTCGGTGATGCGGGTGCGCGGGCGGGGCCGGTCCGGTGCGGCTCGGGACGTGTCCGGGAGCAGCGGGACGGCGGCCGCGCCCAGTGCGAGGGCGCCGCCCGCCCGCAGCAGGTTGCGGCGGCCGATTCCTTGGGGGTGGCTCACGAGAACTCCTGAGTGGTCGTGGGTGAGGGGGCCGGTCGGGGTGGGGCCGTCCCGACGGGGTCAGGCCGAGGTGGCGAGCGCCGCGTGGTGGACGGCGTACGCGAACGGCTCGCCCGCGCAGTAGCGTTCGACCTCGTCCAGGGCGCAGGCGGTGATCCGGCTCAGCTCGCCGCCGAGGGAACCGGCGATGTGCGGGGTGAGCAGGACGTTCGGCAGGGTGTAGAGCGGTGACGTCGCGGGCAGCACCTCGGGTTCGGTGACGTCGAGCACGGCGTGCAGGCGCCCGGTGAGGACTTCCGCGGTGAGCGCCTCGGTGTCCACGAGGGAGCCCCGCGCCGTGTTGACGAGCGTCGCGCCGTCCGGCATCAGCCCGAGCCTGCGCGCGTCCAACAGGTGCCGGGTCTCGGGGAGTTCCGGTGCGTGCACCGTCACGACGTCCGATCCGCCGACCAGGGTGTCGAGTTCGACCAGCCGGGCGCCGAGTACGGCGGCCTGCGCCGCGTCGAGCAGCGGATCGGCGAGGAGCAGGTCGAGGTCGTACGGCCGCAGCAGTTCGAGCACCTTGCGGCCGACGAGGGAGGCGCCCACCACGCCGACGGTGCGCCGGTAGTTGCCGAATCCCGGGAAGAGTCCGGACCAGTTGAGGGGCGCCCGGTGGTCGCGGTAGAGCAGGGCGATGTCCCGTACGCGTTTGTTGGCGAAGAGGATCGCGGCGACGGTGTACTCGGCGACGGGCACGGCGTTGGCGGCGGCCGCCGAGGACACGGTGAGCCCGCGCTCCCAGCACGCCGGGGTGAGGTGGTGCTTGACGCTGCCCGCGGCGTGGACGACGGCCCGGAGCGCGGGTGCGCGCGCCAGTACGTCCGCGTCGACGGCGGGGCAGCCCCAGGAGGTGATCAGGATCTCCGTGTCCGTCAGGGCGGGTTCACGGGCGAAGTCCTCCACGACGCGGTCGGGGTCGATGTCGACGCGGGCCGCGAGGCGGCGTGTCGCGTCGGGCGGGAAGAGCAGGTCGCGGTGGCGGCGGCCCATGGCGAACAGGGCACGGGGACGGCGGGGGGAAGGGGGCAGGGTCACGGGGCGATTCCTCACGCTCTTCGGCTACTTGACGGCGCCGGCGGTCATGCCGGACTTCCAGAACCGCTGGAGCATCAGGAACACGGCGATCAGCGGGACCACGGAGACGAGCGAGCCGACGACGGCCAGCAGGTAGTCCTCGGGGTGGCCCTGGGAGAGCGCGGAGGAGTACCAGACGTACAGACCGAGGTTGACGGGGTACAGGTCCTGGTCGGAGAGCATCACCAGGGGCAGGAAGAAGCTGTTCCAGATCTGGGTGAACTGGAACAGGAAGATGGTCACGAAGCCGGGCACGAGCATCGGCAGGGCGACCCGGCGAAAGGCGCGGAACTCGCCCGCCCCGTCCATCCGGGCGGCCTCCAGGACCTCGTCGGGCACGTAGGAGGCGCTGAAGACACGGGCCAGGTACACGCCGAACGGGAAGACCAGCCCGGGCAGGAACACGCCCCAGAAGGTGTTCACCAGACCGGCCTTGGCGGCGAGCAGGTACAGCGGGATCGCGAGGGCCGTGGCGGGCACCATCACGCCGAGCAGGACGAGGGAGAACAGCCGTTCCTTGCCGGGGAAGGCCAGCTTGTCGAAGGCGTATCCGGCGGCGACGCTCAACAGCGCGGCCAGCAGCGCGCCGACTCCCGCGTACAGGACGGTGTTGAGCACCCAGCGCAGGTACACGCCGTCGCCCGTGGTGAACAGGTGCTCCAGGTTCTGGCCGAGGTGCGTCTCGTCGCCGAGGGCGAAGCCGTTCGTGCCGAAGAGGTCCGCCCGGCTCTTGGTGGAGGACAGCAGCAGCCAGGTCAGCGGGAGCAGGGTGTAGAGGGTGGCCAGCGCGAGGAGTGCGGTGACGCCGGTCTTCGAGAGGAGGGCCGACGGCCGTTTCGGGCCGCGGCGGCGGACGTGCGGGGTGCGCAGGGTGCCCGGCGCGGGTGTGCGGGGGGTTGCGGGCGGTCGGGTCATGGTGGTCACGGCTTGCTCCCGCGGCGTGAGATACGGGTGACGGCGAAGGACAGCACGGCGGCGAACAGGGCGATCAGCAGGGAGGCCGCGGCGGCGAGGCCGAAGTCGTTGTCCTGGAAGGCGGCGGTCTGGACGTACATGTTCGGCGTCCAGCTGCTGCCGATCGCCGTGGAGGCGCTGTAGATGACCTTCGGTTCGGTGAAGAGCTGGATGGACCCGATGACGGTGAACAGGACGGCGAGCGCCACGGCGGGCCGGATCATCGGCAGCTTGACGGACAGTGCGGTGCGCAGGGCGCCCGCCCCGTCGACCTTCGCGGCGTCGAGGGTCTCGCGCGGCACGGCCTGCAGGGCCGCGTAGAAGATGACCATGTTGTAGCCGGTCCACTCCCAGACGGCGATGTTGGCGGCGGAGACGACGGCGGTGTCGGCGGAGAGGAAGTCGAGGTGGATGCCGCCGGACTGGAGCAGGTCGATCACCGGGCTCAGGCCCGGGGTGTAGAGGTACACCCAGATCAGTGCGGCGATGAGTCCCGGTACGGCGTGCGGCAGGAAGAGCGCCAGCTGGAAGAAGGAACGGGCCTTCGCCAGACCGGAGTCGAGGAGCAGCGCGAGGACCAGTGCGCCGCCGATCATGACGGGGATGTAGAGGGCGCAGTACGCGGCGACGACGAGGAAGCCGTCGAGGAACGCGGAGTCGCTCAGCGCGCGCAGGTAGTTGTCCCACCCGGCGAAGACGCTCTCCGCGCCGCCGAAGCCGAGGCCGGAGGTGTGCGTCGTGAACAGGCTGAGCCAGGCGGCGTACAGCAGGGGGGCCAGGGTGACGGCCGCGAACAGGCCGAAGAAGGGGGTGAGGAGCAGGGCGGCGGTGCGCCGCTGTCCGAGGGTGGAGGGGCTTGCCATGACGGCCTTCCGGAACGGGGCGGGGGCGGCTCGGGGGTCCTGGGCGGGGGCGGCTCGGGTGTCCCGGGCGGGGCGGGTCGCCGAAGCGGTGCCCGGGGCGGGTCGCCTTCGCGCAGGTCGGCGAGCGCGGGGGCGGCGGGGCAGGTCAGGGGGCGGTGACCTGCATGCCGCGCTGCCTCATCTGGGTGAGGGTGGTCCGTTCGGCCTGGGTGAGGACCGTGGGCAGGTCGGCCGTGCCGTCGGCGACCTGGGGCAGTTGGTCCACCAGCGCGGTGTTGGTGGTGCCCATGACGGGGCCCCACGTCCAGCCTTTCCTGATGGCCCGGTACGAGTCCGCGCCGACGGCGTAGACGTCCTGGCCGCCGTAGTAGTCCGTCGCGTAGGCCGCCTTGGTGACGGGCACGAGCGAGGGGTCGGCGGGGAACATGCTGCTGGTGCCGGAGGCGACCCAGGCCTTCATACCCTCGGGGTCGGTGGTGATCCACTTGATGAACTCGGCCGCCGCCCCGCGGTTCTTCGCACCCTGGGGGATCACGAAGGAGGAGCCGCCGTACATGGCGGAGGCGGGCTTGCCGTCCCAGGTGGGCACGGGTGCCACGGCCCACTTGCCCTTCTGGTCGGGGACGGTGGCCTGTTGGGCCCCGGCGCACCAGCTGGCGCAGACGTAGGCGACGGTCCGGTTCTTCTGCACGCTGGTCCAGAAGGGGTCGAGCGTGCTCACCGAACGGACGAGGTCCGTGCGGGCGAGGTCGCCCCAGTAGGCGGCGACCTTGCGGGAGGGGGCGTCGTCGACGGTGACCTTCCAGGAGTCCTTCCCGGTGGCGAACCACCGCCCTCCGGCCTGCCAGGCGAGTGCGGTGAACAGACCGGGGTTGTCGGTGTAGAGGACGCCGCCGCGGGCCGCCGGGTCAGCCTTCTTCACCTTCTCCGTCATGGACCGGTAGGCGTCCCAGGTGGTCGGCACGTCGATCTTGTGCCGGGTGAAGAAGTCCTTGCGGTACATCAGCATCAGGGGTGCCGCGTCGCGCGGCACGGCCCAGGTCCTGCCGCCGAGTTCGACCAACTGCCGGGCGGCCTGCGGGAACCGGTCCCTGACGGTGTCGCCCAGGGTGGCGCTCAGGTCCTCGACCTTGCCCTGGGCGGCGAACTCGGGGAGGTTCGGGTACTCGACGACCGCGACGTCCGGTGCGGTGCCGGCCTTCACGGCGTTGGTGAGCTTGGAGTAGTACTCCTGTCCCGAGGGCACCGACTCGAAGGTCACGTCGATGCCCGGGTGGCTTCGGTTGAAGGCCTCGGCCACCTCCTGGGAGCCCTTGACGAAGGACCAGAAGGTGACCTTCCCGGTCTTCCCGGCGCCTGCGGACACGTCCGGCTCCCCGCCGCCGCATCCGGTGAGGAGCAGGGCGAGGGCCGTGACCGGGCCGGTCAGGGCGACCGCGGTTCTGCGAAGCATGGGGTCCACCGATCGTTTGCTGTGATGTCGCACGCGATCTTTCGACAGGCTCCATGCTTCGTCAACACTTTTCGCTTCACTTGACGTCAAACGAAAGCATGTGAAAGCAATTAGGCAGGGCGGGTGGAGGCCCGTACCCGCAACTCCGGCCGCAGCAGCACCTCCGCCAGCGGCGGGGTGGGGTCGGCGAGCCTGCGCATCAGCAGGTCGACCGCCCAGCCGCCGACGGCCCGTTTGGGCGGCGCCACCGCCGTCAGGGGCACGTCGCTGAGCTCGGCGACCTCGTCGTCGTACGACACCACCGCCAGGTCTTCGGGGACGCGCAGCCCGCGCGCCCGCGCCAGGCCGACCAGGGCGACGGCGTCCAGGTCGTTGTGGACCAGTGCCGCCCGCACCTCCCCGGCCCCGACCAGGGCGAGGAACGCTGCGAACTCCTCGTCGCAGGCGGCGCTCTCGTCGGTGGTGTCGATGCGGAACTCCGGTCCCGCCGCCAGCCCCAGGTCCCGGCAGGCCTCCGTGTACCCCTCGCGGATCAGGGGGGTGTTGGGGCTCATCGCCCGGACGACCAGTGCGATGCGCCCGTGCCCCAGCCCGGCCAGGTGCCGTACCGCCAGTCCCGCACCGTAGGGGTGGTCGGCGGCGACCTGCTCCAGCCGTCCGGCGCGCGCCCCGGTGCGGCGGTCGAGCAGGACGACGGGCACGTCCAGCCCGTCGAGCCACTCGTCCGCCTCGTCGGCGGGTTCGAGTCCCGCGCGCGGCATCAGGAGCAGCCCGTCGACGCCCGAGCCGACCAGGCGGCGCACCTGTTCCTGGTTGGCCGCCAGGGTCTCGGCGGACACCGCGAGGACGACCCGTACGCCGTGTGTGCGCGCCGCCTCCTGCACGCCGCGAATGATCTCCGGGTAGTAGTAGCCGCCCGGGGGGACGACCAGCCCCAGCACGTGGTGCCCGCCCGCGGGCGCGGTGGCGACGGCCGGTGCGGCGACCTCTGCGCGGCGGGCGGCCGCCGGTGACATCACCCCGCCGTGCACCCGCACGACCAGCCCCCGGCCCGCGAGGTCGCGGACGTCCTGCCGCAGCGTGACGGCGGAGACGCCCATCGCGGCCGCCAGCTCCGTGACCTTGACCGCCCCCCTGCGCTCCACGAGGCGCAAGAGCGCCTCCCGCCGCTCTTCAGTCAACACCGGTGATCCCCTTCCCTTCCGAGTGATGTCGTTTGCTTTCACTCGACAGCAGAAAGGTACCAACAGGGTCCGCTCCTCCGTGCGGTGTTAAGGCAGGCATGATGTGCCCATGCCCATCGAGGAGTTCACCCGTCATGCCGCGGTCGCCCGGCCCGCTGAGGAGGTGTTCGCGCACCTGGCGCGGCCGGAGAGCTATGTCGGCCTGTCGCCGTTGGTCGTCGCCGTGCGGGAGGTGGACGTCCGGGAGGGGGCGGTGCGGTACGTCGCCGTCGAACGCTTCCGGTTCGGGCCGCTGCGGTGGGACAACCCGATCCGGGTGACGATGACGTTCCCCGAACCGGGCCGCCGCGTCGTCAGCGAGGTCGTGAGCCCGGGCCGGGTGCGGCTGAGGTCGACGCTCGCCCTGGTGCCGGACGCCTCGGGCACCCGCGTGAGCGAGACCGTCCGGGTCCTGTTCCCCGCGCCCCTGCGGGCGTTGGTCCTCGGCCAGGCGGCCACGGCGCAGGAGTACCGGCTGCGGGAGCTGGTCCGGCGGATGGCCAACGCCGGAAGGTAGGGACGCGGCTTCCCCGCCCGCTCCCGGGGAACCGAGCCGTGCCTACTTGCCCGTTCCCCGGAACCGGCCGAAGGCCTTGGTGAGGGCGCCCAGCGGTGAGCCCGCCGGGTCGGTGGCGGCCGGACGGGGCAGGCCCTCTCCGCCGGTCGCCTCGGCGAGTGCGGCGTGTGCCGCCTCGGCCGCCTCCTGGTAGAGGTCGCGGGACTTCGTCATGGCGTCGAGCGCCTCGGCGTACCGGGTGACCATGGTCTGCGCGTGGACGAGTTCCTCGTCCGGGGTGAGCAGGTGCCAGCCCTGGCGCAGCCGGGCCAGGGCCGCTTCGGCGTCGGCGGACATCGGCTGCGGGAACGCCGCGAACGCCGCGATGCGCTCCAGGAGTTCGGTGGGGACGGAGCCGTCGAGGAAGACGGTGCTCAGGGTGAAGTCCTCCGCCGCGTACGCGGCGGCGGGCGGCGACGTGGGCAGGACGACGGCCCCGCCGCGCGGCAGCCGCACGCCCAGTTCCCGCTTGACGGCGAAGTCGGCGATCTGCGCCTGCTCCGGGGTCGCCCGGTGCTCTGTCACCCGGTGCCGCAGGCTCGGCGGCAGGTGGCCGGTCAGCGGCCGCTGACCGAGCGCGTCCGGCGTCATCGCCTCGTGCACCACCAGGTGGATGTACCAGCTCTGCCGGGCACAGTCGCGCAGCAGCCGGCGCAGGTCGTCGTCGTCCTTGGGGAGGTGGTTGGCCGCACGCAGGCGCACGTCGGCGACCGTGTCGTGGTCCCACGGGACACGGTCGCTGTCGGGCCAGAACATGGTGGCGGGCGAGGGCCAGTAGGCGTCCCACGGCGCCTGTGCCTCGGCGGCCAGCACCCAGGAGACGCCCGCGCCCTCCTTGCGGCGGCCCTCGGGGTCGTAGGTGACGAGCTGCGCGCGCACGGTGATGTCGCCGTCGCCGACCCGCCAGCGCGCCTCGAAGAGGCGGCGCGCCGTCGGGCCGGGGTCGGCGGCCTCGTCCCGCGGGTGCAGGACGGTGGAGCGGGCCGCCTCGACGGGGTCGAGCTCCAGGAAGTCGTCGAGCACCCCGGCCGCCTTGAGGGCGATCAGGTTGCGGCGGACGTCCTGCTCGGGCTCGGGCCCGAGGTGGCGCCCGCGCCCCAGCCACGCGGTGTCGGGGACGGTGGTCGAGGGGGTGCTGTTCTTCGCCATGGAGTCGTTCTGTGAGGAGTCGGGGCCCGACCAGTATGGTCCGTGGACCTGTGGAAGGTACCGGTACCCCGTCCTCGGCTGCTCAGCACGTGACGGGACTGGGCGGGGGCCCGGTCAGGGGCTCCCTACCCCGCCATGATCTTGCTACCCCTCCCGCCCCTTGTCACCCTCTTTCCCCTGGCCGCTACGCGTCCTGCGCGATGTGCCGGGCCGCCCGGTGCGCAAAGACCATCGCCGAGCCGATGGGGGCGCCGGGGCCCGGGTAGTACGGGCCCGTGACGGAGGCGGTCGTGTTGCCCGCCGCGTACAGGCCCTGGATGGCGGTGCCGTCGGCGCGCAGGACGCGGGCGTCGGTGTCGATGCGGACGCCGCCCTTGGTCCCGAGGTCGCCGAGCACGATCCGTACCGCGTGGAAGGGGCCCTCCTCGACGGGCACCAGGCACGGGTTGGGGCCGCTGCCGTCGCCGAAGAAGCGGTCGTACGGGTCGGTGCCGCGCCCGAAGTCGGTGTCCTCGCCCGTCGCGGCGTACGCGTTGAAGGTCTTCGCGGTGGCGGTCAGCTCGGCCGGGTCGACGCCGACGGCGGCGGCGAGCTCCTCCAGCGTGTCGGCGGTGCGCCACAGACCCGCCTCGGTGAACGCGGCGCGGTCGGCGGGGACGACGACGATGCCGGGGAGTTCGTCGCCGTGCCGGCCGTCGAAGATCCACCACACCTGGTTGGAGTCGTCCGTGCCCGCACGCGCCGCGCGCAGCTCCCGGCCCATCCGGTCGTACGGCAGGGACTCGTTGGCGAACCTGCGGCCGCTGCCGTCGACGAAGAACCCGCCGCGGAAGCCGAGGGCGAACGCCGCCCTCCCGTCCGGGAACAGCACCGAGGGGCACCACCAGCTCTCGCCGAGCAGCCCGGTGTCCGCGCCGAGGGCGACGGCCGCCTTGAGGGCGTCGCCGGTGTTGGCGCCGGTCGGGCCCATGGTCCAGTCCGCGCCGGGGAGGCCCTGCCACTCCCGGCGCAGGTCGGCGTCGCCCTCGTAGCCTCCGGCGGCGAGCAGGACGCCCTTGCGGGCGCGGATGCGCCGGGTCCGGCCCGCCGCGTCGGTGACGACGGCGCCGACGACCCGGCCGTCCTCCTCCACGAGCGAGGTGAGTGCGGTACGCAGCAGGGTGCGGCCGCCCGCCCCGTCCAGGGCGAGCAGCAGCCGCCCGATCAGGGCCCGCCCGTCGGTCAACGGGCCGTCGGGTGCGGGGAGTTGGAAGCGCTCTGCCCAGGCGGGCGGGCGCACGGCCGCGAGCAGCGGGTGGCCGCCCTCGGGCAGGTCGAGGTCGCAGGGGTAGATGCTCCGGCCGCCCTCGATGCGGCCCGGCGCGGGGTAGTAGTCGGGGAAGGGGCGGAACTCGAAGCGCAGGTGTTCGTCGCGCTCCAGGAGGTCCACGAGCGGGCCCGCCGTGTCGAGGTAGGCGTCCTGCAGGGCGTGCGGGACGGCGTCGCCGACGACGGCGCGGAAGTAGGCGCGGGCGAGTTCGGCGGAGTCCTCGACCCCGGCGCGCTCCTGTGCCTGGTTGCCGGGGAGCCACAGGCCCGCGCCGGAGTAGGCGGTGGTGCCGCCGTAGTACTCGGTCTTCTCCACGACGAGGGTGTCGAGGCCGCGGGCGGCGGCGGTGTACGCGCCGGTGAGGGCGCCGCCGCCGGAACCGACGACGAGGACGTCGCAGGTGTCGTGCCAGTCGTGCGCGTCCGTGCCGTGGGCGTCCGTGGTGCGCGCCTGAGCGCCGTGCGCGTCCGTGGTGCGCACCTGCGCACCGTGGGCCGCGTCGGACGCCTTCGGGCCGTGCGGGCTGCCGCTGGTCATCGTGTCGGGCTCCTCTCGCGCCGCACGGCCTGCCGGGCGGCTTCGGGTCGGAGCGCCAGTGTGGGTGCGGGGCGGGCGCGCGGGCAGCCGTGTTTCCCGGTGAGCGGGAGCACTTCTGGGGCGGTCCCGGGGCGACGTGCCCCGAATCCCCTGTCCGTACCCACGTGGCGGCCGTTGCTCCCGCTCAGTGGGAAAGCGCGGCGGCGAACGGTCGCAATGTCCCGGGCCGCTTGCACAATCGACCCCACACGAGGGGCGGCCGTGCTACCCCTCGTCGACCCGTGCCCCGTCCGGGTCCCGCCCGTTCCGTCTCCCGTCCCGCCACTCCCGTAGGAGCGTCATGCCGTCATCCCCCGTCCCCACGGGCGCCCCTCCCGCCGAGGCCCCCGAGACCCCGGTGGCCGTCGACGCCGCGCAGATGCGCCGCGTCGCCCTCTCCAGCCTGCTCGGCACCGTGGTGGAGTACTACGACTTCCTGCTGTACGGAACGGTCGCCGCCCTCGTCTTCGGCACCGCGTTCTTCCCCGAGGCCAGCGTCGCGGCGGGCACCGTCGCCGCGTTCGGCACCTTCGCCGCCGGATACGTGGCCCGCCCGCTCGGCGGGATCATCTTCGGGCACTTCGGCGACCGGCTGGGCCGCAAGAAGATGCTGGTGCTGACGATGGTCCTGATGGGCGCGGCCAGTGCCCTGATCGGCCTGCTGCCCGACTACCGGGCGATCGGCATCGCCGCACCGGTCCTGCTGGTGCTGCTGCGCATCGTGCAGGGTCTGGCCATCGGCGGCGAGTGGGGCGGGGCGACACTGATGGTCGTCGAGCACGCGGCCCCCGGGCGCCGGGGCGCGTGGAGCGGAGTGATGCAGTCCGGCACGTCGCTGGGCTTCCTGCTGTCGGCCGGTGTGGTCGCGGCGGCGAACGCGCTGCTGACGCCGGAGCAGTTCATGTCGTGGGGGTGGCGCGTCCCGTTCCTGGTCAGTGTGGTGCTCATGGCGGTCGGGCTGTACACCCGGCTCAAGGTGACCGAGAGCCCGCTGTTCCGGGAGGCCGCCGAGAAGGCCGCAGAGAGCGAGGCGCCCCGGATTCCGCTGCTGACGGTGCTGAAGCAGCCGCGTACGGCACTGCTGGCGGCGGCCGTGGGGCTCGGCCCGTTCGCGCTCACCGGTCTGATCACCACGTACATGCTGACGTACGCGACCGGCATCGGTTACTCGGTGGGCGAGGTGATGAACGCGCTGCTGGTCATCTCGGCGATCGGCCTGTTCACCATCCCCGCGTTCGCGGCGCTCTCCGACCGGCTGGGCCGTCGCCGGGTCGTACTGGGTGCGGCGGCGCTCGGCCTGGTGGCGATCAAGCCGGTGTACGACCTGGTGGACTCGGGGTCGCCGGGTCTGCTGGTGCTGGGGATGTCGCTGGTGATGGTGGTGCAGCACGCCATGTTCGCGCCGCTCGCGCCGATGCTCTCCGAACTGTTCGGGACGCGGGTGCGGTACACGGGCGCTTCGCTCGGCTACCAGATGTCGGCGCTGGTCGGCTCGGGTCTCGTACCGCTGGCGGCGAGTTCGCTGCATGCCGCGTATCCCGGCAGCACACCGCTCGTGCTGCTGGCGGGCGGGTGCATCCTGGCGTCGCTGCTGGCCGCCTGGCGCCTGCGGGAAACGCGCGGCGACGCGCTCTGAGGCGGGCCGGGCACTCCGCGGCGGGCCGGGGCGCGGCCACGTGCCGGGCCGCTCCGGGGGCGGGGGCGGCCGGGGTCCGGTGGGTGATCCCGCTCACCGGGAAAGTGCTCTGGCCCATCCCCCGCCCCGGCCGGTGTCATGGGGTCCCGGCGATGTTTTCCGCTCGCCCCAGTTCCGTATTCGTACGCCGGAGGCTCCATGCGCACCGCCCCCACCCGTCCGTCGGCTCCAGGCCGTGCCGCCGCGACGACCCTGGCCGATCTGCCCGACCGCGCCGCGGAGGCCTTCGGGTCCCGCGACGCACTCGTCAGCGACGACGTGCGCTGGAGCTTCACCGAGCTGCGCGACCGCATCCACGCTGCGGCACGCGCCGCCGTGGCGCACGGCGTCCGTCCCGGCGACCGGTTCTCCGTCTGGGCGCCCAACAGCCCCGACTGGGTGGTGGCGGCACTCGGCGCGGTGTCCGTCGGCGCGGTGCTCGTCCCGATCAACACCCGCTACCGGGCGGCCGAGGCGGCGGACATCATCCGCCGCAGCGGCTGCACGGTGCTGTTCACCGAACGCGGCTTCCTCGGCACGGACTACGTCGCCATGCTGCACGAGTCCGGCGAGGACCTGGGCGCCCTGCGCAGCACCGTGGTGCTCGGCGACGGCGACGCCCAGGACAACTCCCTTCCGGGGCTGCGTGGTTGGGACTCCTACCTGGCGGCGGGCGATGCGGTCAGCGACGACGTCCGGGCGGCGCGCGCCGCCGCCGTGCGCCCCGACGACCTGTCGGACATCCTCTACACGTCCGGCACGACCGGCCGCCCCAAGGGCGTGATGACCACCCACCACCAGTCCGTGCGCGTCTACGAGGCGTGGGCGGACGGTGTCACGCTGACCGAGGGCGACCGCTATCTCCTCGTCAGCCCCTTCTTCCACACCTTCGGTTACAAGGCGGGGGTCGTCGCCTGCCTGCTGCGCGGCGCGACGATCGTGCCCGAGCCGGTGTACGACGCGGGGCGGCTGCTGCGCCGGATCGCCGAGGAGCGGATCAGCGTGCTGACCGGCGCCCCGGCCGTCTTCCACGGGCTGCTCCGCCACCCCGAACTCGCCGACCACGACCTCTCCTCGCTGCGCATGGCGGGCTCGGGAGCCGCGAACGTACCGGTGTCCCTGATCCACGACGTGCGCTCGGTGCTCGGCGCCCGCGACGTGTTCTCGGCGTACGGTCTGACCGAGTCGAGCGGCGTCGTCACCGTCTGCCCCGTCGACTCGCCCGCCGAGACGCTGGTACGGACCGTGGGCCGCCCCATCGAGGGCGTGGAGCTGCGCATCGTCGGCCCGGACGGCAGCCCGCTCCCGGCGGGCGAACAGGGCGAGGTCGTCACCCGGGGCTTCCACGTCACGCAGGGGTACCTGGACGACCCGGCGGCCACCGCCGAGGCGATCGACGCGGACGGCTGGCTGCACACCGGCGACGTGGGTCTGCTGGACGCGGACGGCTATCTGACGCTGACCGACCGGCTCAAGGACATGTACGCCGTCGGCGGCTTCAACACCTATCCGGCGGAGATCGAGAACACCCTGCTCGGTCATCCCGCGATCGCCGAGGCCGCCGTGGTGGGCACGCCCGACGAGCGTCTCGGCGAGGTCGGCGTCGCCTTCCTGGTCGCGGCCGCGGGCGGCGAAGGCCTTCCGGACGCAGAGGAGTTGACGGCGTGGACCCGTGAGCGGCTCGCCAACTTCAAGGTGCCGCGCCGGTTCGTCGCCGTGGACGCCCTGCCGCGCAACGCCGCGGGCAAGGTCCTCAAGGACGAGCTGCGGGGCCTCGCCCGCGGCTGACTTCCCCCCGTCCCTTCTGCTGGTTGAGAGCTCATGAAATTCTCCGTTCTGCTGCCCGTGTCCCCCGAGACCAGCGACCCCGGCACCGTCGTGGCCGTCGCCCGGCACGCCGAGTCCCTCGGCTTCGAGGCGGTCAGTGCCGTCGAGCACACCGTGGTGGTCAGCGACACCGACAGCCGTTACCCGTACTCCCCCGACGGCAAGCTGTCGCTGCCCCACGACCTGCCCTACCCCGACCCGCTGGAGCTGCTGGCGTACGTCGCCGGGGCGACCGACAGCATCGGCCTGTCCACCAGCGTCCTGGTGCTGCCCAACCACCACCCGGTGGTCCTCGCCAAGCGGCTGGCCACCCTGGACCGGCTGAGCCGGGGGCGGCTGCGGATCTGTCTGGGGCTCGGCTGGATGCGGGAGGAGATCGAGGCCTGCGGCGGCGTGTTCGGCAAGCGGGGCAAAATGGCCGACGAGTCGATCGACCTCATGCGGGCGCTGTGGCAGGGCACCGGCCCCGAGGGCGTCGTCTTCGAGGGCGACTTCTTCCGGGTGGAGAACGCGCACAGCTACCCCAAGCCGTACCGGGAGGCGGGCGTTCCGCTGCACATCGGCGGGCACTCGGCCGCCGCCGCCCGGCGGGCCGGGCGGCGCGGCGACGGCTTCCAGCCGCTGGGTCTTTCCGGCGACGACCTGTCCGGGGCGATCGAGCTGGCCCGTTCGACGGCGAAGGAGGCGGGCCGTGACCCGGCCGCGCTGGAAGTGACGCTGGGCTGGACGCTGCCGCGCGCCCACGAGCAGGTGGAGTGGGCGGAGTCGATGGGCGCGGACCGGATGCTGCTGTCGGGGTCGCGGCGGGCGACGAACGCCGAGGCGCTGATGGAAGAGATGGCGGACACCGCGGCCGCGCTGGGACTGGGCCGATGAACGGGCGCACGACAGCGGCGGACGGCGAGGCGGCGGCGCTGCCGCACGGCGACCGTGCCGAGCCCCCCGCCCCCTTCCCCTTCGAGGGCCTGCCGGGACCGGCCGTCGCGCCCGCCCCGTCCGTACTGCCGCGCCATCCCGGGGAGTTGCTCTTCGCGGGACGTACGGCCGTCGTGACCGGCGGCGCGGCCGGCATCGGCGCGGGTGTCGTGCGGGCACTGGCCGTGCACGGGGCGTCGGTGGTGTTCGCCGACACGGACGCCGCCGCGGCGAAGGAGACGTGTGCGCTGGTCGCCGCCGAGAGCGGCGCCGCACCGGTCGCGGTGATCGGTGACGTGCGCGATCCCTCGACGGTCGCGGAACTGCTCCGGGCGGCCCCGGACGCCGACCTGCTGGTCAACAACGTGGGCGACTTCCGCCCCTCCGGCCCCTTCCTCACCAGCGAGGAGGCCGACTGGCAGTCGATGTACGAGCTGAACCTGCTGCACGTGCTGCGCGTCACGCACGCGTTCCTGCCGCAGATGAAGGCAGCGGGGCGGGGCGCGATCATGAACGTGTCGTCCGTGGAGGGGATGCGCGGCATTCCCGGCAACGCGGTCTACGGCGCGCTCAAGGCCGCCGTCCTGAGTTTCACCGCCTCCCTCGCGGCGGAGGTCGGCCAGTACGGCATCCGGGTCAACGCGATCGCGCCGGACTTCACGGACACCCCGCAGACCCCGATGTGGGCGAGCACCCCGGTGAAGTACGCCGACCAGGTGGGCCGTTGGGTGCCTGCGGGGCGGTTCGGGCATCCCTCGGACCACGGGGACGCGGTGGTGTTCCTGCTGTCCGAGCAGTCCCGGTTCGTGACCGGCGAGACGCTGCGGGTGGACGGCGGGACCCTCGCGGCGCCGGGCTGGTTCCGGCGCGACGAGAGCCGCTTCACCAACCTTCCGCGCCCGCTGCGCTGATGAATCGTCACCTCCCTTGCATGAAAGGCTCCTTGATGTCATCTGCCCCCCTGAGGCCCTCGGACCTCTCCGGAAAGACCGTCCTCATCACCGGTGCGGCACGCGGCATGGGCGAGGCGACGGCCCGTCTCGCCGTCGCCCGTGGTGCGCGCGTGGTCATCGGCGACGTGCTCCACGAGGAGGGCCGCGCCGTGGCGGCTTCGCTGGGCGACGCGGCACGGTACGTCCCTCTCGATGTGAGCGACGCCGACTCCTGGCGGTCGGCGGTGGACGCCGCGACCGACGCGTACGGACAACTGGACGCCCTCGTCAACAACGCGGCGATCTACACGACGTCGCCGATCGAGGACGAGGACCCGGCGCAGCTGCGCCGCCTGCTGGACGTCGACCTGATCGGCCCCTTCCTCGGCATCCGGGCGGCGGCTCCCGCCCTGCGGCGGGCCGGGGGCGGGTCGATCGTCAACGTCTCCTCGCAGGCGGGCCTCCAGGGCATGTGGGGCCACGGGGCGTACGGGGCGGCGAAATGGGGGCTGCGCGGGCTGAGCAAGACGGCCGCGCTGGAGCTGGGCCGCGACGGCATCCGGGTCAACTCCATCCACCCGGGGTCGATCGCCACCGCGATGACCGCGCACCTGGAGACCAAGGAGCACCCCGGAGCACCGTTGGGGCGGATCGGCGAGCCGGAGGAGGTGGCACGGCTGATCGTGTTCCTGCTGTCCGACGAGTCGTCGTACCTCTCGGGTGCGGAACTCGCCGTGGACGGCGGGGCCGCGGCGGGCCGCATGCCGGTCTTCCCGCAGCGCGACCGGGCGGCGAAGGCCGGGGGTGCTGCGTCATGAGTACGGCTCCCACCCCCGAGGTGCGTCGCCTGCTCGACGCGGCGAGCGCCAACTTCCCCGCCCTGGGTACCGAGTTGACGGCCATCGGGGACGTACGGGAGTTCCTGGCCGCCCGCCCCGCTCCCCCGCCGTCCGACATCGCGGTGGCGCACGTCGCCGAGGAGGACGCCGGCGGAGTGCGGGTGCGGGTGTACGACCCGACGGACGGCGCCGAGGGCACCCCGGTGGTCGTCTTCCTGCACGGCGGCGGCTTCTGCATCTGCGGGCTCGACTCGCACGACGGGTTCTGCCGGGCGATGGCGGTGGAGACCGGGGCGGTGGTGGTGTCGGTGGACTACCGGCTCGCCCCCGAGCACCCCTTCCCCGCCGGGCCTGACGACTGCTACACGGCGCTGCTGTGGACGGCAAAGCAGTATCCGGGCCGGCGCATCGCGCTCGCCGGGGACAGCGCGGGCGCGAACCTCGCCACCGTCACAGCGCTGACCGCGCTCGACCGGGGCGGCCCGGAGCTGGTCTGCCAGGCGCTGTACTACCCGATGCTGGACCCGGAGTGCGGCGGCGCCTCGCACCGGCGCAACGCGCAGGGCTACTTTCTCACCGCCGACCATGTGCGCTGGTACTGGGAGAACTACCTGCCCGACCCCACGGACCGCACCGACCCGTACGCGTCGCCGCTGCACCGGGCCGACCTGTCGGGGCTGCCGCCGGCGCAGCTGGTGACGGCCGGGCTGGACCCGCTGTGCGACGACGCGTGGGCGTACGCGCACGCGCTGGCGCGCGCGGGTGTGGACGTACGCCTGGCGCATCTGCCCGGGATGTTCCACGGGTTCCTGTCGATGGCGGGGGCGCTGCCGCAGGCCCTGGCGGCGCGCACGGACGCGTTCGCGGCGCTGCGGGGGGCGCTGCACGCGTAGGGCACCGTACACAGGGGAGCGGGGGGGGGGGCCGGGGGGGGGGCCCCCCCCCCCCCCCCCCGCCCGGCGGGGGGGGGGCGGGGGGGGGGGGGGGGGGGGGGGGGGGCGCCGCCCCCCCGGGGGGGGGGGGGGGGGGCGGCCGCGGCCGGGGGGGGGGCGCTGGGCGGCTGGGGGGGGGGGGGGGGGGAAGGGGGGGGGGGGGGGGGAGGGGGGGGGGGGGGGCCCCCCCGGGGGGGCCCCCCCCCGCTCCCCTGTGCCCGTCTTCCGGGTCAGATCAGCTCGAAGCCCTTGTAGCCGCTGGCCGCGACCTCGTCGATGATCTCCTGGTAGACCTTGAAACCACCGACGTACGGCATGAACACCCGTGGCTTTCCGGCGATGTTGGCGCCCAGGTACCAGGAGTCCGCCTCCATCAGGAGGGTGGCCGCCGCCCGGTCGCGGCATTCGCGGACCCAGTCCTCGACGGCGTCGGCGGTGGCCTCGACGGCGCGGTGGCCGTGCGCGTCCAGGTGCTCCAGGAGAGCGGCGAGCCAGTTGCCGTGCTGCTCACCGGCGAGGATCACGTTGACCATGACGCTGGGGCTGCCGGGGCCGGTGAGGTTGAAGAAGTTGGGGAAGCCGTCGGTGCCCAGGCCCAGGTAGGTGCGGGGACCTGCGGCCCACGCCTCCTTGAGGGTGCGGCCGCCCCTGCCCCGTACCTCTATCCGGTCCACGGAGCCGGTCATCGCGTCGAAGCCGGTGGCGTACACGAGGGCGTCGAGGCCGATGTGCTCGCCGTCGGCGAGGGTGACGCCGTCCGCGTCGACGCGCTCGATGGGGTTCCGGCGCAGGCTGACGAGGCGCACATGGGGCTGGTTGTACGTCTCGAAGTAGTCGGTGTCGGTGACGATCCGCTTGGCCCCGATGGGGTGGTCTCCCGGAATGAGGAGTTCCGCGACGGCCGGGTCCGTGATGCGGGCGCGGACCTTCTCCTCCCAGAAGAGGCGGGCCGCGTCGTTGGCGGCGCGGTCGACGAGCTGGTCGGGGAAGGTTTTGGAGTACAGGACGCCGCCGAGCTGCCAGCGCTTCTCGTAGGCGGCGCGCCGCTCCTCCTCGTCCGCCTCGAAGGTCTTCTTCGGGTACGTCGTGAAGGGCGAGCCGCCGCCGCTGAGCCGGGCGAGCCTGCGCCGCTCGGCGTAGACGGCCTTGAGCTCCGTGCGCGCGGCGTCGTCGAGGGGCTTGTTGCCGGCCGGGATGGAGTAGTTGGGGGTGCGCTGAAACACCGTCAACTGCTGCGCCTGGGCGGCTATTTCGGGGACGGACTGGATGCCGGACGATCCGGTGCCGATGACGCCGACGCGCAGTCCGGTGAAGTCGACTCCCTCGTGCGGCCATTCGGCGGTGTGGTACGAGGCTCCGGCGAAGGTGTCGACGCCGGGGATGCAGGGCCGCTGCGCGCTGGACAGGCATCCGACGGCGAACACCACGAACCGGCTGGTGACCGTCTCCCCGGCGTCCGTGCGCACCGTCCAGGTGAGCGACTCCTCGTCCAACTCGGCGCTGAGCACGGAGGTTTCGAAGGTGTAGGCGTCGCGCAGCGCGAAGCGGTCGGCGACGTGGTGCAGGTACGCCATGATCTCGGGCTGGGTGGCGTACTTCTCGCTCCAGTCCCACTCCTGCTGGAGTTCCTCGTCGAAGGAGTACGAGTAGTCGAAGGACTCCACGTCGCAGCGCGCGCCGGGGTAGCGGTTCCAGTACCACACGCCGCCGACGTCAGCGGCGCGGTCGAAGCCCCGCACCCGGTAGCCCCGGGCGCGGAGCGTGTGGACGGTGTAGAGGCCGGTGACGCCTGCTCCGACGACGACCACATCCGTGTCGGTGACGGGCACGTACGGGCCGGTGGCGGGGGTGTTCTCACTCACGTGCGGTATCTCCTCGAATCCGTGGGGGCGGCGGGTGATGCCGCCCGTCACGGACGGGAGCCTCCCACTGGGGCGGAGGTTGCGCAGCAGTTGCTTCCCGGTGAGTGGGAAGGGGGCGGCGCCGGGCGGCCGCCCCGTCTCAGAGCAGTTCGCCCGCGCGGGCGACGACGCGACCGCCGTGCACCACCATGTCCCGCTGCGGCATGTCCACGACGACCTGCGGGGTGCACTGTGCCCGCAGCAGCATGAAGTCCGCGGGGTCGCCGGGCCGGAAGGCGGCCCGGTCCAGGCCCATGACGTCGGCGCCGCCGTGCGAGCCCACGGTGAAGACGTCGTCCAGCTCCTTGTCCAGCCGTACGTCGGTGACCCACCCCAGGATGTGCGTGCGGTGCAGCATGTCCGCGTTGCCGAAGGGGCTCCAGGAGTCGCGCACGCCGTCCGAGCCGAGGCCGACGCGTACGCCGTGCTCGTGCAGCGCGGCGATGGGCAGCACGAGGGATTCGTTCGGCGCCACCGTGGTCAGGGCGATGTCCAGTTCGCCGAGGTCGGCGGCCATGCCGTCGAGGTCGCCCTCGGACATCTTCGTGAGGCAGAAGACATGACTGACCGTCACCTTGCCGCGCAGGGACAGGGCCTTGGTGCGCTCGATGATCCCGCGCAGCACCTTGACGCCCTTCTCGTCGCGGTCGTGCAGGTGGATGTCGACGCCGACGTCGTACCGGTCGGCGAGCCGGAAGACGAGGTCGAGCTGCTCGTCGAGGGCGTTGTCGAAGCTGATCGGGTCGATGCCGCCGATCATGTCGACGAGGCCGCTGCGGGCCGCCTCCTCCAGGAGCTTGTCGGTGCCGGGGGTGCGGATCACGCCGTGCTGCGGGAAGCCGACGATCTGTACGTCCAGGGCGTGCGACAGTCGCTCGCGGGCCTCGGCGACGCCTTCGACGCCCTTGAGCCCGTAGGCGGGGGCGACGTCCGCGTGGGCGCGCATGGCGCGGGTGCCCCGGGTGACGGCGTGCGCCATCAGCCCGTACGCCCGCTCGCCCACGTCCCGGCGTTCGCTGCGGAACACCTCGACGTCCTGGGCGCAGTAGTCGGCGATGCCCTTCGCGGGCTTGCGGGAGAGCCAGGAGCCGCCCCAGGTCGTCTTGTCGGGGTGGATGTGCGCGTCGACGAGCGTCGGCAGCGCGAGCCGCCCGCCGCCGTCGATGATGCGGGCGCCGCGCGGGACGGGCCGGTCGCTGATCCGGCCGTCGACCACCACCAGGTCGACGGCCTTCTTGGCGCCGTAGGGGTGGACGTTCTTGAAGACGACGGACTCGCGGGGACGCCGGTCGTGGCCGCCCCCGTCGGCGGCGGCAGCGGCGGGCGTGAAGGCGGTCGCGCCCGCGCCTGCGAGGGAGGCGGCTCCGGCGAGGACGCCGCGACGGGAGAGGGGAGGGGGAACCATGGGGGGACTCCTTCGGTGCCTGACGGTCCGGGACGGACGACGTGGGGTGCCGACCGTTCGCACTTTTGTATACCAAGTGCGGTGGGCGGACAAGATCCGGTGGTGCGTCGATCGCCGCAGGACGTCAGGAAGCCTTACGGGTCAAGGGTTGAAGCGATGAGCCCCGCCCCTTGATCACTCCTTGGTATACAACGCGTCCCCGAAGAGGGAGTGCAGTGCCACCGCCCGGCTGTCCCGCACGTGCAGGAACGTGCTGGCCGCCGCGGAGTCCTCGTCGCCCGCCGCGATGTGCCGGAGCATTTCCGCGTGCTGGGCCCGCATGTGCGCGGGCTCCTCGCGCATCCCGAACAGCAGCTGGAGCTGCCAGCCCAGCTGTTCCATGGTGCGCACGAGGAGCGGGTTGCCCGCCAGGGCCACGATCTCCTCGTGGAACGCCGTGTGTGCGGCGACCTCGCGCTCGCCCTCGCCGGTCTCGGCCGCCCGTTCGGCGCGCTCGATCAGGGCGCGCAGTTCGGCGACCCCTTGCGTCTCTCCGTGCGCCGTCCCCCGGGTCTCCCCCTGCGTCCCGCCCGCCGTTGCCGCCACCCGGCGGGCCGCGAGCCGGGACGCCTGGACGGCGAGGGGTTCCCACACCTCGTACAGGTGGCGCACGTCGTCCCGCTCCAGGCGGCGCACCCGTACCCCGCTGTGCGGCAGCAGTTCGAGCAGCCCCTCGGCGACCAGCGCGCGCAGCGCCTCGCGCACGGGGACGCGGGACATCCGCAGTTCCTCGGCCACCTCGCGCTCCACCAGGCGGGAGCCCATGGGGTAGCGCCGGTCGACGATGCGCTGCCGCACCGCCTCGCGGGCCTGGGCGCTGAGCGAGGTGCGCGGGGCACGGTCCGTGGTGTGCGGGGTGCCGTCCGTGGCGTGCGGAGTGCCGTTCGTGGTGTGCGGGGCGCTGTCCGTCGCCGCCCGCCGGTCGCTCGTACCGGTTCCGTCGCCTGCCATCCGGTCCCCGTCCTCCGCTCGCCCGTACTGCGGCGAGAATACGTGACCCCCTGTCACCGCCCGTCCGTCCACATCCGCTCCAGCTGCGCGTCCAGCAGCCGCAGCGCCTCCTCGCCGCTGTGCACGCCGAGCAGGATGTACGTGCTCAGGCCGTCGGCCAGGCTGATCAGCCGCATCGCCTCGTCCCGCAGGTCACCCTCCGCGTACGGCGCCCGCAGCCCTCCCCCGTCGTGCACCTGCCGCAGGAGGTCCGCGAGGAAGGCGGCCAGTGCGGGGATGCCCTGCCGGGCCTCCTCCTGGAGCCGTTCGTCGTGGACGGCGCGGGTGAAGTAGGCGACCCCCACGAGCGCGCCCACGGTGCTGCGCTCGTCCAGCGGGAGCATCCCGGCCAGCACCTCCCGCAGTACGGCGCGGGGCGGCGGGACGGCGGCGACGCCCTCGGCGCCGACTCCGGCGATCGCGGCGATGCGCTCCCGAATGCGTTTGTCCGCGCGGGCGCTCACGGAGCGCATGGCGAAGAGCAGCATCTCGTCCTTGGTGCGGAAGTAGTGCTGGAGCCTGCCCAGCGAGATGTCCGCCTCGGCCGCGACGTCGCGCAGGCTCACCCCGTCGAGGCCGCGGGCGACGGCAATGCGCCAGAGCGCGTCGGCGATCTCCTGACGTCTGGCCTCGTGGTCCACCTTCTTCGGCACGTACTGCCCTCGCTTCCCGGCGACTGCGTGCAATCCATGTGCGACCCACTTTTGCAAGTCACTTGTACCGTTGTACCCTCTCGGCATCCAATACAGTTGACTTGAAACGAGTTCGTCCATGTCATTCGCCGGTCCGCCGCGTCTGCGGCCGCCCCGTCATCCGGTCGATCCCCGGGCCCGCCGCTGGTGGACCGCGCAGGCGCTCCTCACGGTGAGCGGTCCGCTGCTGCTGACGGCCCTGGTGCTCGCCGTCCTCTGTGTGCTGTTCTTCGCCGGTGCGCTGCCGTGGCTGCTGCCGCTGCTGGTGGTCGTGCTCGTCGCCCCCGCGTGCGCGTACGCGGTGCTCATGCCGCGCCGCCGGTACGCGGTGCACGCGTGGGAGGTCGGGACGTACTCCCTGTACGCGGCGGGCGGCTGGCTCTGGCAGAAGCGGCGCGTCGCCCCGCTGTCGCGGGTGCAGACCGTCGACACGCTGCGCGGACCGCTGCAACGGCGCTACGGCTTGACCACGCTCACCGTCACCACCGCGTCCACCGCCGGGAACATCCGGATCTCCGGCCTCTGCGACGCGGACGCCGACGCCCTCGCGGAGCGGCTCGGGCGGGCCGCGCAGGCCACTGTCGGTGATGCCGCATGACGGCCCCGGTCCTGGCCGAGGCGGCACCGGCCCCTGACGCCTGGCTGCGTCCTGACGCGCGCACCGTGCTGGTGCACTGCGGGTGGCTCCTGCCGCCGCTGGGCTCGACGGTCCTGACCGCACTGGCGACGGGGGGCCGGTTTCCGCCGGGCGCCCTGATCACCCTCGCGTCGCTCGCCGTGTCCTTCGCGGCGATCACCGGGATCGGGCTGCTCCGGTGGTCCCGTACGCGCTACCGCGTCACCGGCGACGCCTTTGTGCTGCGCGGTGGGGTGTTCAGCCGGACACTGCGCACGGTGCCGCTGTCGCGGGTACGCGGTGTGGACCTGACCGCGACTCCCCTGCACCGGCTGCTGGGTCTCACCGTCCTGCGGGCGTCCGGCACCGGCGGGGCCGAGACGGTTCTCAACGCGGTGACGCGCGCGGAGGCCGAGCGGCTGCGGGCACTGCTGCTGGCCCGCGCCGACGGGGTGCGGACGGGCAGCCCGGAACTGAGCCGCGTCGACTGGCGCTGGCTGCGGTACGCCCCGCTGACCTTCTGGGTGATCGGCGGGGTGGGGGTGGCGGCCGGCACGGTGTACCGGGTGCTCGACGGGATCGGCATCGAACTGTGGCGGGTGGGCTTCGTACGGGACGCCTTCACCGAGTTCGGCCGCAGTGCGCTGTGGCTGACGGTGCCCGCCGCGCTGGTCGCGGTGCTCGCCCTCGGTGCGGTCGGCGCGCTCGTCCTGTACGTGGAGAACTGGTGGGGCTATCGGGCCGCCTGGACGGACGCGAACACCCTGACGGTACGGCGCGGCCTGCTGACCACCCGGTCCGTCGCCGTCGAGCGGAGCCGTCTGCACGGGGTGCTGTTGCGTGAACCCCTGCTGCTGCGCGCCGCCGGTGGTGCGAGCGCGACAGCGGTCGCGGGCGGACTCGGCAGCAGCGAGGAAGCCCACGCGCGGGGTGCGCTGATTCCGCCCGCGCCCCGCCCCGAGGCACTGCGGGTCGCCGTGGGCGCTCTCACCGGCGCTGGCGCTTCCGCTGGCACCGGCACTGGTGCTTCCGTGGGCACCCGCACTGGCGTTTCCCCTGGTACCGGCACCGGTGACAGGGGCGAGCACCCTTTCACCGGGGTACCCCTGACACCGCATCCGAGGGTGGCACTGCGGCGCAGGGTGGTACGGGGGCTGCTGTTCGCGGTGCTGCCGGGCAGCGTGGTGCTCCTTGTGCCGGGGGTGCTGTTCAGTCCCGTACTGCTGCATCTGGCCTGGGTGTACGCGCTCGTCTCGACGGCCGTGACCCTGCTGCTGGCGCGCGACGCGTACCGGAGCCTGGGGCACGCGCTCGCGGGACCGCACCTGCTGGTCCGGTCCGGCACGTTCAGCCGGGACACCCTCGCGCTGGAACGGGAGGCGATCTCCGCGTGGACGCTGACGACCTCGCCGTTCACCCGCAGGGCGGGCCTGGTCACGCTCACCGCCGCCGTGGCGGCGGGTGAACACGGCTACCACGTACGGGACATGGCGCCCGGCGACGCACTGGCGTTGGCGAGTGCGGCACGGCCGGGAATCCTGGAGGAGTTCCTGGAGCCCGCGTGAGCACCGGCACCGGTGCGCCGGATTCGCGGGGACAGGGTGGGGGCGGCCGGAATTCCGGCCGCCCCCACCCGTACACCTACGGACGCTTAGTCCTCGCCCTCCAGGTCGCCCTCGGTCTCCAGGTACGCCTTGCGCAGGGCGTCCAGGATCGCCGGGTCGGGCTTGGCCCACATGCCGCGCGACTCGGCCTCCAGGAGGCGCTCGGCAATGCCGTGCAGCGCCCAGGGGTTGGCCTCCTTGAGGAACTCGCGGTTGGTCGGGTCCAGGACGTACGTCTCGGTGAGCTTGTCGTACATCCAGTCGGCGACCACGCCGGTCGTCGCGTCGTACCCGAAGAGGTAGTCGACGGTGGCGGCGAGCTCGAAGGCGCCCTTGTAGCCGTGGCGGCGCATCGCCTCGATCCACTTGGGGTTCACCACACGGGCACGGAAGACGCGCGAGGTCTCCTCGACGAGGGTGCGCGTGCGCACCGTCTCCGGGCGGGTCGAGTCGCCGATGTACGCCTCGGGGGCCTTGCCCTTGAGCGCGCGCACGGTGGCGACCATGCCGCCGTGGTACTGGAAGTAGTCGTCGGAGTCGGCGATGTCGTGCTCGCGGGTGTCGGTGTTCTTCGCCGCCACCTCGATGCGCTTGTACGCCGTCTCCATCTCCTCGCGGGCCGGGCGGCCGTCGAGCTCGCGGCCGTAGGCGTAACCGCCCCAGACCGTGTAGACCTCGGCGAGGTCGGCGTCGGTGCGCCAGTCGCGGGAGTCAATGAGCTGGAGCAGGCCCGCACCGTACGTGCCGGGGCGGGAGCCGAAGATGCGGGTGGTGGCGCGGCGTTCGTCACCGTGCTCGGCGAGGTCGGCCTGGGTGTGCGCCCGTACGTAGTTGACGTCGGCGGGCTCGTCCAGTGAGGCGGCGAGGCGCACCGCGTCGTCCAGGAGGCCGATGGTGTGCGGGAACGCGTCGCGGAAGAAGCCCGAGATGCGCAGCGTGACGTCGACGCGGGGGCGGCCCAACTCCTCGGCCGGGATGGCCTCCAGGCCGGTGACACGACGCGAGGCGTCGTCCCAGACGGGGCGGATGCCCATCAGTGCGAAGGCCTCGGCGATGTCGTCGCCTGCGGTGCGCATGGCGCTGGTGCCCCAGAGGGACAGGCCGACGGAGGTGGGCCATTCGCCGTTGTCGGCCTTGTAGCGCTGGAGGAGCGAGTCCGCGAGGGCCTGGCCGGTCTCCCAGGCGAGCTTGGAGGGCACGGCCTTGGGGTCGACGGAGTAGAAGTTGCGGCCGGTCGGCAGGACGTTGACGAGGCCGCGCAGCGGGGAGCCCGAGGGGCCCGCCGGGACGAAGCCGCCGTTCAGCGCGTGGACGGCGTGGGTGAGTTCGTCGGTGGTGGCGGCCAGGCGCGGGACGACCTCGCGGGCGGCGAAGTCGAGGATGTCGGCGACGGCCTGCGGGTGGCCGGCAGCGACGGTGGCCACTGCGGAGGGTGCCCAGTCGGCGTCCTCCATCGCCTGGACCAGGCCACGAGCCTGCTCCTCGATCGCGTCGGCGTCGGTGCGCTTGGCCGCCGACTCGTCCAGGCCGAGGGCCTCGCGCAGGCCGGGCAGCGATGCGGTGCCGCCCCAGATCTGGCGGGCCCGCAGGATGGCGAGGACCAGGTTGACGCGGGCTTCGCCTGCGGGGGCGCCGCCCAGGACGTGCAGGCCGTCGCGGATCTGGACGTCCTTGATCTCACAGAGCCAGCCGTCGAGATGCATGATGAAGTCGTCGAAGCCCTCGTCCTCCGGCCGGTTCTCGATGCCGAGGTCGTGGTCCAGCTTCGCAGCCTGGATGAGCGTCCAGATCTGGGCGCGGACGGCCGGGAGCTTCGCCGGGTCCATGGACGCGATCTGTGCGTGTTCGTCCAGGAGTTGTTCCAGGCGGGCGATGTCGCCGTAGCTGTCGGCGCGGGCCATCGGCGGCACCAGGTGGTCGATCAGGGTGGCGTGCACGCGGCGCTTGGCCTGGGTGCCCTCGCCCGGGTCGTTGACCAGGAACGGGTAGATGAGGGGAATGTCGCCGAGGGCGGCGTCGGGGCCGCAGGCGGCGGACAGACCGGCGTTCTTGCCGGGCAGCCACTCCAGGTTGCCGTGCTTGCCGAGGTGGACCATCGCGTCGGCGCCGAAGCCGTTGTCGTCGGCGGACGCGGCGATCCAGCGGTAGGCGGCCAGGTAGTGGTGGGACGGCGGCAGATCGGGGTCGTGGTAGATCGCGATCGGGTTCTCGCCGAAGCCGCGCGGCGGCTGGATGAGGATGAGGAGGTTCCCGAACCGCAGGGCGGCGAGCACGATGTCGCCCTCCGGGTTGGCGGACCGGTCCACGAACATCTCGCCCGGCGCGGGGCCCCAGTGCTGTTCGACGGACTCGCGCAGCTCGGCGGGCAGGGTGGCGAACCAGCGCCGGTAGTCGGCGGCCGGGATGCGCACGGGGTTGCGGGCGAGCTGCTCCTCGGTGAGCCACTCCTGGTCGTGGCCGCCGGCCTCGATCAGGGCGTAGATCAGCTCGTCGCCGTCGCCGGAGACCAGGCCGGGGATCTCCTGCGTACCGAAGTCGTAGCCCTCCTCCTTGAGGCGGCGCAGCAGGGCGACGGCGCTGGCGGGCGTGTCGAGGCCGACCGCGTTGCCGATGCGGGAGTGCTTCGTCGGGTACGCGGACAGGATCAGCGCGAGCTTCTTCTCGGCGTTGGGGATGTGCCGCAGCCGGGCGTGGCGCACGGCGATCCCGGCGACGCGCGCGGCGCGCTCGGTGTCGGCGACGTACGAGGGCAGGCCGTCCTCGTCGATCTCCTTGAAGGAGAACGGGACGGTGATCAGGCGGCCGTCGAACTCCGGTACGGCGATCTGGCTGGCGGCGTCCAGCGGGGACACGCCCTCGTCGTTCTCCTCCCAGTCGGCGCGCGAGCTGGTGAGGCACAGGGCCTGGAGGATCGGGATGTCGAGGCCGGTGAGGGCGCCCGCGTCCCAGGACTCGTCGTCGCCACCGGCGGAGGCGTCGGCGGGGCGGGTGCCACCGGCCGCGAGCACGGTCGTGACGATGGCGTCGGCGGCGCGCAGCTCGTCGATGAGCTCCGGCTCCGGTGTGCGCAGGGACGCGACGTACAGCGGCAGCGGGCGGGCGCCCGCGTCCTCGATCTGTCCGCACAGGGCGTCGATGAAGGCGGTGTTGCCGCTCATGTGGTGGGCGCGGTAGTAGAGCACCGCGACGGTGGGTCCTTCGACGTCCTCGCGGGCGGTGCGCTCCAGGGGGCCCCAGGAGGGCGCCGGTGCCGGTGACTCGAAACCGTGGCCGGTGAGGAGCACGGTGTCGGAGAGGAAGCGGGCGAGCTGCTCCAGGTTGGCGGGTCCGCCGTGCGCCAGGTAGGCGTGCGCCTCGGCGGCGATGCCGACGGGGACGGTGGAGGCGGCCATCAGCTGGGCGTCGGGGGCCTGTTCACCGGTGAGGACGACGACGGGCCTGCCGGTGGCGAGGACCTGGTCGAGGCCCTCCTGCCAGGCGCGGACACCGCCGAGCAGGCGCACGACGACGAGGTCGGTGCCGTCCAGGAGGGCGGGCAGGTCCGCCAGGTCGAGGCGGGAGGGGTTCGCGTAGCGGTAGCGAGTCGGTCCGTCCGAGGAGCGGGCGCTGAGCAGGTCGGTGTCGGACGTCGACAGGAGCAGGATCATGCGGCGTCGGGCCTTCCTCGGGGTGTCCACGCCCCGGGCGGTGTTCGGACTGCTCGAACGAAAGTCGAGAAGCTACGGAAGGGAGTTCCTGACTCGCACGGCCCGGGGGCCGTGCTCACAGTGGCGGGACCGCGCCGGAATCGCACCGGGCTTCCTCCCCTGTCGCCTTTCGGTGGCGACTGCCGCCCTGGGGCGACGCGACGGACCGCATGGCCCGCCACCAGGCATATTAGGCGTACGGGTCAAGCGGGCGGCACCCGGCGGTCGAACAGGAGTCGGCCTTGGGTCGGTATGCTCGCCGCCATGCCCCCACCAGCCTCTTCGCCGTCGGCCCCCGGCGAGAACTCCCCGCGCACCCGTGGTGACGCGTGCCCCGGGTCCCTGCGGCTGCACCGTGCGGACGACGGGGCGCTGGCGCGTGTCCGCCTGCCCGGCGGCATCGTCACGGCGGAGCAGGCGGACGTGCTCGGGGAGTTGGCCGCGGAGCTCGGCGAGGGTGACATTCACCTCACTTCGCGGGGCAACGCGCAACTGCGCGCCCTGCCCGCCGACTGTGGTGGCGAACTGGCGCTGCGGCTCGGCGAGTCGGGCCTGTTGCCGTCCGCCCGGCACGAGCGGGTGCGCAATCTGGTGGCCTCTCCGCTGTCGGGTCTCGACGGCCGGGGGAACGCCGATGTGGGGCCCTGGCTGGCGGAGTTGGACGCGCTGCTGTGCGCGAGCGAGCGGGCCGTCGCCCTGTCCGGCCGCTTCCTGTTCGCGCTGGACGACGGGCGCGGTGACGTGGACGCCCTGGGTGCGGACGTGACGCTCCTCGCGCGGCGTGACGGCGACGTCCTGCTGCGGGTCGGCGGGGCCGCCGATGCGGTACGGGTTCCCGGTGCGCAGGCGGCAGGTGCGGCCCTGGTGGCTGCCGAAACCTTTCTGGACAGTGCTCCGGACGCGGGCACCTGGCGGATCGCCGAGCTGCCCGACGGCCCGGAAGTACTCCTCGCACAGGTGGTACGGAAGCTGGGTGCGCCCCGCACACCGGCCCCCGCCCGGCCCGGCGAGGCAGCGGTGCCCGGCACCGGTGTCGTGACCGGGGGTGCGTCCGGTGCGGCGGCACTGTCGGTGGGGGCGCCTCTGGGGCGTGTCACCGCCGCACAGTGGCGGCTGCTGGCCGACACCGCACGCGGTGCCGGCGACGGCACGCTGCGCCTGACACCGTGGCGCGGCGTCGTCGTGCCGGGCGTCGCCCCCGAGCGGGCGGCCGTGCTGCTCGGTGCGCTGGGCGCGGCCGGGCTGGTCACCGGCCCGGACTCCCCCTGGAGCGGCGTCGGGGCGTGCATCGGCCGCCCGGGCTGCGCGAAGTCGCTGTCCGACGTGCGGGCCCTGGCGGCGGCCGCCGTGGGGGCCGCCCCGGGTCCGGCGGGGGCGCTTCCTGTCTACTGGTCGGGTTGCGCACGCCGGTGCGGGCACCCGCACGGCGACTGGGTCGACGTCGTGGCCACCCCGGACGGACACGAGGTGTCCGTCGTGCACGGTGACTCCCGCACCTCCCCCGTCGCCGTCACGGAACGGGCGCTGCCCGCAGCCGTGACCGCCGCCCGCGCCTGATCCCGTACCCCGAAGACTTCGTTTTCCCGTCCCGCCCGTCCGCAGAAGAGAGCGACAGCACAGTGCACCAGTACGAGAAGGACGGACCGGCGATCTACCGCCAGTCCTTCGCCACGATCCGCGCCGAGGCGGATCTGGCGGGCCTGCCCGCCGACGTCAGCCAGGTCGCGGTCCGCATGATCCACGCCTGCGGCATGGTCGACCTGGTGCGGGACATCGGCTTCAGCCCGAACGTGGTGGCCGACGCCCGCGCCGCACTGCGCGCCGGTGCGCCGATCCTGTGCGACGTGCAGATGGTCGCCAGCGGTGTCACGCGCAAGCGGCTGCCCGCCGACAACGACGTGGTGTGCACCCTGTCGGACCCGTCGGTGCCGGACCTGGCGAAGGAGCTGGGCACGACCCGCAGCGCGGCGGCCATGGAGCTGTGGCGCGACCGCCTGGAGGGCTCCGTCGTCGCCGTCGGCAACGCCCCCACCTCCCTCTTCCGCCTCCTGGAGATGATCGAGGCGGGTGCGCCGCGCCCGGCGGCCGTCATCGGCGTACCGGTCGGATTCGTGGGCGCCGCCGAGTCGAAGGACGCCCTGGCGGCGCACGCGTCGGGTCTTGAGCACCTGATCGTGCGCGGCCGGCGCGGCGGCAGCGCGATCGCCGCCGCCGCCCTCAACGCGATCGCCAGCGAGGAAGAGTAAGCGTGAGCGAGCAGAGTACGGGACGGCTGTACGGCGTCGGGCTCGGCCCCGGCGACCCGTCCCTGATGACGGTGCGGGCCGTCGAGGTCATCGCCGGTGCCGACGTGGTGGCGTACCACAGTGCCCGGCACGGCCGGTCGATCGCCCGGTCCATCGCGGCGAAGCACCTGCGCGAGGACCACATCGAGGAGCCGCTGGTCTACCCCGTCACCACGGAGACCACCGACCACCCGGGCGGCTACCGGGCGGCGATGGAGGAGTTCTACGAACAGGCGGCGGCCCGGCTGGCCGCGCATCTGGAGGCCGGGCGCACCGTCGCGGTGCTCGCGGAGGGCGACCCGCTCTTCTACGGCTCGTACATGCACATGCACAAGCGGCTCGCGGACCGCTTCCCCACCGAGGTGATCCCCGGTGTGACGTCGGTGAGCGCGGCCGCGGCGCGGCTGGGCACTCCGCTCGTGGAGGGCGAGGAGGTGCTGACGATCCTGCCGGGCACGCTGCCCGAGGAGGAGCTGACGGCACGGCTCGCCGCCACGGACTGTGCCGTGGTCATGAAGCTGGGGCGTACGTTCCCGGCCGTGCGCGGGGCGTTCGAGGCGTCGGGGCGGCTCGCCGAGGCCCGGTACGTGGAGCGGGCGACCATGGAGGGCGAGCGCACCGGTGCGCTGGCCGACGTGGACGCCGATTCGGTGCCGTACTTCGCGGTCGCCGTGCTGCCGAGCCGGATCGGTTCGGCGCACACCGCCGAGCCGGTGGAGCCCTCCGCCGGTGACGGCGAGGTCGTTGTGGTCGGCACCGGTCCGGCCGGGCCGCTGTGGCTGACGCCCGAGACGCGCGGCGCGCTGGCCGCCGCCGACGACCTGGTCGGGTACACGACGTACCTGGACCGGGTGCCGGTGCGGCCGGGGCAGGTGCGGCACGGCTCGGACAACAAGGTCGAGTCGGAGCGCGCCGAGTTCGCCCTGGACCTGGCCCGGCGCGGGCGTCGGGTGGCCGTGGTGTCGGGCGGCGACCCGGGCGTGTTCGCCATGGCGACGGCGGTCCTGGAGGTCGCCTCGCAGGAGGAGTACGCGCAGGTGCCGGTGCGGGTGCTGCCGGGCGTGACGGCCGCCAACGCGGCTGCCGCCAGGGCCGGTGCTCCGCTGGGCCACGACTACGCGACCATCTCGCTCTCCGACCGGCTGAAGCCGTGGGAGGTCATTGCGGAGCGGCTGCGCGCGGCGGCTTCGGCGGACCTGGTGCTGGCGCTGTACAACCCGGGTTCGCGCAGCCGGACCTGGCAGGTGGGCAAGGCCAAGGACCTGTTGCTCGAACACCGCTCGCCGGACACCCCGGTGGTGCTGGGGCGGGACGTGGGCGGTCCGACGGAGAGCGTGCGCACGGTGCGGCTCGGGGACCTCGTGCCGGAGGAGGTCGACATGCGGACCATCCTGCTGGTCGGGTCGTCGCAGACGCAGTGGGTACGGCGCGGTGGCGACGGCGACCAGGTGGTCTGGACGCCGCGCCGGTACCCGGAGGCCTGACCGGTCAGCCCCGGAGGCGGTGACCGGCCAGCCAGGCCACCGCCGCTTCCGGGGTGTCCGCCACCGGCACCCCTTCCGGGACCGGCGGGCGGCGCACCACGACCACCGGAATTCCGGCCTCCCGCGCGGCGGTCAGTTTCGGGGCGGTGGCCGCTCCCCCGCTGTCCTTGGTGACCAGGACGTCGATGCGGTGACGGCGGACGAGTTCCCGTTCGCCGTCGAGGGTGAAGGGCCCGCGCTCCAGCAGGACCTCCATCCGGGCCGGGTGCGGTCCCTCCGGTGCGTCGACCGACCGCATCAGGAACCACTGCGCGTCCAGTGCGGCGAAGGCCGCCAGGCCCATCCGGCCGGTGGTCAGGAAGACCCGCTCCCCCAGGGCGGGAAGCACCTCGGCCGCCTCGGCCAGTGAGCCGACCGGGTGCCAGCGGTCGCCCTCGGCGGCCGTCCAGCCGGGCCGGCGGAGCGCCAGCAGGGGAACATGGGCCTGCGCGGCGGCGGCGGCCGCGTTGAAACTGATCGTCTCGGCGAAAGGATGGGTGGCGTCGATGAGTGCGTCCACCTCGTGGGTACGCAGCCACGCGGCCAGTCCGTCGGCCCCGCCGAAGCCTCCGACGCGGACCTCGCCCGGCGGCAGTTTCGGGCTGGCCACCCGTCCGGCGAGGGAGCTGGTCACCCTGGCGTCGGGCAGCGCTTCGACCAGCAGTTCCGCGAGGCGGCGGGCCTCCGTCGTACCGCCGAGGACGAGTATGTGCATCGGGTCCATCCATGGGTGACATGAGCGAGAAGAACAAGAGCGGCACCACCGGCCCCGGTGCTCCGGGTGCTTCCGGCTCCGGTTCCGGCTCTGGCTCCGGTTCCGGTTCCGGTTCCGGTTCCGAGGGTGGGCGCAGTGCCCAACTCAAGCACACCGGTCTGCGGTCCGGCTGGACGACCGGGGCCTGTGCGACGGCGGCGACCACGGCCGCGTACACGGCGCTCCTGAGCGGCGAGTTCCCCGACCCCGTGACGATCACCCTGCCGCGCGGGCAGACGCCCGCGTTCGCGCTCGCCGTGGAGGAGCTGGGCGACGGCACGGCGATGGCCGGGGTGGTCAAGGACGCGGGTGACGACCCGGACGTCACGCACGGTGCGCTGGTACGGGCGACGGTACGACGGCTGCCGCCGGGCTCGGGCGTCGTCTTCCGGGCGGGTCCCGGGGTCGGCACGGTCACCCTGCCCGGTCTGCCCCTGGAGGTGGGCGAGGCGGCGGTGAACCCGGTGCCCCGGCAGATGATCCGCGACCACGTGGCGCAGGTGGCCGCCGCGCACGGGGGCACCGGTGACGTCGAGGTGACCGTCTCGGTGGACCACGGCGAGGAGATCGCCCGCTCCACGTGGAACCCCCGGCTGGGCATCCTGGGCGGCCTGTCCATCCTGGGCACCACGGGTGTCGTCGTTCCCTACTCCTGCTCGGCGTGGATCGACTCCATCCGGCGGGGCGTCGACGTGGCGCGGGCGGCAGGTCACACGCATGTGGCGGGGTGCACGGGGTCGACGTCGGAGAAGACCGTGGTCGCCGAGTACGGGCTGCCGGAGATCGCCCTGCTGGACATGGGGGACTTCGCGGGGGCGGTGCTGAAGTACGTACGGCGCCACCCGGTGGACCGGCTCACCGTGTGCGGCGGCTTCGCCAAGCTGTCGAAGCTGGCGGCGGGGCATCTGGACCTGCACTCGGCGCGGTCGCAGGTCGACAAGGGTTTCCTGGCGGAGCTGGCCCTGCGGGGCGGGGCGGACGCCGGCCTGGCGGCGGAGGTGGCCGAGGCCAACACGGGCCTGGCGGCACTCCAGCTGTGCCAGGCGCGGGGGGTGCCGCTGGGGGATCTGGTGGCGGAGACGGCCCGGGACGAGGCCCTGGCGGTGCTCCGGGGGGCGCCGGTGGCGGTGGACGTGATCTGCATCGACAGGGCGGGGACGATCGTGGGGCGGAGCGGGGTGCGGGGACCCCGCGACAGCCCCTGAGCCAGGACCGCCCCTGGCGGGGCACGGGGCTGATCCCCTGTCCGGCTCCGCCGCACGTCCACTCATCCGTGCCCCGCCAGGGGCGCGGGGCTGTGCTCGATCTGCGGCTCCGCCGCGCGGGCGCGCCCGCTTGGTACCGGGCGGCTCGTCCGTGCCCCGTCAGGGGCGCGGGGAACTGCGCGCCCAGCCACGACGGATCTGCACGGGAACCCTGGACAGCCGCGCGGCGAGCGCTTTAGGGAAAGGGGCGGGTCCGGGGCCTCTCTGCCTGAGCCGGGCGGGGTTGACGTGTCCGGTACGGGGGCGGGGCCGGGGCCTCTTTGGACGCGCGTCCGGTGGCGGTGCTGGGGCCAGGGGCGGCACCCGGGTGGGCCGGGAGCGGGAGGGGCCGCCCCCTTGCCCGCCCGTCCCGCCCCCGGGGGGCGGCCCCGCCGCCCAAGGCGGCTACGGGGGAAGGTGGGGAAGGGCGGCCCCGCCGCCCAAGGGGGCTACGGGGGAAGCGGGGGAAGAGCGGCCCCGCCGCCCAAGGGGCGCGGTGGCACGAGGCGGAGCCCAAGGGCGCGGGGCGACGCAGGGCGGAGCCCAAGGGGGCAGCACGGCACAAGGCGGAGCCAAGGGGGCGGGGCGGAAGTGGCGGGAGGCCTGCATACCCCCCCGCCCGCGCGCAGCGCTCAGCACGCGTGGCGGTCCCGGGCCGGCGAGTAGAGGTGGCTGTCGCGGAACTGTTCCGCGCCCAGCGTGCGGCCCACCATGATGACCGCAGTCCGCAGGACACCGGCCTCCTTGACCTGGCCCGCGATGTCCTCCAGCGTCCCCCGCAGCACGATCTCGTCCGGCCGGGACGCGTAGGCCACGACCGCCGCCGGGCAGTCCGTCCCGTAGTGCGGGACCAGCTCGTCGACCACCCGGTCGACGTACTGGGCGGCCAGGTGCAGGACGATCAGCGCACCGCTGCGCCCCAGCGTCGCCAGGTCCTCGCCCTCCGGCATCGCGGTGGCCCGCTGCGCGATGCGGGTCAGGATGACGGTCTGGCCGACGGTGGGGACGGTCAGTTCCCGCTTCAGGGCGGCCGCGGCGGCGGCGAAGGCCGGGACGCCCGGGATCACCTCGTAGGGCACTCCTGCCTCGTCCAGGCGGCGCATCTGCTCGTTGACGGCGCTGAAGACCGACGGGTCGCCGGAGTGCAGGCGGGCGACGTCGTGGCCCGCCTCGTGCGCGGCGACCAGTTCGGCGGTGATCTGCTCGATGTCCAGCTGCGCGGTGTCGACCAGACGCGCGTCCGGCGGGCACTCCGCGAGCAGGTCGCGCGGGACGAGGCTGCCCGCGTACAGGCAGACCGCGCAGGAGGCGAGCGTGCGGGCACCGCGCACCGTGATCAGGTCGGCCGCGCCGGGGCCGGCGCCGATGAAGTACACGGTCATGAGGGTTCTCCAGAGCCAGAGGGGGATGCGGAAGAGGACTTGGTGACGGACCACTGGGTGACCGGCATCGCCTGCCGCCACCCCGTGAAGCCGCCCACCGGCACCGCGTGCGCCACCGCGAGCCGCACCAGGTCGCCGCCGTGGCGGCGGTGCCAGGAGGCGAGGAGCGCCTCGGACTCCAGGGTGACGGTGTTGGCGACGAGTCGGCCGCCCGTGGGGAGGGCGTCCCAGCAGGCGTCGAGGAGGCCGGGGGCGGTGAGGCCCCCGCCGATGAAGACGGCGTCGGGGGCGGGCAGACCGGCGAGGGCGTCGGGGGCACGGCCGGTGACCACGCGCAGTCCCGGCACCCCGAGGCGGTCCGCGTTGCGGGCGATGCGCTCCGCGCGCACCGGGGCGCGTTCCACGGTGATCGCCCGGCAGGAGGGGTGCGTGCGCATCCATTCGACGGCGATGGAGCCCGAGCCGCCGCCGACGTCCCACAGCAGCTCTCCCGGTGCGGGGGCGAGCGTGGCGAGGGTGGCCGCGCGGACGTGGCGCTTGGTGAGCTGGCCGTCGTGCTCGTAGGCGTCGTCGGGCAGGCCGGGGACGGCGCCCAGGCGCGGGGCGTCGGGGGCGCGGGCGCAGTCGATCGCGATGACGTTGAGGGGGTCGCCGGGTGCGTGCGTCCAGGTGTCGGCGGTGCCGGCCACGGCGTGCTCGTCCTCGGCGCCGAGCTGCTCCAGGACGCGCATCCGGCTCGGCCCGAAGCCGCGCTCGCGCAGGAGCTCCGCCACGGTCGCGGGGGTGTCCGCGCCCGCACTGAGCACCAGGACGCGGCGTCCGTGGTGCAGGGCGGCCGCGAGGCGGGCCGCCGGGCGGCCCACCAGGGTGACGACCTCGGTGTCCTCCAGCGGCCAGCCGACGCGGGCGCAGGCGTACGACACGGAGGACGGGTGCGGCAGGACGTGCAGGGCGTCGGGGCCCAGCGTCTCGGTGAGGGCGCGCCCGATCCCGTAGAACATGGGGTCCCCGCTCGCGAGGACCGCGATCCGGCTGCCCGTGTGGGCGGCGATCAGCCCGGGGACGGCCGGGCGCAGCGGCGACGGCCAGGAAACGCGCTCGCCCGTGCAGGAGGGGGGCAGCAGGTCCAGCTGGCGTCCGCCGCCGATGAGGACCTGGGCGTCCTGGAGCACGGAACGTGACCGCTCGGGAAGGCCCTGCCAGCCGTCCGCTCCGATGCCTATGACGGTCACCGCAGGTGGGGCGGGGTGGGCGGGTGCTGCGGGGGTCACGGAGAAGTACCTCGGTGCTCAGGGGACGACGCAGCCGAAACTCTACTGTCCGTACGCCGGACGCCTCCGCGCAGGTGTACGAACCGGGTTGCGCCGGCACAGAGCGGCGCCCTCCCCGCCAGTGCGGGGAGGGCGCCGCTCGGGCACCACGTCAGCGGTGGTTCAGCGCTGACGTGTCAGCACTGGGGACGGCTGCCGTGGTTGGCACCGTTCTTGCGACGTGCCCTCTTCTTGCGGCGGCGCTTCGACGACATGGTGCCTCTCCTCACGTTCGATGGATCTGTGCCTCATCGACGAGTTTCCACCCATTTGATGCGGTATTCCACTCGCCGACATCGGCCCTGCTACCCGCCGCAACGAGAGTCACTCCTGTCGCGTTACGACTCTTTTCCCGACGAACACCCGTGCGTGCACACACCCCCTCCGGTCCGGGACAATGTGCCGACCGCACTGCGACACACCATGGAGGTAACGGGCGGATGCCGCACCAACGAGCGGGACAGCAGACCCGGCCGGAAGATCTTGTCGACGTCTCCCGGCTGGTGACCGCGTACTACGCGCTCCACCCCGATCCCGCCGAGCCCCGCCAGCGGGTCGCCTTCGGCACCTCGGGGCACCGGGGTTCCTCGCTCAACACGGCGTTCAACGAGGACCACATCGCCGCGACCAGCCAGGCGATCTGCGAGTACCGCGCCCAACAGGGCATCGACGGACCGCTGTTCCTGGGTGCCGACACGCACGCGCTGTCCGAGCCCGCGAAGGTCACCGCGGTCGAGGTGTTCGCCGCCAACGGCGTGCGGGTGCTGATCGACGCGGCGGACGGCTACACGCCCACCCCGGCCGTGTCGCACGCCATCCTGACGTACAACAAGGGCCGTACGAGCGGCCTCGCGGACGGTGTGGTGGTCACGCCCTCGCACAATCCGCCCGCGGACGGCGGCTTCAAGTACAACCCGCCGAACGGCGGTCCGGCCGGGTCGGACGCGACCGGGTGGGTCCAGGACCGGGCGAACGAGCTGATCGCGAACGGGCTCAAGGGCGTCCGGCGCATCCCGTACACCCGTGCGCTCGCCGCCGACACCACCGAGCGGTACGACTTCCTGGGGACGTACGTCGCCGACCTGCCCACCGTGCTCGACCTGGACGCGATCCGCGCGGCCGGGGTGCGGATCGGCGCGGACCCGCTGGGCGGCGCCTCGGTGGCGTACTGGGGGCGGATCGCCGAGCAGCACCGGATCGACCTCACGGTGGTCAATCCGGTGACCGACCCGACCTGGCGGTTCATGACGCTGGACTGGGACGCGAAGATCCGGATGGACTGCTCGTCGCCGTACGCGATGGCTTCGCTCATCGAGCAGCGCGACCGGTACCAGATCGCGACGGGCAACGACGCGGACGCCGACCGGCACGGCATCGTCACCCCGGACGGCGGGCTGATGAACCCCAACCACTACCTGGCCACCGCGATCTCCTACCTCTTCGCGCACCGCACACACTGGGCGGCGTCCGCCGGGGTCGGCAAGACCCTCGTGTCGTCGTCGATGATCGACCGGGTGGCCGCGGACCTCGGGCGCACGCTGGTCGAGGTGCCGGTGGGCTTCAAGTGGTTCGTGGACGGTCTGTCGGACGGGTCGCTGGGCTTCGGCGGCGAGGAGTCGGCCGGTGCGTCGTTCCTGCGCCGGGACGGGTCCGTGTGGACGACCGACAAGGACGGCATCATCCTGGCGCTGCTGGCCTCGGAGATGCTGGCGGTCACCGGGTGTACGCCGTCGCAGAGTTACGCGGAGCTCACCGCCCGGTTCGGGGAGCCCGCGTACGCGCGCATCGACGCGGCCGCCACGCCGGAGGAGAAGGCGGTCCTCGGGAAGCTGTCGCCGGAGCAGGTCGGCGCGGACACCCTCGCGGGCGAGCCGGTGACGGCGGTGCTGACGGCGGCCCCCGGCAACGGCGCGGCACTCGGCGGCATCAAGGTGACCACCGAGAACGCCTGGTTCGCGGCCCGCCCCTCGGGCACCGAGGACGTGTACAAGATCTACGCGGAGTCCTTCCACGGCGCGGACCACCTGGCCCGCGTCCAGGAGGAGGCCAAGGCGGTCGTGTCGGCGGCGCTCGCCGACTGAGGCCGCGGGAGGGCCCGTTCCCCTCTCGCGGGGTGTCGGCGACGGCGTCCGCGAGGGATGCTGGTCGGTGACGACCGACCGTACGCGAGAGGGGCTGTGCCCATGAGTTCCGTCCCCGAGGCTCCGCTCGTGGAGCTGACCCCCGAAGCCGCAGGACTGGTACGGCGGCTTCGGGACGCCCACGGGCCGCTGATGTTCCACCAGTCCGGCGGCTGCTGCGACGGCAGCGCCCCCATGTGCTACCCGGACGGGGAGTTCCGCACCGGCGGCTCCGACGTCCTGCTCGCGTCCCTCGCGGTGGAGGGCGTGCAGGAAAGCGTTCCGTTCTGGATGTCGACCAGCCAGTACGAGGTGTGGCGGCACACCCGGCTGATCGTGGACGTCGTCGAGGGCAGGGGCAGCGGGTTCTCCCTGGAGGCTCCGGAGGGGGTGCGCTTCCTGATCAGGTCCCGGCTGATCTGAGCCCGGTCACGTCCTGGCCGTGCGCAGGCCGCTGTCCGCCCGCCTCCGGGTCGTACGCGCGCAGGAACTTCTCCAGGGCCGTCAGGTCGTCCGTGTTGATGTGGTCGACGCGGGCGGCCAGCAGTGCGTGCCACAGGGCGTCGCGCGCCGGGCCCGGTGTGTCGGGTGTCCCCCAGAAGCGCACGCGCCGGCTCCTGTGGTGGGCGCCGCGCACCAGGGCGTGCAGTTTGTCTTGTTCCGCGCGGGGGAAGGGGCCGGTGCCCGACCAGGTGAAGCTCTCCGCCCAGTTGCTGCTGATCAGCGGGATGAACGAGGCCGGGGCCGAGGTCGCCAGGTCCGGCAGGCGCCCGTCGTAGAAGGCGTATCGGGTGCGCTGCGCCTCCATGGGGGCGCGGGCGGCCCGGTCGCCGGAGACGACGGGGGTGACCGCGCCCAGCCGGACGCGTCCGCCGCCGTACGTGCTGAGCATGCGGCGGTACGGGTGCAGCCTGCGGTGGAGTTCCCGGTACGTGGCCGCGCCCTGCGTCTTGATGTCCACCAGCAGGTGCAGCGGGCGGTGGTGTCCGGGGTGGACGGTGCCGTGGTTCTTGCGCACCAGGGCGGCGAGGGGGTCGAGGTAGAGCGCTTCGAGGGTGCGCGCGGGGTCGACCTCTGCGGGGTCGTGGGCGACCAGGAGTTGGCCGTCGACGAGGTGGATGTCGGCCTCGACGCTGGTGAAGCCGTGGTCCAGTGCGTCCAGCAGGGGGCGTTCGTGGAGGTAGTCGTTGTGGGCGTGCGCGCGCCGCAGGGGGCGTTCGGGGCGCCGGCTCTCCTGCGGTCCGTACGGGGAACCGGCGGCGGACAGGGTGCTGGCCCAGCCTGCCGCGCCCACGAGCGCTCCGGCGAGGACGGCGGCTGCGGTGCGTCGGGTCGTGAGGGACGACATGAGGTGGGCGCCTCCGGGGTCGGCGGAGCGGGCGTCGGACAGGCTGCGGCAGAGTATCCGCCCGTCGCCGTCCCTGTGTCAGTTCCCGCACGCGAGTTCCCGCCAACGGTGCGCCCATGCGGCCTGCTGACGGTGCGTCAGGTGTGCGGGGAGGTCTGGTGGACCCGGTGGATCATCCGTGCGAACCGTCTGAAAGAGTGCTCACATGGTCCTCACAGGCGAGCTGTCCACCCATGTCCCCGGCCCGCGCCGCAAGAACCTGCTGATCGCGGGGGTGGTCGCGGCGGCCGTGCTCGCGGCGGCCCTGTGGGTGATCGTCACGCAGTTCAACGAACGTCCGCCGTGGGCGCAGAACGTGGGCTACGAGGCCGGTTTCTACCGGGGCCAGCAGATCCGCAAGATGGACCGCACCGGCGACAAGGTGAAGGAGGCCGTCGCCGGGGGCTGCGAGCAGTGGGTGGCCGACGGCGGCAAGAAGGCCGACGACGCCCCTCAGTCCTGGGTACGGGGCTGCCTGGACGCGGTGCGGGGGCTGCCCAGCAACCCCAACGAGGCCTGATCCGTCAGCGCTGTACGGGAGTTGATCCCGGGGCGACCTCGTCCCAGCGCACCGTACGGTCGCACCAGCGTTCCAGCAGCACCCGGTCGTGACCGACCGTCAGGAGCCCGGCGCCCTGGTCGCTGCGGTACTTCTCGACGACGGCGACCAGGGCGGCGGTGGTCGAGGCGTCGAGCATGGCCGTCATCTCGTCGCACACCAGCCAGCGCGGCCGCAGCACCAACGCGCGTGCCAGGCAGGCCCGTTGGAGCTGCCCGTCGCTCACTTCGTGTGGGCGACGGCTCAGCAGGTCGTCGCCGAGTCCGACCGTCTCGCTCAACTCGGCCACACGGGAGGCCACTTCGTCCCTGCGGCCGTTCGCGCGCAGGGGTTCGCCGATCAGGTCGCGCAGCCGCAGCCGGGGGTCGGCGGAGAGCCGGGGCTGCTGGAAGACGACGCCGATCGCGGTGCGTTGGGCGCGGGGCGCGCGGTGCCGCCAGCCCTGGACGACGGTGCCGTCGAGGGTGACGGTGCCCGCGTCGGGGCGGTGCAGCAGTGCGGCGACCCGGGCGAGGGTGGACTTGCCGCAGCCGCTGGGGCCCAGGAGCCCGACGGACTCCCCCGGGTGCACGGTGAGGTGGGCGTCGCGCACGACGGGTCGGCCGCGCTCGTATCCGGCGGTGATGGAGGCGAGTTCAAGCACGGGAGTGCTCCTTGTGGGGCTCACGCATCGAAGGCCCCTTCGTCCGGCGGGTAGTGGCAGGCGATGGAGTCGGCGAACTCCGGCTGGGTGTCGCAGGCTTCGGCCGCGTGCGCGCAGCGGGCCGCGAAGGCGCAGCCTCGCGGGAGGTCGCCCAGCTCGGGCGGCATGCCGGGGATCGGGGTGAAGTCCCGTTCGGGCAGGGCGGCGAGGAGCCCGCGCGCGTAGGGGTGGCGGGGGCCCGGCGTGCCGAAGAAGGCCTTGGCGTCGGCGAGTTCGACGATGCGTCCGGCGTACATGACGGCGATCCGGTCGGCGATGCGCTCGGCGGCGGCCAGGTCGTGGGTGATCATCAGCAGTGCGTGGCCCGCGTCGACGTGGCGGCGCAGTTCGTCCACGGTGCGGTGCACGAGGTCGCGGTCGAGCCCCGTGGTGGGTTCGTCGGCGAGCAGCAGGGGTGCGTCGCCGACGAGGGCGAGGGCGGTGGCCGCGCGCTGGGCGAGGCCGCCGGACAGCTCGTGCGGGTAGCGGTCGAGGTGCCCGGTGGGGAAGGAGGCCCGTTCGGCCGCCGCGAGCACGGCCTTCGCCAGGTCGGGCTTGCGGACGCCGGTCAGCTCCCGGAGGGTCTCGGCGAGCTGGTCGCCGACGGTGCGTACGGGGGTGAGGTGGGCGGCGGGGCTCTGCGGTACGAGGCCGATGCGCCTGCCTCGTACCGTACGGGCGAGGGTCTTCTCGTCGGCGGCCAGCAGGTCGGTCTCGCCGAGGAGGGCGTGTCCGGCGGTCTGGGCGTTGCCGGGGAGCAGCCCGAGGAGGGCGGAGGCGAGGACGGACTTGCCGCAGCCGCTCTCGCCGACGAGGGCCAGGCACTCCCCCGCCGGAAGGTCGAAGGAGGCCCCGGTGACGGCGGCGACATGCCGGCCGCCGCGCATCCGGAACCGTACGGACAGATCGCGTACGGCGAGGACGGGCCGGGCGTCCACGCCACGCGCCCCGGCGGCAGCCTCGTCAGGGCGGGCGGCCACGGCATCGGCTCCGGCGGTGGGCCCCGTACGCGCGGCGGCGGATCCTGAAGCGGGGCCGGTGCTCGCGGCGTCGGATCCTGACGCAGGACCGGTGCTCGCGGCAGCGGATTCGGCACCGGGAGGCGTGCTCGCCGCGGCGGATTCGGCACCGGAAGGCGTGCTCGCGGCAGCGGATCCGGGAGCGGAACGGGTACTCACAGCATCAGCTCCGATCGGCGGCGCGGGTTGATGCGCTCGCGCCAGGCGCCCGCGAGGCCCGCGATGGCGAGGGTCGGGACGATCAGGAAGAGGCCGGGGAAGAGCGTCGGCCACCAGTCGCCCGCGAGCAGGGAGCTGCGGGCGGTCTGGATGAGGTTGCCGAGGCTCGCCTGGTGGCTGGGCAGGCCCAGGCCCAGGAAGGACAGCGCCGATTCGTGCCACATGGCGTGCGGCACCATCAGGACGGCGGCGAGCGCCGCCTGCGGCATCACCCCGGGCAGCAGATGACGGACGATGACGCGCAGCCGGGAGGCGCCGCCGGAGACCGCCGCGTCGATGTACGGGCGCGAGCGCAGCGACAGCACTTCGGAGCGGACGATGCGTGCCGTGGACAGCCAGTGCGTGAGGGCGACGGACACGATCACGGGCCACACTCCGGGGCGGAACATGGCGACGATGAAGATGCCCAGCAGCAGGTGCGGCACGGACGAGAAGGTGTCGACCAGGCGCATGACGATCCGGTCGACCCAGCCGCCGAAGGCCGCTGCCGCCGCGCCGACGGCGGTGCCGATGACAGTGGCGACGAGCGCGGCCACCAGGCCCACCAGCAGTGATACGCGCAGCCCGTAGACACAGCGCAGCAGCAGGTCGCGGCCGACGTCGTCGGTGCCGAAGGGGTGCGCGAAGGACGGCGGCCGGAGCTTCAGCGTGAGGTCGACGGCCTGCTCGTCCAGGTTGACCAGCGGCGGCACGACGAGGACGGCGAGCGCCACGAGGGTGACGATCACGGCGGAGGTGCGCACGCGCAGGGTGCGGGTGGAGCGGCGGGTGCGCCCGTGGGCGCGCCAGCGCACCGGTTCCGGTGCCGGTTTTTCGGCGATGCACGGCTCGGCGGTGTCAGCCATCGAAGCCCACCCTCGGGTCGGCGATTCCGTACAGGAGATCGGAAAGAAGGTTTCCTGCCAGCACGGCGGCCGTGGCGAGCACGGTCAGCGCGGCGAGCAGCGGGAAGTCGACGGAGGTGGCGGCCTGCACGGTGGCGGCGGCGATGCCGGGCCAGCTGAAGACCGTCTCCACCAGGAGTGCCCCGGTGATGAGTTCGGGGACGCGGGACCCGACGAGGGTGAGCGCGGGCAGCATCCCCGAGCGCAGGGCGTGCCCGAACAGCACGGTGCGCTCGCTGGTGCCGCGCGCCCTCGCACCCCGTACGGGGTCCTCCTCCAGCGCGTCGGCGACGCCCTGGCGTACGTACAGGAAGAACCACGGCAGTTGGGTGATGCCGAGGACGGAGGCCGGGAGCACCAGGTGCGAGGCGACCTGCCCGAAGGTGATGACGTCGCTGTCGGTGTCGGTGAGTCCGCCCGCGGGCAGCACGCCCAGCTTGAGCGCGAAGAACCACATGGCGAGCAGCCCCAGCCAGAAGGCGGGCGCGGCTTCCAGGGTGTACGCGGCGGAGCTGGCGCAGCGGTCCAGCCAGCCGCCGGGGCGGCGCGCGGCCAGCACGCCGAGCGTGGTGCCCAGCAGGATCGCGATCAGGAAGGCGGTGGCGGCCAGCAGGGTGGACCAGCCGAGGCGTTCGGTGATGACGTCGGCGACGGGCTGGCGCATGACGCCGGAGTCGCCGAGGTCGCCGGTGAGAGCGGAGGTGAGCCAGTTCCACCAGCGGGCCACGAGCGGCTGGTCGACGCCGAGGTTGGCGCGCAGCTGGTCGAGGTTGGCCTGCGAGGAGGTGAGCCCGGCGGTGCCCGCGTACGCCTTGACCGGGTCGAAGGGGGACGCCTCGGCGACGGCGAAGACACCGAAGGTGACGACGAGGAGGACGGGCACGGCGAACAGGGTCCGCCGGACCGCCATCCGCGCCATCGGCCCCCGGGGGAGCCGACGGCGCACCGCGACGGCCGAGGTCACTTCTTGGGCTTCCAGTCCTCGACGTTCCACCAGGGGCCGGACGCCAGGCCGTGGTCGTGCGGCTCGACCTGGGTGGTCAGGGTGTCCCAGTTGTCGTTGACGACGTAGAGGTGGTCGATGTGGGTGAGGAAGGTGTAGCCGGGGTTCTTGACCAGTTCCTGCTGGACGGTCGTGTACGCGGCCTTGCGCTCGGCGTCCTTGTTGGTGCGCCGGCCCGCCTCCAGGGCGGTGTCGACGGCCTTGTTGTCGTACCAGGCCATGTTGTTGAAGCCGTCGCCCGCGAGGGAGGACTTCAGCAGGGTGTACTGGTCGAAGTCGGGGTCGCCGGGCGAGCCGCCGCCCGCGAGGACCGCGTCCTGCTTCATCCGGGGCTCGATGACCTCCCAGGTGCCCGCCTGGGTCTTGATGTCGATGCCGGCCTTCTTGGCGTCGGAGGCGTAGGCGAGGGCGTGGTCCTGGCGGAGCTTGTCGCCGGAGAGGTACCAGAGCGGGAAGGTGGCGCGCACGCCGTCCTTGACGCGGACCCCGTCGGCGCCCGGCTTCCACCCGGCGTCGTCGAGGAGCTTCTTCGCCCTGTCCAGGTCGTGGGCGCGCTCGGTGCCCTTCGCGAACCAGGGGCTGTCGGTGGGGACGGGGCCGTAGGCGGGCTTCCCGGCGCCGCCGAGGATCTTGTCGACCATCACCTCGCGGTCGACGGCGACGTCGAGGGCCTGGCGCACGGCGGTGTCGCCCGCGACCTTGTTGTGGGTGGGCAGGGTGACGTTCCGGTAGTCGAAGGACTTGGCCGCGTACGTCTTCTTGCTCTTGTCGCCCTGGAAGGTCTTGGCGAGGTTGGGCGGCAGGATCGCGCCGTCGAGGTCGCCGGAGCGCAGCCGGGTCATCCGGACGTCGTCGTCCTTGATGATCGCCATGGTGAACTTCTTGACCGCGGGGGCGCCGCCCCAGTAGTCCGGGTTGGCCTTGAAGCTGAGCTTCTCGCCCTTGGACCAGCCGGTGAGCAGGTACGGGCCGGTGCCGATCGGCTGGGTGGTGAACGCGCCCGTGTTCACGTCCTGCTTGCCCGCGACGTGTTCGGGGGCGATCGGCAGGACGGTGCGCTCGGCGAACGGCGCGTACGGGTACTTCAGGGTGAAGACCACCGTGTCGTCGCCCTCGGCCTTGACGCTCTTGACGGCGTCCAGCTCGGTCTTGGCGGCGTTGTTGGTCTTCTTGTCGAGGATGGTCTCGTACGTGAAGACGACGTCCTTGGCGGCGAACGGCTTCCCGTCGCTGAACTTCACGCCCTTGCGCAGCGTGTACGTGTACGTGAGGCCGTCGTCGCTGACCTTCGGCAGCTCGGCGGCGAGCGCGGGCTTCAGCTTCATCCCGGCGTCGAAGGCCAGCAGCCCGTCGAAGATCTTGGAGTTGCCGTCCTTGCCGTAGCCCAGGAGCGGGCTGAGGGACTCCGGTTCGTACGCGATGCCGACGACGGCGGAGTCCTTGGCGTTCTTGGCACCGGTGCCGGTGCTCGCGGTGCCGCCGGGCTTGGAGCAGGCCGCCGCGGTGATGGCCAGGGTTCCGGCCAGCGTTGCGGCGGCCGCCGTCCGTATCCTTCGGGCCGTCATGGCGCCCACACCCCTCTTGGAGATCAACTGTTATTGCAAACAGCAGGCAATTAAACAGTACGTAAAGGGGTGCGCGCTGCCCCACCCCCTCGACGGGTGGGACAGCGCCGCAGGTCAGCGGGCGGATCGCCGGTCAGTCCGGGACGGGAAGCCCGACCAGGCGGCCCACCGCCTCCCGGTGGGCCCCGGAGCTGCCGAGGGCGATCGAGTCCGCCTTGGCGCGCTTCAGGTAGAGATGCGCGGGATGCTCCCAGGTCATCCCGATTCCGCCGTGCAGCTGGACGCACTCCTCGGCAGCGTGCACCGCGACCCTGCCGCAGTACGCCTGCGCGAGCGCCACCGCGAAGGGCGCCTCCGTGCTGCCCGCCGCGAGGGTGTCGGCGGCGTTGCGGGCGGCGGCACGCGCGGAGACGACCTCCAGCCACAGCTGCGCCATGCGGTGCTTGAGCGCCTGGAAGGAGCCGACGGGGCGGTTGAACTGGTGGCGCTCCTTGGTGTACCGGACGGTCTCCTCCAAACACCATTCGGCGAGGCCGAGTTGCTCGGAGGCAAGGAGTCCGGCCCCGGCGAGGAGACCTCTGCGGACGGCCGCGCGGGTGGTGTCGGCCCCGGCGAGCAGGGTGCCCGGCGCGCTGTCGAGGGTGACTTCGGCGAGCGGGCGGGTCAGGTCCAGCGGGATCTGCGGCGCGACGGACACGCCCGCCCCGTTCCGCTCCACCGCGTACAGGCCCCCGGCGGTCGGCACCAGCAGCACGTCGGCGGTGGCCGCGTCCGCGACGCCCGCGAGCACGCCGTCGAGCCCGGGCCACAGGTGCACGTCGTCGGGCCCGGCACCGAACCCGACCACGAGCGCGGCGGTCCGCCGACCGGCCGCCAACTCGCCCAGCAGCTCGGCAACTTCGGCCTTCCCGGTGTCGCACCCCAGCAGCACCTCCGTCGCCACCACGGCACTGGTGAGGTACGGCGCGGGAGCCATCGCCCGCCCCAACTCCTCCAGTACGACGGCGACTTCCCGGTGTGAGGCCCCCTGCCCGCCCAGCTCCTCCGGCACGAGCAGCCCGGCGACGCCCATGTCGGCGGCGAGCGCCTTCCACAGGTCGGTGTCGTACGGGTCGCCCTCCTCGGCGCGGACGGCGACGCGGGAGGAGTCGTTGCGGTCGGCGAGCAGGCCGCGCACGGCGGCGCGCAGGTCGTCCTCGGTCTCGGAGTACAGCAGGTCGGGGGTGCGCGGTGCGGACGCTTCGGTCGTGCGGCTCATCGGGCCAGGTCCTTCCAGGCGACGTCCTTGTCGGTGCGCGGCTCGGCGGGCAGTCCGAGAACGCGTTCGGCGACGATGTTCAGCAGCACTTCGGAGGTGCCGCCCTCGATGGAGTTGCCCTTGGAGCGCAGATAGCGGTATCCGGCGTCGCGGCCGGTGAAGTCGACGAGTTCGGGGCGGCGCATGGTCCAGTCGTCGTACAACAGCCCCTCCTCACCGCGCAGTTCGACTTCGAGTCCGCTGATCTCCTGGTTGAGGCGGGCGAAGGCGAGCTTCATTCCGGAGCCCTCGGGTCCGGGCTGGCCCGCGACGAGCTGCTGGCGCAGGCGCTCGCCGGTGAGGCGGGCGACCTCGGCCTCGACGTACAGGTCGAGGAGCCGTTGGTGCAGGGCGTGGGTGCGCAGTTCGGGGCGCTCGCGCCAGGTCTTCGCGACGGGGCCGATCATGCCGCCCTCGCGGGGGATGCGGGCGCCGCCGATGGAGACGCGCTCGTTCATCAGGGTGGTCTGGGCGACCTTCCACCCCTCCCCCACCTCGCCGAGGCGCATGCTGTCGGGGATGCAGACGTCGCTGAGGAAGACCTCGTTGAACTCGGCCTCGCCGGTGATCTGCCGCAGTGGCCGCACCTCCACGCCCGGGTCGGTCATGTCGCACACGAAGTACGTCATGCCCCGGTGTTTCGGCTGGTCGGGGTCGGTGCGGGCGACGAGGATCGCCCAGCGGGCGAGGTGGGCGCTGGAGGTCCACACCTTCTGCCCGTTGACGGTCCAGGTGTCGCCGTCGCGCACCGCGCGGGTGCCGAGCGCGGCGAGGTCGGAGCCCGCGCCGGGCTCGCTGAAGAGCTGGCACCACACCTCCTCGCCGACCCACAGGGGCCGCAGGAGGCGCTGCTTCTGCTCGTCGGTGCCGTACCGCAGGATCGTCGGCGCGGCCATGCCGAGGCCGATGCCGATGCGGCGCGGGTCGTTGTCGGGGGCTCCGGCCGCGGTCAGCTCGGCGTCCACGACGACCTGGAGGTCGCGGGGCGCGCCGAGTCCGCCGAGGCCGACGGGGTAGTGCACCCAGGCGAGTCCGGCGTCGAAGCGGGCCTTGAGGAAGTCGGTGCGGTCCGTGCTCTCGGGCGGGTGGGCCGCGAGCAGTTCCTTGGTACGGGTGCGGAGTTCGGCGGCACTGATCACCGAGTCGCTCATCGGGACGCTCCTTCCGGTACGACGGCCACGCGGCCGGTGCTGCGGCCGTCGGCGACGCGCTGCACAGCGTCGGCGGCGTCCTTGAGCGGCACGCGCTCGCTGATCAGGGGCTTGATGGCGCCCTCGGCGGCGAGCCGGGTCAGCTCGGCGTGGCAGGCGGCGACGGCTGCGGGGTCCTTGGCGTTGTAGAGACCCCAGTGCAGGCCGAGGATGCTGTAGTTCTTCACCAGCGCGTGGTTGAGGGCGGGGGCGGGGATCGTGCCGCTGGCGAAGCCGACGACGATGATCCGGCCCTCGAAGGCGACGCACTTGGTGGACTGGGTGAACGCTTCGCCGCCGACCGGGTCGTAGACGACGTCCGCGCCCCGTCCGCCGGTGGCCTCCTTCACCGCGCCGATGACGTTCTCACTGCGCCGGTCGATGACGAGGTCGCACCCCAGCTCCCGTGCCACGTCGACCTTCTCGGGCCCGCCGACGACACCGATCACCGTCGCGCCCGCCGCCTTGCCGAGCTGGACCGCCGCGCTGCCGACGCCTCCGGCCGCCGCGTGCACCAGGAGGGTCTCCCCCGCCTGGAGGTGCGCACGACGGTGCAGGCCGAACCACCCGGTCTGGTAGCCGATGTGCAGGGCAGCCGCCTCCGCGTCGTCCAACGAGTCGGGGGCGTCCAGCAGCGTGGCCTCGTCCGCGACGACGTACTCGGCGAAACCTCCGTACGGGAGCGCCGGGTTGGCGATCACGCGCCGCCCGTCCTCGGTCTCGCCGCAGATCTCCACGCCCGGCGTGAACGGCAGCGGCGGGCGGACCTGGTACTCGCCCCGGCACAGCAGCGCGTCGGGGAAGTTGATGTTCGCGGCGCGCACCCTGAGCAGCACCTGCCCGTCGCCCGGCACCGGCCGGTCCACTTCCTCCAGGCGCATCACCGTCCCCGGCTCGCCGTTCTCGTGCACTCGCCATGCCTGCATCAGGGGGCCTCCACGCGCTGTCGTCGCCGGTACCGTGCACGCGCATACTAAGCGGTCGCTTGTGCGGTCGGGAAGGGTTCTCCTGTACGAGAGGGCCGCCCGCCGGGGAAACGACGACGCGCGGCAGCCCCGTCCTGATGTCGGGGCTGCCGCGCGGGCAGGGGGCGACCTGTGCGGTCAGGCGGCGCCGAACTTCTCCTGGAGGGCGGCGAGGCCCGTGCCGTAGGTGCCGTCGCCGAAGATCGCCTCGACCTGCGGGACGACCTCGTCGGCTCCCGCGTAGTCGGCGGTCCAGAGGATCTCGGCGCCGTCGGCGTGCGGGCGTACCGCGAGGGTGGCGACGTAGTCGGTGATCGGCAGCATGGGGTCGATCACCGTGTAGGTGTAGGCCGTCTCCCCCTTGCCGAGCAGGCGCTCACGGGCGACGACCTTGCCGTCGATCGCGAACACCCGCACCGCGCCGGGCGTTTCGGGGTCGGCGCCGTCCTCGATGGCGGCCGGGGGGACGTGCGGGTGCCAGTCACCGAGCGTGCCGAACCCGCCGACGAGGCCCCAGACCTCAGCGGGCGACGCGGCGACGGTGGCGGTGCGGCGCAGTTGGTGCGTGGTCATGCGGGGGCTCCTTGGGTGGTCGATGGAGGTGCGGGGGTGGGTGGTGGGTGGTGGGTGGTGTCGGTCGGGTGCGGGGCGCGGTGTGCGGCTGGTGGGGGGGCGGCGAGCGTGGCCGGTGCGGGTCGACGTGCAGGGCGGCGACGACTGCCGGACAGCCCTCGCGTCCGGTACGCGTGCCGGACGGGCCGCACGGCCGGTTCGGGAACCGGCCAGCCCACGTGCCCGGTACACGTGCCGGGCAGGCCGCACGGCCGATGCGGGAACCGGCCAACCCACGTGCCCGGTACACGTGCCGGGCAGGCCGCACGGCCGATGCGGGAACCGGCCAACCCACGTGCCCGGTACACGTGCCGGGCCGCCCGCACGGCCGGTTCCAGGCTGTCGGCCGGCCTACGCGCACGGCACGCACACCCACCGCCCCGCGCAGCCCGGACCAGAACCGGTCCACCACCACGGCCGGTACGGGGAACGGCCGAACCGGCGCGTGCGGCACGGGTGCCACTCAGCCCACGCGGCTGGTACGACTGTCGGCCGGCCTGCACGCACAGGACGTACACCGACCAGCCCGCACGGCCGGTACGGCTGCCGGCCGACCCGTACGTGCGACCGACCAGCCCGCACGGCCGGCACGGGTACCCGCCGACCGGCGTGCGCAGCACGGGCACCGAGGGGTCCCACGCACGCTACGAGTACCGGTCGAGCCGCGCAGTCGGCGCGGGCGCTGGTCAGCCGCACGCACGGTACGCGTCTCAGTCGGCCCGCGGGGGCGGCAGGCCCGCGCGGCACCGGCGCCGATCAGCCCGCCCGGCCGATGTACGCACCGGTCGAACCACCAGCCCCGCACAAGCGCCGCCAGGCGCCCCGCACCCGTCGCTGCGGGTGGCCGGTCAGGCGACGCGGCCGGTGCGGGCGCCCCTCACCAGGTGCGGTCGCCGCGCAGCACCACGTCCGCGCCGCCGTCGATGAAGACGACCTGGCCGGTGATGTGGGTGTTCTCGGCCGAGGTGAGCCACTCCAGGAGCGGGGCGACCTGCTCGGGGGTGGCATGGCCGTTCAGCGGCATCGGGACGGTGCTGTCGACGACGGCCAGCATCTCCGGGTTGTCGATCATCGGCTGGGTCATCGGCGTGACGATGGTGCCGGGCGCTATGGCGTTGAGGGTGATGCCCGCGGCGGCCCAGTCCTCGGTCGCGGCGGTGCGGCGTACCCAGCGGGCGACGGACTGCTTGGAGGAGCCGTAGATGACGTGGCTCTCGCCCCGGTCGACGGCCGCCTGGGCTGCGGCCACCGCCGCGTCCTCGTCGCCGGAGAGCGCGGCGTCCACGAGCGCCTCGTCGGCGGGGTGGACCGAGGCGACGGAGGAGATGACGACGGCGCGCGGGGCGTCGGACGTGGCGAGCAGCGGGCGCAGGCCCTCCAGGGTGGCGACCGCGCCGAAGTGGTTGACCTTGATGGTCAGCGGGTCGAAGGCGGCGATGCCCGCGCAGGCGATGACGGCGTCGAGGCGGCCGCCACTCAGCTCGGTGGCGCGTGCCACGAGTGCGGCGCGCCCCTCGGTCGTGGACAGGTCGGCCTCGATGTCCGCGCCCTTGAGGTCGGCGCCGATCACGGTGTGCCCCTGGTCGCGCAGCCGGGCGGCGGCGGCCTTGCCGATGCCGGAGGACGCGCCGGTGACGAGGTAGGTACGGGACATGGAGGACTCCCTGTTCTGCGGGCCGCGCCCCGGCGGTACGGCGCCTGCGCGGGCCCGGTGGTCACGATCAACAAAATGATCAACGAATGACGCCACCCTATGCCCGCATGGCACAACGTGCCAAGCTGCTGTGATGTGACAGATTGGTCCGCGTGACGAAGAACGGCGAACGGTACGAGGAAGACCGGCACGGGGAGGCGCGGTACGAGGAGGACGCCCCCGAGCGGCGGCCGTCCCTGACGGAGCGGCGCAAGGAGGCCACCCGGCAGGAGATCGCCGAAGCGGCGGTGGGCCCTGTTCTCGACGCGCGGCTACGCGGCGACGACGGTGGAGGACATCGCCCGGGACGCGGGCATCTCGCTGCGCACCTTCTACCGGTACTGCCAGGCCAAGGAGGACGCGCTGACCCCGGTGATGGCGGCGGGGGTGGGCGAACTGGCCCGGCACCTGGCCCGACGTCCGGCGGACGAGACGGTGGCCGACGCGGTGCAGGCGGCGTTCGTGTCGTCGACGGCGGGGCCCCGCCGGGCCGGGGTGGCGCGGATGCGGCGGCTGATCCGGGTAATGACCGAGGTGCCCGCGGTGCGGACCCGGTGGCGGGCTGCGGCGCACGACCTGCGGGAGCAGTTGCTGCCGGTGCTGGCAGCCCGCACGGGCGAGGAGGTGGACTCGCTGGAGAACGTCCTGCTGGCGTCCGTGCTGATCGAGACGGTGACGGTCGCTCTGGAGCACTGGGCGGCGGCGGGCGGGGACGAGGAGTTCACCGAGGTGTCGGCGCGGGCGCTGGCCCTGCTGCGCCTGGACGGCTGACGCGACGGCCCCACGGCGCAACAGGGTTCACGCGACGGCCGAAAGGCGCAACAGGGTTCACGGGCGTCGGCTCAGCGGTGGAAGACCTCGAAGGCCACGGCGGGTATCCCGCCGAAGCGCTGGGCGTTGGCCTCCACGTTCGCGGTGAGGAATCCGCGGCAGTACTGCTCGGGGTCCTCGTTGGTCAACGCCTCGATGTACGCCCGGTGTTCGAGCAGGGAGAGCACCGAGCGCTCCAGGCCCGGCCGGGCGTCGACGGCGTGCGTGGGCGAGACGGTGCCGGAGACGGCGACCCAGCGCACCCCGTCCCAGGGCTGGAGGCCCTGCTCGGTGAGCTCCGGGAAGATCCACCGGTTGCCCGCGTCGCCCGCCGCGTCCAGGGTGGCGCGGCCGACGGCGAGGTGGTCGGGGGTGTTCCAGACGCTGGTGCCCCAGGTGTCCCGGTGGTTGAGGGTGATGATCAGTTCGGGGCGGTGCCTGCGGATGGCGGCGGCGATGTCGCGGCGCAGCGCGGGACCGTACTCGATCACCCCGTCGCGGTGGTCGAGGAACTCGACCTCGGACACCCCGACGACGGCCGCGCTCGCCCGCTGCTCCTGCTCGCGCAGCGGACCGCACTTGGCCGGTTCCAGGGTGTCTATTCCGGCCTCGCCGCGGCTGGCGAGGACATACGTGATCTCGCGTCCGGCGTCCGTCCACCCGGCGACGGCGGCCGCGCAGCCGTACTCCAGGTCGTCGGGGTGCGCGACGACGGCGAGGGCCCGCTGCCAGTCCTCCGGCATGGGCTGGAGCTGATCGAACGGCATTGCTGTAGTCATACGCGCAGGATAAGTCGCGGCACTGACATCAACCCCGGGCGGGCGGCGACCAGTTCGCGCCGCCGCCCCGCCCCGGGGTCTTCCCCGGCTCAGATCTCGTCGCGGGCCAGCGCCAGCAGCCGGTCCAGCACGCGCGGGCCGCCCGCCCGCACCCCGTCGTGCTCGAACTCGTCGGTGACCCAGGTGCGCAGGCCCCGGATCGCGCGGGCGGTCTGCAGGGAGTGCGCGGTGTCGACGTACATGTCGTCGTGGTAGACGGCGGCGGCGACCGGCACCTCGTTGGCGGCCAGGCGCGCCGGGTCGTACAGCGGGGTCCAGTCGGTGCGCGCGGCCAGGAGTTCGGCGGTCTCGCGCAGGGGGCGCAGCGCCGGGTCGACCTCGAAGTGCCAGGGGTGGATGGTCTCGCCGGTCAGCGGCAGCGGTCCGTCCCCGGCGAGTGCTGTGGCGGCGTCGAAGCGGGGGAACTCCGCGCGCACCCGCTCGGCGGCCCAGGCGGTGGGCTCCTGGTCCTGTCCGTAGATCGACTCGTGCAGGAGGGCGTACAGGGGGTGTCCGGCGAAGGACAGCGAGGCCTGCACGTTCTCCAGGAAGGCGTCCGACAGGGCGGGCCCTTCGGAGGTCTGCACGAAGGCGTTCTCCAGCAGGTAGTGCAGTTGGTGGCTGCCGCCGTCGACGCCGAGTCCCAGGCCCAGCGACTGGAAGGCTTCGGGGGTGAGCGTGTACCCGCTGGGGGTGATCGTCTTGTGGGCGGCCAGGTGGGCGGCGATGTCGCGGGCCCGCCGGACGTCCTGCGGGTAGCGCGCGTAGTGCGCGGCGACCTTGCGTTCGACGCGCGGGTAGGCCGCTCGGTAGACGTCGGCGGCGGGCGCGTGCAGCGAGGGCAGGCCGCCGGTGATGAGGACGGTGGCGAGGCCCTCGGGGGCGGCACTGAGGTAGTGGGTGGCGCAGAATCCGCCGAAGCTCTGGCCGAGCACCGTCCAGGGGGCGCCGCCGGTCAGCAGGGGGCGGATGGTCTCGCAGTCGCGGACGATCGAGTCGGCCCGGAAGTGCGCCAGGTAATCGGCCTGGGCGTGGGGGCCGCCGCGCAGCGGCAGGGTCTGCCGGTTGACGGGGCTGGAGAGGCCGGTGCCGCGCTGGTCGAGCAGGAGCACCCGGAACTCGCGCAGCGCCCGGCCGAGCCAGGCGCCCTGGCCGACGAAACGGCGGGCGCCGAAGCCGGGGCCGCCCTCCAGGTAGACCAGCCACGGCAGGTCGCTGCCCTCGCGTCCGGCGGCCACCACCTCGCGGGCGAACAGCTCGATCTGTTCGCCGGAGGGGTCGGCGTGATCGAGGGGCACGGTGAAGCGGTGGTCGGTGAGGACGGTACCGGGCTGGCGATAACTGGGCACTCTCGCTCCTGCTCACTTCCTGTGACGATCGTCTGCGATCAGTTCAGCACACTGCCGCTCGGGTCCTCCCGGCACCCTCCCGTCCCACCCGGTCGGTCCCGGCCCGTGTGCGCGCAGCCCCGCGCGCGCCTAGCGTGCGTACATGATCCGGTTCGAGCAGGTCAGCAAGGTGTACCCGGACGGCACCACCGCCGTCGACGGCCTGGACTTCGAGGTCGCCGAGGGCGAACTGGTCACCCTGGTGGGCCCGTCCGGCTGCGGCAAGACGACCACCATGATGATGGTCAACCGGCTCATCGAACCGACCTCGGGCCGCATCCTGATGGACGGCGAGGACATCGCGTCCGTCGACCCGGTGAAGCTGCGCCGCCGCATCGGGTACGTCATCCAGCAGGTCGGCCTCTTCCCGCACCGCACCATCCTCGACAACACCGCCACCGTGCCCTTCCTGACCGGCTGGAAGAAGGAGAAGGCGCGGGCCCGGGCCGCCGAACTGCTCGACCTGGTCGGCCTCGACCCTTCCGTGTACGGGTCCCGCTACCCCGAGCAGCTCTCCGGCGGCCAGCGCCAGCGCGTGGGGGTGGCCCGCGCCCTGGCCGCCGACCCGCCCGTGCTCCTCATGGACGAGCCCTTCGGCGCGGTCGACCCGGTGGTCCGCGAGCGCCTCCAGGACGAGTTCCTGAGCCTCCAGGCGACCGTCCGCAAGACCGTGCTGCTGGTGACGCACGACATCGAGGAGGCGGTCCGGATGGGCGACCGGATCGCCGTGTACGGGCAGGGGCACATCGAGCAGTTCGACACACCGGCGGCGGTGCTCGGCGCCCCGGCCACCCCCTATGTGGCCCAGTTCGTGGGCGCCGACCGGGGCCTGAAGCGGCTGTCGGTGACCGCCATCCAGCCCGACGACCTCCAGGAGCCGCCGCGCGCCCGCCTGGACGAGCCGGTGGCGTCCGCGGCCGTCCGGCTGCGCGCGGAGGGCGCCCGCTGGGCGGTGGTGCTCAACGAGCGCGGCGAGCTGCACGGCTGGGTGTCCACCGACGACCTGGCCCGGGTGGGTTCGGACGACCTGGTGGTGGGGAACCTGGCGCGCCGGATGAACGCGTGGGTGCCGATGGGCGCGCCGCTGAAGCACGCGTTCAGCGAGATGCTCCAGTGGGACGCCGGGTGGGTGGCGGTCCTGGACGGGGCGCGGCTGGTGGGTGTGCTCACCCCGGTGAAGCTGCACGAGGCGCTGCGCCGCTCGGTGGACGCCGACCTGCTGGGCGTCCAGCCGCACGAGGTGGCGTTCGACTCGGTCGCGGACGCGTAGCCGCACTGGGCGCCCGGGGGGCGTATCGGCGCGCCGGGGGCTTACTCGCGCAGGTGTGCACGCCGTCCGCCGCAGTGATGAGAAGCACCGGGTCCGGTGTGAACGGTGTGGCCCTCGGATAGGGCTGGGACGACCTTTGTCTCCTCACACACTTTGCCGGGCGGACTCGACCTCATGACCAATATGCATCGCGGAATCCGCGTCTCTCCCGCACTGCGCGGGACCTGGCGCAAGGCACTGTCGCACCGGGCCGGCCGCCTCGTCGACGCCCCCGTGTTCTCGGCCCTCGTGATGACCGCGATCCTCGCCAATGCCGTACTGCTGGGCGTCGAGACGTACGCGGGGCTCGCGGAGCGCTGGCACGACCCCCTCTCGGTGCTGGAGGGTTGTTTCCTGGCGGTGTTCACCGTGGAGGTCCTGCTGCGCGCCGCCGCGCACGCGGACCGGCCGGGCGACTTCTTCCGCAATCCGTGGAACGTCTTCGACGCCGCCGTGGTGCTGTTCGCCTTCCTCCCGCTCACCGGCGACAACACCACGCTGCTGCGCCTGTTGCGGCTCTTCCGGGTGCTGCGCACGGCGCGCTTCCTGCCGCAACTCCGGGTGATCGTGACCGCGTTGGGCAAGTGCCTGCCCGGCACCGTCAGCTTCCTGATGGTGGGCACGCTGCTGCTGTACGTGTACGCGATGGTGGGCTGGCTGTGCTTCTCCGCCTCCGACCCCGGGCACTACGGCTCGCTGGGCCGGGCCGTGGTGACCCTGTTCATCCTGATGTCGCTGGACGGCCTGGGCGACGCGGTGCACGCCGGGCTGCTCATCTCCCCCTGGTCGCTGGCCTATTACGGCTCGTACGTGCTCCTCAGCTCGTTCCTGCTGGTCAACCTGCTGATCGGCGTCGTCATCAACTCCCTGGAGCAGGCCCGCGACTCCGACCTCGCCGAGCGCAAGGCCGATGAACTGCCGGAGCCGCACGGGGCTCCGGACCAGGACGCGGACCCGCTGGACGCGTTCGGGGTGCACGACCGCATCCTGGCCGCCCGGCTCGCCCTCGACGACGCCGAACGGCTCCTTCAGATCAGCCGCTTGGACTCCAGGTAGGCCCTGGCCACGTCCTGCGGCAGCCGCCGCCAGCTGTCCACCTGCTGGTTGAGCGAGGCCAGATCCTCCGTCGTCAGTACGGTGTTGAGCTTGCCGAGCGCCTTGGTGACGCCCTCGGAGCCCGCCCGAGCCCTGTTCACCACCGGCACGATGTAGTCCGCGTTCTGGAGGTGCTTGTCGTCCTTCAGCAGGACCAGGCCGAACGCGTCGAGGGTGGCGTCGGTGGTGGTGGTCAGCACCATCTGGTCCTGCCCGCTCTGCACCGCCTGCTTGGCGGGGGTGGTGCCGACGCCCTTGGGGTCCACGGCGGTGATGTTGATCCCGTACGTCTTCTTCAGCCCGGGCTCGCAGTAGGGGCGCTGCACGCACTCGTCGCCCGCCGCCAGCCGCACCGGCAGCCCCGACTTCCCCAGGTCGGAGAGCGTCGTGAGGTTGTGCTTCGCGGCGTACGAGGCGGAGACCGCGAAGGCGTTCTGGTCGACGGCCCGGCCCGGATCCAGCACGGTCAGCCCGCGCGGCTGTGCCAGGCCGCGCAGGGCCTTCATGGTGGCGTCCAGGTCGGGTGAGCCGACGGGGGCGGCGTCGGCTCCGTTCTTCTTGGCGTTGAGCCAGTCGGCGAAGGTGGCCGCGTACTCCGGGACGACGTCGATCTGGCCGCTCTCCAGGGCGGGCTCGTAGAGCTCCCGGTTGGTGACGGACAGGAGGGAGGTCCGGTATCCGGCGCGGTCCAGGAGCAGGGCGTACATCTGGGCCAGCAGGTCGCTCTCGGTGAATCCCGCCGAGCCGATGGTCAGGTCCCGGCTGTCGCCGGGGGCGGCGGTGACCTCGCCCCGGTTCTCCAGCGAGGGTCCGGTGGCGCAGGCGGTGGCCGTCGTCGTGAGGAGCAGCAGAGCGGCCCCGTACCGTCGCCGTCTCATCCGGCCCTCCCTCTCGCCCAGTTGGGCGCAAGACGTTGCGCCACTTCGAAGAGCCCTTCCACCAGCAGGGCGAAGACGGCCACCAGTACGGCCCCTGCCACCACTTGTGGTGTGCTGGCGAGGTTGAACCCGGCGGTGATGATCCGCCCCAGTCCCCCGCCCCCGGCGAGCGCGGCGAGGGTGGCCGTCGCCACGAGCTGCACGGCGGCGATCCGTACACCGGTGAGGATCAGCGGCAGGGCGAGCGGAAGTTCCACGTGAAACATCAGCTGGCGGCCGGTCATCCCCATCCCCCGGGCGGCGCGTACGGTGTCCCGGTCCACGCCCCGCATCCCGACGTAGGCGTTGGTCAGCAACGGCGGCACCGCGAACAGCACCAGCGCGATGATCGTCGGCCACTCCCCCCGGGTGCCCAGCGGAGTGAGCAGCAGCAGGACCAGCACGGCGAAGGTGGGGACCGCCCGGCCGACGTTGGAGATGTTGACGGCGAGCGCCCCGCCCTTGCCGAGGTGGCCCAGCACGAGGGCGATCGGCAGGGCGACCAGGCAGCTGAGCAGGAGGCAGACGACGGTGAGGAAGAGGTGTTCGCCCAGGCGGCTCCAGATGCCGCCGTCGCCGTTCCAGTGCGCGGCGCTGGTGAGCCAGTCCCAGGCGGCGGTGAGGGTGTTCATACGCGCGTCCAGGGGGTGAGCAGGCGCTGTGCGCCCAGCAGGAGCAGGTCGGCGGCGATGGCGATGATCACGCAGAGCACGGAGGCGGTGAGCACCTGTGCCTTGAAGTAGGTGTTCATGCCGCTGTAGATGAGGTTGCCGAGGCCGCCGTGGCCGACGATCGCACCGACGGTGACCAGGGAGACCGCGGAGACGGTGGCGATGCGCAGGCCCGCCATGGCGGCGGGGAGCGCGAGCGGCAGTTCGACGGCGAGCAGGAGACGGACCGGCCCGTACCCCATGCCGCGCGCGGCCCGCCGGGTCTCCTCGGGCACGGAGCGCAGTCCGGCGAGGAGGTTGCGGACGAGAAGGGTGAGCGAGTACAGGACGAGCCCGGCGATCACCAGGGACGCGGAGAGCCCGTACACCGGCAGCAGCAGCGAGAACATCGCCAGCGAGGGGATGGTGTAGAGCACGGTGGTCAGCCCGAGGACGGGGGCCGCCGCCCAGCGCCAGCGGCGGGCGGCGATCGCCAGGGGCAGCGCGATGACCAGCCCGAGCAGCACGGACACGACGGTGAGCTGGAGGTGCTGGAGCACCGCGTCCCAGAGGATCTCGCGGCGGCTGGAGAGGTAGGCGCCGCAGATCCAGTCGTTGCGGGCGAGGCAGTCGTCCGGGGGCGCCGTCATGGGTCCATTGCAGCCCGGGGGCGGGAGGGGCGCCCGTCCGGGGGGACCGTACGGGTGCCCCGCGCACCCGTAGTGGAATGTTCAACCAACCGTGTGTGTTGGGGGGAGTGAACGGCACACACCCGGTGACCCGGCCCCGCGGGGACGGCGTCGCCCGAAGGAAGAAAGGCCCCACGTGAACGTGCAGGTGAACCTCAACGACGCGTACTACCAGCAGGGCACCGAGGCCGAGCGCTGGGACCGTGCGCAGCTGTTCTTCGACGCGAAGGAGTACGACAAGGCGGCGCGCGTGCTGCGCTCCCTGGTCGACGAGGCCCCGGAGCTGACCTCGCCGCGGCTGCTGCTGGCCCGTGCGTACTACCACTCCGCCCAGCTCGGCAAGGCCGAGACGGAGCTGCGGGCGGTGCTCGACGGCTGCCCGGTCGAGCACTACGCGCAGCTGATGCTGGGGCGCACCCTGGAGCGCCAGGGGCGGCACGAGGAGGCCGGGCCGTACCTGCGGACGGCAGCCGCCCTGTCGGGCGACTTCGACGCGCTGGAGAAGGTCTGACCCGGGTCCTGCTGCTGGGGAAGGCCTGACCCGGGTGCTGCGCGCCGTCAGTTCTTGACGGCGCGCAGCACCACGAACTTCGGGTCGCTCGCGACGACCTCGCAGTTCCCGAAGAGGCGGCGCAGCCGCACGTGGTAGCCGAGGTGCCGGTTGCCCACCACCCACAGTTCTCCGCCGGGGCGCAGCACCTCGCGCGCCCCGGCGAACATGCGCCGGGCCGTGGCGTCGGTGGTCGCCTGGTGGGAGTGGAACGGCGGGTTGTTCAGCACCAGGTCGACCGAATCGGCGGGGATGCCCGCGGTGCCGTCGCCGACGGCGAACTCGGCCTTGCCGCCCTCGGGCACGTTCGCCCGGTACGTCGCCTCCGCCGAGGCCACCGCCTGGTACGACTCGTCGACGAACAGCACCTCGGCCCCGGGGCGGGCCAGCGCGGCGGCCGTGCCGACGACCCCGTTGCCGCAGCCGAGGTCCAGAATGCGCGCCGGGTCCGTGCCCGGGGGCAGGTGCTGGAGGAAGAACCGGGTGCCGATGTCGAGGCGCTCGGCGCAGAAGATTCCGGCGTGGTTGGTGACGGTGATCCCGGAGCCGGCGCCCGCGTCGCCGTCCAGGGTGTACGTCAGCGGCCACGGGTCGGTGGTGCGTTCGGGGGTCGCGCTGGGCGTGCAGAAGATCAGGCGGGCCTTCTTCTCCGCGAGGGAGGTGCGGGTGGGGCCGATGATCCGCTCGAAGAGGCGCAGCGTGGAGGTGTGGATCTCCTTGACCATGCCGGTGCCGATGACGACGGTGCCCTCGTGGATGCCGGGGGCGAGCCGGTGCAGCTGGTCCTCCAGGAGCGCCAGGCTCTTGGGCACCCGGACGAGCAGGACGTCGATCCGCTCGGGCGGGGTGTCCCGGGTCGACAGCAGGCGCAGGGAGTCCGGGTCCGCGCCGTTGCGCGCGAGGTTCGCGCGGGTCGCTTCGTGGCCGAGGTGGGAGTCGGTGATCTGTACGGGGTGGTGCGCGGCCAGTGCGGTGACGAGCGCGCCCCACCGGTCGCCCAGGACGACGACACTGCCGGTCAGATCCGTGGGCGGGACGTCGTCGGAGCCCGCCAGATGCCGCAGGAGGTATTCGTCGGCGGCGTCCCACGCGCGCAGCGTGTCGCGGGGGTCCTCGGGGAAGCGGGCGAGTGCGGACACGCCCCAGGGCGTCGTCAAACGATTCATTGTGGGTTCAGGCTAACCCCCTGCGCCGGACGCGGGGTCGCCTCCCCCGTCCGGCGGCGTCCTCCTTCGCAGCAGGTCAGCCCGTATGCACGGGAGCCCGTACCGGATCCGGCCCCGGCCGGGTGGCTGCGGCGGGCCGCAGGAACACCAGCACCGCGACTCCGGCCAGCACGCCCGCCGCCCCCGCAACGAGGGCCGCCCCGTCGAGTCCGGAGGCGAAGGCGGCGTACAGCGCCTCGTCGGGGACACGGCCGCGCAGGGCGGCGGCTCCGCCTCCGGCGAGGACGTGCGCGGCCTCCTGTGCGTCCGCGGTCGCCCCGTGCAGGGAGTCCGTCATGCGGGCGGTGAGCACGGTGCCGAAGACGGCGACGCCGAGCGCGTAGCCGAGTTGGCGGAAGGTGTTGACCGCGCCGCCCGCCATTCCGGCGTTGCGCGGCGGCACGGAGGCCAGTGCGGCTCCCGCCAGTGCCGGTGACACCAGACCGACGCCGATGCCGGTGACCACGAACCCCGGCACCAGGACGCCCCACCCGGAGTTCGCGTCCAGCACCCCTTGCGCCAGGGTGCCGCCGCCGATGAGCACCAGTCCGCCGCCGATCACCAGGCGCGGCGACACCCCGTGCAGCAGCCGTCCGCCGACCGCCGCCACCAGGAACGACGCCACCGCGAGCGGCAGCACCACGAGCCCGCCGCGCACCGGGCTCAGCCCCAGCAGCGTCTGCAGCCAGATCGAGGTGTACGGCAGCACGCCGAAGGCCGCCGCGTTGAACGCCAGCGCCGCCAGCATCACCACGGCGAAGGAGGGCCTGCGCAGCAGTCGCAGGTCGAGCAGCGGGTGCGCGGCACGCCGCTCGACGACCACGAAGACGGCCAGCGCGAGGGCCGCGACGGCGAGCGTCGCCAGGGTCGGCGCGGACGCCCAGCCCTCGGCGTCCGCCCGGACGACGGCGAAGGTGAGTGCTCCGGCGAACAGCGCGAAGGCGACCGTGCCCGCCAGGTCGACGCGCCGCCCGCCCTGTGCCTTCGACTCGGGCACCGAGCGCAGCGTCATCACGATCGCGAGCGCGCTCACCGGAAGGTTGACGAAGAAGATCCACCGCCAGTCCAGGGCCTGGGTGAGCACCCCGCCGAGCACCGGGCCTATCGCGGCGGCCGCGCCGCTGACCGCGCCCCACACGCCGAGCGCGACGGAGCGGTCCTTGCCCTGGTAGGCACTGCCGAGCAGGGAAAGCGTGGTCGCGAACATCGCCGCACCGCCCACCCCTTGCAGGCCGCGCATCGCGATCAGCAGGGCCGGGCTCGACGCCAGTCCGCAGGCGAGCGAGGCCAGCGCGAAGACGGCGGTCCCGGCCGCGTACATCCGGCGCCGGCCCGTGACGTCGGCCGCCGCGCCCGCGCCGAGCAGCAGCGCGGCGAGGGCCAGGGCGTAGATGTCGATGACCCACTGGAGCTCGGAGAGCGAGGCACCGAGCGAGCCCGCCATGTCGGGCAGCGCGACGATCACGATCGTCACGTCGAGCAGCAGCATGAAGGTGCCCAGACAGACCGCCACGAGCGGCCCCCATTTACGCATGATCACAGTTCCTTCCGGTACGACGCCGGACAGGTCGACCGGCTTCCCGTACGATCGGCCCCGGACGCCGGGATCTCCTACCCAGCACTCCAGCGACGGCGGAAACCGACACTCAGGGGTACTTGGACGATGGAATCCCACGGATTCGACGAGCTGGACCGGCAGCTGCTGCACGCCCTGGAGGTCGACGCCCGCGCCTCGTTCAGCCGGATCGCGTCCGTTCTCAGGGTCTCCGACCAGACGGTCGCCCGCCGCTTCAGGCGGCTGTGCACGGAGGGGCAGGTGCGGGTGGTGGGCGTCCGCGACCACGTCGTGCACGGCCAGGAGTCGTGGATGCTGCGGCTGCGCTGCACGCCGGACTCCTCCGACACCATCGCCCGCGCGCTGGCCCGCCGCTCCGACACCGCCTGGATCGCGCTGACCTCCGGGGGCACCGAGATCGGCTGCATGACCCGGGCCCGCACCCGGGGCGAGCACGAGGAACTGCTGCTCGGCAAGCTGCCGCGCACGCCCCGCATCGTCGAGATCCGCGCGTACCAACTGCTGCACCGCTTCTACGGCGGCCCCGAGGGCTGGCTGCGCAAGAGCGACGCGCTCGCGCCCGACCAGGCCGAGGCGCTGCGTCCGCGGTACGAGGCGGACGGCAGCGCCCGCATCACGCCGGACGACGAACCCCTGGTCGCCGCCCTGGAGCGGGACGGCCGGGCCACCTTCGCGGAGCTCCAGAAGGCGACGGGACGCTCGGAGTCCGCGCTGCGGCGGCGGCTGGACGCGTTGCAGGCGTCGGGGGCGCTCTTCGTCGACGTGCAGTTCGACTCGGAGCGCATCGGGCACACCAGCGCCGCCCTGTTGTGGATCACCGCGGCACCGTCCGCGCTGGCCACGGTCGGGGCCGCCCTGGCGACGCATCCCGAGGTGGCCTTCGCGAGCGCCGCCGCCGGACCGTGCAACGTCCTGGCCGTGGTCCTGAACCGGGACACCGAGGCCCTCTACACGTACCTCAGCGAGAAGATCGGCCGCCTGGAGGGGGTGCAGCACGTGGAGTGCACGCCCGTGCTGCGCCGGGTCAAGCAGCTGACGTACGAGGAGGGGAAGGGCGGCCGGGGGCTGTCCTGACCGGCACGAGGGGAACGGCCAGGGTCTTCGAAGGAAGCGGAAGATCACATTCCACCTCCAAGGCCCCAGGTCAGCCGCACCGCACCGGGTGCCGCACACTAGTACGGGCCCGCCCGTGTGCGCGCGGCCCGCTCCCTTGGCCCCTCGCACCCCCCAAAGGCTCATGTCCACTTCTCCCAGCGCGGCGCCCGTCATCGCCGTCGAGGCGCACGGCGCCGAACCCGTCCCCCGTGAACAGCGTCACGGCAACCCCCGTCAGCTGCTGTGGACCTGGGCGTCGCCGCAGGTGGGCTTCGCGACGCTCTACATCGGTGTGCTGTCGGTCGTCGCCTTCGGGCTGAGCTTCTGGCAGGCGGTCGCCGCGCTGGTGCTCGGCGCGGGCCTCGGCTCGCTGGCGCACGGGGTGCTCTCGGCGGACGGCCCGCGCTTCGGCGTCCCGCAGATGGTGCTCGGCCGGCTGTCGTTCGGATACCGCGGGAACGCGGTGCCCTCGGGCGTCAACGCGGCGGTCGCCGGCATCGGCTGGTTCGCCGTCAACAGCGTCGGCGGCGCGTTCGCGCTGAACTCGCTGACCGGCCTGCCGCCGCTGCCGAGCCTGCTGATCCTGGTGGTCCTGGAGATCGTCATCGGGTACGTCGGCCACGACCTGGTGCACCGCTTCGAGCGGTACGCCTTCCCGGTGCTGGCGGGCGTCTTCCTGCTGGCGGGCGTCTGGATCTTCCAGGGAGCGAACCTGGGCTCCTCGTCCGGGCACGGCGGCGGCCTCGGCGGCTTCCTGCTGGCCTTCAGCGCCTGCTTCGGCTTCACGGCGGGCTGGAACCCCTGTGCCTCCGACTACTCGCGCTACCTGCCCGCCGAGACGCCGGTGCGCCGCACACGGCTGTACTCCGGGCTCGGGCTGTTCGTGTCGATCGCGGTGGTGTCCGTGATCGGCGCCGCCTCCGGTACGGTCCTGGCGCCCGCCGGGGCCACGCCCACGGGCGCGTTCACCGCGCAGCTCCCGGGCTGGCTCGCGAACCTCACCCTGGTGGCGATCATCCTGGGCGCGATGGCCGCGAGCACCCTCAACGTCTACTCGGCCGCCGTGTCGATCTCGTCCCTGTCGCTGCGTCTGCCGCGCTGGATGGGGCGCGCCACGCTGGTCGCCCTCGTCGGTGCGGTCGGCACCGTCGCGGGCTGGCTGTCGCTGGCCGACGCCGGTGCGGCCTTCGAGCACTTCCTGCTGGTCATCGCGTACTGGATCGCCCCGTGGCTGGGCGTCGTCCTGGCCGAGCAGTGGCTGCGCGGCAGCACCCCGGACCGTGAGCTGATGCGCCGGATGCAGGACACCTCGTACCGCGAGCGAGCCGGGCTGATCGCCCTGCTGGTGGGCTTCGCGGTGTCGGTGCCGCTGTTCTCGAACCAGACGGTGTACGTCGGCTGGGTGCCCGCCACCTGGCCCGCCGTCGGTGACCTGACCTGCCTGGTGGGCTTCGTGGTGGGGGCGGTGCTGTACGCGGCACTGCGCCGCCGCGACACTCGCCGGCCGTAACCACCACCCCGTACAGAGCGCTAGGAGAAGCACCATGGACGACAACCAGGCCCGTCAGTGGCTGGCGACCGCCGTCGAGGAGGCCAAGGCCGGTCTCGCCGAGGGCGGCATCCCGATCGGCGCCGCCCTCTACGGCGCGGACGGCACGCTCCTCGGCCGGGGCCACAACCTCCGGGTGCAGGACGGCGACCCGTCGATGCACGCGGAGACCTCCGCCTTCCGCAACGCCGGGCGGCAGCGCTCGTACCGGGGCACCACGATGGTGACGACCCTGTCGCCGTGCTGGTACTGCTCGGGCCTGGTGCGCCAGTTCGGCATCTCGCGAGTGATCGTGGGCGAGTCGGAGACCTTCCACGGCGGGCACGACTGGCTGGCCGAGCACGGCGTGGAGATCATCAAGCTGGACGACCCGGAGTGCGTGCAGATGATGAAGGACTTCATCGCGGCGAAGCCGGAGCTGTGGAACGAGGACATCGGCGAGTAGCACCGGCGCCGGAGGGGCGGGAGAGGCACTGTCGTGCCGCTCCCGCCCCTTTGTGTTGCGCCCTGCGCCCGAACGGCACCGGCCCGTCCGGGCGATGCCGCAGGCCGCGTCGGCCGGGTGCCTGCTCAGTGGACCGGGTCCGTCGCCTCCTCGGTGCGGGGGCGCTCGAACTGGGTGCGGTGGAGCTGCTCGTAGCGGCCGCCGGCGGCGAGCAGTTCGGTGTGGGTGCCGCGTTCGACGATCCTGCCGTCCTCCACGACGAGGATCTGGTCGGCGGCCCGCACGGTGGACAGCCGGTGCGCGATGACCACGGCGGTCCGCCCGTCCAGGGCCTCGGCGAGGGCCTCCTGCACGGCCGCCTCGGACGTGGAGTCCAGGTGGGCGGTGGCCTCGTCGAGGATGACGACGCGCTGCTGGGCGAGGAGCAGGCGGGCGATGGTGAGGCGCTGGCGCTCGCCGCCGGAGAGCCGGTAGCCGCGCTCCCCCACCACGGTGTCCAGGCCGTCCGGCAGGGAGGCGACGAGCCCGTCGAGGCGGGAGCGGCGCAGGGCGTCCCAGATGTCGTCCTCGGTGGCCTCGGGGCGGGCCAGCAGGAGGTTGGCGCGGACGGACTCGTGGAAGAGGTGGCCGTCCTGGGTGACCATGCCGAGCGTGCCGCGCAGGGAGTCGGCGCTCAGGTCGCGGACGTCGACGCCGCCGATGCGCACGGTGCCCGCGTCCGCGTCGTACAGCCGGGGCAGCAGTTGCGCGATGGTGGACTTGCCCGCTCCGGAGGAGCCGACGAGGGCGATCATCTGGCCGGGTTCGGCGCGGAAGGAGACGTCGTGCAGGACGTCGGTGCCGCCCCGGTTGTCGAGGACGGCGACGTCTTCGAGGGAGGCGAGGGAGACCTTGTCGGCGGACGGGTAGCCGAAGGTGACGTTGTCGAACTCGACCGAGACCGGCCCTTCGGGGACCTTCCGGGCGTCCGGCTTCTCGGCGATCAGCGGCTTCAGGTCGAGGATCTCGAAGACCCGCTCGAAGCTGACCAGCGCGCTCATCACCTCGACGCGGGCCCCGGCCAGGGCGGTCAGCGGGGCGTACAGCCGGGTCAGCAGCAGCGCCAGGGCGACGACGGCGCCCGGGTCGAGGCTGCCGCGCAGGGCGTAGAAGCCGCCGAGCCCGTAGACGAGGGCCAGCGCGAGGGCGGAGACGAGGGTGAGGGCGGTGATGAAGGTGGACTGCACCATGGCGGTGCGCACCCCGATGTCCCGCACCCGCCGGGCGCGGGCGGCGAACTCGGCGGACTCGTCGGCGGGCCGCCCGAAGAGCTTGATGAGGGTCGCGCCGGGGGCGGAGAAGCGCTCGGTCATCTGCGTGCCCATGGTGGCGTTGTGCCCGGCGGCCTCGCGCTGGAGCCTGGCCATCCGGGAGCCCATCCGGCGGGCGGGCACGACGAACACCGGGAGCAGGACCAGCGCCAACAGCGTGATCTGCCAGGAGATGCTGAGCATCACCGCGAGGGTGAGCAGCAGGGTGACCAGGTTGGAGACGACGCCGGAGAGGGTGTTGGAGAAGGCCCGCTGGGCGCCGATGACGTCGTTGTTCAACCGGCTCACCAGCGCGCCCGTGCGGGTGCGGGTGAAGAAGGCGACCGGCATCCGCTGCACGTGGTCGAAGACCGCCGTACGGAGGTCGAGGATCAGCCCCTCGCCCAGGGTCGAGGACAGCCAGCGCGTCGCGAGGGCGAGTCCGGCCTCGGCGACGGCGATCACGGCGATGAGCAGGGCGAGCCGGGTGACGGTCCCGGTCTGGTTGCCCTTGACGATGGCGTCCACGACCCGCCCGGCGAGCACCGGGGTGGCGACCGCGAGCAGGGCGGTGATCACGCTGAGCACCAGGAACTGGATGATCTTCGTCCGGTGGGGTGCGGCGAATGCGGTGATGCGGCGCAGCGTGGCCTTGGAGAAGGGACGTTTGTCCTGCTCCGCGGTCATGACGCTGTGCATCGATGTCCAGGCGGTGACTTCCATGTCCACGGGGTGCCTCCGGCGTGCGTGGGTCCGACGTTCTTCCCGTCCCGTCGGCCGTGGCGGCTGGGGAACACGATGAACGCTAAAACCTCAACCGGACTTGCGGTCAACCGATTCCCTGAACACAACCCGAACGAGTGTGCCCATCAAGGGAATTGACCCTTCCGCTGCACAGGAGCACCACCGGGAACACCGTCGGGCAGTGGCCCGTCACCCCGTCGCGAGCCCCGCCGCCGAAGCCACCAGGGCGTCCAGCACCGGCCGGATCAACGGGTGCTCGTCGGCCCCTCGCCGTACGGCGGCGAACACCCGGCGGGTCGCCGCAGGCCCCGCGACGGGACGTACGACAGCGTCCTTCAGCTCCATCCCCAGCAGGGCGGAACGCGGCACGAGCGCGACACCGGCACCGGCGCCCGCGAGCGCCACGACGGCACGGAAGTCGTCGGAGGAGTGCTTCAGGCGCGGCTGGAAACCGGCCAGCTCGCAGGCCAGCAGCACCATGTCGTGGCAGGGGTTGCCCGGGTAGGGCCCGATCCAGTCGCTGTCGGCGAGCCGGGCGAGCGCCACCTCCGGGTGCGCGCACAGGGGGTGCGCGGCGGGCAGCACCGCGTCGAACGGTTCGGCGTACAGGGGCACCCGCGCCAGCCTGCGGTCGTCCTCGCGGGGCGCTCCCCGGTAGTCCACGGCGACCGCCACGTCCGCCTTGCCGCCCAGCACCAGCGGGAGGCTCTCGTCGCCCTCGGCGTCCCAGACCCGCATGGTGATGCCGGGGTGCAGGGCGTGCAGGCGGCCCACGGCGGGGGCGACGACCTCGGCGATGCCGGTGGCGAAGGAGACCACGGTGACCTCGCCCGCGACGCCGCCCGCGTAGTCGGCGAGTTCGGCCTCGGCGCGCTCCAGCTGGGCGAGGACGGCGTGGGTGTGGGCGAGCAGGATCTCGCCCGCCGCCGTCAGCTCCACCCCCTTGCCGCTGCGGATCAGCAGGGTGTGCCCGGTCTCCTGCTCCAGCGCGTTGAGCTGCTGGGACACGGCGGAGGGGGTCAGGTACAGCGCGGAGGCCGCGGCGGTCACCGTACGGTGGTCCGCCACGGCCCTCAGAATGCGGAGCCGTCTGGGGTCGATCACCCAGCCAGTGTCGCCCGAGCGTCGACGAATGCCGCAATCGCCCTCTCGACGTCCTCGGTGGAGTGCGCGGCCGACAGCTGGACGCGGATGCGCGCCTTGTCCATCGGCACCACCGGGTACGAGAAGCCGATCACGTACACCCCGCGCTCCAGGAGCAGCTCCGCCATGCGGCCCGCCTCGGCGGCGTCGCCGATCATGACGGGGGCGATGGCGTGGTCGCCGGGGAGGATGTCGAATCCGGCCTCGGTCATCTTCGTACGGAACAGCTTGGTGTTCGCGGCGAGCTTCTCGCGCAGGTCACCGGCGGACTCCAGCAGGTCGAGGACCTTGAGGGAGGCGGCGGCGATGACCGGGGCGAGGGAGTTGGAGAAGAGGTACGGGCGCGAGCGCTGGCGCAGCAGGGCGACGATCTCGGCGCGGGCCGCGACGTAGCCGCCGGACGCGCCGCCGAGGGCCTTGCCGAGGGTGCCGGTGATGATGTCGACGCGGTCCATCACGCCGTGCAGCTCGGGGGTGCCGCGACCGCCCGTGCCGACGAAGCCGACCGCGTGCGAGTCGTCGACCATGACCATGGCGTTGTACTGGTCGGCCAGGTCGCAGATCTCGGCGAGCGGGGCGACGTAGCCGTCCATGGAGAAGACGCCGTCGGTGACGATGAGGCGGCGGCGGGCGTCCTGGGTGTCCTGGAGCTGCTTCTCCAGGTCGGCCAGGTCGCGGTTGGCGTAGCGGTGGCGGCGGGCCTTGGAGAGGCGGATGCCGTCGATGATGCTGGCGTGGTTGAGGGCGTCGGAGATGACGGCGTCCTCGGGGCCGAGGAGGGTCTCGAAGACGCCGCCGTTGGCGTCGAAGCAGGAGGAGTAGAGGATCGTGTCCTCCTGGCCCAGGAAGGACGAGAGGCGGGCCTCCAGCTCCTTGTGGATCTCCTGGGTGCCGCAGATGAAGCGCACGGACGCCATGCCGTAGCCCCAGCGGTCCAGGGCGTCCTTGGCGGCGGCGACGACCTCGGGGTGGTCGGCGAGGCCGAGGTAGTTGTTGGCGCAGAAGTTGAGGACGTCCGCCTGCGAGCCGTCGGCGGTGACCCCGACGGTGGCGCTCTGCGGGCTGGAGATGACGCGCTCGGGCTTGAAGAGGCCCGCCTCGCGGATCTCGTCGAGGGTGGCGCGGAGTTCGTCACGGACGGACGCGTACATGAGGGGTGGGCTCCCTAGGGGTTCGGGGTGTCGGGCGGGACGGGGCGAGCTGCGGGGACGCGGCCCGGCCGGGGCGGACCGGGCCCCCGGCTCACTGTTCCCAGTTGAGGATGATCTTGCCGCTCTTCGCGGTCGCCGCCTCGTCGAAGGCCGCCTCGAAGTCCTGGTAGCCATACGAACCGGTGATGACGGGGCTCAGGTCCAGGCCGCCCTCGATCAGGACCGTCATCGCGTACCAGGTCTCGTACATCTCACGCCCGTAGATGCCCTTGACCGTGATCATCGAGGTGACGATCTTCGCCCAGTCGACGGCGAACTCCTCGGCGGGCAGGCCCAGCATGGCGATGCGGCCGCCGTGCGTCATGTTGTCGACCATGTCGCGCATGGCCTCGGGGCGGCCGGACATCTCCAGGCCGATGTCGAAGCCCTCCTTGAGGCCCAGCTTGTGCTGTGCCTCGGCGATGGACGACTCGGCGACGTTGACGGCCAGCGTCGCGCCGACCTTGCGGGCGAGCTCCAGGCGCGGCTCGCTGACGTCGGTGATGACGACGCTGCGCGCGCCCGCGTGCTTGGCGACGGCGGCGGCCATGATGCCGATCGGGCCCGCACCGGTGATCAGGACGTCCTCGCCGACCAGCGGGAAGGACAGCGCGGTGTGCACGGCGTTGCCGAACGGGTCGAAGATCGCCGCGACGTCGAGGTCCACCTTCGTACGGTGCACCCACACGTTGGAGGCGGGCAGCGCGACGTACTCGGCGAAGGCGCCGTCCACGCCGACGCCGAGGCCGACGGTGGCCCGGCACAGGTGGCGGCGGCCGGCCAGGCAGTTGCGGCACTTGCCGCACACCAGGTGGCCCTCGCCGCTGACGATGTCGCCCACCTTGATGTCCGCGACGTCCGCACCGACGTGCGCGACCTCGCCGACGAACTCGTGGCCCAGCACGCGGGGCGTGGTCACGGCCTGCTGCGCCCAGCCGTCCCAGTTGCGGATGTGCAGGTCGGTGCCGCAGATGCCGGTGCGCAGCACCTTGATGAGCACGTCGCCGGAACCGGTCTCGGGCTCGGGGACGTCCATGAGCCACAGCCCGGGCTCGGCCTTGTGCTTGACGAGTGCTCGCATGGCTGTGGCTCCTGGAGGTAGTACGTGACGGCGGCGCGCGGACGGCGCCGTTCCATGGCGATGCGCCACGGAATGTCCATGGTGATCGTCTGTGGGCTCCAATCTGCCGATCTGCGGCCGCCGCGTCCATCGAGGTTTTCTTAAGTGGCCCCCAAGAGGAGCTTCATTCGCACATCCGCCCGCCGGTCGCTCCTCGGCCCCGCTGCGTCACGGACAGCCTCGCTGCGTCTCGCTCAGCCCCGGTACGTCTCCAGGAGCCGCAGCCACACCTCGCTGATCGTCGGGTAGGAGGGAACCGCGTGCCACAGCCGCGCGATCGGCACCTCGCCCACCACGGCCACCGTCGCCGAGTGCACCAGCTCGCTGATCGCGGGGCCGACGAAGGTGACGCCGACGAGGGTCTCGGTGTCGAGGTCGACGACCATGCGGGCGCGGCCCGTGTAGCCGTCGGCGTACAGGCCGGCTCCCGCGACCGAGCCCATGTCGTAGTCGACGGCGCGCACCCGCCGTCCGGCCCGCTCGGCCTCCGCGAGGGTCAGGCCCACCGATCCGGCCTCGGGGTCGGTGAAGACCACCTGGGGCACGGCGTCGTGGTCGGCGGTCGCGGAGTGCGCGCCCCACGCGGCGGTGTCCACGGTGTGCCCCTGCGCCCGGGCGGCGATGACGTCACCGGCGATCCGGGCCTGGTACTTGCCCTGGTGGGTGAGGAGCGCCCGGTGGTTGGCGTCGCCGACCGCGTACAGCCAGTCCGAGCCGGTGACCCGGCAGCTGTCGTCCACGTCGAGCCAGGAACCGGGCTTCAGGCCGACGGAGTCCAGGCCGATGTCGTCGGTGCGCGGAGCGCGGCCCACGGCGAAGAGGATCTCGTCGGCCTCGATCGTGTCGCCGCCGTCGAGGGTGACGGTGACCGTCGCCCCGTCGCGGTGCACGGCGGACACCGACGCTCCGGTACGGACCGTGGCCCCGGCCTCTTCGAGCGCCGCCCGGACCAGCTCGCCCGCGAAGGGCTCCATCCTCGGCAGCAGCCCCTCCTCGCCCCGCACCAGCACGGTGACCTGCGAGCCGAGGGCCTGCCAGGCGGTGGCCATCTCGACGCCGACCACTCCCCCGCCGACGACCACCAGTCGCCCGGGAACCGCCTGCGCGCTGGTCGCCTCGCGGCTGGTCCACGGCTTGGCGTCGGCGATGCCGGGCAGGTCGGGGACGACGGCCCGGGTGCCGGTGCACACGGCGACGGCGTGTCGGGCGGTGAGCGTGGTCAGGGTGCCGTCCGGGCCCTCGACCACGACCTTCTTCTCGCCCGCGAGGCGGCCGTGGCCCCGGTGGATGTCCGCGCCGATCGACTCCAGCCAGCCGACCTGGCCGTCGTCCTTCCAGTGCGAGGTGTAGTCGTCGCGGTGCGCGAGCACGGCGGAGGTGTCCAGGGGGCCCTGCACGGCCTGCTGCAGTCCGGGTACGCGGCGGGCGTCGGCCCGGGCGGCGACCGGGCGCAGCAGCGCCTTGCTGGGCATGCACGCCCAGTACGAGCACTCGCCGCCGATCAGCTCGGACTCGACGACGGCCACGCTCAGCCCGCCCGCGCGGGCCCGGTCGGCGACGTTCTCGCCCACCGGCCCGGCGCCCAGCACCACCACGTCGTACGCGCGCGTCGTCCGGTCTTCTTCGGTTCCTGTGACAGGTGTCATGAAGCTCAGTCTGATGGGTGGTGTGGGCCGCGACCACAGGGGAAGGCGGACCTGCGGAATAGGGCGTCGCCGTGCACCGTTGAGCGGGGACGGCGAAGCCCTGAATGACGGAAGAGGAGCACAACATGGCCACTGTCGAACTCACGAAGGAAAATTTCGACTCGGTCGTCACCGACAACGACTTCGTTCTGATCGACTTCTGGGCCTCGTGGTGCGGCCCGTGCCGTCAGTTCGCCCCGGTGTACGAGAGCGCTTCGGACCGTCACGAGGACCTCGTCTTCGCCAAGGTCGACACCGAGGCGCAGCAGGAGCTGGCGGCGGCCTTCGAGATCCAGTCGATCCCGACCCTGATGATCGTCCGGGACAACGTCGCGGTGTTCGCCCAGCCGGGCGCGCTCCCCGAGGCGGCTCTGGAGGACGTCATCGGCCAGGCCCGCAACCTGGACATGGACGAGGTCCGCAAGTCGATCGAGCAGGCGCAGGCCCAGGCGGCCTCCGGCGAGACCAAGGAAGCGGGCTGACGCGTCCGTCTCCGCGCGGTACGACCCGTGGGCGCCACCTCTGTGCGAGGTGGCGCCCACGGTCGTATACGGACGAACGCTCAGCGCTCCAGCACCAGCGCCAGCCCCTGCCCGACCCCGATGCACAGCGCGGCCAGGCCCGTGCCCGATCCGGCCGCCGCGAGCTGGTGGGCCACCGCGCCCGCGAGCCGCGCCCCTGAGGCGCCCAGCGGGTGGCCGATGGCGAGCGCGCCGCCGCGCGGGTTGACGACGGCGGGGTCCAGGCCAGGCCACTCGGCGAGGCAGCCCAGCGACTGGGCGGCGAAGGCCTCGTTCAGCTCGAAGACGGTGAGGTCGTCGAGGGTACGGTCCGCCTTGGCCAGCGCCCGGCCCACCGCCTCGACGGGGCCGAGCCCGAAGAGGTGCGGCTCGATGCCGGTGACGGCGGAGGCCCGGATGCGGGCCAGGGGTTCGCGGCCGGTGGCCCGCAGGCCCTCCTCGTCGACCAGGAGCAGGGCGGCCGCGCCGTCGTTGAGGGGCGAGGAGTTCCCGGCGGTGACGGTGCCGTCGGGGCGGAAGACGGGCTTCAGCTTCGCCAGGGCCTCGGGGGTGGAGGACTCCCGGATGCACTCGTCGCGGACCAGGTCCACGCCGGCGTACGGGACGACCTCGCCGTCGTAGAGCCCCTCGGCCCAGGCGGCCGCCGCCTTCTGGTGGCTGGCCAGCGCGAAGGCGTCCTGCTCCGCGCGGCCGATTTTGTGCTTGTCAGCGACGAGCTCGGCGCCCTCGCCCAGCGAGACGGTCCACTCGGCGGGCATCGCGGGATTGGTCATCCGCCAGCCCAGCGTCGTGGAGTGCAGCTGCTGGTGGCCGGCGGGGAAGGCCCGTTCGGGCTTCTGGAGGACCCAGGGGGCGCGGGACATCGACTCGACGCCGCCCGCGATCGCCACCGAGGCGTCGCCGAGCGCGATGGCGCGGGCCGCCTGGATGACGGCCTCCAGGCCGGAGCCGCAGAGCCGGTTGACGGTGACGCCGGGGACGGTGACGGGCAGTCCGGCGAGCAGCACGGCCATGCGGGCCACGTCGCGGTTGTCCTCGCCCGCGCCGTTGGCGTCGCCGAAGTAGACGTCGTCGATGCGCGCCGGGTCGAGGTCCGGGGTGCGGGCGACCAGGGACCGTACGACATGGGCGGCGAGGTCGTCGGGGCGGACGCCCGCGAGCGCGCCCCCGAACTTGCCGATCGGTGTGCGGACGGCGTCGACGACGTACACGTCACGGATGCTCGTGGGCATCGGAACTCTCCTCCGGGTCAAGGGCGTTCGGACCGGAGCGGGACACCGGTGCGCGACCGCCTGTGATCGTCCTTGATCACCGGTGCCCGAGTCTGTGGCGCGTCCCGTCGGCTGTCAACGACGGGACGCGCCACCCGGGGTCAGCTGGATTCCCGGGGCACCGCGTGCGCCCCCATCAGGTCGTGGTTCTCGACCTGGTCCGTGGGGTGGGCCACCAGCCGGTCGACCAGGTCGGCGAGGAACTGGCCGGGCGGCAGTTCCATGTGCACGGTGCTGAGGCTGGGCCGCAGCAGCTTGCCCATCAGCAGGTCGTCGGCGCCCATCACGGCGGTCTCGCCGGGCACGTCGACACCCGCGTCCTGGAGGGCGCGCATGAGGAGCTGGGCGTACTCGTCGTTGTACGCGAAGACCGCGTCCAGGTCGAGGTCGCGCCAGCGGGCCGCGAGCGCCGCCGCGGACTCCTCGTCGTAGCGCATGCCGAGCGGTTCGACGCGAGCACCGGTGCCGGTGACGGCTTTGCGCAGTCCCGCGAGGCGGGGCTTGGAGAAGAGCTCCAGGCCCGGCTCCTCCGGGAGGATCGCCCCGATCCGGCGGTGACCGCGTTCCAGCAGGTGCCGGGCGGCGGCGATGCCGACCTCGCGCTGGTCCATCACCAGGGAGTGCGCGCCCTCGACGCGCTGCGGGCCCATGGTGATGACGGCCTTGGCGCCCGACCTCTTGAGGAGGGAGACACCGCGGGCGGTCAGGGTGATCTCCCCGAGCGAGACCACCGCGACCGGACGCAGTTCGGCCCAGGCGCGGGCGGCCTCGTCGCCGCTGAGGCCGAGGCTGCCGTACTGCACCACCGTGTAGTCGAGGTTGCGCAGCGCCCAGTGCAACTCGTTGAAGAACTGTCCGTACAGCGGACCGACGGGGATGTGTGCGGTCGGCAGCAGGACCATGCGGGTGTGGCCCGCGCGCAGGCTGCGGGCGGCAGCATGCGGGACGTAGCCGAGTTCCTCGGCGGCTTCGCGGACCCGGCGGCGGGTCGGTTCGCTGATCCGCACGGCCGAGGTGTTGTTCAGCACGTAGGACACGGTGGCGCGCGAAACGCCCGCCAGGCGTGCGACATCGGTGCTGGTGGGGACGGGTAGTTCGGCTGACTTCTTCGGTGTCTGGCTCATCGCGTTCGGCATCTTTCCAGACTGGTGCGTCACAAGGTCTAGCGGTTGGCCGGATTTCGGTGCTACAAAGCGTTTACACGGGTCACTGACACGTGTCACCTTAGCTTTCGGAGCTCCCGGCGCGACACCCCACACGCACTCCCCCTTCGCGGAAGGCGTGTCCGTCGTTTCCGGAGCCCACCCCTCATCCCATTCACCGTTCTCTTGACACTGGAGGGCAGCGTGGCCCTTTCCTCCCCCGGCACCGGCGTTGCAGCCGCTACCGACTCCGCTCAGGCGCCCCGCCCCACTCGTGGGCTGCTGCCGCTGCTGCTTCTCGGCAACACGGCCATGTACGCCCTCTACATCGGCGTTCCCGGCTTCCTGCTGACGCTCCAGGTCGCAGACATCGACCCGGCGAACAAGGTCAGCAACTTCTCCCTCATCATGGGTGTCTCCGCGATCTTCGCGACCGTCTTCAACCCGATCGCGGGTGCGCTGTCCGACCGCTCCGGACGCCGCAACCCGTGGATTCTGGGCGGCGGCATCGGCGCCCTCGTGGTGATGGGGCTGCTCGGCGGTGTGAACACCGTCCTGCTGGTCACGATCTTCTGGTGCCTGGGCCAGGCGGCGATGAACTTCTACCAGGCGGCGCTCACTTCGGTGGTCCCCGACCGCATCCCGGTGGCCTCGCGGGGCAAGGCGTCGGCGGCCGTCGGCCTCGGCATGCCGATCGGCTCGACGATCGGCGCGCTGATCGGTGCTGCCGTCTCCGACAGCTACCGCACCGGCTACCTGATCTTCGGTGTGATCGTCGCCGTCGCTGCCGTGATCTTCACGACCTGCGCCAAGGAGGAGCGCCGTCCGGGCAAGCCCCCGGTGCCGTTCAAGGAGCAGGTCAAGACCTTCGCCAGCGCGCTCGCCAACCACGACTTCCGCTGGGCCTTCATCGGACGAGCACTGCTCATCCTCGGCTACTTCGCCGTCCTCGGCCTCCAGATGTACATCCTCACGGACCACACAAAGCTGCCCTCGGGCATGGAGGCCCCCACCGCGGCGTTCATCCTCACGACGGTCAACTCGGCCGCCTCCGTGGTGTCCACCGTCCTCGGCGGCTGGCTGTCCGACAAGTACAACCGCCGCAAGCTGTTCGTCGCCATCTCCGCCCTGCTCGCCGCCCTCGCCATGGTCTTCCCGGCGCTCTCCAGCAGCTGGACCGCGATGCTGCTCTTCGGCGTGGTCAACGGCCTGGGCTTCGGCTGCTACATGGCCGTGGACACCGCTCTGGTGACGATGGTGCTGCCGAAGTCCGAGGACGCCGCCCGTGACATGGGCATCCTCAACGTCGCCAACGCCGGTCCGCAGATCGCCGCCCCGTTCGTCGCCGGAATGGTGGTGGAGCTCTCGGGTGGATACACGGCGCTCTTCGTGGTCGCCGCCGTCCTCTCCCTGCTCGGCGCCCTCGCGGTCTACCCGATCCGCAGCGTCCGCTGAATCCTCTCCGGGGCGGGCCGGTGCACACCGGCCCGCCCCGGAGGCGTACAACGGCCCACAAGGCCCCCCACCCTGGAAAGGCACGCACGTGCAGCTGAACACCCACACCTGGGGCGAGGGCGACCGCGTCGCTCTCCTGATCCACGGCATCATGGCCGACCACCGCGCCTGGCGCACCGTGGGCCCGGCGCTCGCCGACAAGGGCTACCGCGTCGTCGCGGTGGACCTGCGCGGCCACGGCCTGAGCGACCGCGCCGACTCCTACACCCCCGAGGACTTCGCCGACGACCTCGTCGAGACGCTTCCCGAGGGCGCGGAGCTGGCCATCGGCCACTCGCTGGGCGGTCTCACGCTCTCCCTCGCCGTGGACCGGCTGCGCCCGCGGCGCGCCGTGTACTCCGACCCGGCGTGGCACATGGAGCTTCCCGAGGGCTTCGGCCCGGAGGTCTTCGTCCAGTTCAAGTCCGCCCCCCGGGAGGTCATCGCGGGGATGAACCCGCGCTGGGCCGACGAGGACGTGGACGTGGAGCTGGCGACGCTGGCGCTCTGGGACGAGAGGACCGCGCTCGGCCTGGCCGACCTCGCGGGCCGCGACCTGCTGCCCGCGAAGCCGGTCGTGCCGTCGCTGGTGCAGCTCGCCGACCCGAGCTTGATCATCAACGAGGAGCGGGCCGCGCTGCTGCGCGAGCGCGGCTTCGAGGTGCGCACCGTGACGGGTGCGGGTCACACGATTCAGCGTGACGACTTCGACGGCTTCATGGCCTCGCTGGATGGCTGGATCTAGTCCATGGTCCGCGCCGGAGCACGGGTCGTGGTCTAGTCCACGGTCCGGCTCATGGTCGAGACGGCCGAGCGGCCGGTCCCCTGCGGAGGGGGCCGGCCGCTTCCGTGTGGGCTCCGTCCCCCGCGTGTCACCCCGCCGCAAGCACCTTCCACACCGCCGGGTCCTCGAACCCCAGCGCCCACAGCCCCGTCTGCGTGACGCCGTGCTTGCGCAGCACCGGCAGGTGGGCGGCGACTCCGCGCGCGTCCTGGTACCAGACGGTGCGCTCGCGCCCGTTCTCCTCGTACGTGAAGTGGGGCGACCCGGCGGCCGCGTCGAGGCGGTAGGGCGCGCCGGTCCGCTTGCGCAGCGCCTCGGCCTCCTTCCAGGTCACGTGCCGGGTCGGGCCGCCGGGCGTCCAGTCCCAGCCGTACGCGGGCAGCGCCATCTCGATCTTGGCGCGGGGGATGACGGCGGTGGCGTGCGCGAGGGTGCGGTCGTACCACTGCGGGGTGGCCAGCGGGCCGGGTTCCCCGCCCTCCCAGTGGAGGTTGTACGCCATGATGCGGACCCGGTCGGCGGCCCGGCCCAGTGCCGGGTAGTCCCAGATGCGGCCGCTGCCGTCGGTCTGCGGGGTGACCGCGACGGCGCACGTCTTCCCCTTCGTGTGCAGGGCGGCGCAGAGGTCGGTGACGAGGGCCGCGTATCCGGCGCGGACCTTCCGGTAGGCGGGTTCGGGGGTCGGCGCGATGGTCTCGTAGTCGAGTTCGAGCCCGTCGTAGTCGCCGCGTTCGGCGACTACAAGGAGGGTGCGCAGGTGGTTGGCGCGGCGTTTCGGGTCGGTGAGGATCGCGGCGAGGGCTCCGGCGGGGAGGGTCTCCATGACGGTCGGCACGACCTTGATCCCGGCCTTGTGCAGTCCGTCGACGATGCGGGTGTCCTCGGCGTTGTCGTGCGCCTCGACGCGGTCGGCCGCCTTGGCCTGGTACCAGAAGGGGCTGACGGTGTGCAGCTGTTCGGCATGCGCGAGGGCGTCGCGGTAGCCCGTCTCCTGGTCCCAGTACGGCAGCCACGCGGAGACGGTGCGGGGCGGGGCGGCCTCGGTTGCCGCTTCGGAGGCTCTTTCGAGGGCGCTCTCGGGGGCGGGCGGCACGGCGACCAGGAGTCCGAGGGCGGCGAACAGGGCGGGCAGCGTCGGGTTCATGGCCCGAGCCTGTGGCCGCCGCGCCCGGCACGCGCCGTGCGCTGGGCCGGTCGGCCGCATCCGGCGTCCCGCGCCCGTGACCCCCTACGCTGCTCGCGTGACGACTTCACTGGACGACCAGAGCACACAGAGCGACCCGGAGCGGCGCACCGACCTTCCCGGCAGTTGCGGACCGACCGCGACGGTGGAGGTGGAGCCGTACGACATCGGGCCGGTGCGCATGGAGTACGCGCCCGAGCACGACGGCGACCCCGATCCGGGCGAGATCGTCTGGACGTTCGTGCCGTACGAGGAGAACGACGGGCGGGGCAAGGACCGTCCGGTGCTGGTGGTGGCCCGCGAGGAGGCGGGCACGCTGCTCGCGGTGCGGCTCTCCAGCAAGCGGCACGACCACGACCGGGAGTGGCTGCCGATCGGTTCGGGCCCGTGGGACGGTGCGGGGCGCGAGTCCTGGGTGGACCTGGACCGGGTGCTGCGGGTGCACGAGCAGGGCATGCGGCGCGAGGCGTGCGCCCTGGACCGCGGCACGTTCGACCGCGTGGCGGGGCGGCTGGGCGAGCGGTACGGCTGGCGCGGCTGAGCCGGGGCTCTACAGAGCGGTGTGACGGAGCCTCAGGCCGCCAGGGCGCCGGAGAAGGCGGCCCGGAAGGCCGTGAGCGTGGGGCCCTTGCCCGTGCGGTCGAGCACGGCGAGGGTCACCCGCTCGAAGTGGGCGGCGAACCGGCCGTCCCCCGTGAGGAGTTCGCGGAAGATGCCCGCGACGGTGGCGGGGTCGTTCTGGAAGACGCCGCAGCCCCACGCCCCGAGCACGATCCGCCGGTATCTCTGGGCGACCGCGACTTCCAGCACCCTTTCCGCCCGCCGGGCGAGCACCTGCGGGACGCGGTGCACCTGTACGGGGTCGTTGCGGCGGATCACCCCGGTATTGGGGGCGGGCGAGGTCAGGAAGCCGATGCGGTACGGGTCGGACAGCAGCGCGCCGCGATCGTCGCGGAAGACGGGGACGCCCGGGGCGTGGATAACGCGGTCGGTGTAGAACACGTCGCGTTCCGCGCGGTGGTGGGCGTAGAACTCCGGGGCGCGCAGCAGGCAGGTGTAGAGGGCGGAGGCCCGGCAGAGCGCCTCCTCCTGGGCCTGCGCCCCGTTGAGGTAGCCGCCGCCGGGGTTGCGGGCGGAGGCGAAGCAGAGCACGGCGACCGGGTCGGCGGCCTCGCCGGTGAGGCGGCGGGCGGCCTCGGTGCTGCTCTCCGCGGTCACCTCGAAGGCGGTGGCGCGGTCGGTGCCGGGGCGGGCGGGCACGGGTTCGGGTCCGTACATGCGGGTGGTGGCGACGGCCTCGGCCAGTTCGGCGGCGATGGATACGTTCCGCCCTCGGGGGCAGATGTACTGCCCGGCGGCACAGATGCTCTCGGTTTCTCGCGCCACTTGGCGCATGCGTGCACTCACCGGGTGATCGTGCGGGCCGGACGAGCGGCACCGCAACGGGATTTACCGGCAGGAGGGGAGGCGGAGGTGGGGAGGCACCGCGGCGTGCACGGCCAGGAGCACGGCCCGGGGCACGGCCCGGAGCACGGCTTGGAACGTGGCCCGCAACGGCCAAAAGGTGCCTCTTGTGCGGGGCCCGGTCAGTGGGTTGGGTGGTCTGCTGTGTCCCGGCCCTGGGGGCCGTGCCGGGCGGAGGCCGTCGAGTGAACCGGAGGGGACGTCACGTGGTACGGAGGAGGAACTGTCCATGCCCACAGCTCAGTTGACCGGCGAGGGGCCACCCATCACCGAGACGGAGGCGGCGGACCTGCTGCGCTGCATCTGTTTCAAGACGGGCCCGCCCCGCATGCTCGGTGTGGAACTCGAATGGCTCGTCCACGACGCCGGCGCACCGCAGTTGCCCGTCGCCCGGGACCGTCTCGCCGCCGCCCACGAGGCCGCCCGGAAGCTGCCGTTGCGGTCGGGGCTCACCGTCGAACCCGGTGGCCAGTTGGAGCTCAGCTCACTGCCCGCCGCTTCCCTCACCCAGCTCCTGGACTCGGTGTCCGCCGATCTGGCCGCCGTGCGCGGCGCGTTGGGGGACCTCGGTCTGGCGCTCGCCGGATTCGGCCAGGACCCGTGGCAGCCGCCGCGCCGCTTCCTGCGGGAGCCCCGGTACGACGCCATGGAGACCGCCCTCGACCGGGCGGGTCCGGCGGGCCGCACCATGATGTGCTCCTCGGCGTCGATCCAGGTGTGTGTGGACGCCGGGCACGAGGGCCCGGGGCCGCAGGGCCTGGCCAGGCGGTGGACGCTGGCCCATCTGCTGGGCGCGGTCCTCGCCGCCTCCTTCGCCAACTCGCCCTACGCGCAGGGGAGTCGTACGGGGTGGCGGTCGCACCGGCAGGCGCTGTGGGGCGACATCGAGGCGGGCCGCACCCTCGCCCCGCCGGCCGGTGCCGAACCGCGCACGGCCTGGGCGGAGCGCGCGCTGGACGCGCCGGTGTTGTGCGTACGGGCCGAGGAGGGCAAGCCCTGGGAGGTCCCCGAGGGGCTGACCTTCCGGGAGTGGACCCGCAGCCGGGCCCCGCGCGCCCCCGACCGCGCCGACCTGGAGTACCACCTGACGACCCTGTTCCCGCCGGTGCGCCCGCAGGGGCATCTGGAGCTGCGGATGATCGACGCGCAGCCCGGCGCGGACGGCTGGGCGGTCCCGCTCGCCGTGACAGCCGCCCTCTTCGACGACCCACAGGCCACGGAGACGGCCTGGCACGCCGTCAGTTCCCTCGCTCACAGGGCCGGTTCGGGCCCGGCACCGCGCAATCCGCTCTGGGAGAGTGCCGCCCGCGACGGGCTCGCGGACCCCGAGCTGCACGCCGCCGCCGTCACCTGCTTCGCCGCCGCACAGGACGCCCTGCCCCGGCTCGGCGCGCCGCAGGCGGTGCGGGACGCGGTGGACACGTACGTCCGGCGCTATGTGGAGCGGGGCCGCTGCCCCGCGGACGACCTGCTGGACGCCGGGCTCGACCCGACCGGCGGACCGGTGCTCCCCTCCTTCCCCGACTCCGGTGAGGACCCTCTTCGATGACCGAGACCGCTCAGCCCCTGGACGTGGACTCCGAGGGGCTCCGCAGCCGCGCCCTTGCGGCGCTGGCCGGTGCGCGCCACCGCACCGAACTGCTCACGTCCTGTGTCGACGACGGCGAACTGACCGCCCAGCACTCGCCGTTGATGTCACCGCTGGTGTGGGACCTGGCGCACATCGGCAACCAGGAGGAACAGTGGCTGCTGCGCACCGTCGGCGGGCGCGAGGCGCTGCGTCCGGAGATCGACTCGGTGTACGACGCCTTCGAGCACCCGCGCGCCGCCCGGCCGACGCTGCCGCTGCTCGCCCCGGCCGAGGCCCGCGCGTACGCGGCCGAGGTGCGCGGACGCGCCCTGGACGTACTGGAGCGCAGCCCGCTGCGGGGGGCTCCGCTGGTGGACGCGGGTTTTGCGTTCGGGATGGTCGCCCAGCACGAGCAGCAGCACGACGAGACGATGCTGATCACCCATCAGTTGCGGCGTGGTCCCGCCGCCCTGACCGCTCCCCCGCCGCCCGCGCCCGAGCGCGCGGCCGCGCTGCCGGATGACGTCCTGGTTCCCGGCGGCCCGTTCACGATGGGGACCTCCGTGGAGCCGTGGGCGCTGGACAACGAGCGGCCCGCGCACGCCACCTTCGTGCCGTCGTTCTTCCTGGACTCGACACCGGTGACCTGCGGGGCCTACCAGGATTTCATGGCGGACGGCGGGTACGCCGACGCCCGCTGGTGGGCTCCCGACGGCTGGGCCCTGGTGCGCGAACACGGGCTGGAGGCACCGCTGTTCTGGCACCGGGAGGGCGGGCAGTGGCTGCGGCGGCACTTCGGGGTGGTGGAGCCCGTCCCCCGGGAGGAACCGGTCCTGCATGTGAGCTGGTACGAGGCAGACGCGTACGCGCGCTGGGCGGGTCGGCGGCTGCCGACGGAGGCCGAGTGGGAGAAGGCCGCCCGGCACGACCCGGCGTCGGGGCGGTCGCTGCGCTACCCGTGGGGTGACGCGGACCCGACTCCGGAGCGCGCCAACCTGGGTCAGCGGCATCTGCGCCCGGCTCCGGCGGGGGCGTATCCGGGCGGTGCATCCCCGCTCGGGATACGGCAGTTGATCGGTGACGTGTGGGAGTGGACGTCGAGCGACTTCCTGCCCTATCCGGGGTTCGCCGCGTTCCCGTACCGGGAGTACTCGGAAGTCTTCTTCGGGCCCGGCCACAAGGTGCTGCGCGGGGGTTCCTTCGCGGTGGACGAGGTGGCGTGCCGGGGGACGTTCCGCAACTGGGACCTGCCGGTGCGACGGCAGATCTTCGCCGGGTTCCGCACCGCGCGGGACGCCGGAGAGGGTGAGCTCTGATGTGCCGTCACCTTGCCTACCTGGGGGGCGACGTGCCGCTGGACGCGCTGATCGTGACCCCGAAGCTGGGGCTGTACCGGCAGGCGTGGGCTCCGCTCCACCAGAAGCACGGCACGGTCAACGCCGACGGCTTCGGCGTCGGCTGGTACGCCGAGGGCGACCCGGTGCCCGCCCGCTACCGGCGCACGGGCCCGATGTGGGCCGACGCCAACTTCCCCGATCTGGCCCGGGTCGTACGGTCCGGGGCGGTGCTCGCCGCCGTGCGGGACGCCACCGAGCCGGGGGCCGACGGGGAGGCCGCCGCCGCGCCGTTCGCGGCCGGGCGATGGCTGTTCAGCCACAACGGGGCGGTGCGCGGCTGGCCCGCCTCGCTCGGCGGCCCCGCCGCCGGGCTGCCCGCCGAGGCGCTGCTCACCCTGGAGGCCCGCAGCGACTCGGCCCTGGTGTGGGCACTCGTCCTGCACCGGCTGCGCTCGGGCACCGAGCCGGGGCAGGCGCTCGCCGACACGGTCCTTCAGGTGGCCGCCGCCGCGCCCGGGTCCCGGCTGAACCTCCTGCTCACCGACGGCACCACCGTCACCGCGACCACCTGGGGCGACACCCTCTGGTACCTGGCCGAGCCCGGCCGGTCCACCGTCGTCGCCTCCGAGCCGTACGACGACGACCCGCACTGGGTCGAGGTCCCCGACCGCACGCTGCTCGCCGCCACCCGCACGGACGTCCTGCTGACCCCGCTCAAGGAGCCCACCGCGTGAGCCCGTACTCCGTCACCCGCACCCTGCCCGTGCACGCCACCGCCGCCGACCTGCGCACCGACGTCCTCCAGGGCCTCGGGCGCGCCCCGAAGTCGCTGCCGCCCAAATGGTTCTACGACGCGCGCGGCAGCGAACTCTTCGAGCAGATCACCGTCCTGCCCGAGTACTACCCCACCCGCGCCGAACGGGAGATCCTGCGCGAACGCGCCCGCGAGATCGCGCAGGTCACCGGGGCCCGTACCCTCGTCGAACTGGGTTCGGGCTCCTCGGAGAAGACCCGCATCCTCCTGGACGCCCTGCCCGGCCTGCACACCTATCTGCCGGTCGACGTCAGCGAGAGCGCGCTCACCTCGGCCGCCGACGCGCTGCTCGCCGAGCGCCCGGAACTCTCCGTACACGCGCTGATAGCCGACTTCACGCGCGGGCTGACGCTGCCGGGGACGCCCGGGCCCCGGTTGCTGGCGTTTCTCGGCGGCACCCTCGGCAATCTGCTCCCGGACGAGCGGGCCGTGTTCCTGAAGTCGCTGCGGGCGTTGATGCGGCCGGGGGACGCGCTGCTGCTGGGCACGGACCTGGTGAAGGACGAGTCCACCCTGGTGTCCGCGTACGACGACGCGGCGGGGGTGACCGCCGCGTTCAACAAGAACGTCCTGTCCGTCCTCAACCGGGAGCTGGACGCCGACTTCGACCCGGACGACTTCGCGCACGTGGCGCGCTGGGACGCCGAGCACGAATGGGTCGAGATGCGGCTGCGGGCCCGGTCCGCGCTCACGGTGAAGATCCGGGAGCTGGGTCTCGCGGTCGCCTTCGAGGAGGGCGAGGAACTGCGGACGGAGGTGTCCGCGAAGTTCCGCAGGGACGGCGTACGGGAGGAACTCGCCTCGGCGGGAGTGGAGTTGCGGCACTGGTGGACGGACCGCGGGGGCCGCTTCGCGCTGTCGTTGTCCGTCCCCGACTAGTCCGTGTCCGACGCGTCCGCACTCCACCAGGAGGTCCGGCAGGGGCACGGGCACTCCACCAGGAGGTCCGGCGGGGGCACGGGCCGACGCGCCCCGTGCCCCCTCCCGCAGCTACTCGCCGACCTTCTGGAGCGTGGTCGTGATGCTCAGCGAGGCCGCCTTCGCGGCGGTCTTCGGGTCGGCGCCGGTCAGCACCTGCGTCATGTACGGCTTGATCGGGTTCTTCGCCTCGACGTCGCCCCACTTGGGCGACGACGGGGTGGCACGACCGTACTTGGCGCCCTTGGCCATGGTCAGCAAGCCCTCCTCTCCGCCGACGGCCGCGGACAGTTTGGCCTTGTTGGGCACGTAGTTCATGGCGCGCGCGAGCTCGACCTGCCACTTGTCGCCCGCCAGCGCCGAAACCACCTTCACGGCCGACCGTCGCTGGTCGGTCGCGCGGGGGACCACCAGTTCGGAGCCGCCGGTGAACACCGTGCCGGGCCGCTTCGCGGACTTCCCCGGGACGGGGAAGAAGCCGATTTTGCCGCGCAGTGCGGGGTTCTTGTCCTCGATGAGCTTGGCGGTGCCGGGGGTGGCGACGATCTGTCCGACGTTCCCCCGTCCGAACACCTCGCGCTGCGGCGGGTGCTCCTCGTCGGCGTCCTTGGGGCCCTGCCCGAGGGCCTGGAGTTCCTTGTAGAAGTCCATTCCGGCGAGCGCGGCCTTGCTGTCGAGGGTGCCGGACCACTGCCCACCGCTCTCGACGGCGAGTTCCCCGCCCTCGTCCCAGATGAATCCGGAGAGCGTGTACCAGTCCTGGCCCGCGAGGTAGATGCCCTGGTTTCCGGCGGTGTTCAGCTTGCGGGTGTCGCGTATCCACTGCCGGCGGTCGGCGGGCGGCTGCTTGATGCCCGCCTTCGCGAACAGGTCCTTGTTGTAGACGACCACGCGGTTGGCCGCGTACCAGGGGATGCCGTACTGGGCCGCGTCGATGCTGCCGGGCTCGGCGAGGCCGGGGAGCCAGTCGTCGGAGCCGAGGTCGCGCATCGCCTCCAGGGTGAGGTCCTCCAGGCCGCCGCCGACGGCGTACTGGGCGACCTGGGTGTTGCCGACCTCGATGACGTCCGGCGGGTTGCTGCCCTTCAGCGCCTTGGTGATCTTCGGGCCGATGCCCACCCAGGGCTGGATCTGGATGTCCAGCTTGATGCCCGCGTTCTTCGCCTCGAAGTCGGCGGTGAACCTCTTGAGGAAGTCCGGAGAAGCACTGTTCTCCATCAGCCAGACCGTGACGGTGCGGGTCGCGTCGTCGCCGGACGACAGGCCGAACGCTCCGCAACCGGTGAGGAGGGTCGCGGACAGGACAGTGGCAAGGGAGGCGGATGTCACTCGCTGTGGCACAAGGTTCACGCTTCAAGAAATTGGCATGGACCAATCGGCGGGTCAAGGGTTTACCGGGCACTTCTTGCACAGCGGGCACCACGCCCCACCGCGAGCACACCGCATGTTCCCCACACTCCCATCACCTCAGGTTCGCCCCTGAGGCCCCTGGGCGTCCTTCATCGCGGGCGAGGAATCCGCCCAGCGGGCGCGTACGACAGGAAATCCCGCCTGCTCCGCCGCGTCGCACACCAGGAGGTCGTCGTCGACGAGCATCCGCACGTCACGGGTCCGCGCCAGCCGCTTCAGCATCTCCAGCTTGGTCTGGCGGGCCGGGCGGCGGTCGTGGTCGGGGCGCATCCAGAGCCGCCCCTCGGGCAGCCCCTGGGCGGCCAGCCAGGCGACGGTGTCGGCTCGGCACCTCTCGGGGCGGCCGGTCAGGTAGACGACCTCGCTGTCCTCGGCGCTGCGCAGCGCGAGGGCGACCCCTTCGGCGAGCGGCGGGTCGGCGGGGGCGGCAGCGAAGAAGGCGTCCCAGTCACGGGGCTTGCGCTCCAGGAAGCGCTGCCGGTGGGCGCTGTCGGCGAGGGTGCCGTCGAGGTCGAAGACGGCCAGCGGGAGTCGGCTGTTGTCAGTCATGTCTCCAGCCTAGGCAGTGGCGCGCGCACCCGTTCGGGAATCTTCCGGGCGTTCGCGCGTTGACCCTGGTGTGAGCACAGTGATCTCCCGGACCCGCTTCTCCGTACTGGACCGCTCCCGCGTGCGCGAGGGCCACGACGGCCCCCAGGCGCTGCGCGATACGGTGCGTCTCGCCCAGCAGCTGGAGCCTCTCGGATACCACCGCTTCTGGGTGTCCGAACACCACAGCGTGCCGGGGGTGGCCGGTTCCGCGCCGACGGTGCTGGCCGCGGCGGTCGCGGCGGCGACCTCCACGCTCCGGGTGGGGACGGGCGGCGTGATGCTCCCCAACCACCAACCCCTGGTGGTGGCCGAGCAGTTCGGCGTTCTGGAGTCCCTGTTCCCGGGGCGGATCGACATGGGCCTGGGCCGGTCGGTGGGCTTCACGGACGGTGTACGCAGGGCGCTGGGCCGCGACAAGGAGGACGCGGAGGGCTTCGCGTCCCAACTCGACGCGCTCCTGGGCTGGTTCACCGGCGACGGCCCGGTCCACGCGTACCCCGCGGAGGGCCTGCGGGTGCCGCCCTTCGTGCTGGCCGTCGGCGAGGGGGCGTCGATCGCCGCGGCGGCGGGGCTGCCGGTCGTCATCGGCGACCTGCGCGGCCGGTCACAACTCATGGCCGCGGTGGACCGCTACCGCGCGGAATTCCGCCCGTCGATCTGGTCCTCGCGCCCCTACGTGACCATCGCCGGAACGGTCGCGGTGGCGGACACGGAGGCGGAAGCCCGCCGCCTCCTGATCCCCGAGGCGTGGTCGATGGCTCACTCCCGCACGCAGGGCACCTTCCCGCCGCTGCCGCCGGCCGAGCGGATCGAGGAGCTCGCCCGGTCCGGCGCGATGCCGCCCAAGGAGCGCGACTTCTACGAGAAGGGCCTGGAGGGCCAGCTGTACGGCACCCCGTCGCAGGTGGCAGCGGCCTTGGCGGAGGTCATCGGCGCGACCGGGGCGGACGAGGTCCTGGTCACGACGAGCACCCACGACCGGGCGGGCCTGCTGGCCTCGTACCGCCACCTGGCCGAACTCTTCGCCCCGACGGGCGCGTGAGGGCCGCCTCGGGCAGGGGCGGACGACTCGGGCCACGGCCCCGGCCCGGCCGCCCCGGGCGCGCCCGGGCCCGTACCCCCGAAGGGGCCCAGGCAACGAGCGGGGCCTAGGATTGGGGCGTTTGCCCCATATCCCCTGCCCCTCGCCCCCGGAGCCCCCATGCACGACTCGTACATCCACGTGCGCGGTGCCCGCGAGCACAACCTCCGTGACGTCGACGTCGACATCCCCCGCGACGCCCTCGTCGTCTTCACCGGCGTCTCCGGCTCCGGCAAGTCCTCCCTCGCCTTCGGCACCCTCTACGCGGAGTCCCAGCGCCGCTACTTCGAGTCCGTGGCCCCCTACGCCCGCCGCCTCATCCACCAGGTCGGCGCACCCGAGGTCGGCGAGATCACCGGGCTGCCCCCGGCCGTCTCCCTGGAGCAGCGCCGTTCGGCCCCCTCCTCGCGTTCCTCCGTCGGCACGGTCACCACCCTCTCGAACTCGCTGCGCATGCTCTTCTCCCGCGCGGGCGACTATCCCGAGGGCGCCGAGCGCCTCGACTCCGACGCCTTCTCGCCGAACACCGCCGCGGGCGCCTGCCCCGAGTGCCACGGTCTGGGCCTGGTCCACCGCACCACCGAAGCCCTCCTGGTCCCCGACCCCGCCCTCTCCGTCCGCGAGGGTGCGATCGCCGCCTGGCCGGGCGCCTGGCAGGGCAAGAACCTGCGCGACGTCCTCGACACCCTCGGGTACGACGTCGACAAGCCGTGGCGCGACCTGCCGCAGCAGGAGCGCGACTGGATTCTGTTCACGGACGAGCAGCCCGTCGTCACCGTGCACCCGGTGCGCGACGCGGGCCGCATCCAACGCCCGTACCAGGGCACGTACATGAGCGCCCAACGCTACGTCCTGCACACCTTCGCCGACACCAAGAGCCAGTCCCTGCGCGCCAAGGCCGAACGCTTCCTGACCAGCGACCCGTGCCCCGCCTGCGACGGCCGCCGCCTGCGCCCGGAGTCGCTCGCCGTCACCTTCGCGGGCCGCACGATCTCCGAACTCGCCGCGCTCCCCCTGTCCGAACTGGACCGCGTCCTGCACACGCCTCCCGGCACCGAGACGGCCCGCGTCCTGACCGACGACCTGCGCGCCCGCATCGCCGTCGTCACGGAACTCGGTCTGGGCTACCTCGGCCTGGACCGCACCACCCCCACCCTGTCCGGCGGCGAACTCCAACGGCTGCGCCTGGCAACGCAGTTGCGGTCCGGTCTCTTCGGCGTCGTGTACGTCCTGGACGAACCGTCCGCCGGTCTGCACCCCGCCGACGCGGAGGCCCTCCTCGTGGTCCTCGACCGGCTCAAGGCCGCGGGCAACTCCGTCTTCGTCGTCGAGCACCACCTCGACGTGGTGCGGCGCGCGGACTGGCTGGTGGACGTGGGCCCGGCGGCGGGAGTGCACGGCGGCCGGGTGCTGCACAGCGGCCCGCCCGCAGGGCTCGCCGACGTACCGGATTCCGCGACGCGCCCCTATCTGTTCGCGCACGAGCCCCTGCCGGTACGGGAGGTGCGCGAGCCGTCCGGGTGGCTGAAGCTGGGCCCGGTCACCCGGCACAACCTCCACGACGTGGAGGCCGAACTCCCGCTCGCCACGCTGACCGCCGTCACCGGCGTGTCCGGATCCGGCAAGTCCACCCTCGCCGCCTCGATCACCGAGGAACTCCCCGGCGTACAGCGGCTGGTGACGATGGATCAGAAGCCGATCGGCCGCACGCCGCGCTCCAATCTGGCGACGTACACCGGCCTCTTCGACGTGGTGCGCAAGCTGTTCACCCAGACACCGGAAGCCAGGGCGCGCGGCTACCGGGCGGGCAGGTTCTCCTTCAACGTGTCCGGCGGACGGTGCGAGACCTGTCAGGGCGAGGGCTTCGTCTCGGTGGAACTGCTCTTCCTGCCCAGTACGTACACGCCGTGCCCGGACTGTCACGGCGCGCGCTACAACCCCGAGACCCTCCAGGTCACCCACCAGGGCCTGAACATCGCCCAGGTGCTGGACCTGACGGTGGAGCGGGCGGCCGACTTCTTCGCGGACTCCCCCGCCGCCGCCCGCAGCCTGCGCGCCCTGCTGGACGTCGGCCTCGGCTACCTCACGCTCGGGCAGCCCGCGACGGAGCTGTCCGGCGGCGAGGCCCAACGCATCAAGCTGGCCAGCGAGTTGCAGCGGGCCACCACGCGGCGCGGGCCCACCCTGTACGTCCTGGACGAGCCGACGACGGGCCTGCACCCGGCCGACGTGGAGGTGCTGATGCGCCAGCTGCACGGCCTGGTCGACGCGGGCAACACGGTGGTCGTGGTGGAGCACGACATGTCCGTGGTCGCGGGCGCCGACTGGGTGATCGACCTGGGCCCGGGGGGTGGTGACGCGGGCGGCCGCGTGGTGGCGGCGGGGCCGCCGAGGGAGGTGGCCGGCTCTCCGGAGAGCCGGACCGCTCCGTACCTGGCGAGGGAGTTCGCCGGACGGGCTTAGGCACCCCGCGACGGCTCGGTGGTGACGCGCCTGCGAGGGTGCACGTCGCCGACGGGCCTGGGCCCGCCGCCCGGCAACCGGACAGGTGCGGCCCTGCCCCACCTGGGCAAAGGGCCCCCAGCCCCGCCCCTTCACCTCAACCCGCGGGGGCATGCACGGTTCCGTGCGAGTGCGTCGTGGCTGGTCGCGCAGTTCCCCGCGCCCCTGACGGGGCACGGGTGGGCGCGGCCGGGCCGCGATCCGCGAAGACGACCTACGCCTGCCCGGGCTCCACGAACTGTGCGTCGATCTGGATCTTCACGACATCGCCCAGCATCGCGTCCGCCGCCCCGAAGTTCAGCCCGAAGTCGCTGCGCCGGATCTGGCCCTGCGCCTCGAAGCCCGCGTGCTTGCTGCCGAACGGCGTGTCCACCAGGCCACCGAACTCCACCTCGAACGACACCTCACGGGTGACGTCCCCGATGGTCAGTTCGCCCTCCAGGGCCCACTCCTCCCCCTCGCCGTGCGCGGCGGTCGAGCGGAAGGTCATGGTCGGGCGCTTCTCGACGTCGAGGAGGTCGGCCGCCCGGACATGGGCGTCGCGGGCCTCGTTGCCCGTGTCGATCGAGGCGAGCGCCACCGTGGCGTGCACGGAGCTCTGCTCCAGGGTGGCGCCGACCACGAGGGCCGAGTCCACCTCGGCGAAGCGGCCGCGCACCTTGGAGATGCCGAGGTGGCGGATGGTGAAGGCGACGGAGGAGTGGGCGGTGTCGAGTTCCCAGCGACCCGAGGTCAGCGGGATCAGCGGGGCGAGGGACGTGGTGTGTGCGTCAGTGGTCATGCCTCCACGCTGCGGGACGGTCCGCCCCGGAGGAAGACCGGCCCGAGGGTAGTAGTGGGAGGGCCACCCTCCGCTCCGGACGGCGGGGTTACGATCCGAGGGTGAGCGAGAACGAGTTGGGGGCCTTCCTGCGTGCCCGCCGGGAGGCCGTGACGCCCTCCGAAGTGGGCCTGCCCGAGGGGCCGCGCCGCCGCACTCCGGGCCTGCGCCGGTCCGAGCTGGCGACCCTGTCGGGCATCAGCGTCGAGTACCTCACCCGCCTCGAACAGGGCCGGGACCGCAACCCGTCCGCCCAGGTGCTGGCCGCCCTCGCCGACGCCCTGCGGCTGTCCGGCGAGACCCGGCTGCACCTGGGCCGGCTGCTGAAGCACACCAACGACCACAAGCTGCTGTGTCCGGCGGCCGAGACCCCTGTCCGCCAGGTGCGCCCCACCGTGCAGGCGCTCCTGGACCGGCTCGACCCCTCCCCCGCCGTCCTGCTCAACCGGCTCAGTGAGGTCGTCGCCTGCACCACGGGGTACGAGCGTCTGATGGGTCCGGTCGGGCTGCTCGACGAGGCGCAGCCGAGCGTGCTGCGGTACGTTTTCACCGATCCGCGCGCCCGCGACACCTATCCCGACTGGGGCCGGGTGGCCGATGCCCAGTTCGGGATGGTGGGCTTCGACCTGGCCCGCGACGACCCCCATGTCTCGCACCTGGCCGCCGAGTTGGCCCTGACCGCCGGGTCGGAGTTCGCGCACCGGCTCGCCGCCCCGCCGAAGCTGCCGGTGCGCAGCGGCGTCGAGCGCCTCGTCCACCCGGAGTCGGGCGAACTGCGCCTGGCGTACGAGACCTTGGACCTCCCGGACCCGGACGGCCAGCGCATCCTGGTGCACCTCCCCGGCGACGAGGCCACGGCCGCCGCCCTGGACCGGCTCACCGGGCGCAGGCCGGGAGCGCTGCGCGCGGTGAACGGCTGATCACGCCTCCTGGGGCCAGTAGGCCTTCCTGAGCGCCGACTTGGCCAGCTTCCCGGTGGGCGTGCGCGGCAGGGCCGCCGCGAAGTCGACGCTGCGCGGGGCCTTGTAGTGCGCGATCCGAGATCGTACGAACTCCAGGATCTCGGCGGCGAGTTCGGGCGACGGACACACCCCCTCCGCCACCTGGACGACCGCCTTGACGGCCTCGCCCATCTCCGGGTCCGGCACGCCGATCACGGCCGCGTCGGCCACCTCGGGGTGCAGGACGAGACAGTCCTCGGCCTCCTGCGGGTAGACGTTCACCCCACCCGAGATGATCATGAAGGCTGTGCGGTCGGTGAGGAAGAGATAGCCGTCCGCGTCGACGTGGCCGATGTCCCCGGTGGTGGTCCAGTTCGGGTGGTCGGGGTGCTGGGCCTCGCGGGTGCGGCCGTTGTCGTTGTGGTAGCGGAAAGGCAGTTCCTCGCGCTCGAAGTAGATCGTGCCGGTCTCGCCGACGGGCAGCAGCGCCCCGTCCGGGCCGCAGACGCGCAGCTCGCCGAGGAGTCCGGCGCGGCCGACGGAGCCCGGTTTGGCGAGCCATTCCTCGGGGCCGATGAAGGTGATCCCGTTGCCCTCGGTGGAGCTGTAGTACTCGTACAGGACCGGGCCCCACCACTCCATCATCCGCCGCTTGACCTCGACGGGGCACGGTGCGGCGGCGTGGATCGCGACCTGGAGCGAGGACGTGTCGTACCGCGTGCGGGCGGCCTCGGGGAGCTTCAGCATGCGTACGAACATGGTGGGCACCCACTGGGCGTGCGTGACCCGGTGCTGCTCGATCGCGGCGAGCGCGCCCTCGGCGTCGAAGGAGTCCATGAGGACGACGGTGCCGCCGGTGGCGGTGACGACGCCGCAGAAGCGGAGCGGTGCCGCGTGGTAGAGGGGTGCGGGGCAGAGGTAGACGGAGTCGGCGGCGAAGCCGTACATGGCGGTGAAGAGCGGGACGTAGAGGGTGGGCGACTCGCGGACGTCGCCCTCGGCCAGGTCGGGCTGGATGCCCTTGGGGCGGCCGGTGGTGCCCGAGGAGTAGAGCATGTCGGCGCCGATGGGCTGGTGGGCCGGGGCTGCGGGGGACGCCTCGGCGAGGGCCTTTTCGTACGAGCCCAGTTCGCGCCCGTACTCCAACCGGAGCGTGGCACGTGTCACCAGTCGGCCGACGTCCTCGGCGAGCCCGCCGAGCGCGGTCGAGGTGATGAGGGCGGTGGCCCCGCAGTCCTCGACGATGTACGCGGCCTCCTCGGCGGTGAGGTGGTGGTTGACGGCGGTCAGGTAGAGGCCCGAGCGCATCGCCGCCCAGTAGACCTCCAGGACGCGCGGGTCGTTGTCGGAGAGCAGGGCGAGGTGGTCGCCCCGGCGCAGTCCGGCCGCGCGCAGATGGTTGGCCAACCGCAGCGAGCGCTCTTCGAGTTGTCCGTAGGTCAGGGTCCGGCCGCCGTCGGAGGTGACGACGGCCGGATGCGCGGGGTCGTACGCTCCCGGATACATGAACCGGAAACTACCCGCCTTTTGACGGTACGTCAGCTACTGTCACCGGATCTCTTCGGGCCCGCCGGACCGGGCCCGAGGCCCACCTCAGGCCCAGGCGCCCGCCCCGGACCCGGCGGGCCCGTCCCGTGGCCACAGCTCCGCCCGGCAGGGCGGCGAGTCCGCGAGGCGTGCCCGACCTGCCCTCGGGCCACACCGGGTCCGCCCCCACGCCCACAGTGGCCGGGCAACGGGCCGAGGGCTTCCGGGCCCACGGGGCACCCTGCGTCCGTCGCGCGGCCACAGCGCCCGCCCTGCGCGTCCGGACCGGGGCCCGAATGCCGCCCGGCAGGGCGCGGAGCCCTCAGCGGCGGCCCTTGCGGTTGGCGCGGAGCCATTCCTTGTTCATGGCAGCGATGGACGGCAGCGGAATCCCCTTCGGGCAGGCGGTCGCGCACTCCCCGGTGAGGGTGCAGCCGCCGAAGCCCTCGTCGTCCATCTGCGCGACCATGTCGAGGACCCGGGTCTCGCGCTCGGGGGCACCTTGCGGCAGCACGTTCAGGTGGTTGACCTTCGCCGAGGTGAAGAGCATCGCCGAGCCGTTGGGGCAGGCGGCGACGCAGGCCCCGCAGCCGATGCACTCGGCGTGCTCGAAGGCGAAGTCGGCGTCGGCCTTGGGCACGGGGGTGGCGTGCGCCTCGGGGGCCGCGCCGGTCGGCACGCTGACGTAACCGCCGGCCTGGATGATCCGGTCGAAGGCCGACCGGTCCACGACGAGGTCCTTGACGACGGGGAAGGCGGAGGCCCGCCACGGTTCGACGTCGATGGTGTCGCCGTCGTTGAAGGACCGCATGTGCAGCTGGCAGGTGGTGGTGCGTTCGGGGCCGTGCGCGTCGCCGTTGATGACGAGCGAGCACGCGCCGCAGATGCCCTCGCGGCAGTCGTGGTCGAAGGCGACGGGGTCCTCGCCGCGCAGGATGAGCTCTTCGTTGAGGGTGTCGAGCATCTCCAGGAAGGACATGTCGGCCGAGATGCCGTCGACGTCGTAACGGGCCATCTCCCCGGGGGTGTTGGGGTACTTCTGGCGCCAGACGCGCAGGGTGAGCCTCATGCGTAGCTCCGCTGGGTGGGGTGGACGTACTCGAAGACGAGGTCTTCCTTGTGCAGGACGGGGGCGGCACCGGTGGCGGTGTGCTCCCAGGCGGCGGCGTACGCGAAGCGTTCGTCGTCGCGGGCGGCCTCCCCGTCCGGGGTCTGGGACTCCTCGCGGAAGTGGCCGCCGCAGGACTCCTCCCGGTGCAGGGCGTCGAGGCACATCAGCTCGGCCAGCTCCAGGTAGTCGACGATGCGGTTGGCCTTCTCCAACGACTGGTTGAACTCCTCGCCGACGCCCGGAACCTTGATCCGCCGCCAGAACTCCGCACGGATCTCCGGGATGCGGTCGAGGGCCTTCCGCAGGCCCTCCTCCGTGCGGGCCATTCCGCAGAACTCCCACATCAGCTCGCCGAGTTCACGGTGGAAGGAGTCGGGGGTGCGGTCGCCGTCGACGGCGAGGAGCTTCGCGAGGCGCTCCTCGGTCTCCCGTACGACGTCGGCGACCGCCGGGTGGGAGGCGTCGACCGGGTCCTGCGCGGCGTGCCGGGCGAGGTAGTCGTTGATGGTGGCCGGGAGGACGAAGTACCCGTCGGCCAGGCCCTGCATCAGGGCGGACGCGCCGAGGCGGTTCGCGCCGTGGTCGGAGAAGTTGGCCTCGCCGACGGCGAAGAGGCCGGGGACCGTGGTCTGGAGGTCGTAGTCGACCCACAGTCCGCCCATCGTGTAGTGCACGGCGGGGTAGATCCGCATCGGCGTCTCGTACGGGTCCTCGGCGGTGATCCGCGCGTACATGTCGAAGAGGTTGCCGTACTTCTCCTCGACGGCCTTGCGGCCCATCCGGGCGATGGCGTCGGCGAAGTCCAGGTAGACCCCCTGCCCGCCGGGACCGACACCCCGGCCCTCGTCGCAGACGTTCTTGGCGGCGCGGGAGGCGATGTCGCGCGGGACGAGGTTGCCGAAGGAGGGGTAGATCCGCTCCAGGTAGTAGTCGCGTTCGTCCTCGGGGATCTCGCGGGCCGGGCGCCGGTCTCCCTTGGCCTTGGGCACCCAGATGCGGCCGTCGTTGCGCAGCGACTCGCTCATCAGGGTCAGCTTGGACTGGTGGTCGCCGGTGCGCGGGATGCAGGTCGGGTGGATCTGGGTGAAGCAGGGGTTGGCGAAGTACGCGCCGCGCCGGTGGGCCCGCCAGATGGCGGTGGCGTTGGAGTTCATGGCGTTCGTCGACAGGTAGAAGACGTTGCCGTAGCCGCCCGAGGCGAGGACGACGGCGTCCGCGAAGTGGCTGGAGATCTCCCCGGTGATCAGGTCGCGCGCCACGATCCCGCGCGCCTTCCCGTCCACCACGATCAGGTCCAGCATCTCGGTGCGCGGATGCAGCTCGACGTTCCCGGCGGCGATCTGCCGCGACAGCGCCTGGTACGCGCCGAGCAGGAGCTGCTGCCCGGTCTGGCCACGGGCGTAGAAGGTGCGGGAGACCTGGACGCCGCCGAAGGAGCGGGTGTCGAGCAGGCCGCCGTACTCCCGGGCGAAGGGCACGCCCTGCGCGACGCACTGGTCGATGATCTCCACGGAGATCTGCGCCAGCCGGTGCACGTTGGACTCCCGGGCGCGGAAGTCGCCGCCCTTGACCGTGTCGTAGAAGAGGCGGTGGACGGAGTCGCCGTCGTTGCGGTAGTTCTTCGCGGCGTTGATGCCGCCCTGCGCGGCGATGGAGTGGGCACGGCGCGGGGAGTCCTGGAAGCAGAACTGGACGACGTGGTAACCCTGTTCGGCCAGCGTGGCGCCCGCCGAACCGCCCGCGAGGCCGGTGCCGACGACGATGACGGTGTGCTTGCGGCGGTTGGCCGGGTTGACGAGCTTGGCCTCGAAGCGGCGGGTGTCCCAGCGCTCGGCGACCGGCCCGGTGGGGGCCTTGGCGTCGGCGACCGGGTCCCCGGTCGCGTAGTCGACGTACGACGAAGTCATGTGTCAGCCCACCAATCCGGTCATGACCGCGACCGGCACGGAGAGGAAGCCCACGGTCAGCACCAGGGCGAGGAGGTTGGCCAGCGTCTTCAGCACGCGCTCGCGGGTCGCGTTGCCGACGCCGAGGGTCTGGGCGGCGCTCCAGAAGCCGTGCCGGACGTGCAGGCCGACGGCGAGCATGGCGACGCTGTAGATCGTGTTGCCGTACCAGGTGGAGAAGGTCGCGACGACGTTCTCGTACGGGTGCCCGGACTGCGCGTTCTCGTTGACCGTGAGGGTGGTCAGGTCGAGCAGGTGCCACACGATGAACAGGGCGAGGATGATGCCGCCCCAGCGCATGGTGCGCGTCGCGTAGCTGGCGCGCTTGCGCCGGTGGGCGTACTCCACGGGCCGGGCCCGGAGGTCGCGCCGGCTGAGCTGGTACGCGGCCACGCCGTGCCCGACGACCGCGGCGAGCAGCAGCACGCGGACGATCCACAGCGCCCACTCGTAGTGCAGCACCGGGTCGCCCATGGTGCGCAGCCAGTGCGCGTAGCCGTTGAACTCGTCCGTCCCGAAGAAGATCTTCAGGTTGCCGATCATGTGGGCCACGAGGTAGCCGAGCATGATCAGTCCGCTGACGGCCATGACCGTCTTCTTGCCGACGGTCGAGGCCCAGAATCCGCGAAGTCCTGAGGTGTGCCGCACGGGCGGTTTTCGGGTGGGCGGGGTGTCCTGCCGCGTTGCCAGAGCCATGACTCAAGACGCTAGGGCCGAAGGACCCCAGAGGTCCAAGACATGGTCCGGCTCATCTCCATAGCCTTTACCTATCGATGCATCTAGACTGGCGGGCATGCAGTTCCAGCAGCTCCGCTATTTCGTGGCCGTCGCCGAGTCCCGGCACTTCACCCGCGCCGCCGAGGAGCTGCACGTCGCGCAGCCCTCGCTGTCCCAGCAGATCCGCTCCCTGGAGCGCGAGCTGGGCGCGGACCTCTTCACCCGGGCCCGGGGGAACATCGCCCTCACCGACGCGGGCGAGGCCCTCCTCCCCCTCGCCCGGCGCATCCTCGCCGACACCGACACCGCCCGCCGCGAGGTGCAGGAGCTGGCGCAGCTGCGCCGGGGCCGGGTCCGCCTCGGCGCGACACCGAGCCTGTGCACGGGCCTGCTCCCGGACGTGCTGCGCACCTTTCACGACGCACACCCCGGCATCCAACTCCTGGTCGAGGAGGGCGGATCGCACGACCTCGTACGCGAACTGGCACGCGGCGCGCTGGACTTGGCCCTCGTCGTCCTGCCACTGCCCACCCCCTCCCCCGCCCTCACCACGATCGAACTCCTCCACGAGGACCTGGTGGTGGTCTCCTCCCCCACCGAACGCGGTCCGCGCCGCCCGGTGCGCATCGCGGACCTGCGCGACACCCCGATGGTGATGTTCCGGCACGGCTACGACCTGCGCGAACTGACCGTCGCCGCCTGCCGTTCGGCGGGCTTCGAGCCGACGTTCACCGTCGAGGGCGGCGAGCTGGACGCGGTACTGGGTTTCGTACGGGCGGGACTCGGGGTGGCGGTCGTGCCGCGCATGGTGGCGGAGCGGGCGGGCACCGGGCTGCGGGTCACCGAGCTGGCCCGCCCGGGGCTGCGCCGCACGATCGCACTGGCGCACCGCAGCGACGTGGCACCCCCGAGGGCGGCGCGGGAGTTGCAACGGGTGCTGCTGGAGGCGCACGCCTGAGCGCTTGCGCCCGGAGAGGTGTTACGGGGAGGGGTCGGCCGGAATCGGACTCCGGCCGCCCCCTCCTCGTACCCCTCAGATCGCGTCGGTCAGCGCCAGGGAGTGGATGCGGTCCGGGGCTCCGGGGCGGGCGTAGTACCAGCCCTGTGCCGTGTCGCAGCCCAGGTCCCTCAACTGGTCGGCCTGCGCGCCCGTTTCGACGCCCTCGACGGTGACCGCCAGCTCCAGGCTGTGGGCGAGCGCGACGATCCCCTCGACGATCTTCAGGTCGACGGGGTCGGCGGGCGCGCGCTGCATGCTCTGGGTGAAGGAGCGGTCCAGCTTGAGGACGCTCACCGGGAGGCGGCGCAGGTTGGCGAGGTTGGAGTAGCCGGTGCCGAAGTCGTCGAGGGCGATGTCGACGCCCATGTCGGCGAGTTGGCGCAGCGGCTTGAGCAGTCCCTCGTCGGCTCCTATCAGCGCGGACTCGGTGACCTCCAGGCACAGCGCGCCCGGGGAGAGTCCGGCCCGCTCCAGGACCTCCACCGTGTCGGCGACCAGGCCGGGGTGGTGGAGCTGGGTGGGCGAGAGGTTGACGTTGATGCGCAGCGGGCCGCCGTCGGCGTGCCGCTCCTGCCAGACGCGGGCCTGGGTGACGGACTCCTGGAGCACCCAGCGGCCCAACGGCACGATGAGACCGGTGTGTTCGGCCAGCGGGATGAACCGGTCGGGCCCGAGGACGCCGTGCTGCGGGTGGCTCCAGCGGACCAGGGCCTCCGCGCCGTGCACGCTGCCGTCGCCGAGGTGGACGAGCGGCTGGTACTCGATGAAGAACTCGCCGCGCTCCAGGGCGGCGGGCAGCGCGTTGGTGAGGCCGTGCCGGGTGATGGCGCGCTCGTCGGCCTCCCGGTCGGCGAATTCGAAGCGGTTGCCGCCCGCCGACTTGGCCCGGTACATGGTGATGTCGGCGCTGCGCAGCACGTCGGCGGGACCGCGTTCGCCGGCCGGGCCCTCGACGATGCCGATGGAGCCGCGCACGGTGATCTCGCGGCCCTCCAGGTGGATCGGGGTGGCCAGCGCGGACAGTATCCGGGCGGCCAGGTCGTCCACGTCGGCACGGGTGGCGGCACCGGTGGTGAGCGCCACGAACTCGTCGCCGCCGAGCCGGGCGACCATCTCGCCGGGCGCGGTCGCACACGCCTGGAGCCGGTCGGCGACCTCGACCAGGAGGCGGTCGCCCGCCGAGTGGCCGAGGCTGTCGTTGACGGCCTTGAAGCCGTCGAGGTCCAGGTAGCAGAGGCCGAAGCGGGCGTTCTCGCTCGCGGCGAGCGCCTTCTCCAGGCGTTCGAAGAACAGGGTGCGGTTGGGCAGCCCGGTGAGCGCGTCGTGGGTGGCCTCGTAGCGCAGCCGCAGGTTGAGGAGACGGCGTTCGGTGGTGTCCTCCATCAGGGCCAGCTGGTACTGGGGACGGCCCTCGGCGTCGCGCAGCAGGGACACGGTGAGGTTGGTCCACAGGACGGTGCCGTCGCCCCGGTAGAACGCCTTCTCGCTGCGGTAGTGGTCGCGTTCGCCGCGCACCAGTTCCTCGTACATCCGCCAGACCTGCGCGGAGTCCTCCGGGTGCCCCCAGTCGGTGACCTTGCGGCCCTTGACCTGGGCCTCCAGGCCGCCGAACATGCGGGTCAGCGTGTCGTTGACCTCCAGGATGGTGCCGTCGAGGGAGGCGATGCCGATGCCGACGGCGGCTCCCTCGAAGACCGCCCGGAAGCGTTCCTCGGTGGCGTGCAGGGCCTGCTGGGCCTCGCTGCGGGCGCTCAGGGCGGAGCGGGCGATGGCCTCCTGCTCGCGCAGGGTGCGCTCGCGCAGGGCCTTGGCGAACCCGGCGGCGATGGAGTGCTGGAGGCGGGCGCAGCGGGCCCGGTTCTCCTCGGCGGCCAGCGTGTCGCCCTCGGCGGGGGGCTCGGCGCAGTACAGGACGAGGTACGAGTCGACGACGCCGAGGCTGCGGACGAGGGCGTCCGGATCGGTGCAGTGCGCGGCGACCAGCGCCTCGCCGACCGCGTGCGCGGGGGCGGTGTCGAAGGGCCGCCCGTGCAGGGCGGTGCCGAGCCGCCGGGCGAGCGGGAGCAGCAGCTGCTCGAACTCGGGGCGGGTCAGGGAAGTGGCGGTGGCCGGGAAGATCGCCCGGCTCCAGATGGTCGCGAACCGCCGCAGCCGGTCCTCGGGGCTGCCGGGGGCGTCCTCGCCGGGGCCGGACCCGCTGTCGGCGGCGGGGGTCGCGGGGCTTCCGGACGCGGGGGCAGGGCTTCCGGACGCGGGTGCGGGGCCTCCGGACGCGGTCGTACGGGTCGGGGGTGACGGCTGCACGGGCACCGAGCCGCTTCCGCTGCCGGTAGCCGGGCCCCGGCCCGGGACGACGGCTCCGCCGGACGCCGTACGGTCGCGGGGCGCGCCCGAGACCCCGGGGGCGAGGTCCGCCCGGCCGGACGGCGTACCGCCGGGAGCCGACGGCGTACCGCCGAAGCCCGCCGCCGTACCGCCAGGGCCTGACGGCGTACCGCCGGGCGCCGACCGGTCCGGGCCCCCCGCGTCCGGTGGCCCGGACCGGCCCGTGGAGCGTGGCCCGCTCCGACCGGTGGAGGGTGGTTCGCCGTCGCCGGACGCCATGCCGGTGCCGCCGGACGGGGCCGGGGGGCGGCCGCCGTCCGGGGTCTGCGCCTGCGCGCTCACGCCTTGCGCCCCACCCCTGCGAAGCCCGAGAACGCGTACGGGTCCTCCTGCGCGACGGGCGTCTCGGGCCGCCACTCGGCCATCTTCACCAGGCCGGGTTCCACCATCTCGTACCCGTCGAAGAAGCGGGCCACCTCGTCGTGCGTGCGCATGATCAGCGGGTTCTTGATCTGCCGGTAGACGTCGACGGCTCCGCCGGCGGTCTTCTCGTCGAGCGGGATGCCCTCGTACGCGGCGTGCGTGACGATCAGCAGGCTGCCCGGCGCGAGCGCGTCGCGGAGCGCGGCGACGGCGGCCTGCGGGTCGTCGGCGTCCTCCAGGAAGTGCAGGACGGCGACGAGCAGCAGCGCCACCGGTCTGTCCAGGTCGATCAGGCCCGTGAGCTCCGGGGCGGCGAGGATCTCCTTCGGCTTGCGCAGGTCGGCGGCGACGACGGCGGTCCGCTCGTTGCCCTCCAGCACGGCCTGGCTGTGCGCGACGGCCACCGGGTCGTGGTCGACGTACACCACGCGGGCGGCCGGGTCGGCGCCCTGGGCGACCTCGTGGACGTTGCCGAAGGTGGGGATGCCGGAGCCGATGTCGAGGAACTGGTTGACGCCCTCGGCGAGCGCGTGGCGCACGGCGCGGCGCATGAACGCCCGGTTGGCCTGCATGATCTTGGGCAGACCCGGCAGGAACTCCATGGCCCGGCGGGCCGCCTCCCGGTCGACCTCGAAGTTGTGCGAACCGCCCAGGTAGTAGTCGTAGATGCGGGACACGCTCGGCATCGAGAGGTCGATGCCGGGCGGGGCCCAGGCGGGACGCTCCATCAAGGTCTCCAACAAGTCGCCGCGACGAATGCGGGCACGGAAGGGACGTCCGTGCCCGGTGTTCGAGCCGAGGCTACTGATCCGCCGCCAGCAGAGCGAGCGAAAACGGAAATTGGCGGTCCGTTCTCGGTCACACCCCGCAAGCATGTGCGCGGTTGACGGCATCTCCCGGCAGATCCGCCCCGTCCAGGGGGCACCTCCGGGCGATGTCGCCGCACGCACTCGGCCCGTCGTCCCCGCGCGTGCGGGTCCGACGGGCCGAACTGTACGAGGAAGCGGGGCGCGGCACCTACTTGGGGCCGCCGGGGGCTGTGCCGGGCCGACCGGGGGCTACTTGGGGGCGCCGACGAGTTTGCCCTGGGGGGACACGGCGTACCAAGTGCCGCCCACACTCTGCCCGTTGGTGTCTCCGGCCTGCTTGTCACCCGAGAAGGTGTAGAGCGGCCAGCAGTTGATGGTCTGCTGTTTCGCGCCGTCGGGGCGGTGGAAGACGACGTACCCCTTCTTGAGGATGCCGACGGTGTCGTTCTTCGGCACCGGCGGGACGACGGGCCACTTGGCGAGGCAGGCGTCGGTGCAGGCGCTCTTCATCGGCCAGGCGGAGTCCTTCTTGAACCGGTAGACGGTCATCCCGCGCCCGTCCACGACGATCTCGCCCAGCTTCGGGTCCTTGCGGACGGACATGCCGGGGAGGTCGGCGGGGTTCTGCGCGCCCGGTTCCTGCGCACCCGGTTTCTGGGCGACCGGGGCTGCGGGCTCCGGCGCGGTCCGCGCACCCGGCGCGGCCTTCTTCCCGTCCGGCGCGGCGGCGAACCAGGTGCCGCCCACGCCCTGCCCCTTGACGTCCCCGGCCTTCGTGTCCTGGGCAAAGCGGTACAGGGGCCAGCCGCCGAGGGTGAGTTGCTTGGTGCCGTCGGCGCGGGTCACCGAGCCGAGGGCGGACGCGTCGGTGCCGGGCACGGCGGTGGCGGTGCCTGCGGGCACCACGGGCCAGGCCTTCGCACAGTCGCCCTCGCAATGCGACGTCGGGGGTTTCGCGGTGTCCTTGTCGAACCGGTAGAGGGTCATGCCCGCACTGTCGGTCACGATCCGGCCCACCGTGGCGTCGTCGCGGGCGGCGAGCTGTCCGGCCGCCTTGGGGGCCGCGGCCTTGTCCTCGCCGTCGCCGTACCCGTACCCGTCGGCGGGGGCCGGGTTGGCCACGGACCGGGCTCCCGGGGAGGCGTTTGTGGTGTCCTGCCCGCATGCCGTCGTCAGTGTCAGCACTGCCGCGGCCGTCACCGCGAGCGAGACGTTCCGCCAGGTACCCATGTCGACTCCCGTTTCCCGAGCTTCCCGAAGTGGGGGGCGACGCCGATGCGCGTCGCTCTCGGCACTGGATACGTACGCGGGCCGGCCGCGTGTTCAACGCTCCGCGAAAAACTTTCCGCGGCCCGCCCGCCGACCGCACGCGGCACCATCCGCACATCCGATCCCGTCCCAAACGCAAATTCGGGAAAGTCCCAACCATCAGGCGAATCAATTACTTCTGCCGTGTGCCGCTCGTTGAGCAGATTCATGATGCCCCTCGTGTACGGATCACGCCTGTACGGATCACGCCGGAAGCCCGGTCCGGTCCTCGTACGTCTCCTGTCCTCGGCCGCCCTGTGCTGGCTGCTGGCCGGCTCCGTGCCCGCCTCCGCGGACAGTTGCGCCTACGCGTCCACCGACCAGGGGGTCGCGGTGTCGATCGCGGGCGGCGACAGCGCGGCCTGCTGGCCCACCCCGACCCCGCCGCCACCACCGCCCCCTCCGCCGGAACCCCCGCCACCACCACCGCCTCCCCCGCCGCCTCCGCCTCCGCCGTTGCCGCCGGACCCGAAACCTCCGGCCCCGCCGCCGAAACCGCCGCCACCGAAGCCCAAGCCCAAGCCGCCGAAGCCCGCACCGAAGCCGGTGCAGGCCGCCCCCGCCCCCGTACGCCCACAACCCGCCCCGCCGGCACCTCCGCCACCGCCTCCGCCGCCCCCGGCACCCACCCCGCCCGTCGCCAAGGCCCCACCGCCCCCGGCGAGGGCGATCGCCCTGCCCGCCTACCGCAAGCCGGTCCGCAAGAAGCCCGAGGGACACACCTCGATGCTGACCCTCACGCTCATGATCACAGCGCCCGCGGTGTTCGCCGTCGCGGTCCTGCGCCCCCGCTCGTCCCGCTGAGCGGCCTCACCGAAGGAGGTTCCCCGTGTCGGAATGGCTTGTTCTGACCATCGCGATGGCCGCTGCCTGCGCCGTCGTCCTCACCATCGTCATGATCAACAACCGGCGGATCGGCGAGGACGACGACCCGACGGAAACGCCGGACGTCCTCGAATACATGACGATGATGATCGGTGTGATCTACGCGATCGTCCTCGGCCTCGCCATCGCGGGCGTCTGGGAGGGCCGCGGTGCCGCCCAGGAGTCGGTACGTCTGGAGGCCCAGGCCCTGCACGAGGTCAGCGCCCGCGCCGAGGTCTACCCCGCCGACGTCCGCACCCGTATCCGTGCCGACATCGACGCCTACGTCACCTACGTCGTCCAGACCGAGTGGCAGCACATGGTCGACCACAGCGAGGTCACCGAGAAGGGCGACGAACTCCTGGCCCGCGTCCGCCAGGACGTCACGCTGTACGCCCCCAAGACCGACCTGGAGGGCCAGGCCTACCAGCCCCTGGTCGACCAGGTCGCCGCAGCCGACGACGCCCGTGACCAGCGTGCCCAGAACACCGAGGCGACGATGCCGCCCATCGTCTGGTTCGGCCTGATCACCGGAGCACTGATCACGGTCGGTCTGATCTTCACGCTCCAAATCCGGCGCACGCCACGCGAGTTGCTGCTCGCCGGACTGTTCAGCGTGATGATCGCCTTCCTGCTCTTCCTCATCTGGGACCTCGACGCCCCGTTCGGCCACGGCATCGCCGCGACCCCGGACCCGTTCGTGAACAAGTTCCCGGGCTCGGAGTAGCCCCGGAGCAGTCCCCAACACCCACGAGACGCTGTCGTTTCCACCCGGTTCGCCGGGGGAGGCGGCAGCGTCTCGCTGTGGGCGATCGCGCGTCCTGCCGACGGGGCGCGCTTCGCACCCGCCGCCGTCCGGCGTCACCTCCGCGGGGCGTCCGAGTGGTACGCCCGCTGCCGTTCCACCGGGGCGGAGGCGAAGTCGCCCGTGCCGTTGAGGACTTCGCCGGTGGCGAGGCGGAGGTGGCGGGCGCGGCCGAAGCCCTTCAGGACGGCGCCGCGGGCATCCGGGTCGGGGTGGGTGTACGGCTCGCCCGCAGCCAGGGTGACGAAGCCCGCCGAGACGGGCCCCAGGATCTGGGCGCCCGCGCCCACCCGGGTGTGGCCGAGGAGTTCGGCGCCGTTGGCCAGGCGGGCGCCGTCGTCGACCGTGATCGGGGAGTTCGGGGAGGTCGCCTTGATCTGGGTGCCGCCCTCGCCGATGACGGTTCCGTTGCCGATGCCGATGTCGCCGCCACCGCTCGCGGCGATCCGCGTCGCTCCGTGCAGGACGTTGAAGCCGCCCACGACGCAGGTGCTGTCGTCGTCGCACTCGATGACCGCGCCCGGGTGGAGGACGTTGCCCGGGCCCAGTTCCACGTTCCGGGACAGGATGACCGAGAACGGGTCCAGGACGGTCGTGCCCCGGCTGCCCAGCTCGACGAGCTCGGCCGGGGTCAGGTAACCCAGCGTGGCTCTCAGCCGGTTGAACTCGTCCCACCGGAAGTTCGCATCCATGATCACGGGCCCATGATCGGCGCGTGCCGCACGGCCTGTCCAGCCCCGCGCGGCACGGGCGGCCCTCGGGTCAGGCGGGCACGCCCGACGGCTCGCGGAGGGCGTGCAGGTAGTTCCGTACGGCATCCGCCTGTGCGGGGTCGACGATCAGGGCGATGTGGTTGTCCGGGCGGATCAGGACCAGGGCGTCGCCCTGGATTCCGTACGCGGCCCTGGCGTGGCCCCTTCGGTCGGCGAGGTCGCTGTGCGGTCCCGCGTCCACCGCGTACGTGCGTACCGCGTCCGGTGCCTCGCCGAGGGCCCGCGCCGCCGCCTCGCCGAAGGCCAGCAGGGTGAAGTGCGGGCCCGCGAAGGCCTCGAAGAGACGGAGCGGGGTGCAGGGGGCGTCCGGGGCCCGGTCGCCCGGACGGACGGCGGTGTCCAGGGTCGTGGGCGGGGCGAGGGAGCTCCAGCGGTAGCCGATGCCGAGGCCGCTCGTGACGTCCGTGATGCCCGCGTCCAGGCCGCCGCCCGGCTTGCGGATGGCCGCCATCACCGCGTCGAGCCGGCGCGAGGAGGTGTCGAGGGTCCAGGCGGCGACCGGGAGGCGTTCTTCCTGGTAGGTGTCGAGGAGGGCTGCGTCGGCCGCGTCCGTGACCACCGCCGCCAGCTTCCAGCCCAGGTTGTACGCGTCCTGGATGCCGGTGTTCATGCCGAGGCCGCCCGCGATGGGGTGGACGTGCGCGGCGTCGCCCGCCAGCAGGACACGGCCGGTGCGGTAGCGGTCGGCCATACGGACGTTGACCCGGTAGGTGGACAGGAGTGCGGCGTCGGTGACGGTGACGCCGGGGATGCGGGCGTGCCGGTCGAAGAGCCGCTGGAAGCTCTCGCGGGAGGGTGGGACGGGGGTGCCGTCGGCGGCGGTCTCGGGTCCGGCCTGGAACCACCAGAGGTCGCTGGTGCCGGGGATCGGGCAGAGCATCACCGCGCCGTCCTCGTCGAACCACTGGTGCCAGTGGTCGCGGCTCAGGCCGTGCGCGCCGGTCAGGGCGACGTCGCCGTTGACCATGCGCTGCTCCTCGTGGGTCTCGCCCTCGAAGGTGGCGCCCATCAGCGTGCGGATGCGGCTGTGCCCGCCGTCGCAGCCGACGAGGTGGCGGGCCTCGATCTCGCGGCCGTCGGGGGTGCGGGCGACGACGCTCGTGGCGGTCTCCTCGTACGAGTCGATCTCGACGCCCAGTTCGACGTGCACCCCGTGTGCGGCGAGCCGGTCGCGCAGGACCTCCTCCAGCTTCCACTGGGCCAGCAGCCGTCCCCGGTCGTACGGGACGTCGGGCGTCGGACGCCTGCCCGCGTAGGGGTCGGCGTCGGCCACGGCGAGCCCGTCCCGGTACTTGCGCATGGGGACCGGTGCGCGTCCCGCGTCCATCACCTCGTGTACGACGCCGAGGTCCTCCAGCACTTCCAGGGTGCGCTGGTTCGGCCCCTTGGCCCGCGAACTCCGGGGGAAGGCGCGGGACTTGTCGACCACCCGGACCGGGACGTCCCGCCGGGCCAGCTCCAGGGCCAGGGTCAGTCCGGTCGGGCCGGAGCCCACGATCAGCACGCTCGTCGTCACGTCTGTTCCTCCGTTGCGGATGTTCTCTGCCCATGGTTCCTTCACCACACGAAGAAAACACAACCGAGACTCACATGCAACTCAGTAACGTTTTCTTTGACGTCAGAGCCGACCGGGGGACACCCGTGCCCCATTCGCGCGACTGTGATCGCGGGGCTCCCCCAACTCTCCTAGCGTTTCGGCTATCGAGGCGCATTTCAGACATAAGCGTGGAAACCGTTCCGCCATTGCTCCTCGGAGATCCGGAGGAGTCTTCATGCGTGCACGTCGGTTCGCCACCACCACCGCCGCGGCCGCCCTCGGGGCCGCCGCACTGACCTGCGTCGTCGCCCCGGCCCAGGCGGCCGACGGCAACCAGGGCGCCAAGAAGGAGGGCTCGGCAGGGTTCTCCGTGTCGCCCTCCACCATCGCCGCCGGCGGGAAGGTCACCCTGGCGGCCCCCGGTTGCACCGGCCCCGCGACCGCCACCGCGGGCGTCTTCGACACCGTCGTCATCCAGCCCGGCAAGGCCCAGCAGGTGACCGTCGGCTGGGACTCCAAGCCCGGCGCGATGTACGACATCGCCTTCACCTGCGACGGCACGAAGGGCTCCGCCGCCCTGACCATCGCGGGCGGCGCGCTGCCGACGACCAGCTCGACCTCGCTGCCGTCGCGCACCACGTCGGCCGCCCCCATCACCACCGCCTCCCCCGCGCGGGGTGTGCGCGGCGGCCTCGGCGGCAGCATCGGCGGCATGGACACCACCCAGGTCGCCGGGGGTGCGGCCCTGGTGGTGCTGGCGGTGGGCGGCACGTTCTACGCGGTGCACCGCCGGGCGGCGGGCGCGCGCCGCCACTGATCGCGGCCGACGACCGCACGCCTGACCGCGGCCGAAGACCGCATGCCTGACAGCGGCTGAAGACCGCACGCCTGACCACAGCTGAAGACGGCACGTCGGCGCGCGTGCGTCCGAAGGTCACACGCCGGTGGGCCCGAGTCCTGTACGGGGACTCGGGCCCACCGGCGTGTGGGGTGCGTGCGCGGCGGTCAGGCCCGGCCGCCGACCGCGTTGCGGCGGCGCGCCACGAAGATCGCGCCGCCCAGCGCGGCCGAGGCCACCAGGCTCGCGCCGACCGCGATGTCCATGTCGCTGGGGCCGTGCGAGCCGCCGAGGCCGCCGTGCGCGCCGCGTCCGGCGAGGACGGTGAAGCGGTGGGTGGCGACCATCGCGTTGTCGCTGCACTTGACGGCCAGGTTGTAGTGGCCGGGGGTGGCGCTGTCGTTGATCCGGGCGGACGCGTAACCCTTTGACCCGGCCGACAGGCTGACGGCGGAAAAGGCGTTGGAGGTCACGGTTCCGCCGTGCCCGCAACCGGTCGCCGCGATCGAGATCGTGCTGCCCTGGTGGACCGAGTACGGATTGACCGTGACGTCGCTGGGGCCGTTGGTGGCGAACGCCGCCGGTGCCGAGAGGGCCAGGGCCGCGCAGGCGAGCGCGGTCGCCGCGTAGGCACGTGAAGCACGCATCGTAGAACCTCCATGGGAAGACGCTCCGGGGCGGTGCTCCGGGAAATTCGACGAGTACGCCTTCCATGACGAACCCTCACTTGGCCCTGTGGGACGCGCACTTCGCACTGAGCCGGATTGGTGACGTAACGGCCCGTTCCGGTGACTTCGGGGCTGACGATCCCTCAGGTGACGGCCCGTCATCTCACGGAACGTCAATTTCCGTGCCCGCCACCCGTTCGCCCTGTGCACCTCGCCGCCTCGGCACGGCGCGCTTAGCGTCCGTAGCAGAACGGCAGGACCGTGCACGGCGGGCGGGCCGGGTGCGACGAAGGGAGCGGCATCATGGGGCACCAACGGCAGGAATGGCGCGGCGCGCACCCCAGGCGGCGTGCGCCGTGGGGGGCCCTGGCGCTGGCGATGCTCACCGGCCTCGCCCTGTTGCGCAACGGCAGCGAGATCGGCTTCGGGCCGCCGCAGCCCGCGGCGGCGGCCGCCCGGGACAACGGTTCCGACGGGCCGGCGGCGCAGCGGCGGCCCTCGGGGGTGGCCCCGCTGCCGTACGCGCCCGCCTCTCGCATCCGCATCCCGGCGCTCAAGGTGGACGCGCCGACCGTGGACGTGGGGCTCGACCAGGAGGGCTGGATCGAGGCCCCTCCCCCGCAGGACGCCAACCTGGCGGGCTGGTACCAGAACGGCATCTCCCCCGGTCAGAGCGGCACGGCCGTCGTCGTCGGGCACGTCGACAACTCCACGGGACCCGCCGTCTTCTTCGGCCTGGGATCGGTGCGCAAGGGCCAGCACGTGGAGGTGGCGCGCTTCGACGGACGTACCGCCGTCTTCGAGGTGTACGGGGTGGAGGTGTACGCCAAGGAGGACTTCCCGGGCGCCCGGGTGTACGGCGACACCGGACGCCCGGAGCTGCGGGTCATCACCTGCGGCGGGGGCTACGACCGGGACAGCGGCTACGCGGGGAACGTGGTGGTCTTCGCCCGGCTGGTGGCCACCCGCTAGCCCGGGCGGCCACCGGTCCCGTACGGCGTCTACACGTCCTGCGGAACCGTGATCCGGTACCCCTGGTCCAGCAGTTCGGGCAGGTAGGTGCGCAGTGCCCGCACGGTGCCGCTGCGGTTGCCGCCCGCGTCGTGCGACAGCACCACGACGCCGGAGCCCGCTCCCGCCCGCACCCGGCGGATGATGGCCTCGCTGCCCGGTTCGGTCCAGTCGAGGGTGTCCACCGTCCAGCCGAGCGGCTCCATGCCGAGGTCCGCGCCGATCTCGAACGAGGCCCGGTTCCACGCTCCGTACGGTGCCCGGTACCAGCGGGGCGCCTCGCGCACCGCCTGCTCCACGACGTCGCTGGTGCGCTCCATCTGGGAGCGGATGCGCGAGCGCGACAGCTTGGGCATGAGCGGGTGCGACCAGGAGTGGTTGCCGATGACGTGGCCGTCGTCGATCATCTCGCGCAGCAGGTCCTGGTTGTCGACGGCCATCTCGCCGCAGACGAAGAACATGGCGCGCGCCCCGTGCCGCCGCAGCGTGCGCAGGATGTCCGGGGTGTAGCGGGGGTCGGGCCCGTCGTCGAAGGTGAGGACCATGGTGCGGCCGGGGGCGTCCATCTTCAGGAACGGCCTGCGGCGCACCGGCGGCTGCGCGGGCCGCAGTTTCGGTGCGGCGTACGCGGTCATGGGGCGCAGCCGGTACGCGGACGGCTTGAGCGGCGCCGCGGCCTGCGGCGGACCGGCGGCGAGCCGGGGCTTCGCCGAGGCCGGGGCGACCGGAGCGTCGGCCGGGTCGGCGGTCAGCACGTGCACCGTGGCCGCGGCTCCGACGCAGGCGGCGAGGCGCAGCAGGCCGCGGCGGCCCAGGAAGGAACGGCCTTCGCCCTCGCCGGACACACCTCCGCGACCGTCCCCGGCGCCCTCACCGGCACCGCCGCCATCACCGGACATCGACTGCTGATCTTCTTTCATGACTAATGCCTCGCACGCCGTGGCGTGCGAGGCATTGATCCACTCCGGGTGCGGGTCCCGATTGCACCCGTTGGAACTACGTCAGGCCGGTCAGCGGCGCACCAGCGGGAACGGCAGCGTCTCGCGGATGGTGCGCCCGGTGAGGAACATGACCAGGCGGTCGACGCCGATGCCCAGGCCGCCGGTCGGCGGCATCGCGTACTCCAGCGCGTCGAGGAAGTCCTCGTCGACCTCCATGGCCTCCGGGTCGCCGCCCGCCGCGAGCAGCGACTGCGCCATGAGGCGGCGGCGCTGCTCGACGGGGTCGGTCAACTCCGAGTAGGCGGTGCCGAGTTCCGTGCCGAAGGCGACCAGGTCCCAGCGTTCCGCGAGGCGCGGGTCCTTGCGGTGCTGGCGGGTGAGCGGGGAGACGTCGGTGGGGAAGTCCTTGTAGAAGGTGGGCAGCGTGGTGCGCTCCTCGACGAGGCGTTCGTACATCTCCAGGACGAGGTCGCCGCGGGTGTTCTCCGGAGTGTGCGGGACTCCGGCGCGGTCGCACAGGCGGCGCAGCAAGGGCTCCTCGGTGTCGGCGTCGACCTCCTCGCCGAGGGCTTCCGAGACGGCTCCGTAGAGCGTCTTGACCGGCCAGATCCCGGAGATGTCGTGCTCGACGACCTTCCCGTCGGCGTCCGTCTTGCGGGCGATCGGCGAGCCGAAGGCGGCGGTGGCCGCGCCCTGGATGAGCTCGCGGGTGAGGTCGAGCATGACGTCGTAGTCGGCGTACGCCTGGTACGCCTCCAGCATCGTGAACTCGGGGTTGTGCTTGTAGGAGACGCCTTCGTTGCGGAAGGTGCGGCCCATTTCGAAGACCTTCTCCATGCCGCCGACGCAGAGCCGCTTGAGGTAGAGCTCGGGGGCGATGCGCAGGTAGAGGTCGAGGTCGTAGGCGTTGATGTGGGTGGTGAAGGGGCGGGCGTTGGCGCCGCCGTGGATCTGCTGGAGCATCGGCGTCTCGACCTCCAGGTAGCCGCGCTCCAGGAGGCCCTGGCGCAGGCCCTGGACGACGGCCGAGCGGGAGCGGACGACCTCGCGGGCGTCGGGGCTGGCCACCAGGTCGACGTACCGCCTGCGCACCTTGGCCTCGGGGTCGGTGAGGCCGAGGCGCTTGTCGGGCAGCGGGCGCAGGCACTTGCCGGTGAGCTGCCAGTCGGTGACGAAGAGGGTCAGCTCGCCCTTCTCGGAGGTGCCGATCTCGCCGGTGACGGACACCAGGTCGCCGAAGTCGACGTCGGCGGTGAACCGGTCGAGGATCTCCGTTCCCGAGCCGTCCCGGGTGAAGGCGATCTGGAGGTCGCCCGACCAGTCGCGCAGATCGGCGAAGACGACGCCGCCGAAGTCGCGGACGACCATGACGCGGCCGGAGACGGTGGCGGTTTCGCCGGTACGGGTGCCGGGCGCGGCCGTGGGGTGGGCGGTGCGGATCGCGACGGTGGTGTGGGTGGCCGCCGGGACGCCGACCGGGTAGGGGTCGGTGCCCTCGGCGCGCAGTTTGGTGAGCTTGCGGTGGCGGATGCGGATCTGCTCGGGCAGGTGCGCGGTCGGGTCGGCGTCCACGTCGGTGGCGGGGCCGACCAGGCCGAGCGCCTCGATGGAGGGCAGGCCCGCGGTGCTGGCCGGGTTGGTGAACGTACGGCGGGGGGAATGGCCGCGGCCCCACATCTTGCGCAGGCTCGGCACCGCCACGAAGCCCTCGGCGATGCCGGAGGCCAGCGAGACCCGGGCGAGGGAGCCCGCGTCGCCGTAACAGAGGAAGCGGGGGTACCAGGCGGGCTGGTACTTCACGTTGGAGCGGTAGAGCGCTTCGAGCTGCCACCACTTGGAGAAGAACAGCAGCAGCCTGCGCCACAGCCGCAGGATCGGGCCCGCGCCGATCCGCGCGCCCTCCTCGAAGGCGGAGCGGAAGACGGCGAAGTTGAGGGAGATCCGGCGGATGCCCAGCTTGGGCACCTGGGCGCAGATCTCGGCGACCATGAACTCCATGACCCCGTTGGGGGCCTGCCGGTCGCGGCGCATCAGGTCGAGCGAGATGCCGTCCTTGCCCCAGGGCACGAAGGACAGCAGGGCGATCAGCTTGCCGTCGGCGTCGAAGGCCTCGGCGAGGAGGCAGTCGCCGTCCTCGGGGTCGCCGAGCCGGTCCAGCGCCATGGAGAAGCCGCGTTCGGTCTCGGTGCCGCGCCAGGCGTCGGCGCGGTCGATGATCTGCTCCATCTCCGCGTCGGAGAGCGCGAAGTGGCGGCGGATGCGGGTGGTGGCCCCGGTGCGGCGCACCCGGTTGACGGCCTGGCGGGTGACGCGCATGTCGCGGCCGTCGAGGTCGAAGGCGTTCACGTCGAGGATGGCCTCGTCGCCGAGCTGCATGGCGCTGAGCCCGGCCCGGGCGAACGCGGTCGCGCCCTCCTCGGAGGCGCCCATGACGGCGGGCGCCCAGGCGTACTGCTTGGCCATCTCCAGCCAGGCCTCGATGGCCTGCGGCCAGGCCGCCTTGTCGCCGACGGGGTCGCCGGAGGCCAGCGAGACGCCCGCCTCCACGCGGTAGGTGACGGCGGCGCGCCCGTTGGGGGCGAAGACGACGGCCTTGTCGCGGCGGGTGGCGAAGTAGCCGAGGGAGTCCTGGGCGCCGTACGCGGCGAGGAGGGCCCGGATGCGGGGCTCCTCGTCGCCGTGCAGGGAGGACTCCATGCGCTGCGAGCGGAAGAGGGTGGCGGCGGACGCCAGCAGGGCGAGCGCGCCGAAGAGGCCGAAGAGGAAGTAGAGGAAGCGGGGGCCGTGGCCCTCGAAGTCGCCGTACAGCACGCCGCCGAAGACGCGGACGAGCACCCAGGGCACCCGCTCGTCGCTCTTCAGGGTGCCGGGGAAGAGCGAGATCAGCCCCCAGCCGACGAGGACCGCGGCGGCCAGCGACACCACGAGGACGCCCAGCGCGCGCCGGACCGCCCCGTGCCGGGAGGCCGCGTAGAACTCGCGGCGGGCCAGGATCAGTACCACCAGCGCGGCGACGGCCACCACGGCGGACGCCAGGTGGGCCTTCCAGCCCTCGTCGACGATGAAGAGGATGTCGCCGACCAGCAGCAGCACCAGGTAGGCGACCACCAGCCACCAGGCGATCTTCTTGCGCGAGCCGACGGCGGCGGCGAGCAGGAAGAAGAACACCGCGTACGCCAGGTTCGCGCTCACCGGGACGGTGATGAACTCCAGGAGTTCGGTGAACGGCCTCACCAGTCTGCGCAGCGGCTGACTGATCGCGAGCAGGGCGCAGTACAGACCGAGCAGACCGAAGAAGGTCGCGAATCCGTCGGGCACCCTGCTGAGGAAGCGGTTGCGGCTGGTGGGAGTCTCCTCCACGCTGACACTCATGGGGCAAACTCTAGGGAGCGCGGCGACCCGACGCCTCCCGGGGTAGGGCGTTTCACCTGCGGGTGGGTGTCTTTTCGGCCCGTACGAGCTCGTGCGCGCCGCTCGTTTCGGACCGCGCGCCGTACGGGATAACCTCCGCCCTGTGACCGAACAGCCCGAACAACAGCGCCATGCCTTCGAACGCGGCACCGACGGCCCCAAGGTGATCGTCGCCGGAGTGGACGGCTCCCCTTCGTCGCTGCGCGCCGCCGCGTACGCGGGAGGGCTGGCCAGGCGGCAGAACGCGCTGCTCGCCCTCGTGTACGTCCAGCCGCTGATCCCCTCGGGGGCGGCGCTCGGCGCGCCGGTCGCCGGGACCACGGAGGAGATCGCCGAGGACCTGATCGCGGAGATCCGCCGGGCGACGGAGCGGGTGAAGGGCATCTTCGAGGTGCGCTGGGAGTTCCACACCTTCCGGGGCGACCCGTACAACGGTCTGGTCACGGCCGCCGACGAGCTGACCGCGGACGCGGTGGTGGTGGGCGCGTCGGAGTCGGCCGGACACCGGTTCGTGGGGTCGGTGGCGGTACGGCTGGTGAAGGCGGGGCGCTGGCCGGTCACGGTGGTGCCGTAACCGGCCGGGCGCGGTGGCCTACTCGCCGCTCCTGTCCATGGACTTCTGGAACTCCTTGCGCATCTTGTCCAGGCCCCGGTTCTTCCAGTCGGCCCAGAACGGCTTCCATTCCTTCATGCTCTTGCGGCCGCTGACGATGTCGTTGACCAGGTCCTTGGCGTCCGTCGACATGCGGGGGTAGTACTCGGTGTACGCGTCGGAGTAGTGGCCCGCGGTGGGCAGCGCGATGCCCATCGGGATGAGCTTCTGCTCGACGGCGTACACGTCCTTCACGTCCTGGACCCGTGCGTTGCCCTCGAACATGGAGGCCATGAGCGCGGAGGGCGAGACGGTGGCGGTCTCCATGCCGCTGCGCAGGCCCTCGACCTCCTTCTTGCCCTGGGCGGTGCGGGCGGGGAAGCCGTTCTTGTCGAAGGTGAAGTCGAGGTCGCGCGTGCCGAACTCCTGGAACTCGCGCTCCTCGGTGCCGAAGGGCGCGGCCAGGTAGTTGAGGATCGACAGGAGCATCCTGACGCGCTTCTCGTCGCCCTTCTTGATCGCCGTGTAGCCGATCGTGCCCAGGTGGAGGTGGTGGCGGGGGCCGCCGCTGCCGCCGGCGGCGAACGGCACCAGGATCTGCGAGGTCAGCTCGGGGGCGTTGATCCGCAGGTCCTTGCGGGCGTTGGTGGGGTTGGCGTAGACGCAGGCGCCGATGGAACCCTGGGCCATCTTGAGGTAGGCGTCGGCCATCTCCGGGTTGCCCGGGTAGAAGACGCCCGCCTGCTTCAGCTTGATGACGAAGTTGAGGGCTTCGGCGTACGCGTCGGTCTCCTGCCAGAAGGTCAGCGAGCCGTCCTTGGCGCGCTCCCACTTGTTGGGGGCGCCGAAGCACTGGCTCATGACGCTGACCGCGTTGTTGTAGATCGGTTCCAGGGCCCAGACCTTGCCGCCGGTGACCTCCTTGCACTTGGCGAGGAACTCGTCGGGGCTGCTCGCGGACAGTCCCTCGGCCTTGTCCCAGATGTTCGGGTTGCCGCTGTAGACCTGCCCGAAGGCGGGGTACGGGCTGGGGGCGCCCCAGATCCGGCCGTTGACGACGGCCGTCTTCCAGTGCTGGGGGGTCATGGCCGCGAGGTGCGGGTAGGCCTTGACCGCGTCGCCCGAGACCAGCTCGGTGATGTCGGCGCACTTGGCCTCCAGGAGCTGGGCGACGTGCTGGATTCCCTGGTTGGGCGGAATCCACATCAGGTCGGGCAGTGCGTCGCCCGCGACGGTCGCGGCGAACTTCTGGTCGTAGCCGGGGTCGGTGCCCATGATGACGGAGAGGTCGACGCCCAGTTTCTTGTTGAGCTGCTGCCAGTGGGCGTTGGCGTCCTGGGCGGCGGGCGGCGGGGTCCATATCTCGGTGAGCAGAGTGACCTTGGAGCCGTCGCCTGGCGGCTTGGCCACGCTGCGCACGAGGTTCTTGGGGTAGGAGAGGAATCCGGCTTCCAGGCCCTTGCTGTTGCCGGGGAGGTCGGGCTTGACGCCTTCGTAGGGGACGTACGTCGGCAGCTTGACGCTCGCCGAGGCGGCCTCGGTCTTCTTCGGGGTGGCGGAGCCGCAGCCGGTGAGCGTGGGGGCGGCGGCACCGGCGGCGACGGCCGCTCCGATACCGACGAAGGTGCGGCGGGACATGCCGTTCATGGGGATTCTCCGCAACGGGGTGAGGGAGGGGGAAGAGGTTCAGCCCTTGATGGCGCCGGTGAGTACGCCCTTGGTGAAGTACTTCTGGAGGAAGGGGTAGAGCGCCAGGATGGGCAGCAGCGCGATCATCACCACGGCCATCGAAATGGCTTGCTGCGGCGGCATGTTGGTGACGCCGAGGGCGTCTCCGGTGAGCTGTTTGTTCTGCACGACGTAGGTGCGCAGGATCAGCTGGACGGGCCATTTCCCGGAGTCGTTGAGGTAGAGCATCGCGTTGAAGAAGGCGTTCCAGTACGTCACCGCGTAGAAGAGCCCGACGACGGCGACGACGCCCTTGGACAGCGGCAGCACGATCCGGGTGAGAATGCGCCAGTCCCCCGCCCCGTCGATACGGGCGGCCTGGTACAGCTCCTCGGGGATGTTCATGAAGAACGCCCGCATGACGACCAGGTTGAAGGCGTTGACCAGGCCGGGGAGGATCAACGCCCAGTAGGAGTCGAGGAGTCCGAGCTCCTTGACGACGATGTACATCGGGATCATGCCCGGCGCGAACAGCAGGGTGAACAGGACCAGCAGCAGGACCGGCTTGCGGCCCGGCACGCCCGGCTTGCTCAGCGCGTAGGCGAGGGTGATCGTCGTCAGCAGCGAGAGGCTGGTGCCGACGGCGGTGATGCCGACGCTGACCAGGACGGCACGGGTGATCAGCCCGCCGGACAGGATGGTCCGGTACGCCTCCAGGGTGGGCTCGGTGGGGAAGAGGACAAAGCCGCCGGCCGCGGTGATCTCCTCGCGGGAGGCGAGGCTGGTGGACAGGACCACCAGGAACGGCAGCACCATCACGGCGACGATGACGGCGATGACGACGGCCTTGGTGGCGTTGCCGACCGGGCCCGGAGGTTCCTCCCAGGCGGGCCGCCGGTCGGGGACGCGTTGTTGACGGCGCGTCAGCGGGGGTATGCCGAGGGTCACTTGCTGTACACCCCTTGCTCTCCGAAGGCGTGGGCGGCCTTGTTGGCACCCCAGATCATCAGGGCGCCGACGACGCCCTTGACCAGTCCGGCGGCGGCGCCGATGCCCCAGTCGCCGTAGACCACGCCGTGGTAGAAGACGTACGTGTCGAGGACTTCGGCGGCGCGGGCGCCGACCGCGTCGCGTTGCAGCAGGAATTGTTCGAAGCCGACGCTCAGGACGTCGCCGAGGCGCAGCACCAGCAGCAGGACGGTGACGCTGCGGACGGCGGGCAGGGTGATGTGCCACATGCGCCGCCAGCGGCCGGCGCCGTCGACGGCCGCCGATTCGTACAGGCTCTGGTCGACACTGGCGAGCGCCGCCAGGTAAATGATCATTCCCCAGCCGACGTCCTTCCAGATCGCCTGCGCGGTGATCAGCAGGGGGAAGGTGTCGGGGTTGGTCATCAGGTCCCAGGGCTGCATTCCGTGGTCGCGCAGGAAGTTGTTGAGCAGTCCCGCACCGCCCAGGACCTGCTGGAAGAGGGCGACGACCAGGACCCAGCTGATGAAGTGCGGCAGGTAGACGATGCTCTGCACGAAGCGCCGGGTGCGTCCGCTGATCAGGCTGTTGACCAGCAGGGCCAGAGCGAGGGGGGCGGGGAAGAACAGCAGCAGTTGGAGCAGGGCGAAGACCAGGGTGTTGCGGACGGACTCCCAGAAGGCGGGGTCGGCGAACAGTTCCTGGAAGTTGGCCAGGCCGGTGAAGGCGCTGTCCTGGAAGCCGATGAACGGCTGGTAGTCCTGGAAGGCGATGACGTTGCCCAGCATGGGCACGTAGAAGAAGACCAGGAAGAAGGCCAGGCCGGGCACCATCAGGGCGAGCATCACCCCGTGGTTGCGCAGCCGGACGCGCAGGGGGACGCGCCGGTTCGTCGGTGGCGGACTCGGGCGGTCGTCCTCGGACGGCGTGTCGGGCCGTGGCCTCTTCTTCGTTACAGGCGTTGCAGGGGATGTCACACGTGCTCCCTGGCGTCACGGCATGAGGCGGCGAGGCGGAAGGCCCCCTTTACTAAAGGAGCTTTCCGAATGGAGTGGCCACATCATGGGCGCGCCCGGGAGACGCGTCAACAGTCAGAAGTGAATGCGCAGTTGGACTTTTGCCTTCACTTCCGGTCGCATTTCATGCTGCCCCTTCTGCCGTCAATGACCCATCGTCAGGCCGTACTTGGCGGCACCCCGACTGAGGACAACGCGGCGGATGTGCGCCCGGGTCTCGCCGTAACCGGAGTCCGGGGAGCCGAGGTTGAGGACCCGGTTGGAGTTCAGGTCGAAGAACTGCGGGACGAACTCCGCCTTCTTGACCTCCCAGCGCCTGCCGGGGGCCGCGGGCGGGGCGAAGGTGAAGCGGCCGATGCTGCTCATGTTGCCGCGGTCGTCCTGGGCGCCGGAGTGGTTGAACATGGTGCCCGCGACCTGGTCGCCCATGCCGTAGATGATGTACGTCCCGTTGACCTTCTCGTAGGCCTGCGGGACATGGGCGTGCGTGCCCAGGATCAGGTCGATGTCCGGGCGTCCGGCGGTGGCCGAGGCGGTCAGCGCACGCCCCAGGGAGATCTGCTTCTCGTCGGGTTCGTCCTGCCATTCGGTGCCCCAGTGCAGCGAGACCACGACCACGTCGGCGCCCGCCTTCCGGGCGGCCCGCGCATCCGCGACGATCTTGGCGCGGTCGATGAGATTGACCGCCCAGGGCTGGCCGTCGGGGAGCGGGTAATCGTTCGTGCCGTACGTGTAGGCCAGCTGGGCGACCTTGGCGGTGCCGGCCTTCAGCAGCGCCGGACGTGCGGCTTCGGCCGCGGTGCGGGCCGAGCCCGCGTGGGCGATTCCGGCCTTGTCCAGGGCGCCGAGGGTGCGGCGGATTCCGGCGCGGCCGTCGTCGAGGGTGTGGTTGGAGGCGGTGGAACAGGAGTCGTAGCCGGTGGCGCGCAGCCCGGCGGCGACCTGGGGCGGGGAGACGAACGCCGGGTAGCCGCTGTAGGGGCCGTCCGGTCCTCCGTACACGGTCTCCATGTGACAGATCGCCAGGTCGGCCCGCGCGACGACGGACTTGACGCCCGCGAGCATCGGTGCGAAGTCGTAGCCGTCGCCGCCCGCGTCCGTGCGGCCCTGGCGGATGATCGAGTCGTGCGGGAGCACGTCGCCGGAGGCGACCAGCGTGAAGCCGCGCTGCGGGGTGGCGGGGGCTCCGGGCCTGGGGGTGGTCTGCTTCCTGGCCGCCTGCTGCGTCGCGGGCGGCGAGGTGGTGGTGGGGGCCGCGGTGCAGGCGGTGGCCCCGAGCACCAGGGCGGCGACCGCCGTCACGGCGTGCCGCCGCCGGGCGACGCGCCGGGCCGGAACGGGGGCTGTCGGGGACGGCAACACCGTGCGCTGCTTCATCGGATCGGCTTCCCTCGGGTGTCTGTTGCATAGGGCGAAAGAGCGTTTCGAACATGTGCCGGACATGCGCAAAGAGAATCCACCCGGGCGCACCCGTGAAGTCAAGGACCTTTACCGCCAACTGAGGGCAAGAGCGCCCGAACGGCCCCGAAGCGGGCCACCGCTCGACCCGCGCGGGCCGCCGACCGTTCGTCGTACCACTCGTCGCACGGCTCGACCGTTCGTCGCACGCACCGGCCTCCTGCTCGCACGCCGCGCACCGCCTGCCAGCACTGGCGCACACCGACGGTTATCTTCGCCCCTGAACTCGGCCCGGTTGTGATGGCCATCACCCGACCCGGCCCGTCCCTTCCGTCACTCCCTGCTCGCCCTTCCCGACAGTCCCCTTCCGCCCCTCCCTGCCCGCTCGCCCGAAGGAGCGTCAACGGTGACCCTCTCCCCGTCCCTTGTCCCCCGCACCGACGAACGCGCCCTCGCCGCGCTCCAGCGCGAGCACGGCAAGGCGCTCTTCGCCTTCCTGCTGGGCCTCACCCACGGAGACCGGCAGCGCGCCGAGGACCTCGTCCAGGAGACGCTGGTCCGGGCCTGGCAGCACCCGGAGGCGCTCGCCAGCGACCACGACTCGATGCGGCCCTGGCTGTTCACGGTCGGTCGGCGGCTCGCGATCGACGCCCGGCGCGCCCGCCGGGCCCGCCCCCGCGAGGTCACGGCCGAGGTGCTGGACCACTCCCCCGTGCCGGTCGACCTCGCGGAGCGTTCGGCCACCGAGCTGGATGTGCGACAGGCGGTGCGGGCGCTGCGCACGGAGCACCGGGAGGTGTTGGTGCAGGTGTACTTCCGGGGGCGCTCGGTGGCGGAGGCGTCCAGCGAGCTGGGCATTCCGGAGGGAACCGTCAAGTCCCGTACGTATTACGCGCTCCGGGCATTGCGCACCGTGCTGCCGGGGTACGACGTCGGGGTCGGCGGGCGCGCGGAACGGGGTGCGGCCTGAGTCCGGAGTGCCTTTCGCGCGCGCGGGGCCGAAACCGCGTGCGTCACATGCGTACCGGCGGTACACCTCTTTCTCCCACGCCACGGGTTCGGCGCGACGATTTCGAAAGCACGCCGTCAAGTTCGGTAAAGACGCCCCGCCAAACCCCTCTCAGCGTGAAAGCTCTTCGCCGGGGCCCCCGTCCGGAGTCCCGGATACCGCAAGCTCGACCGGAGAAGGTGGAATGCTGTGCTGCCCGAGAGCGCCAATGGCACCGGCGGAAGCGGCCTTGCCGTACCCATGGCATGGCTGTACGCCGAGTACATCGCCGACGAGCTCCTGCGCACCGGGCAGTTGATCCCGCCCGGCACGCTGGAGTTCCGCGCGGGGCGCGAGGCACTCGCGCTGACCGTGTACCTGTCGGACTCCACGGACGAGCTGTCCGGGGTCGGAGTGATCTCCCAGCTCGACGAATGGCTGTCGCTCACGGCGTACGGCCATCCGTGGGAGCAGTGGGTACGGGAATGCTTCGCGGCCCGCGCCGATCGGGGCGACGGCGGCCCGGACCTGGAGCTGGCCAGGGCGTCCTGGCAGTGGCTGGAGTCGACGGAGCTGCTGGCCACGGACCTGGGCGGCACGGGCGTCGAGGCGGGTCTCGCGGCGCGCGACGACGACGCTGCCACCGGTGGGGGCGATGACGGTCCCGGGCTGCCGGAGCTGGCGGACCTGGTCGACGAGAACGCGCGGGTGTGGCTGCCGGCGTGGCAGCTGGGGCTGCCGCTGGGGCACCTGTCGGTGCACCTCTTCTGAGCCCCGTCAGCTCTTCTGGGTCCCGTCAGCCCTCCGCGCGCGGTGAACTGTGCACCCCCGCGCGGTACTTGGGGATGCGCACCGTGATCCTCATGCCCGCGCCGACGGCCGTCTCGACGACGATGCCGTAGTCGTCGCCGTAGACCTGGCGCAGCCGCTCGTCCACGTTGGACAGGCCGATGCCCGCGGTGGCGGGCTCCTGTCCGGCGAGGATGCGGCGGAGCCGGTCGGGGTCCATGCCGACGCCGTCGTCCTCGATGGTGACGATGGCCTCGGCGCCCGCGTCCTGGGCGGCGAGGGTGATCCGGCAGTCCTCCCGGGAGTCCTCCAGGCCGTGCTTGACGGCGTTCTCCACCAGGGGCTGGAGGCAGAGGAAGGGCAGGGCGACGGGCAGCACCTCGGGGGCGATCTGGAGGGTGACCTTGAGCCGGTCGCCGAAGCGGGCCCCGGCCAGCGCCAAGTACTGCTCGATGCAGCGCAGTTCGTCGGCGAGCTGGGTGAAGTCGCCGTGGCGGCGGAAGGAGTAGCGGGTGAAGTCGGCGAACTCCAGGAGGAGTTCGCGGGCCCGTTCCGGGTCGGTGCGGACGAAGGAGGCGATGGCGGCGAGGGAGTTGAAGATGAAGTGCGGGGAGATCTGCGCGCGCAGCGCCCGTATCTCCGCCTCCACGATCCGGGTGCGGGAATGGTCCAGCTCGGCCAGCTCCAGCTGTACGGAGACCCAGCGGGCGACTTCGGTGGCGGCCCGCACCAGGACCGCCGACTCCCGCGACCCGTAGGCGACCAGGGCGCCCAGCACGCCGTCCTCGCCGGTGAGCGGGGCGATGACGGCCCATCGGAGCGGGCAGGAGGGGTCGTCGCAGGCGGTGTGGACGCAGGTGCTGCGGCCGGAGTCGAGCATCTCGGCGACCTTGAGCATCACCGTCTCCTGGTGGTGGGCGGCACCGGGGCCGTCCCAGGCGAGGACGGTGGTGCGGTCGGTGAGGCAGAGGGTCTCGGTGCCGAGGAGGGAGCGCAGCCGGCGGGCGGCCTTGCGGGCGGTGTCCTCGGTGAGCCCGGCGCGCAGCGGGGGTGCGGCGAGGGAGGCGGTGTGCAGGGTGAGGAAGGTGGCGCGCTCGACGGGGGTGCCGAGGTCGAGGTTCTTCTCGGCGCGGCGGGCGGAGAGGCGACCGAGAGCGATGCCTGCGGCGAGGAGCAGTGCTCCGGCCGCGGCGAGAGCGGCGATCTCGTTGATGGTCACTGCTCTGCTCCTGGTGCGGTGCTCCGGTTGGTGATCGCTGGTCTGCGCTGCGAGCGGCGCGCTCGGCTGGTGGGTACTGGTCTGCGCCGTGAGCGGTGCACTCGGCCTGGCGCACTGCTCCGCGATGCGAGCGGTGCTCTGCCGCGGGATGTGAGCGGTGCTCTGCCGCGCGAGCAGCGGCCCGTCCCGCGAGCAGTGCTCTCGCATCCGGTCACCGCTCCGCCTCCGGAGCAGTGCTCCCGGTCTGTTTGGGTGTCAGTTCTTCCGGCAGGTGCAGCCGGGCCAGGATGGCGGCCGTGCCTGCCGGTATGCGGCTGCGCGTCGCGAGGGACACCAGCACCATCGTCAGGAAGCCGAGCGGCACCGACCACACCGCGGGCCAGGCGAGCAGGGAGTACGCCCAGCCGGAGGCCGGGATTCCGGCCCGGGTCGCCATGACCGCGGTGAGCGCCGCCCCGCCCCCGACGACCAGCCCCGCCGCCGCCCCCGGCGGAGTCAGCCCCCGCCACCAGATCCCCAGCACCAGCAGCGGGCAGAACGACGACGCCGACACCGCGAACGCCAGCCCCACCGCGTCCGCCACCGGCACCTCCGCCGTCACCGCCCCCAGCGCCAGCGGCACCGCCATGGCCACCACCGTCGCCAGCCGGAAGTGCCGCACCCCGCGCGAGGGCAGCACGTCCTGCGTGAGCACTCCGGCCACCGACATGGTCAGCCCGGAGGCCGTGGAGAGGAACGCGGCGAACGCCCCGCCCGCGAGGAGCGCCCCCAGCAGGTCGCCGCCCACTCCCCCGATGAGCCGTTCCGGCAGGACGAGCACGGCGGCGTCGGCGTCCCCGGTCAGGGCCAGTTCGGGAGCGTAGATCCTGCCCAGGACCCCGTACACCGGCGGCAGCAGGTAGAACACGCCGATCAGGGCGAGGACGACGAGGGTGGTGCGGCGGGCGGCGGTGCCGTGGGGGCTGGTGTAGAAGCGCACGGCGACGTGCGGCAGGCCCATGGTGCCGAGGAAGGTGGCGAGGATGAGCCCGTAGGTGGCGTACAGCGGGTGTTCCTCGCGGCTGTCGGCGAGGGGCTCGGACCAGATGGCGGCCCCGGTGGCGTGGGTGTCGCGCTGTTCGGGGACCTCCGCCCCGGCGGGGAAGCGCAGGGTGGTGCCGGAGGAGATCCGGTGCGAGCCGCTGTCGAGGGTGAGGCTGCCGTTGACGTACGGCCGGTCGTCGACGGTGCCCGAGGCGGTGAGGGTGAGGGGCCGGTCGAGTTCGATCCGTACGGTCTCCTGGAAGCGTACGGACGTGTGCTCGCGGAAGGTGGCGGGGGCGTCGAAGCGGGCCCTGGGGGCGTCGTCGCCGAACCAGGCCCCGGCCAGGAACAGGGCGGGCACCAGGAGCGCGGTCAGCTTCAGCCAGTACTGGAAGGCCTGCACGAAGGTGATGGAGCGCATGCCTCCGGCGGCGACCGCACCGGTCACGACGACGGCGACGACGAGCCCGCCGACCCATCCCGGCGCGCCGGTGAGGATCTCCAGGGTGAGCCCGGCGCCCTGGAGCTGGGGCAGCAGGTACAGCCATCCGATCCCGACGACGAACAGGCTGGCCAGTTTGCGCACCGGCGGTGATTCGAGCCGGGCCTCGGCGAAGTCGGAGAGGGTGTACGCGCCCGAGCGGCGCAGCGGGGCGGCGACCAGGAGGAGCAGGACGAGGTATCCGGCGGTGTAGCCGACCGGGTACCAGAGCATCTCGGGGCCCTGGAGGAGGACGAGGCCCGCGATGCCGAGGAAGGAGGCGGCGGAGAGGTACTCGCCGCTGATCGCGGCGGCGTTGAGGCGGGGGCCCACCGTGCGCGAGGCGACGTAGAAGTCGGAGGTGGTGCGGGATATGCGCAGTCCGAGGGCACCTATGAGGAGGGTGACGAGGACGACGACGGTGACGGCCGCGACGGCGTACGCGTGGTTCATGAGGGGTGGGTCAACGGCCTTCCACGAGGCCGCGGAAGTCCCGTTCGTTGCGCTCGGCCCGGCGGACGTACCAGCGGGCGATCAGCCACATCACCGGGTAGACGACGACGCCGAGCACCAGCCACAGGTGGGGTCCGGGCGCGAGGGGTGTGCCGGTGAGGACGCGCGGGAGCTGGAGGAGCAGGGGCAGCGCACCGACCAGCAGGGTGAGCGCGCCGAGGCCGAGGAGGGCGGTGCGCAGCTGACTGCGCATCAGGGAGCGGACGTAGGTGGCGCCCAGCGGCGTCTGCTCGCTGATCTCGGAGCGGGCGGGCGCGTGCCCCGGCGCACGGCTGCCGGGCTTCCTGCCCGCCCGGGGCACACCGGTCACGGTCTCGCGGCGGGGGCGCGGGGCTGCGGGCATGGGTGCGGGCTCCGGGTCGTTCGGGTACGGGATCTCGGCGGTGGTCCGGGGGCTGCTGGAGTCTATGCAGAGGTGCCGGTCAGGGGGTAGGCCGAGGACCGGGGGTTCAGGGGCGGCCGGGGGCGTTCAGGGCGATCTCCAGTTCCACGTACGACTGCTCCGCACGCCGGAAGGCGACCTCCAGGGCGGCGGCGGTACGGGGTGAGGCGTACGGCTGGGCAGACTCCTGGACCTCGTACAGCACGTCGGCCCAGCGCGCGGCGGCGCATTTGATCCGGGTGAGGAGGGCGTCGAGTTCGTCCGGGGCGCGGGGGTGGATCGCGGGCAGGGCATGCAGCTCCGCGAGCAGCGCTTCGACTTCGGACATCCCGCTCCCTCACCCTGTGGTTGAGGGTCAGAGTAGGGGTGCGGGGGCGGGATGCGGGTGGCGGTTCGCTCTGTGGTGGTGGTGCGTCGGTGAACGGTGCGGGACACGCGCCGGGCGGTCGTGCGGGCCGGTGCGCTAGCGGCTTCCGCCGGCCCGGCGCATCAGCAGTTCGCGCAGTTCGCGGGCGTGGCGGCGGCTGACGACGAGTTCGGCGTCGGCGACGCGCACGGTGGTCGTACCGCCGTCCAGGCGCAGTTCCTCGATGCGGCTGAGGGCGACGAGGTGGCGGCGGTGTATCCGTACGAAACCGCGGGAGGCCCAGCGCTCCTCCAGGGTGGACAGGGGGATGCGGACGAGGTGGCCGGGGCCCGGGGCGAGGGTGTGCAGGCGGGCGTAGTCGCCGTGGGCCTCGACGTAGGCGATGTCGGCGATGGGCACGAAGCGGGTGACGCCGCCGAGTTCGACCGGGATCTGGTCCTGCGGGGCGGGCGTCTCCTTGGGGACGCGCGGCGCGGGCGCGCTGGACACTCCGGCGGCGACACGGCGCACGGCCTCGGCGAGGCGTTCCCGGCGTACCGGCTTGAGAACGTAGTCGACGGCCTTCAGGTCGAAGGCCTGGACGGCGAAGCCCTCGTGGGCGGTGACGAACACGATGAGCGGGGGCCGGGCGAACCCGGCGAGGAGGCGGGCGACGTCGAGGCCGGTCAGCCCGGCCATGTGGATGTCGAGGAAGACGACGTCGATGGCGTCGGCGCCGTCGGGCCCGGCGTCGAGGGCCCGGTTGATCCGCAGCAGGGCCTCGGTGGCGTCGGTGGCGCCCTCGGCGCTGGTGATGCGGGGGTCGGCGCGCAGGAGGTAGAGGAGTTCCTCCAGGGCGGGCTTTTCGTCGTCGACGGCGAGGGCGCGGAGCATGGGGACACGGTACGGGCCGCTGGGGCGCGGGGCGGGGCTGGGTGGGGTGGGGGCGGGTCGGGTCGGCACCCGGTGCCGAGGCGGGTTCCCGTGCGGGTGCGTCGTGGCTGGTCGCGCAGTTCCCCGCGCCCCTGACATGCCTGCCCTTCGGGCGGCATGTCAGGGGCGGGCGGCATGTCAGGGGCGCGCCAGCATCACTGCGCACGCGCCAGCACCCCAACTCGCGCCAGCAACTCAGCCCGCGCCAGGCACTTCAGCCCGTCCGGCGTTTGAGGACGCGCGGGCGCAGCCCGTGCAGGGGGCGAGGGGCGTAGCCCCCTCAGGAACAGCAGCCCACCACCCAGCCCCGCGGGTTTAGGTGAAGGGGCGGGGCTGGGGACCGGTCCGGACCTCAGCCCCGACCGCCCGCACCAGAACCGCCAACTCCTCCCCCACGCACCCCGCCAACCGATCCCCGTCCGGCACCGCCTTCCCGTCGGCGACCACCCCCACCTGCACCTGCCCGCCGTACGTGGAGAGCGCGACCGCAAGGGACTGCCCCCGGGCCAACGGGGCCATCGGATAGACCGCCCGCAGCGGACGCCCGCCCAGGGACAGCTCCGTCCGGGGCAGCGGCACACTCGTGACCAGCACGTCGAAGAGGGCACGGGCCGCACTCCCCGCCAGCGGCGCGCCCAACTTGCTCGCGAAGGCGGGGAGTTGGTCGGCCAGCAGCGCCACCGCCCCGGCCCCCCGCGACGGCCCCGCCGCCTTGTTCCGCGCCATGCCGTCCCGGACGACGGCCAGCCGCACCAGCGGGTCCGGTTCCGTGACGGGCAGGGAGAGGAGGTATGCGGAGAGCAGGTTGCCGGAGGCGGCGGACCCACCCCCCGGCCGCCGCCGTGACACCGGCACCAGCGCCCGCGGGTCGCCTCCTGCCGGTTCCCCCCGCTCCCCCATCCAGCGCCGCAGCGCCCCCGCCACCACCGCGAGCAGTACGTCGTTGGCGGTGCCGCCGCAGGCCCGGCGGACCCGGTGCACGTCGTCCAGGTCGAGCGCCGCCGTGGTGAGCCGTCGCGTGCCGCTGGACCGGGCGGCGAGCGCGTCCGGGCCGCCGCCCGGCAGCGGCAACAGCGTGTGCAGGCGGCCCGCCCGCACCACGGACGCCCCGATGCCCAGCACCTGCCCGACCTCGCCGAGCCGGTCGCGGGCGAGCCCCACCGCACGCCCCGGCCCGGGGAAGCGGGCGGGCGGCACCTGCGGGCGGGTCGTGCGCGCCCGTACCGGACGGGCCTTCGCCCCCGCGATCTGGTCGAAGATCCCGGCGCCGATCGCGACCGCCCGCATGCCGTCGGCCAGCGCGTGGTGCAGCTTGACGAGGACGGCGCACTCGCCGCCCCGGTCGGCGGTCAGGACGTACATCTCCCACGGCGGCAGCCCGCGTGCGAGCGGACGCTCCATCAACTCACCGGCGAGCAGGGCGGCTTCGGCGGCGAAGCCCTCGGCGGGCAGCAGGATGCGCCGCACGTGACGGCGTACGTCGAAGTCCTGCGCGGCGACCCACGCGGAACCGCCGAGGGGCAGCCAGGTGTTCCGTACGGACAGGCGGAGCCGGGGTATCGCGGCGGCGCGGGCGGCGAGCAGATCGAGGAGGTCCTCGCCGTCCGGGGAGTCCTCGTCACCGCCGAAGAGGGCCAACGCACCCAGATGCATGGGGTGTTCGGCGGATTCGAGATGCCAGAACGCCAGGTCGAGCGGGGCCAGCAACTCGGCACTGACGGCGCTCTCAGCACTCTCGGCGCCCTCAGCAGTCTCGGCGCTCGTCTCGATGGTCAAGGAGCCCTCACGTCGTCGAAGATCGGCGGAGCCGCGACCCAGGGGTGACGGACCGGGCCGTGAGCCGGGGAGCACGCAGCCCGGGGCCGCGAAGCCCGCAGTCAATCGCGACCGGTCGGTTACGGTCAAGTACGTCCAGTACGCGGACAGTTACCGACCGCACGCGAGACATCCGGCCAACTCGCCTCATACACCGCCATGTTGTCCACCACGTGACGGCACGATGAACTCGCACCACAGCGCCTTGCCCTCGCCCCTCGGCTCCACGCCCCACACGTCCGCGAGCCGGTCCACCAGCAGCAGCCCGCGTCCGGACACCGCCGCGTCGCCCGCCTCCCTGCGGCGCGGCAGGGCGCTGGAACCGTCGGCGACCTCGACGCGCAGCCTGCGCTCGGGGGCGTCCAGGATGCGTACGGTGAGCAGGGCCCCGCCGTCGGTGTGCATGAGGGCGTTCACCATCAGCTCGTCGGCGGCGAGTTCGATCTCGTCGCCGCGGCCCTCGGCACCCCAGGCGCGCACCGCGGCCCGGATCATCTGCCGGGCCGAGGCCAGCGACTCGGGGTCGCCCGGGGCGACGTGCTGCTGGAGGCGGCCGCCCGCGCGGGGCGCGTCGGCGGTCCGGCGGCGCAGCAGGAGCAGGGCCACGTCGTCGCCGCCGTCGCGTTCGTCGACGGACTCGCAGAGCCGGTCGGCGAGTTGCTGGATGTCGCGGGGGCCCTCGTGGACGAGGTCGGCGAGGGCCTGGAGTCCGTCGTCGAGGTCGGCGCCCGGCTGCTCCACGAGCCCGTCGGTGTACAGGATCAGTGTCTGCCCCGGGTCCAACTCCCGTGTGCTGACCGGGTATTCGAGCTGTCCGAACTCCGCGGACAGACCCAGCGGCAGCCCGCCCTCGACGGGTATCCGGCGGCACGACCCGTCGGCGAGCCGCACCAGCGGGTCCATGTGCCCGGCGCGGACGAGCTGGACGACGCCCGTGGTGAGGTCGATCTCGGCGTACGTGCAGGTGGCGAAGCGGTCGGTGTCCAGCTCGTGCAGGAACCCGGAGGCGCGGGCCATGACGGTGGCGGGGGTGTGTCCCTCGGCGGCGTACGCCCGCAGCACGATGCGCAGTTGGCCCATGACGGCGGCCGCGTGGGTGTCGTGTCCCTGGACGTCGCCGATGACCGCGCCGACCCGGCCGCCGGGCAGCGGGATGACGTCGTACCAGTCGCCGCCGACGTCCTGCCCGTCGCGCGCCGAGCGGTAGCGGACGGCGACGTTGGCTCCGGGGACGGTGGGCACCCGCCGGGGCAGCATGGCCTGCTGGAGGTTCTCGGCGAGGTCCTTCTCCTGCTCGTACAGCATGGCCCGTTTGAGGCTCTGCGCGATGCTGGAGCCGAGCGCGATGAGGAGGTTCCGCTCGTCGGCGTTGAAGCCGCACTTGCCGCTGTAGAGCAGCCCGAGCGCGCCGATGGGGCGGGCCTGCGCGATCAGCGGGAGGTACGCGGCCGAGCTGACCTGGAACTTCGAGACGTGCTCCCACAGCCGGGGGTAGGCGGCGGCGAAGGCCTCCCCCGACTCGATGAAGCGCGGTGTCAGCGTGCGCACCACCTCGCTCATCGGGTAGGCGGCGTCGTCGATCCGGGTGTAGCGGGTGCCCGGCATGAACTCCGGCCCCTCGGCGACCAGCCGGATGCGGCCCGCCTCGACCAGGCCCATGACCAGGGACGACGACTGGAACCTGCCCAGTTCGTGGGCGTCCTTGAGGACGTCGATGACGTCGCGGACGCTGCGGGCGTGCGCGAGGGCCGCGGTGGTGTCGGCGACGACTCCGGTGCCGCCGTGCCGGGCGGTGTCCTGCTCGGTGCGCGCGGCGAGGTCGTCGAGCTCGCGGGTGGCGTCGCGCACGACGCCGATGATCCGGTACGGGCGGCCTGCCGCGTCGCGGCGAATCACCCCCTGGGTGTGCCCCCAGCGCAGCGAGCCGTCGCGCAGACGGACCCGGAAGTACGAGCCGTACGAGGCGGCGCCGCTCTTCAGCGCCTGCGAGACGACGGCGTCCATCCGTTCGCTCTCGCCCGGGGCGACCTTGGCGAACAGGGCCGAAGGGGTGCCGTCGTACTCGCCGGGTCGCAGGTCGAAGACCTCCAGGGCGGAGTCGTCGAGGTCCAGGTGCGACTGGTCGAGGTCCCAGTCGAAGATCCCCATGTGGTTGAGCGCGAGGGCGGCCCCGGTCGGTACGGGCCGGTCCGGGTGGGGGCCGGCCGGTGCACCGGCGGTGCGGTCCGGACGGGGGGCCTCCTGGGCGGGGGCGGACTCGACCGGCCCGTCCGGGGGTGGGGTTCCGGGCAGGCCGGTCCGCCGGTCGGGCGGCGGGTCAGCCACCGTCCGGTCCGGGCTCGGTCCCGGTCTCCCACTCGGGGTCGGAGTCCGGGTCCGAGGGCAGCTGGAGCGCCGTGCTGTGGTTCGGCGTCGGGGTGGGGCAGCCCGACGGTACGAGCAGGGGCGTGGCCGGAGCCGGGACGCCCGGGGTGAGCGTGGGGCAGGGGGTGGTGGGCGACGGAACCACGGGCGCGTCGGTGTCGGACGTGGACTCCGACGGCGTGTCCGACGGGGTGTCCGACCTCGTGTCCGACGGGGTGTCGGACTCCGAGGGGGTGTCGCCGGTGCCCGGCTCGGTGGACCCGGATTCGGTGGTCCCCGGCTCGGTGGAGCCGGACTCCGTGGACCCCGGCTCCGTGCTCTGCGACTCCGAGGTGCCCGGCGTCTTCTCCTCGTCACGGCCCGGCGTCTGCTCCCGGCCGTCCTCCGGCTCACCGGCCCGCTGGTCGCCCAGCTCGTCCGGGGCCGGGGGGTCCGACAGCTTGGCGTCCGCCGGGGGCTTCCTGTCCTTCTCGCCCTCGGAGCCGGTCTCGCGCTCGATCCAGGTGTTGTTGACGACGTTCACGATGGTCAGGTTGTTGATGACGACCGGCGCGGGCGTGACCACGACGACCTCGGTGGGCCGGTACCCCTTCCACGGCTGCCCCTTGTGGGACACCGTGCCCTGCACCACGGTCGGCGGGAGCAGCGGGTTTCCGCAGGCGCACCGCACGCGCGGCATGCCGTTCGCGTCGACCATGACGGCGGTGCCCGCCTGGAGGACGGACTGGAAGGAGGTGAGGGAGCCGCTGCTGAAGCCGTGGTTGGTGACGCGCGTGTCGGCCCGCAGCACGACGGGGGTGAGTCCGCGCAGGAAGCGCGGGATCGCCGCGAGGTCGATGCGGCTGGCGTCGGCGAAGGCGCGCGCCTTCGCCTGGTCGGCGCCGGACCCGGTGAGGTAGCGGATCTGCTGCTCGACGTCGCAGCTGGAGACGGACTGCGTGCCGCCGTAGAGCCCGGGCGTCCCGCCGGAGACCCGCTGCACGCGCCGTACCGAGGCGGACGGGGAGGCGCTCGCCGTCCGGGTGGGGGCGGGGGTGGTCGTGGAGGGCAACGGCGTGGTGGTCTTCGCGGTCGACTCCGTGAACGGATCGGGCCCGTGTGCGGCAACCGGCTGAAGCAGTACGTCCTGACCGCCGACGTCCGTGGTGTCGCCGGGGCCGGAGCTGCCGGAGCCGCACCCTGCCACCAGCAGCCCCAGGGACACGGCCGACACCGCTGTCACCACGGTGTGGCGACGCTTGGATGAGTGCACGCGGCTCTCCCGTCCTCTTTCCTCGCCCAGCCCGTCCCAGCGCACCGGCCTCGCTGAAACGTACGATTACCCGCTTATCTCCTTCTATGTCTGCCGCACATCCGGGCCCCCCGCAAGTGGACGGAATCCCCGCCGCCGCCCTCGCACCCGCGCACCCTCGACGCCCGAGCCCCCGCCCGGCACAGTGGCCCGCATGACTGACGCCACCACTTCCGCCGCAGCCCTCGCCCCGCTGGGCACGGCCTTTGAGATCGCCGCCGCCGTTCGCGAGAAGCGGCTCGCCCCGCGCGAGGCCGTCGCCGCCTCGCTCGCCCGCATCGAGGCCCTGGACGCCCGGGTGGGCGCGTTCCGCTTCGTGCGCACCGCGCGGGCACTGGCCGAGGCGGACGCCCTCCTCGACCGCTCCGACCTGGACCGGCTGCCGCTGGCCGGGGTGCCGGTCGCGGTGAAGGACAACCTTCCGGTACGGGGCGAGTCGACCCGTAACGGCTCCGCGGCGACCTCCCCCGTGCCCGCCGGGGAGGACCACGAGACGGTGGCCCGGCTGCGCGCGGCGGGCGCGATCGTCGTCGGCCTCACCCACGTCCCGGAGCTGTGCGTGTTCGGCACCACCGACGGCGTGCACGGCACCTCGCACAACCCCTGGGACCTCTCCCGCACGGCGGGCGGCTCCTCGGGCGGCAGTGCGGCGGCCGTCGCGGCCGGAATGGTGCCGATCGCGCTCGGCAACGACGGCATGGGCTCCCTGCGCATACCCGCCGCGAACTGCGGGGTGATCGGCCTCAAGCCGGGGTACGGCCGGGTGCCCGCCGGGATCGGCGACGGCGACTGGTACGGCATGTCGGAGAACGGGCCGCTCGCCGCGACCGCCGAGGACGCCCGCCTGATGTTCGCGGTGCTCGCCGGGGAGAGCACCGCCGCACCCGCGCCCGCCGGGGACAGCACGCCCGTGCCCGCCGGAGAGCGCGCCCCCGTACCCGTGCTCCCCGACACCACCTCCCTCCGCCTGGCCGCCTCCACCCGCAGCCCCCTGGCGGGCACGTCGATCACCCGCCCGTACGCCGACGCGGTCCGCGCCGCCGTCCGTCTGCTGGTCGACGCGGGCCACACCGTCCGCCACGACGACCCGCCCTACCCGCTCTCCCTCTCCACCTCGGTGCTGGCCCGCTGGACCGGCGGCACCGCCAAGGACGCCGCGGGCCTGGACCCGAGCCTGCTGGCGCCCCGCACCCGCCGCCACGCCGCCGCCGGCCGTCTCTTCGCCCGCACCCCGCTCCTGCGCACCGACCACCGGGAGCTCCTGCGCGAACGCCTCACCCCGTTCTTCGAGGCGTACGACGTCCTGCTGATGCCCGCGCTGGCCCGCCGCGCCCCCGAGGCCGCCCCCTGGCACGAGCGCGGCTGGCTGCGCAACCTCCTGGTCAACACGGCGTACGCGCCCACGACTCCGCCCTGGAACCTGGCCGGCTGGCCCGCGCTCACCCTCCCGCTGGGCACCCTTCCCGGCTCGGCCGCGCCCTGCGCCGTACAGCTGGTGACCCGGACCGGCGGTGAGGAGCTGCTGCTGGCGCTCGCCGCCCGCATCGAGTCGCTGAAGCCGTGGGAACGAACTGCCGCACACCACCTGGTCAAGTAACTCTGCTTATTGTAGTTTCCGGCGTGTGGAGCTCTCCGGGAACCTCGAACTCTCCGTGTCGCCGGGCTATTGGCAGGACCGCCCGCCGCAGGAGGCACTGACGACCGCGGCCCTCGCGGACCAACTCGGGTACGCGGGGCTGTGGTTGGGCGAGATGGCGACGTACGACGTCTTCTCGCTCGCCACGGCCGTCGCGTCCCGCACCCCGCGCGTCCCGCTCACGCTGGGCCCGCTCGCGGTGGGGGTCCGCGACCCGATGACGATCGCCCGGGGCGTCGCCTCGGTCGCGGACCTGACGGGACGTCCCGTCTCCGTCGCCATCGGCTCGTCGAGCCCGGTGGTGGTACGGGACTGGCACGGCCGCGACCACCGCAGGACGGGGACGGCCCTGCGCGAGTGCGCGCAGGCGCTGCGCCCGCTCCTGGACGGCGAGCGCACGACGACGGACGGCACCCGGGCCCGCACCCGCGGCTACCGCCTGCGCCTGCCCGCCCCGAAGTCCTCGCTGACGGTGGCCGCGTTCGGCCCGATGGCGGTGCGCACGGCGGCGGCGCACGCCGACCGGATGGTCCTCAACCTCCTCACTCCCGCTTCGGCAGCCGATCTCGTACGTCAACTCCATTCAGCAGCAGCCGAGTTCGGCCGCACCCCGCCCCGCGTGGCGGCCTGGGTGACGGCGGCGGTGGACCCGTCGGCGAAGGCGGTGGAGCAGTTGCGGCGCGGCGTGGTCGGCTACTTGGCGGCGCCCGGCTACGACGCGATGTTCGAGGCGGCGGGCTTCGGCGAGGTGGTGGCGTACGCGCGCACCCGGCCGCACCCGAAGGAGCTGCTTGCCGCGGTACCGCCGGAGATCACGGCGGCGGTGGGCCTGGTCGGGGACGCGGACACGATCCGGGCCCGGCTGGCGGAGTACGCGGCGGCGGGGGTGGACGAGGTCGCTCTCGTACCGTCGAGCACGGACGCGGACCCCTGCGGGGAACGCACGCTGACCGTGCTGAGCCCGCACTAGTCCGCCCCCCCCCCACACGATTCGACTCCCCACCCCACGGGGGGAGTTTCACGGCACCTCTTTCCAACAGCGCAGAGGGAGACGGCACATGGGGGTCGGGGCACGGAAGCTGCATCCGCCGGAGCGGGTGGCGCAGTACACGGCGGCGGGCTGGTGGGAGGGCGAGACGACGGACTCGCTGCTGCGCGCGAGAGTGCGCGAACACCCGGACCGCCTGGCACTGGTCGACCCGCTGAACAAGAACGACCTGATGGACTCGGCCCCACTGCGGCTGAGTTGGGCCGAGGTGGACGGTGCGGCGGACCGTGTCGCGGCCCTGCTGCTGCGGCACGGCCTGACCCAGGGCGACGTCCTGGGCGTCCAGCTGCCGAACACGGTGGAGCAGGTCTGCGTGTACCTGGCGTGCTGGCGCATCGGGGTGATCGTGTCTCCACTGCCGGTGCAGTACCGGGAGCACGAGACGGTGCAGCTGGGCACTCTGGCACAGTTCGACGCGTTCCTGACGGCGGGGCGGATCGGGGAGCGCCGGGTGGCGGCCGAGGTGGCGGGCCTGCGCCGTCAACTCCCTTCGCTGCGGACCGTGTTCGCCTACGGGGAGGGGCTCCCCGCGGGTGTGGTCTCCCTCACCGCCGAACTGGCCCTCCCGTACGACACGGCGGAGGTGGCGGCGTACACGGAGAAGCATCCCGTCGACGCGAACGACTGCGTGACGATCTGCTGGACGTCCGGCACCGAGAGCACCCCGAAGGGGGTGCCGCGCTGCCACAACGACTGGCTGGCCGTCGCGCGCACCTGCGCGGAGGCCCCGCGCATGACGGCGGACGACGTGCTGCTGAACCCCTTCCCCATGGTCAACATGGCAGGTTTCGCAGGCCTGTTCCTGCCCTGGCTGCGGGTCGGCTGCGTCCTGGTCCAGCATCACCCCTTCGACCTGCCCGTGTTCCTGCGGCAGATCGCACGGGAGCGGGTGACCTACACGGTGGCGCCGCCCGCGCTGCTGACGATGCTGCTGGCCCGCGAGGACCTGATGGCGCTCACCGACCTGTCCTCGCTGACCCGGATCGGGTCGGGGTCGGCGCCGCTGTCGGTGGCGATGGTGCGGGGCTGGCAGGAGCGGCACGGCATCGGGGTGATCAATTTCTTCGGCTCCAACGAGGGCACCGGCATGCTCACCGACCCCTACGACGTCCCGGACCCGGAACAGCGGGCCCGCTACTTCCCGCGCTACGGCCACGGACCGGCCGACCGCTGGTCGACGCTGGCGGCGTCGTGGACGCAGCTGCGGATCGTGGACCGGGAGACCGGGGAGGACATCGAGGAGCCCGGGGTGCCGGGCGAGCTGCGCATCAAGAGCCCGCAGGTCTTCGCGGGCTATCTGAACGGCTCCCAGCTCCCCTCCCCCTTCGACGAGTCGGGTTTCCTGCGCACCGGTGACGTCTTCGAGATCGCGGGCGAGCAGGGGGAGTTCCTGCGGTACGTGGACCGGGCGAAGGACCTGGTCATCCGGGGCGGGATGAACATCGCCCCGGCCGAGCTGGAGCACCTGCTGGCGGGCCACCCCTCGGTGGCGGAGGTGGCGGTGGTCGGCTACCCGGACGAGGTGCTCGGGGAGAAGGTGTGCGCGGTCGTCGTCCCCGTGCCGGGGGCGACGGTGACGCTGGCGGACCTGGTCGCGTATCTGCAGGGCCTGCACATCGCGTCGTACAAGCTGCCGGAGAGGCTGCTGGTGCGGGAGGCGCTGCCGCGCAACCCGGTGGGCAAGGTCCTGAAGCGGGAGCTGCGGAGCACGTGACCGTGCCGGACGCCAGGGGGCGAGCCCCCCGGCGTCCGGTGTCAGGCGTCCGTCAGAGCAGGTTCGGCCGCACCCACTCCTCGCCCTTGACCTTCTCGTCGAAGAAGTTCAGCACCGTCTCGTACCAGACCACCGCGTGGTTCGGCTTCAGCACCCAGTGGTTCTCGTCCGGGAAGTACAGGAACTTCGCCGGGACCTCGAACCGCTGGAGGTCCTGGAACAGGGCCATCCCCTGCCCCACCGGCACCCGGTAGTCCAGCGCCCCGTGGATGACGAGCATCGGTGTGGTGATCCGCGAGGCCCCCAGCACCGGCGAGTTCGCCCGGTGGCGCTCCGGCCGGGTCTCCGAGTGCCCGAAGATCCGGCGGAAGAACCACGACGCGTCGGAGTCGTTCTGGAAGGCCGCCGTGTCCCAGATCGACGCGTGCGACATGATTCCCCGGAAGCGGCCCGTGCTGGTAGCGACCCGGTTCGCCATGTACCCGCCGTACGAGCCGCCCGCGAGCCCGGTGCGCGTCTCGTCGATGTCGTCGCGCGCCTCCGTCGCGTCGGTGAGGGCCATCAGGTCGCGGTAGGGCTGTCCGCCCCACTGGCCCCAGCCGCGCTCGTGCATCTTCTGCCCGTAGCCGGTCGACAGTGCCGGGTCCGGCATCAGCACCGCATAGCCACGGGCCACGAACGGCCACGGGTTCCAGCGCCACGTCCACGCGTTCCACGACCCCTGCGGTCCGCCGTGCACGAAGACCAGCAGCGGCGCGGGCGCGTCGGCCGACGCGCCGTCCGGCACCGCGAGCCACGCCCGCAGCGGGAAGCCGTCCTCGCCCGTGGTCTCGACCTCGGTGAGCGTGCCGGGCAGGTGGGGCAGCGTGCCGGGGGCCTTGAGCGCGACCGGGCTCTGGTCCTCGCCCGTGGCCGCCAGCCGGACCGGCACCGGGGCCTCGTCGATGTTGGTCCGCAGCGCGTACAGCGTCGAGGCGTCCGGGGAGACCTGGAGCGAGCCGTACGCACCGGAGGCCGTCAGCCGGGTGACCGTGCCGTCCGCGTCGCGCCGGAAGACCGGGTGGTGGCCCAGCTCGTCGGCGGTGAACCAGAGCGTGCCGTCGCCCGCGACCGGCGAGACGGCGACGCCGCCGGGCCAGTTGTCGAAGCCGGGCAGCAGGTCGGTCTCCTCGCCGGTCGCCACGTCAATCCGTACGAGCGTCATGTCGTACGGCGTCTCGTACGTCTCCTCCAGCTCCCGCACCAGCACCACGGCCGTGCCGTCGCTGGTGAACACCGGGCTGTCGTACTGGAAGCCGGGCCGGTCCACGACGTGCAGTTCCGCGCCGGTCGCGGCGTCGGCGACGACGACCGCGCTCCGGTTCTCGTTCGGGACGCGTCCGCGCACGAAGCGGCCGTACGCCACCCGGGTGCCGTCCGGGGACAGGGCGACGCCGCCCTCGTCCACGGCTCCCTGCCCGCCCGCGTCGACCGGCGCGGCGTCCTCGGCGAGGCCGCGCACGAAGGCGTGCTGCTCGCCGGGGCCCAGGTCGTGGTCCCAGAAGCGGGTGGGTCCGCCCTCGTAGAGGATCGCGGTGACCTTGGCCTCCTCGCGGGCCTTGGTCAGCTTGGCGTGCGCCTCGGCGTCGGCCGCGCCGGGCAGCAGGCTGCCGGAGTAGACGAAGGCGTCGGTGCGGGCCGCGAGGGCGTAGCCGCTGATCCCGCCGGGGTGGCGGGCGATCCTGCGGGCCTCGCCTCGCTCGGGCAGCGCCCACAGGGTCGCGCCGTCCTTGCCCTCGCCCTTCTCGGCGGCCGCGTCGGTGTTCTCCCGGCCGGAGAGGAAGTGGAGGGTGCCGTCGGCGGCGAACTTCGGGGCCGACTCGCCCTTGACGGACCGGGTCAGGCGCAGCGGTTCGCGCTCGCCCGCCGGGTCGACGTCCCAGAGCCCGGAGACGTACGCGGTGCCCTCGGTGTTGAGGGACTGCACGGCGGCGACCAGGCGGGTGCCGTCCGGGGAGAGCGCGAGCGCGCCCACGCGCGGGGTGGCGAAGAAGGCGGACAAGTCGTGAAATGCGGTTTTGCCGCTGGACGTTGCAGACATGCCCGTCATCCTCACCCGCGCCCCCAGGTCGGCACCAGGGAATTCGCTCTGGGCTCACCAGCCCCTCACACGGGCAACGTGCCTGGTCATCCGCGCGGGGGGGCCTGCCCGCCGGCCAGCCCGTCCGTCCGTCCGTCCGTCCGTCCGCACGGCGGGTCACCCGATACGTTCCACCAGCACCGCCACCCCCAGCCCCGCCGCCCCGCTCACCGACGCCACCCCGTACCGCCCGCCGGTGCGCTCCAGTTCCTCCACGCACTCGCCGACCATGATCGCGCCGGTCGCCCCGAAGGCGTGGCCGGTGGCGATGGTGCCGCCGCCCGGGTTGAGCCGCTCGGGGCCCACCGCCAGGTCCCGGCGCAGCCGCAGGCACAGTGCGGCGAAGGCCTCCGCGAACTGGAAGACGTCGACGTCCGCCGGGCGCAGCCCCGCCTTGGCGAGCACCCGCTCGACGGCGGTCTGCCCCGCCGTGAGCATGATCACGGGGTCGGTGCTCGCGGTGGCCGAGGCGACGATACGGGCCCGGGGCGGGCCCGCCGCGTGGTCCGTGCCCAGCACCAGCAGCGCCGCCCCGTCGGCCAGCGCCGGGGAGGTGCCCACGGTGTGCAGGTGGCGGACGGTTCCCGCCTCGGGGTGCGCGGCCAGCGCGAGCGCGTCCTGGCCCTGTGCGCCGAGTTCCGCGAAGGCGGGTTCCAGGGCGGCGAGGGAGTCGGCCGTGGTCTGCGGGCGGACGAGTTCGTCGTGGTCCAGGCCCGCGACGGGGACGAGGCTGCGCGCGGACCGCTTCTCGGCGCGGGCCGCGGCCGCCTTGTGCTGGGTCTCCAGCCCGTACGCGTCCAGCTCCTCCCGGGTGAAGCCCTCCAGCGTGGCGTTGAGGTCGGCGGCGATGCCCATGTGCACGGAACCGATCGTCCGTACCGTGGCGGGGTCGCAGAACAGCGGGCCCCGGTCGCTGAACATCGGCACCCGTGAGGTCGACTCCACTCCCCCGGCCACCGCGAGCCGCCCGAGGTCCCCGGACTTCAGGCGCGCGGCGGTCTGCGCCACGGCGTCGATGCCGGAGGCGCAGAAGCGGTTGAGGGTGCCGCCGGGGACGCCGTGTCCCCAGCCCGCGAGCAGGGTGGCGGTGCGGGCGAGGTTGGCGCCCTGTTCGTCGACCTGGGAGGCGGTCCCGATCATCACGTCCTCCACCGCGTCCGCCCGCAACCCCCGTTCCACCAGGGCGTGTTGGAGCGCGACCACCAGCTCCACCGGGGACGTTCCGTGCAGGGCGCCCCGCGGGGATCCCTTGCCCCGGGGCGTGCGGACGTAGTCGAGGACGTAGACGTCGGGCATCAGGTCGCTTCCCTTCACCGAGTAACTCTGTTAGTTGTAGCATCACGGGCAGTGACACAACAGACTTCACAGCGGAGGTGCTGGATGCACACGTGGGTGCTGGGTGGCCACCAGACCGACTTCGCACGGAACTTCAGCCGCACGGGCCTCGACTTCTCCGATCTCGTACGGGAGACGGTCCACGGCACCCTGGAGTCGGCCGGAATCGGGCCGGAGGCCGTGGGCGTGATCCACGTCGGCAACGCCTTCGGTCAACTCTTCACCGGACAGGGCCAGTTGGGCGGCATGCCCGCGACGGTGACGGAGGAGCTGTGGGGCGTCCCCGCCTCCCGGCACGAGGCGGCGTGCGCCTCGGGGTCGATCGCGGTGCTGGCCGCGATGGCGGACCTCGAATCGGGGCGCTACGACTGCGCGTTGGTGCTGGGTGCCGAGCTGGAGAAGACGGTGCCCGGCGACGAGGCGGCCCGCCATCTGGGCGCGGCGGCCTGGGTCGGGCACGAGGGGCAGGAGGCGCGCTTCCTGTGGCCGTACATGTTCGCCGAACTGGCCGACGAGTACGACCGCCGGTACGGCCTCGACGACGCCCACCTGCGTGCGATCGCCGAGCTGAACTTCCGCAACGCCCGCGCCAACCCCCTTGCGCAGACGCGTGACTGGACGTTCACCGGGGCGAGCTTCACCGCCGACGACGCGGCGAACCCGCGGGTCGAGGGCCGGGTGCGCCGCCAGGAGTGCAGCCAGATGACGGACGGGGCGGCCGGTGTCGTCCTGGTCTCGGACCGCTGGCTCGCGCAGCACCGCACCGGCCGCCCCCTGGCCCGTATCGCCGGATGGGGACACCGCACCGTCGGTCTCCCGCTGGCCCGCAAGACCGAGCGCAGCAAGGACGGCCCGTACGTCCTGCCCCACGTCCGCCGGGCGATGCGCGACGCGTTCGACCGGGCCGGCATCGCGGGCATCGACGCCACCGACGGCCTGGAGACGCACGACTGCTTCGCCATGTCGGAGTACATGGCGCTGGACCACGTCGGCATCACCGCCCCGGGCGAGGGCTGGAAGGCCGTGGAGAGCGGCGACCTGGAGATCGGCGGCCGGATGCCGGTGAATCCGTCCGGCGGACTGATCGGCGGCGGCCACCCGGTCGGCGCGACGGGGGTCCGCATGCTGCTCGACGCGAGCCGTCAAGTCACGGGCCGGGCCGGGGAGTTCCAGGTGGAGGGCGCCCGCCGCTTCACCACACTGAACATCGGCGGCAGCACGACCACCACGGTCGGCTTCGTCGTGGAAGCCGCAGAAGTCGAAGCCGCAGAAGGAGACACCGGTCATGGACGTTGAGATCGTCGGACGCGCCCTGTCGACCCTCCCCGAGGACGACGACCACCCGTACCGCACGGGTCCATGGCGCCCGCAGACCACCGAGTGGAAGGCCGAGGACCTCGACGTCGTCGGCGAGATCCCCGCCGACCTGGACGGCGTGTACCTGCGCAACACCGAGAACCCCGTGCACCCGGCGACCAGGCTCTACCACCCCTTCGACGGCGACGGCATGGTCCACGTCGTGGGCTTCCGCGACGGGAAGGCCTTCTACCGCAACCGGTTCGTGCGCACCGACGGCTTCCTCGCCGAGCAGGAGGCGGGCGAGTCCCTGTGGGCGGGCATCGCGGAGCGCCCCTCGGTCGCCAAGCGCCCGGACGGCTGGGGCGCGCGGACCCGGATGAAGGACGCCTCCAGCACCGACATCGTCGTCCACGCGGGCCAGGCACTGTCCAGCTTCTGGCAGTGCGGCGACCTCTACCGCCTCGACCCGCTCACCCTGGACACCCTCGGCACGTCCGTCTGGGCCCCCGACTGGGGTGTCTCCGCGCACACCAAGGTCGACGAGCGCACCGGCGAACTGCTCTTCTTCTCGTACGCCACCGAGGCCCCGTACCTGCGCTATGGCGTGGTCGGCCCCGACAACCGGCTCAAGCACCTCACCGACGTGCCCCTGCCGGGCCCGCGCCTGCCGCACGACATGGCGTTCACCGAGAACTACGCGATCCTCAACGACTTCCCGCTCTTCTGGGACCAGCACCTCATCGACCAGGGCAAGTACGCCTCCCGCTTCCACCCCGACCTGCCGTCGCGGTTCGCGGTCCTGCCCCGCCTGGGCTCCGAGGTCCGCTGGTTCGAAGCCGACCCCACCTACGTACTGCACTTCACCAACGCCTACGAGGACGGCGACGAGATCGTCCTCGACGGCTTCCGGCAGGGCTGCCCGGAGCCGCCGGACCCGCGCGGCGAGGGCGTCTACCAGCGGATGTTCCGCTTCCTGGCGCTGGAGCGGATGCAGGTCACCCTGTGGCGGTGGCGGCTCAACCTGACCACCGGCCGGGTCAAGGAGGAGCAACTCAGCGAGCGCTACACGGAGTTCGGGGTGATCAACCCGGACACGGCGGCCCGCCCGTACCGCTACACGTACGCGGCGACGCAGAAGCCGGGCTGGTTCCTGATGGACGGCATCGTCAAGCACGACCTCCTCACCGGCGCGCAGGAGAGGTACGCGTACGGGGACGAGGTGTTCGGCAGCGAGGCGACCGTCGTCCCGCGCGCGGGCGGCGCCTCGGAGGACGACGCCTACCTTGTTACCCTGACCACCGACATGAACGCCGACCGCTCCGAGTGCCTGGTCTTCGACGCGGCGCGCCTGTCCGACGGACCTCTCGCCCGCATCCGGCTCCCCGAGCGAATCTCCAGCGGCACCCACGCGACCTGGGCCCCCGGCTCGGCGCTCCGGGGATGGCACGACGGGCCCCCGACTGTCTAGGAGTACGCAAGTGACCGCCGCCGTGCAGCACCCCGTCCCGCTGCCCGCCGGCGGTCCCAACGCCGTCGCCACCGCCTTCGGCCTGCTCGGCGACGAGTGGTCGCTGCTGATCCTGCGGTACGCGCTCCAGGGCGTGCGGCGCTACGCCGACTGGCGGGCGCGGCTGCCGATCTCCGACGCGGTGCTGACCTCCCGGCTGACCAGGCTCGCCGAACAGGGGCTGCTGGAGCGGGTCGCGTACCAGGAGCGCCCGGTGCGGTACGCGTACCGGCTCACGGAGCGCGGTCGTACGGTTTGGCCGGTTCTGGTCGCCGTGTGGGGGTGGGAGTACCAATGGGTGGACACCCACAGCGAAGTACTGCCGTGGATGCGGCACGCGGGGTGCGGGCGGCGGATGGAACCGGTGCTCGCGTGCGGCGGGTGCGGGGACGCCGTCGAGCCCCGTGACGTACGCAGTGAGCTGGGCCCGAGCGGGGAGGACGGCCGGTCCATCCCGTCGGCGGCGACCCGCAGGCGCAGCGCGTCGGGGACCGAGGGCGGGGCCGGGCTGTTCCCGGAGACGATGGCGCTGCTCGGCAACCGGTGGTCGGTGGCGATGCTGGGGGCGGCGTTCCTGGGGGCGCACCGCTTCAGCGAGTTCCAGCAGCGGCTCGGCGCTCCGCCGTCCATGGTCGCGGACCGGCTGCGGACGTTCGCGGCACTGGGGGTGCTGGAGGCCGAGGGCGGTGCGTACCGGCTCACGCCCAAGGGCCGTGCGTTTTTCCCGGTGGTGATGACGCTGATCGACTGGGGTCAGCGGTGGTACGCGTCTCCGGAGGGCCCGGCGCTGGTGTCCCTGCACCGGGGCTGCGGGCGGGAGTTCACGCCCCGGCTGCTGTGCGGGGAGTGCGGCGGGGAGCTGTCGGAGCGGGAGGTCGTGGTGGTGGGGGCGGCGGACCGCTGACACAGGTGCAGGGCGGGCCGCACCCCGGCGAGGGGTGCGGCCCGTCCTGCACGTGCGGTCCGGTCTAGTCGACGCCGGGCAGGATGTGCGGCTCCGCGAGGTCGTCCTCGTACCCGGCGAGCCGGATCGGTGCCGACCTGGCCCACACTTCCAGATTGCCGATCTTCTTGGGCTTGCCCGCCCGGCCGCCCGCCGCGGCCTTGGTGGTGTAGGTCGTCGCCCGTTCGGACCTTCGCTGGTCCTGCTGGGTCATTTCTGGTGTCACCGCGCACTCCTTTGTGTCGCGTAACCCGTCGGACGTGTCCGCGCGGTCCTCGTACCGGGACCGCCGAACTCGCCCCACGGGGCATGAAGGAAAGGGCTCTTCCGTCGCGGTGGCGCCGGTCTTGCGTGCGGGAGCCGCCGTGGTGGTGGGCGCTTCCCGTGTACGGGCCGAGGGTGTCGCTCTGTCCGTGACGAACAGAGTACCCATATGAGCGCCCATGCGCTCGATGGATTCCGTCGAGTTTCGGCCCGTGCCGCAGAGCAATTCCTTCACTGTGTGCTCTCTTGACAGTGATCGGATGTCTCCTTAGCTTGCTCGCGACCCAACCCGCCATTCTTCGCTCTCGCTTCCCTTCAGCCTCACCTTTCCTCGGATGAATGGTGCGGAGCCGGGTGCGGGCACCTGGCTGGCCATCACTCCCTGAGGAGCCGTTCGTGAGCAGAAGCCCCGTCAAGGCGCTCGTCGCCTTCGCCCTTGCTGCGGGTCTCGTCGTCGTGCCGCCCGCCGCGGCGGGTGCCGCGCCGCCCCTCACGCTCGCCGCGGAGGTGCACGTCTCCCCCACCGGGGACGATGCCGCATCCGGCACCGCGCAGGCTCCGGTGCGTACGCTCGAACGGGCCCAGGCACTCGCCCGGCAGGCGACGAGGACGGCGCCCGGCCGCCCGGTGAACGTCACCGTGCACGGCGGTACGTACCGCCTCACCCGCACCCTCGCCTTCGGCCCCGAGGACTCGGGCACGGCGTCGGGGCCGGTCGCCTACCGGGCCGCCCCCGGCGAGAAGGTCGTCCTCAAGGGCGGCAGGCAGGTCACCGCGCCCTGGCGCACCCACGCCGGCTCCGTCCAGGTCGCCGACGTCGGCACGGGCCTGGACTTCGACGAGCTGTTCCTCGACGGCAAGCGGCAGACCCTGGCCCGCTACCCGAACTACAACCCGGCGACGAAGATCCTCGGCGGATACGCGGCCGACGCGATATCCGCCCAGCGCGTCGCCCGCTGGCAGAACCCCACCACCGCCCTGGTCCGCGGCCTGCACCAGGGCATGTGGGGCGGCAACTCCTTCAAGGTCACCGGCCGGAACGCGGACGGCACCCCCCAGCTGGCCTGGGTCGGCGACAACAACCGGGGCTCCGGGCTGCACGCGACGTACCGCATGGTGGAGAACGTCTTCGAGGAGCTGGACGCCCCCGGCGAGTGGTTCTACGACAAGGCAGCGGGCAAGCTGTACCTCCAGGCCCCGGCCGGGGTGGACCTCACGAAGGTGACCGTGGAGACGGCGGAGCTCCCGCAGCTCGTCCGCGTCGAGGGCACGAGCGCCACCGCCCCGGTCCGCGACCTCTCCTTCACCGGCTTCACCTTCACCCAGACCCACCGGACGCTCTTCTCGGCACCGTACGAAAAACTCCAGCTCGGCGACTGGGCGATCGCCCGCACCGGCGCGGTGTACCTGAGGAACACCGAGAACGTCGCGATCCGGGACTCCCTCTTCGACCAGGTCGGCGGCAACGGCGTCTTCATCGACGGGTACGCCTCCAAGTCGTCCGTCACGGGCAGCGAGTTCAGCCGCTCGGGGGCCACCGACGTCGCGGTCGTCGGCCGGCCCGACGCCGTGCGCGAGCCGTCCACCTGGGACAACATGCGCAAGACCATCACCGACACCACGCCCGGGCCGAAGTCGGAGAACTACCCGCGCGACATCCGCATCGCCGACAACTACCTGCACGACAACGGGCAGTTCGAGAAGCAGACCTCCGGTGTGCAGATCTCGATGAGCAGCCGCGTCACCGTCTCGGGCAACACCGTGCACGACGGCCCGCGCGCCTGCGTCGACATCAACGACGGCACCTGGGGCGGCCACGTCATCGAGAACAACAGCCTCTTCAACTGCGTGAAGGAGACCTCCGACCACGGCCCCTTCAACGCCTGGGGCCGGGACCGCTTCTGGCCGCTGACCGCCGACGACGCGACGAAGAAGTCGTACGCGAAATTGGACGCCGAGCCCACCGTGATCCGGCACAACCGGATCTGGCACGACTCGCACTGGAACATCGACCTCGACGACGGCTCCTCGAACTACGTCGTCGAGAACAACCTCCTGCTCAACGGCGGCGTCAAGCTGCGCGAGGGCTTCCACCGCACGGTCCGCAACAACATCTTCGTCAACGGCGGCGCGCACTTCCACGTCTGGTTCGCGGACAGCGGCGACACGGTGGAGAAGAACATCTTCGTCACCGACGACCCGTACGACCTGATCCAGGTCGACACCGCGAAGAGCAAGCCGGTTGTCAACGACAACCTCTTCTGGAACAGGGGGAGTTCGGTCTCCGACCTCAATGACGCCTGGCGGGCGAAGGGTCTCGACACGCGGTCGCTGGTCGCCGATCCGAAGTTCACCGGCTCCAGCCCGTACGCCGATCCGAAGAAGCTGGACTACACCGTGCAGGCGGACTCCCCCGCGCTCGGCCTCGGCTTCAAGAACGTCCCGATGACGGGCTTCGGCAAGGCGGGCACGCCCGTACCGCCGCCGCTGGTCTGGCGCACCGCGCCCGCCCCGGACACCCAGGATGCCTTCCAAGAGGCCCTGTTGGGGGCGGGGGCGACCCGGATCTACTCCGACGAGATCAAGTCGTCCGTCGGCCTGACCGACTCCAACGGGCTCTATCTCGCCCAGGTGCCGGAGGCCTCGGACGCGTACCGGCAGGGGCTGCGCGCCAGCGACGTGATCCGCGAGGTGAACGGCACCCAGGTCACCGACCGGGCCAGCTTCTGGAGCGTGTACGCGAAGACCGCGCCCGGCGCCCAGGTGAAGCTGAAGGTCTGGCGCAACCAGGCCGCGACCGAGCTGACCGTCCAACGGCCCACCGGAGGCGAGCAGTTCAACAACACCTCGGGCGTCGTCTACACCGGCGGCGGCTGGGACTGGAAGAACCCCTCGCGGGGCGGTTCGGGCGGCTGGCTGAACGACGTGCACGCCACCCAGGGCAAGGGCGACTCCTTCGCGTTCGCCTTCAACGGGACGGCCGTGGACCTGATCACGCAGACCAACACCGACGAGGGCGAGGTCGACCTCTATCTCGACGGCGTCCTCGTCACCACGATCGACAACCGCAGTGCGACGCGCCAGCACCAGAAGACGGTGTTCTCCAAGGCCGGTCTGACACCCGGCGTGCACACGCTGAAGGGCGTCATGAAGACGGGCGACTACCTGATCGTCGACGCCTTCAAGGTCACGTGATCCTGCCGCACACGAGGGTCGAGTGACCTGCGGGGGCCGTCTGTTGGCGGCCCCCGCAACGTCGGACTACCAGCCGGCGGGCGCGTAGTCCTTGAGGAAGACCCCGTACAGGTCCTCGCCCGCCTCGCCCCGCACGACCGGGTCGTACACGCGGGCCGCGCCGTCGACCAGGTCGAGGGGGGCGTGGAAACCCTCCTCGGCGAGGCGCAGCTTGTCGAAGTGCGGGCGCTCGTCGGTGATCCAGCCGGTGTCGACGGAGGTCATCAGGATGCCGTCGGTCTGGAACATCTCCTGGGCGCTGGTCCGCGTCACCATGTTCATCGCGGCCTTGGCGGCGTTGGTGTTGGGGTGTCCCGCGCCCTTGTAGCCGCGCCCGAACACACCCTCCATCGCGGAGACGTTGACGATGTGCGCGCGCCCGCTGCTCGCCTTCTTCGCGGCGTCGGCCATCGCCGGGCGCAGCTGGCTGATCAGGATGAACGGCGAGGTGTAGTTGCAGAGCTGGGTTTCGAGGAGCTCCACCGGGGAGATCTGCTCGATGGTCTGCACCCAGGTGTTGGTGTCGACGACGTCCGGCACGAGGCCGCCCGCGTCGATGGCGCTGCCGTCCCGGTGCCGCTCGATGCTGGCGTTGCCCGCGACCAGCGCCAGGTCGGCGACCTGCTGGGCGTCCAGGCCGCTGACGCCGAGCGGCAGGGCGGCCAGGCCGTCGACGGCTCCGGAGTTGAACGCGCCGATCACCTGGTGGGCGGGCAGCTCGCCCGGGGGCAGCGGCGCGTTCTCGCCGTCGACCAGGGCCGCGTACGCGGAGGGCAGGCGGCGCACGGTCTGGGTGGCGTTGTTGATCAGGATGTCCAGCGGGCCCGCCTCGGCGACCCGACCGGCCAGCTCGACGGCCTGCGCGGGGTCGCGCAGGTCGATGCCGACGACCTCCAGGCGGTGCATCCAGTCCGCGGAGTCCTCCATCGCCTTGAAGCGGCGGATGGCGTCCTTGGGGAAGCGGGTGGTGATCGTGGTGTGCGCGCCGTCGCGCAGCAGCCGCAGCGCGATGTACATGCCGATCTTCGCGCGGCCGCCGGTGAGCAGGGCGCGCTTGCCGGTGAGATCGGCGCGGACGTCGCGCTTGGCCCGGTTCAGGGCGGCGCAGGGCTGGCAGAGCTGGTGGTAGAAGTAGTCGACCTCGACGTAGCGGGTCTTGCAGACGTAGCAGGAGCGCGGCCGCTGGAGTATCCCGGCGATCCGGCCCTCCTCGGTGGCCGACTTCGGCAGCAGGCCCTCGGTCTCGTCGTCGATGCGCTCGGCGGAGCCGGTGGCGGTCGCCTCGGTGACGGCCTTGTCGTTGGCCGTCTTGGCGGCGCGGCGGTCCTGGCGACGGCGCTGCTTCACCGTGCGGTAGATCCCGGCGGTGGCCCGGCGGATCGTGATCGCGTCGGGGTGGTCGACGTCGAGCCGGTCCAGCTCAGCGAGGACGCTGAGGACCAGCGCCATGCGCTCCGGGTCGATGCCGGGCCCGTACTCACCGGACTCACCGGGCTCCACAGGGCTGTCCTCTGCGGGGCTGTCCTCTGTCACCGTCATCGCCGCTGCCGTCTCTCGTTCGTTCTGCTCGCACGTGCTGTGAGTCCTCCGACGAGTCCTCAAAAGAGGAATCGTACGGAGGCAGGGGCGAGCGCGACAAACCGCGAGGTGTCCGGACACGCAGCGTTACGAGACTCCTGGCCCTTGCCCCGGGCGATTACGAGACGGCCTGGCCCTTCCCCAGGGCGATCACGCCGTTCTGCGACACCGTGTACAGCTCGGCGTCACGCTCCGGATTGACGCCGATGGTCGCCCCGGGCGGCACGTCGACGTTCTTGTCGAGGATGGCGTTCCTGACGACCGCGCCGCGGCCGATGCGGACGTTGTCGTGCAGGACGGAGCCCTGGACGACGGCACCGGGCTCCACGACCACGCCGGGCGAGAGCACCGATCCGGTGACCTGTCCGCTGATCACGCAGCCGGGGCCGACGATGGACTCGCTGGCGATGCCCGCCGAGCAGAAGCGGGCGGGCGGGAGCTGCCCGAAGTGGGTGTAGATGGGCCAGCGCTTGTTGTAGAGGTTGAATTCGGGCTGTTCGGCGACGAGGTCCATGTGGGCGTCGTAGTACGTGTCGAGGGTGCCGACGTCGCGCCAGTAGCCGTGGTCGCGGGCGGTCTCGCCGGGGACGTGGTTGTCGGTGAAGTCGTAGACCTGGGCGGTGCCGCGTTCGGTGAGCTGGGGCAGGATGCTGCCGCCCATGTCGTGCACGGAGTCCTCGTCCTCGGCGTCCCGCAGCAGGGCGTCGATGAGGACCTTGGTGGTGAAGATGTAGTTGCCCATGGAGGCGAAGACGTGGCGCGGGTCGCCGGGCAGCCCGGGCGGGTCGGTGGGCTTCTCCAGGAACTGTTCGATGCGGGTGCCGTCGGAGGCCGGGGTGATGATCCCGAACGAGGAGGCGTCCTTGCGGGGCACCCGGATGCCCGCGACGGTGACCCCGGCCCCGCTCTCGACGTGCTGCTTGAGCATCTGGCGGGGGTCCATGCGGTAGACGTGGTCGGCGCCGAAGACCGCGATGAAGTCGGGCTGCTCGTCGTGCACCAGGTTGAGCGACTGGAGGATGGCGTCAGCGCTGCCCAAGTACCAGCGCGGGCCCAGGCGTTGCTGCGCGGGGACGGGCGTGACGTAGTTGCCCAGCAGGCTGGACATCCGCCAGGTGGTGGTGACGTGCCGGTCGAGGGAGTGCGACTTGTACTGCGTGAGGACGCAGTTGCGCATGATGTCGCCGTTGACGAGGTTCGACAGGACGAAGTCGACGAGGCGGTACGTCCCTCCGAACACCACCGCCGGTTTGGCCCGGTCGGCCGTGAGCGGCATCAGCCGCTTGCCCTCCCCGCCTGCCAGTACGATCCCGAGCACCGAAGGTCCACCGCGCATCGCCGCCCCCAAGGGTCAACCAGCAAGGGTCACTTGACCAACTCCGCGTACACCTCGGCGGTCCGCCGGGCCACGGCGTCCCACCCGAACTCACTCACTGCGCGTACCCGCCCTGCCGCGCCCATGCGCGCCGCCGCCTCCGGCTCGTCCAGGACCCGGTTCAGCGCCTCGGTGAGGGCGTTCTCGAACTCCTCGGGGTGCCGGGCCGCGCGCTTCTTCTCGTACGGTACGAGCAGTCCCGTGCGCCCGTCGTCGACGACCTCGGGGATGCCGCCGACCGCGGAGGCCACCACGGCGGTCCCGCAGGCCATGGCCTCCAGGTTGACGATGCCGAGCGGTTCGTACACCGAGGGGCAGACGAACACGGCGGCGTGGGTGAGGAGTTGGACGACGTCGGGGCGCGGCAGCATCTCCGGTATCCAGAAGACTCCGTCGCGCACCCGCTCCAGTTCCTCGACCAGCTCGCGGAACTCGGCGCCGATCTCGGGGGTGTCCGGGGCCCCGGCGCACAGGACGAGCTGGGCGTCGGGGTCGAGGGCGCGGGCGGCGCGCAGCAGGTGCGGGACGCCCTTCTGGCGGGTGATGCGGCCGACGAACAGGACGTAGGAGCGCTCCGGGTCGATGCCGATCCGCTCCAGCACGTCCGTCTGTGCCGCCGGTTGGTAGAGATCGGTGTCGATGCCGTTGTGCACGACGTGGACCCTGGCCGGGTCGAGGTCCGGGTAGCAGGCGAGGATGTCGTCGCGCATGCCGCGTGAGACGGCGACCACAGCGTCGGCCGCCTCGACGGCGGTCCGCTCCGCCCAGCTGGAGAGGGCGTAGCCGCCGCCGAGCTGCTCGGCCTTCCAGGGGCGCAGCGGCTCCAGCGAGTGACAGGTCATCACATGCGGTATGCCGTAGAGGAGTTTGGCGAAGTGTCCGGCGAGGTTCGCGTACCAGGTGTGCGAGTGGACGAGGTCGCGGTCTTCGAGGGCGGCGGCCATGGAGAGGTCGACGGAGAAGGTGCGCAGTGCGTCGTTCGCACCCCGCAGTTCGGCTGCGGGCCGGTGGCGGACGGTCCCGGCGTCCCCCTCCCCGTTGCCCCAGCAGTGCACCCTGAGGTCGACCAGGCCCCGTAACTCGCGGGCCAGGAACTCCACATGGACGCCGGCGCCTCCGTAGACGTCCGGCGGATACTCGCGCGTGATCAGCCCCACCTTCACCCCATGATGGTCACTCAGATCCCGGCTGCGCGGAAGACCGCTGCGGTGCGCGATCGAAAACACAGTCGCCGCAGAGCCCGCCGCCGGGGCAGCGGTAGTACAGGCAGCAGCTGTTGCGGCGGAAGGCCCCGGCCTTGAGGGAGCCGGTGGAGTGCAGATCCGGGTGGGCGAACAGCTCGTGCGCGATCACGGCCGCCCGCCTGCCGACCTCCGGGCGGTCCTTCTCCTGTGCCCAGAGCCGGAGTTGGGAGACTGCGGCAGCCAGCGCGGACCCGGCGTTGCCCCACAGCAGGCCCGGCGCCACGGCGCCGTCGCGCCGGAAGGCCTCGGCGAGCGGCAGCAGGTGGCCGTACTGGACGCTTTCGCGCAGGGTCTCGGCGGTGGCGGGCAGCATCCGCACTTCCGTGAGCAGCAGGTCGTCGGGCGAGCTGCCGTCGGCGTCCCAGTGCAGGCGGTCGGCGGAGAGGTCGGGCACCGCGTCGTACAGCGCGGCGGAGCCCAGGGCTATCGACCAGAGGCGGGCGACGATGCCGAGGTGCGCGATGGAGGCGGCGACCCGGCGTTCGGGCGCGTTCAGCCGGGCGGCGACCTTGTCGATGCGGAAGGCCAGAGGGGCCGGATCCGCGCCGTACACCTGGGAGAGCGGCACATGGCCGCCCCCGCCGGGCTCCCCCGTGCGCAGAGCGAAGAACCCGTTCACCGAGCCCAGCTCGACAAAGTCCACCATGTCCGCCTTTCACCCACAAGAACCAATTTTTCAGTAAATACGGCGTGGCCGTTACCCCCTCACCGTATCCATGACGGGGTGACCACGAAAAGCAATTACCGCAGCAGCAACAGAAGAACCTTCCTCGGCCTGGCCGCCGCCCTCACCGGCGGCCTCGCCGCCCCCCTGACTCCCGGTCAGGTCCGCGACGCCGCCGCGGCCGCCCCGCACCAACGCTCCCTGCCCACCCACACGTTCCGTTCCGACACCCTCCCAGCCACCGCCGACGAGGCGCTGACGCGGCTGCGGGAGGGCAACAACCGCTTCGCGACCCGCCGGGTCCGCCACCCCCACCAGGGCCGCGACAGCCTGCGCGCGGTCTCCCTGGCGCAGCACCCCTTCGCGATGGTGCTGGGCTGCATCGACTCCCGGGTGCCGCCCGAGCAGGTCTTCGACCAGGGCATCGGCGACCTGCTGTGCATCCGCACGGCGGGCCAGGCGCTGGACGGCGCGGTCCTGGGCTCGATCCAGTACGGCATCGAGGAGCTGGGCGTGCGCCTGGTCGTCGTCCTGGGCCACGAGCGGTGCGGGGCGGTCTCGGCCGCCGTCGAGCACGTCCGTGCCGGGACCGCCGCCGAGGGCCATCTCGCCCGGGTGGTCCAGGCGATCGCCCCGGCCGCACTGGAGACCGTGGGCCCCTCCTCGGCGGCGGACTGGGTGGAGCAGGCGGTGCGGGCCAACGTGACGCGGGTGCGGCACGCGCTGTCCGCGGACCCGGCGTTCGGCGGGGCGACGGTGGCCGGGGCGCGGTTCGACCTGGACACCGGCCGGGTCAGTTTCCACCCCTTCTGACCGCCCTCCCGAGCACCCTCCCGAGCCTCCTTCCGGGCGCGCGCCCCGCGCGCTCCGCACGGTGGCGTACCGCTCGCCCGTCCCCCGTACTGCGACGGCAGTACGCCCCAATGACTGCTCCAGGACGACGACGTGCAGGCCCGCGCGAGCCATCGTGGAGTGCATGAGTGCTCTCGCGCTGTCCGTGCTGCTCGCCCTGGTCTCCGCGGTCGCGTACGCGGTCGGGGCGATCGTCCAGGAGCGGGTCGCCGTCACCGACCGGGGCCACCGGTACGCCCCGGTGCGGCGGCCCGGCTGGTGGGCGGCGCTGGCCCTGAACGGTCTGGGCGCGCTGCTGCACGTGGGGGCGCTGGTCTACGGCCCGTTGAGCGTGGTCCAGCCACTGGGCGCGCTGACCATCGTGTTCGCGCTGCCGATAGCGGCGGTGTTCCTGCACCGCCGGGCGGGGCGCGCCGCGCGGGTGGGCGCGGTGCTGGCCACGGTTGGTCTGGCCGCTCTGCTGTCGCTGACCGGCACGGCCGACTCGCAGTCCATGACGGACGGCACGGAGCTCGTGGTGGCCGGGGGCGCGCTCGGCGTGGTCGCCGCGCTGTTCGTGCTGGCACGGTGGGTGCTGCGCCCGGTGCTCGGCGCGATGGCGCTGGCCGGGGCCGCCGGGGTGGCGTTCGGCATCGCCTCGGTGTTCATCAAGTCGCTGGCCGTGGGCTGGGGTTCGCTGGGTCTGACGGGCCAGTGGGAGGCGGTGCCCGGGGTCGTGGTGTTCGCGGCGGCCGGGGTGCTGCTGTCGCAGGCGTCCTACCGTGACGCGGGTCTGACGGCTCCGCTGGCGACGGTGACAGTGGTCAATCCGGCGGTGGCGTCCGCCGTCGGCCTGGGCGTCTTCGGGGAGACATTCCGGTACGGGGCCACCGGCGCGCTCCTGGCCGTCGCCGCGGCCGTGCTCTCGGCGGCGGGCCTGCTGCTGCTCACCACGGGCCGCGCGCGCAACGACGGCAAGGAGGAGGAGCTCCCCGTGGAACTCCTCCCCGCTGTGCCCGTGCAACAGGCGAAGGGTCCGGCACGCGGGACCGCCGGGTCCCGCGACCGCCGGAACGTCACACCCTGACGCCGCCCGCCCTCAGGTAGGCGACGGGGTCGACGTCCGAGCCGAAGCCGGGACCGGTGCGGACCTCGAAGTGCAGGTGGGGTCCGGTGCTGTTGCCGGTCGACCCGGACCGCCCGATGCGCTGCCCGGAGTCGACCTTCTGGCCCTCGCGGACGGTGAGCGCGGAGAGGTGCGCGTACTGGGTGTACTTGCCGTCCGGGTGCTTGAGCACCACCTGGTAGCCGTACGATCCCGCGTACCCGGCCGAGACGACACTCCCGGCCCCGACCGCCTTGACGGTCGTGCCCGTCGGCACCGGGAAGTCGACGCCCGTGTGGTAGCCCTTCGACCAGGACCCGCCGGCCGCCCGGTACGGGGTGCCCGTACCGGCGTCCACGGGGGCGGTGAGCCCGCCCTTGCGGGTGGCGGCGGAGCGGGAGGAGGCCTGGTCGGCGCGGGTCGACGTCTTCTTCTCGGCCTTGGCCTTGTCCTGCTTGGCCTTCTCCGCCTTCTCGGCGGCCTCCTTCTTCGCCTCGGCCTGCTGCTTGGCTTCGGCCTGACGCTTGGCCTCGGCCGCCTTGCGCGCCTGGTCGGCGCGGGCGTCCGCACCGGCCGTCTCCTCGGGGACGGGCCGCGCGGTGTCGCGCGGCTGCGTCGGCGCCGGGGCGGGCTTGGTCGGCACGCCGATCCGGACGAGGAGGCGCTGGCCGGGGCGGATGACGTCCGGGTCGCTGCCGATGACCTGGCGGTTGGCCTCGTAGAGCTTCTGCCAGCCGCCGGTCACCTTCTCCGACTCCGCGATCTCGGACAGGGTGTCGCCCCGGGCCACCGTGTACGCACCGGCCGTGGAACCGCCGGGGACCGGACGCGTCGGCTCGGGGGCGGTCTTCGGCGGCGGGGTCTGGCGGGCCGGGGGCTTCGGCGCGGGCGGCTCGGTCTTCTTCTGACCGGTGCCCTGGGCGGGCGTGCTGTCCTTGGCCTTGTCCTTCTGGTCCGGCTTGTCCTGCGTCTTGCCCTTCTCCGGACTGGAGACGCTGATGTCGGGCGCGGGACCGCCGCGTACGAGCCCGGCCTTGACCGAGCACACGGGCCAGGCGGTCGGCCCCTGGCCCTTCAGCAGCCGCTCCGCGACGGCGATCTGCTCGCCCTTGGTGGCCAGGTCGGCGCGCGGCGCGTAGGCCTGGCCGCCGTAGGCGTTCCAGGTGGCCTGCCGGAACTGTAATCCGCCGTAGTAGCCGTTACCGGTGTTGATCTTCCAGTTGTTGGTCGACTCGCACGCGGCGACCTTGTCCCAGACGTCCACCGGGGCGGCCCCGGCGTTCCCGGCGGCCACGAGCGGCAGCGCCATGCCCACGCCCCCCGCCGCGGCCAGCGAGGCGCTGTTGATACGGCTGGGCTGGTACCGCCGATGACGTCCGGTAGGGGCCATGTCCCTCGTCCTCCGCTCACACTGCCGACACATCGCAGTCGCAAAAGTAAGGGCACCGTACGGACCATGACAAGACCAGCAACTCGCGTACCTCTGTGTCCAGTTGAAACGGAATCAGATCCTCCCGGCCTGTTCCCGGCCGCCTCCCCCGGCGTCCGCGCCCGGTTCCGCTTCGGCCCGCGCCCACCCTGCACAGCGCCCGACACCGGCGCTGACCAGCGCGGCCACGACCAGCGCCGCGCTCACCCACACCGGCGCCCGGAACCCGAGCCCCGCCCCGAGCGCGAGCCCCCCGGCCCACGGGCCGGCCGCCGCGCCCACGTTGAACGCGGCGGTGGCGAACGCCCCCGCGAGGGTCGGGGCGCCCCCGGCCGCGTACAGCACCTGGGAGATGAGCGTGGAGCCGACGGCGAACGACAGCGCTCCCTGTACGAAGACGAGCACCAGCACCGCCACCGGCGCCCCGGCGGCGACCGCGAACAGCATCCACCCTGCGGCAAGCACCGCTCCCCCGCCGACCAGCAGCGGCACGGGGCGCGCGTCGGCGAGACGCCCGCCCACCGCGACCCCGACGAACGCCCCCGCCCCGAAGAGCGCGAGGACCAGGGGCACCAGGCTCTCGCCGAGTCCGGTGACGTGGGTGACCAGGGGTGCGAGGTAGGTGAAGGTGCAGAAGGTGGCCCCGTTGACGAGCGCGCCCAGCAGCAGGGTCAGCCGCAGCCGCCCGTCCCGCAGCGCCCTCGCCTCGGCCCGCACTCCACCTCGTACGACAGCCGTGTCCCGATCGGCGGGGACGGCGTGCAGGATGCCGACGACGGCGGGTACGCACAGCAGCGCGACGGCCCAGAACGCCGCCCGCCAGCCCAGGAGTTGACCGGCCCACGCCCCGGCGGGCACTCCGATCACGCACGCCAGGGTGACCCCGCCGAGCAGTACGGAGGTGGCCCGCCCCTTGGCGTGCGGCGCCACCATCCCGGCGGCGGCCGTGAGCGCGACGGCGAGGAACCCCGCGTTGGCGAGCGCCCCCACGACCCTCAGCACGAGGAGCACCCCGAAGCTGGTGGTGAGCGCGCCCCCGATGTGGACGGCGAGGAAGACCCCGAGGAACAGCAGCAATGCGGGCCGCCGCGCCCAGCGCATCGACAGGGCGGCGGCCAGCGGCGCCCCGACGACCATCCCCACGGCGAACGCCGAGGTCAGCGCCCCGGCGGCGGACAACGACACACCCAGGTCCTGGGCGATGTCCGGGCCGAGCCCGGACAGCATGAATTCGGAGGTGCCCTGGGCGAAGACGGCAAGCCCGAGCAGGTAGAGAGCGAACGGCACAGCAGAACCCCACAACGACGTCGTGTTTCGACACAGCCTTGGTCGACGCCGGTGGTCCGGGTGGCAGGGCGCAGGGGTCGCTGAAGTGTCCGCGCGCGATGGCGACAGCGGCGGTGCGACGGCACTACTGCGCGAAGAAGCCACCGGACGACCGGTGGCTAGAGTCTTGACGCCTCGGGACTGGACACGCGCCACAGGCTACGGAGGCGGGGCGTTGACAGTCCACCCGTTTTCCACGGCCCGGCGCGGGCGGAACACGACGGAGGGGCCGGACGGGCTCGTCTCCCGTCCGACCCCTTCTCCCGTGTTCTTCCCGCGTGCGGTCAGCTCATCGGTCCCGGTGACGGCTCGGGAGCCGGGTCGGGGTCCGGCCCCGGCGGCACGGGATCGGGCAGCGGCCCCGGCGGAACCGGGTCCGGCGACGGCACCGGCGGCACGGGCGCGGGTCCCGGCAGGGGTCCGGGCAGCGGCCCGGGGTCCGGTCCGGTCGGCCCCGGCGAAGGCGTCGGCGTGGGCGGCACGGGATCGGGAAACGGCTGGGTCATGCCTGATCGACCTCCAGAGTTTCGGAGTCTTCCTCGAAGTGCGGATCAACCCCACTCTCTCCCGATGCGGCTGCCCACGCCCGCCGAGTCCACACGTCAGCCGACGGCGACCGCCTGCGGATTCCGCTTCTGGCCGGCCGCTCCGGGCACGGGTTCGGCGAGGTCGCCCCCGGTGCCGACGATCCGGTTGTCGGCGTCGACGTGCACGATGCTCGGCACGAAGGAACGGGCCTCGGCGTCGTCGATCTGGGCGTAACTGATGAGGATCACGAGGTCACCGGGGTGCACGAGGTGCGCCGCGGCGCCGTTGATGCCGATGACCCCCGACCCGCGCTCGCCCTCGATGACGTACGTCTCCAGCCGGGCCCCGTTGGTGATGTCGACGATGTGCACGAGCTCGCCGGGCAGCAGGTCCGCGGCTTCCATGAGATCGCCGTCGACGGTGACGGAACCGACGTAGTGCAGATCGGCCTGGGTCACTGTAGCCCGGTGGATCTTGGACTTGAACATGGTTCGAAGCATGGCGTTCTCACTCCTGCGAAAAGGGTCACGCCCCGGGGAGGGGTACGTGCCGACAGGGCCACAGTAATCGACTCCGTAAACGCAGAAAAGCCCCGCACCAATGGTGCGGGGCTTTCCCGTTATCAAAATTTGTTCGGCGGCGTCCTACTCTCCCACAGGGTCCCCCCTGC
>NZ_JBIUXN010000012.1:266724-289484 GCF_044744005.1 Streptomyces sp. NPDC087440 | reverse complement strand
GCCACCCGCTACGACAAGACCGCCGAGTCCTACCAAGCCGCCGTCACCCTGGCATCCCTACTGATGTGGGCCTGACATTTGACGACAACTCCTAGCCCCCTTGGGCGGCGGGGCCGCCCTTCCCCCTAGCCGCCTTGGGCTCCGCCCCCCCCGCTTCCCTCTAGCCGCCTTGGGCGGCGGGGCCGCCCCCCGGGGGCGGAACGGGCGGGCAAGGGGGCGGCCCCTCCCGCTCCCGGCCCACCCGGGCGCCGCCCCTGGCTCCGCCCCGCCACCGGGTGCGCGTCCGAAGGGGCCCCGGCCCGCCCCCGGCACCGGACACGCGCAGCCCCCGCCCCGCCCGGGCAAGGGGTCCCCAGCCCCGCCCCTTCACCTAAACCCGCGGGGGCATGCACGGTCCCCGTGCAGGGGGTGGTCGGTCTCCGGCCCGTGCAGATCAGTCGTGGCTGAGCGCGCAGTTCCCCGCGCCCCTGAAGGGGCGCCCAGCGCGGCCGAGCCGCACAGTGAGCGCACCCCTACCCCCGCCGCACCCCCGCCCCCACCCCCACCCGCTCCCCCCGCTCCTGCGTGAACAACCGCACCAGCGACGGCAACCGGTACACCAACCTCTGATCCCCCCCGATCCCCGTCACCTCCACCAACCTCGCATCGGCCAGCGCCCCCAACGCCCCCTCCGCCTCCCGCTCCCCGCACCGCAGCACCCTCGCCGCCCCCTCCGCCGAGAACTCGCTCTCCGGAATCAGCGCCAGCCTCCGCAGCGCCCTCCGCGACTCCACCGGCAGCGGTGCGTAGCAGGCCCGCAGGCTGGCCCGTACATCAAGAGCCCCGAACCGCAGCTCGTTCAGCCGGCGTTCGGCAGGCAGCAGCCGGGACAGCAGCCCCGACACCCGCCCCCTCGGCTCCTCCGCCAGCCGCAGGCCACAGATCCGCAGCGCCAGCGGCGACCGGTCGCACAGCTCGACCAGCGACGCCGCCGCCGCGGGCTCCGCCGCGATCCGGTCGGCCCCCGTCGGCCCCGCCACCGCCGCCAGCAGCGCCAACGCCTCGTCCGCGCCCAGCGGATGGAGCCGGATCAGCCGGGAAGCACCGTCGGCGACCGCGGGCGAGCGACTGGTGAGGATGGCCCGCGAACGGGTCCCGACCGGCAGCAGCGGGGCCGCCTGGTCGGCGTCCACCACGTCGTCCAGTACGACCAGGACCCGCCGGTCGGTGAGCAGCCCCCGGTAGAGCTGCACCCGCTCCGCCAGCGAACCCGGCATCGCGTGCGCGGGCACACCGAGCGCGTGCAGGAACTCCCGCAGCACCTCGTGCGGATCACGCCGAGCCGCACCCCCGCCCGGCTGATCCCCGTCCGCCCGGTCCAGGTCCGCGTACAACTGCCCGTCCGAGAACTGCTCGCGCAGCAGGTGCGCGGCCCGTACCGCGAGCGCGGACTTGCCCGCCCCCGGCATCCCCGTGACGGCCACCCGGTGCTGCTGCCCCGCGTGCCGGGTCTGCCCCGTCCCGCGCAGCTCGTAGACCACCTCGGCCAGCGGCAGCGCACGCCCGGTGAAGCAGGTGACGTCGGGCGGCAGCATGGCGGGCACGGCCGCACCGACCGGCACGCCCTGCGCCCGGACGGCGGGCCCGCCCGCACCCCGCACCGGGGACGCAGGCCGCGCCCCACCCCGTATCGGAGCCCCCGCACCCTCCTCGAACCCGCCGCCGTCCAGCACCTGCCGGTGCACCTCCCGCAGTGCGGGGCCGGGGTCGATGCCGAGTTCCTCGCGCAGTACGGTCCGCCCCTGCCGGTACACGGACAGCGCGTCGCCCTGCCGGGAGGACCGGTACAGGGCGGTCATCAACTGGGCCCGCAGCCGCTCGTTCAGGGGGTGTTCGGCGACCAGCCGGGTCAGCTCGGGGACCAGTTCGCCGTGCCGGCCGAGCGCCAGGTCGGCCTCGATGCGGCAGACCAGCGTCGTCGCCCAGGTCTCCTCCCACTGCGGGGCCTCCGCCTCGCACAGGAACTCGGTCGTGCTGGCGAACGGAAGCCCGCGCCACAGGTCCAGCGCCCCCGTCAGCAGCGCGCTCGCCTTGTCGAAGTGCCGGGCCTCCAGGGCGTCGCGGCCCAGCCGGTCCAGCCGGTCGTACTCCACGCTGTCGATCCACGAGGCGCCCGGGTCCAGGGCGTACCCCGGCTGGCAGCGCGCGATGTCGACGCCGTCGCCGAGCTGCTTGCGCAGCCGCGAGATGTACGTGTAGATCTGCGCGTTCATCGTCGTCGGCGGAGACCACCCCCACAGGAGCTCACTGAGCCTGCCGTCCGAGACCACCCGCCCCTTGGCGAGCAGCAGAGCGGCCAGCACGGTGTGGATCTTGGCTCCGGCGAGCGGCAGAACCACGCCGTCGCGGCGCGCCTCGACCGGTCCGAGGATGCGGAACTCCATGGCGTACCCCGTTAACGTCTAGCAGCGATTTCAAGCCGTGAGCGGAAGCTAGCGAGGGGTCGTGTCAAACGACTGTCGCCGCGATTTTGCCGCCGGGGACCCGGCGAAATCGCGGCGACAACGTGCTGGTCGGACGGGAACTGAATCGGTCATTCCGCGGGGGAGGGCGGCTCCGAGGCAACCGATGACCCCGCTGACCCGTCCACCGACCCCGACGGACCGGCCACCGACCCCGCTGACCCGTCCACCGACCCCGAAGGACCGGCCTGCGGCCGGAACGGGCACTGCCAGTCCGCCTCCGTCATCCGCCCCCCGTAGTGGCGCGCCTCCTGCTTGTACGTCAGGAAACTGGGGTTGGGCGAGCCGTGGAACGCCCGCTCCCGCTTGCGGATCTTCATCCGCAGCTTGAAGAAGTTGACGCCCAGCGCGTTGAACTGTTCGTGCGAGTTGAAGACCAGGGCGGGCCGGGAGAACCGGCGGCTCGGCCGGGACGCCCCCGGGTGCAGCCCCACCACGAAGAAGGGATGGCCGCCCACCGAGTACGCGAAGTCGCGCGAGGCGGGATCGCTGTCGTACGTCTCGTTCCAGTCGTACAGCTGACGGTCACGCTCGTGCATGGCCTGGAGGTGCCGCCACAGGGCGTCCTCGTACTCCTGCTCGTCGAGCGCCGCAGGGGGCCCGTCGAAGGTGGCGACGAAGGAGGTGAAGCTGCGGGCGCTGGGCTCGAAGGAGGCCAGGAAGGCGTACAGGTCCTCCAGTTGGGCGCCCGCCGCCTGCGCCGAACCGAGTTCGCCGTACGACCCGTAGTGCCGGTGGACGACGGCCCCGCGCCGCAGGGCCGCGCGCGCCCCGAGACAGACGAAGTCCTCCTCGCTGATGAAGGCGGCCAGCGCGGCGTACACCTCGTCCGCGACGGACGCGTCACCGACGGCGGTCTCGACCTGTGCGGTACTCATCCCTCACCGCCCGGCACGGCCGAAGAGGGTGACCGCCGTCGGCACGGTCACCAGCATGATGCCCAGCGACCAGCCGACGGTGGTGAGCACCGTACCGGTGGAGGCGGAACCGGTGCTGATCAGCAGCCGGCACCCGTCCGCGAGGCTGGACAGCGGATTGACGTCGGTGAAGGCCTGGAGCCAGCCCGGCATGGTGGACGTCGGCGCGAAGATGGAACTGCCGAACTGAAGCGGAAGCACTGCGACCATTCCCAATCCCTGCACGGCCTGCGGGCTCTTCAGCGCCAGCCCGAGCAGTACCGAAACCCACAACAACGCCGTCCCGAAGAGCCCCGTGAGCCCCACGGCCCCCAGCAGCCCCAGCACACCGCCCCGTACTTCCATGCCGAGCAGGAACGCCATCACCAGCAGCACCGCCGTGGCGGCGGCCATCCGCCCGCCCTCGACGATCACCTTGGCGGTCAGCACGGCCGCCCGGTGGATCGGCAGCGTACGGAAGCGGTCCATCACCCCTTCCTGGAAGTCGGAGTTGATGCCGACGCCCGCGGTCATCGCGATGTTGACCGCCATCATCGACATGAGCCCCGGCATCACGTACTGGACGTAGTCCTCCTGGCTGCCGGAAACCGCCCCGCCGAAGACGTACACGAACAGCACCGTGTAGATCACCGGCATCAGCAGGATGTCGAACAGGGAATTCGGGTCGGCCTTGATCTGCAGCAGATTGCGCCGCGTCAACGCACTCACGTGCCCGACCGCACTCCATCTGCCCTGCCCCAGCGGCCCGTTCACCACTCCCACCGCACTCGCCGCACTCATACGAGAGCCACCTCCTCCTCGACCACGTCGGTGGAGGCGGCCGCGTCGACGTGGTCGGCCCCCGCGTCCTTCCCCGTCAACGTCAGGAACACCTCGTCCAGGTTGGGCAGATGCGTGTCGACCCCCGCCAGCGCGAACCCCCGCACGCCCAACACCCCCACCACAGCGGTCAGATGCTCCCCGCCCCGCAACGGCACCCGGAGCACGCCTTCCTCCTCGCCCCCCGCCAGCAACCCGTTCTCCAGCAGCCCGGCCTCCGTCAACGCCGCCTCCATCGCGGTCAGTTCACCCACCCGCTCCGGCCTGATGCGCAGCTCCCGCACCCCGACCTGGGCCTTGAGGTCCTCCACGGGCCCGCCCGCGATGACCCGCCCCCGGTCGATGACGGTGAGCTCGTCGGCGAGCTGCTCCGCCTCCTCCATGTACTGGGTGGTCAGCAGCACCGTCGTGCCCGCCTCGGTGAGTCCCTTCACCTCCTCCCAGACCTCGTTGCGCGTCCGGGGGTCGAGCCCCGTCGTCGGCTCGTCGAGGAACAGCACGCTGGGCCGCCCGATGATGCTCGCGGCCAGGTCGAGCCGTCGCCGCATGCCTCCGGAGTACGTCCCGGCAGGCCGTCCGGCGGCCCCGGTCAGCGAGAACCGCTCCAGCAGTTCGTCGGCCCGCGCCCGCGCCTGCTTGCGGGGCAGGCCCAGCAGCCGCCCGATGAGATACAGGTTCTCCCGCCCGGACAGCTTCCCGTCCACGGCCGCGTACTGCCCGGTGAGCCCGATGCTGCGCCGCACGTCCTGGGCGCTGCGCGCCACGTCGAACCCGTCCACCGACGCGCTGCCCGCGTCGGCCCGTACGAGCGTCGAAAGAATCCTTACCAGTGTCGTCTTCCCGGCCCCGTTGGGCCCGAGCACCCCGAGGACGGTCCCGCGCCGCACAGTCAGGTCCACTCCGTCGAGAGCGGTCACTTCCGACTGCCTGCCATAGCGCTTGACCAGCCCTCGAACGACGACCGCAGGGGTGTCCGTCCATGCCAGTGGTGTCATACCGTCAGTGCACCCGCACCCCCTACACAATCCCCATACTGGCCCCGCCGCCGCCTTCGACACCGGCCCCGCCGCCTTCGACGCCGAGCACCGCCACGCCGAAGCGCCCCCCCGCACGCCGAAGGCCCCGGCCGCACCATTCCTGGCACGGCCGGGGCCTTCGAGGGTTTCCCCTGGTGCCCCCGGCAGGATTCGAACCTGCGACACCAGCTTTAGGAGAGCTGTGCTCTATCCCCTGAGCTACGGAGGCGACACCGCCCCGCAGGGCGGCTCTGGACAGGTTAGCGGATGGAGGGGGCGGGGCGCTCGAAGGGGGAGGGGACGGGGAAGTAGGCGCCGAGGAAGGCGCGCACCACCCGGTCCTGCTCCTCGGGCGGGACCTCGGCCGTCGGGGATTCGCCGATGCAGAAGATGGTGTGGCTGCGGGCGGACAGCAGGCGGCTGAGGCGGGTGTGGTGGGCGTAGGAGCCCGCGTTGACCATGGTGCAGGAGATGGTCGCGGGGGCGGAGGTGCCCGTGAGGTAGCCGTAGTGGTGGTGCAGGGAGGCCGCCACGGACAGGTCCGTGGGGGCGCGGAAACGGCTGCGGGCGGTGGCGGTGGTCTCCGCCGGGAAGCGCTCGGCCAGCTCCGCCAGGACACTGCGCCGCAACGGGTGCGGGGTGTGCAGGAAGCCGTGGGTGGCGGTGCGGCCGAAGGCGTCCTTGAGGAGGGCGCGGTTGTTCTTCGCCGCGCCGAAGTAGCCCTCGTCGGTCGGGGCGAAGGGCGTCGGCGGGATGGCCGTGGGGGAGCGGAAGAAGAGCGCCTGGCCGTTGCTGGAGAAGAAGTCGCGCGGGTTGACCGGGCGGCCCAGGAAGACGTCGTCGTTGAAGTAGAGGAAGTGCTCCGAGAGGCCCTCGATGCGGTGCAGCTGGCTCTCGATGGCGTGGGAGTTGAAGGTGGGCAGGGCCTCGGGGTCGGCGAAGATCTCCCGGTGCGGGACCACCTTGACGCCCGGGTGCTCGGTGTTCAGCCACTCGGGGGTCTGGTCGTCGGTGACCAGGTAGATCGTCCGTACCCAGGGGGCGTACATCGCCAGCGAGCGCAGGGAGTAGCGGAGTTCGTCGCGGTTGCGGAAGCGGACGTCGCCCGAGTCGGCGTCGACGTCGGCGTCACCGTCGTCGCCGTCCGGGGCGTCGGAGTTCGCGGCCGCCGCCTCCGGCGCCAGCAGGCCCGCCGCGCGCTTCGCGGCGTCGCGGCGCTCGCGCCACTTCGGGTCGGAGTCGTCCACCCACGTGTAGACGACGTCGACGGGGAAGTCGACCTCCCACATCAGCTTCTCGGTGAAGGCTGCGAGCGTGGGGTGGTCGCGCTCGCCCACCCGCAGGGTCGCGTCCGCGTCCAGGTGCGGCAGGCGGGGGCCGAGCAGGGTGGTGCCCCGGGGGGCCTCGCGCCAGCCGGGCAGTTCGTCGTCCTCGCCGGTCAGCGCCCAGAACTCCACGGTGCAGCCGTAGGCCGGGCCGTACCGCAGCGAACGGCTCTCGGTGGCGACCGGCTTGAAGACGCGTACGCCCGCCACCCCGCCGACGTCACGCAGCCGCTCGGCGAGCACCGCGCCGGGCGCGGGGCCGTCCGGGCCGACCAGTTCGGCGTACACCGGCTTGCCGTGCAGGGCGGTGGCGAGGGCGGTCAGCGCCTCCTCGCGGCGCTCCAGCTCGACGGCGACGCGGTGCGAGAAGGAGTCGTCGCGCAGGATGACGTACGGAACGCCGTGCGCGGTGAGCGCGTCGGCGGCCAGCTCCAGGTTCCAGTCGGCCATGCGCGGGGCCAGGATGTCGTCGCGGACCTCGGCGAGGCGGCCCGCCGACCGCACCAGCCTGCCGCTGCGGTCCTGCGCCTGGAGCAGCACCTCGCGGGCCTTCTGCTCGTCGGCGGAACCCGCGAGCATGGACACCGGCGCGGCCGGGGTGAAGCTGCGGCTGCCGCCCGCGGCGATCCGGTGCGCGGTGCGGTCGGCGCGCTCGGCGAGCCGCAGCGGGTCGTCGCGGCGCGCCACGAGCCGGGTGAAGAGGTCCTCCCAGAGGGCGGTGATCCGCTCGGAGTTGAACCGCTCGTAGACGCCCTCGCGGGCCGCCTGCCCGTACGCGCGGCGCATCTCGTCGTCCGCCATCAGCTTCGACATCGCGACGGCGAGCGCGTCCTTGTCGCCCGAGGGCACGAGCAGCCCGTCGACGCCGTGCCGGATGATCTCGGCGGGGCCGGTCACCACGTCGTACGAGACGACGGGCACACCCGCGGCGAACATCTCCAGCAGCACCAGCGGGAACGCCTCGCTGCGGGAGGACTGGACGGCGAGTCCGGCGGCCGCCCACTCCTGCTCCATGTTGGCGCTGCGGCCCAGGAGTTCGACCCGGTCGTGCAGGGCGAGGCCCTCGATCAGGCGGCGCAGGCGCACCTCGTGCGGGCCGTCGCCGAGGATGCGCAGCTTCCACTCGGGGTGCTCGTCGGCGATCTGCGCGAACGCCTCGATGGCGTGGTCGACCTGCTTGCCTGCCATCAGGCGCGCGGCCATGACGACGGTCTTGTTGCCGAGGTCGGAGCGCGGCCGGAAACCGTCCGGCACGGCGTTGGGGATGGCGTGCAGCTCGGGGGCGCTGCGGCCGAGGGAGTCGGCGAACCAGTCCTTGGTGCGGTCGGTGAGCGCGACCAGGGCGTCGATCCGGCAGGCCTGTGCGAGCAGCGGCTCGACGTCGGCGCCGCGCTGCTGGGAGGCGCGGTGCTCCTGGTTGACGGTGATCACGCGTGACGGCACCAGCTCGGCGACGGCGGCCATCAGCGCGGGCGACGTGCTGATCACGACGTCGCTGTCGAGGGAGCTGAGGGCGCGGGCCATCTCGATGTCGGTGAGCCGGTCGAAGGTCGGCTCCCACGCGGGGTCGATGATCTCGCTGGGCAGGGAGGCCAGGGTGCGGCAGGTCTTCGCGTCCAGGTCGTGCTCGCGCACCGGGCGGGGGTGCGGGCCCGTGCGGTCGACCAGGTAGCGGCGCGGTATCGCCCGACCGGCCGGGAAGAAAGGTTCCTCCCGGGTCTTCACCACGCTGAGCACCTCGACCTCGTGGCGGTGGGCGAGGTGGGCGGCCTGGGTGTAGACGGCCAGCTCGGTGCCGCCCATCTCGTCGCCCCAGGTGAGCAGGAACGTGATCTTCATCGGGCGGAGTCCTCGGGCGTGGGGGTGGTGGGCGTCTTCGTCGTCGGTGTCGGCAGTGGTGCTGCGGGGCTCGCGGCGACCGGTGTCGGCAGTGGTGCTGCGGGGCTCGCGGCGACCGGATTCGGCAGCGGCGCGCAGTTCACCGCGAAGGTGCCCGCCGGGGAGAGGTGCGCGTGGACGCGCAGCAGGGCGCCCGCCGGGGTGGCGATCGTCCTGAACGGCGTACGGAGCACCTTCTTGGGATGCCGTACGTCGGTGAGCCTGCGCCCCAGCCTGGCCTTGCTGCGGCCGCGCTGCAGCTGGAAGTCCCAGACGCGGGCGCCCTTGGCGTCGCGGGCCATGGCGTCCAGCGGGACGTCGAAGGTGAAGCGGTCACCGTCCCAGACGGGCCGCACGCGCACCGTGCGGGACGCGCTTCCGCGCCGTACCGCCTCGACGGTCCAGGCGGCGTGCGGGGTGGCGGTGGTCAGCAGCCGCCCCTGCACGGTGACCCGGTCCCAGTACAGGTCGAAGCCGAGCAGCTCGGCCTGCTCGCGGGGGCCCGACACCTTGATCATCGCGTGTCCGTCGACCGAGCGCACCGGGCGGAACGAGGCACCGCTCGTGGTGCTGGGGGAGTGCGGCAGGGTGGGGCCTTCCGGCGCCACGGCGGTGGGGTCCGCTATGCCGTAGCGGCTCTCGTTGCCGGTGCGGTCGGTGGTGACGACAGTGAGTCTCCACACACCGTCCGACAGGTGCGGCCCGGAGGCCTCCGGTGCGTCGTGTTCCGCGTGCCGCAGCGACACCGTGGCGGTCAGGAGCAGTCCCTCGGGGTGCGTCTCCTGTGCGAGCGTCACGCTCTGTCGCCGGCCCCGGTGCTCGAATACGAGCCGGGCCTGCTCCGGCGGAGTGCCGGGGGAGGGGCAGCGGACGGCCAGGTTGAGGGTGCGTCCGGAGAGCAGCGAGAGATGCACGGGAGACAGCGTCGGTCGGGCGCCGACCCGGGCTCCCAGCGCCGGAACCGTGTTGATGCGCTCCACACGGCGGCGGACGCGGCCCGCGGTGCGCCGGGCGCGGGAGACCGCCTTGACGGCCTGCGAGAGCAGTGCGTCGTTCATGAGCCGCTCACGAAATCGTCACTCACGGTGATGTCCATCTCTCTGTTGGCCGCTGGGCGGTCCGGGGCCCCGGCATCCTGCCAACTGCTTGCGCGATGCGGCAAATCCCGGGAAGTGGCCCAACTCCCGGAAACGGGAGTGTGATCGACGCCACTCTGTGGCCGGGGAGCGAACTTCCTCTGAATTCCCTCTGTCCTCATTGATGAGAGGGGTCCGGCGGGAGTGTGTTGGCTGTTGCGTTTGTAAAGTTTAGGTGAATGGGGCGGGTACCGGTCCCGGATCATCAAGGGCGGGCGAGGGAAATGAAGCAGATCGAGGACGCGAAGGCGACCGTGCGGCAGGGCGTGGGCCCCTCCGTACCGACAGCCGCGACCGATGACGCCGACGCGCCCCGGGCCGCGTCCGGCGGCACCGACAGCGGCGCGGGCACGGGCACCGGCACCGGTGCGTCCGCCACCACCGGCACCGGTGCGTCCACCGTCACCATCACCGGCGCCGGTGTCTCCGGCGGCAGGCCCGCCGCGCGCGCGTCCGGCGCCGTGAACACCGAGGCGTCCCCGCTGATCGCCGCGTACCGCAAGGTCACCCCCATGCGGCTGCGGCGTGCGATAGCCGGCCGGTACTCGCCCGAGATGCGCCGCGGCATCAAGAAGGCCGTCAGCGCCGCCACCGTCGTGCAGAGCGTCCGCCAGGCCCGCAACGCCCGCCTCGGTGTCCAGCACCGGCCCCTGATCGCCTCCTCCGGCGGCGCCGTCGTCACCGTGGACGGCCGCCCGCGCATCGCCTTCACCGAGGAGCGGCTCTCCCCCCAGACGGCCCGCAGAGCCAACCTCACGGCCGTCACCGCCGCCCTGGAGGGCGCGGACATCGACTACTTCTGCGTCCGGGGCAGCCAGAGCGCCACCACCACCGTCGCCGTCTCCGCCGTGGACCGGGGCCGCACCCTGGAAGTCCTCCAGGAGCTGTGCCACACCCGCCCCGGCTACTTCGGCGCCCACGGCGACGACAAGCCGCGCGTCGCCCCCGCCTACCGGGGCGCGGGCTGGCGCCGCTACGAGAGTGCCGCCTCGGTGCACCTGTTCTGGTACCGCACCGACGCCACCCGCCGCCTGGTCCTGGGCCCCGAGAGCGGCTGCGAGATCGAGTTCTGGACGCGGGAGACCGACGACCGGCTGACCGCCCCCGTGCAGCGCCGCAACGCCGTCACCGAGTCGGTGCCCGTCGTGGCCGAGCCGGTCCGGGTGCCCGTCGCGACCTTCACCGCGCCGCACGGCACGCGGGACGCGTCGCCCCTGACGGTGCGCACCCGCGAGGAGTTCGTCACCGTCCTGCCCGACGACATCCCCTTCCCCGTCGACGTCGTCTACACCTGGGTGGACGGCTCCGACCCCGCCTGGCTGGAGCGCCGCGCCTCCGTCTCGGGCGCCTCGTACCACGAGGAGGCCGCCAACGCCGCCCGGTACGCCGACCACGAGGAACTGCGCTACTCCCTGCGCTCCCTGGAGATGTACGCCCCCTGGGTGCGCACCATCCACCTCGTCACCGACGACCAGACCCCCGCGTGGCTGGACACCTCGCAGCCGGGCCTCAAGGTGGTCAGCCACCGCGAGATCTTCCGCGACCCCTCGGTGCTGCCCACGTTCAACTCGCACGCCATCGAGAGCCAGCTGCACCGCATCGAGGGGCTCGCCGAGCACTTCCTCTACTTCAACGACGACGTCTTCCTCGGCGAGGAGGCGTCCCCCCAGGACTTCTTCCTCTCCAACGGGCTCACCAAGTTCTTCCCGTCACCGGCACTGGTGCCCCTGGGCCCGCCCGGCCCGGACGACGTCCCCGTCTCCATCGCCGGGAAGAACAACCGCGCCCTCATAGAGGAGCGCTTCGGCACCACCCCCGTCGGCAAGATGCGGCACGTCCCGCACGCGCTGTCGCGCACCGTCCTCGCGGAGATCGAGACGGAGTTCGCCGAGCAGCACCGGCAGACCGCCGCCCAGCGCTTCCGCAGCAGCAGCGACATCGCCATCCCGTCGTCGCTGTACCACTACTACGCCTTCCACACCCGGCGCGCGCTGCCCAGCGACATCGAGTACTCCTACATCGACGTCTCCAAGCCCAACGCCGCCAACCGCCTCGACCGGCTGCTCCTCGACCGGGACAAGGCCGCGTTCTGCCTCAACGACACCCTCTCCACGGAAGCGGACCTGGCACGCAGCAACGCCCTGCTGCGCCCGTTCCTGGAGACGTACTTCCCGGTTGCCAGCCGGTACGAGCTGCCATCCGGCTGAATCGTTCCTTCACCCGGAGGCCGGTCGAGCGGAGCCCTGAGGGGCCCGCCCGGCCGCCCCCTCCGGCCCGTCCGCTAGAGAGACACCGTGCGCCCTCTGCCCTCCCGTCGTGCCGTCGTGGCCGGCCTCGCCGTCGCGGCCACCGCGGTCGGCTGCACCTCCCGTACGTCCGTCGGGCCCCCGCCCTCCGACGTGCCGGGCGCACACCTCGCCGACAAGCAGCCCGTACCGCGCTCTGCCGTGCAGCCCACCGAGGACGGCAAGAGCGGCACCCGGGTGCTCCAGGTGCTCGCCCACCCGGACGACGACCTGTACTTCATGAACCCGGAGACCCAGCAGTCCCTGAACGACAACGACACCGTCGTCAGCGTCTACCTCAACTGCGGCGAGAGCGTCGGCCGCAACCGGGTCCCCGGCACCCCCAAGTCCCAGGCCAAGGTCGACGTCCCCGGCTACGCGGGCTCCCGCCGCCAGGGACTGCGCCAGGCGTACGCGTACATGGCGACCGGCGACCCCCAGGCCCCGTGGACCTCCCGCGCCGAGGAACTGCCCGGCGGGATGCGCGTGGAGACCAACACCCTCGACCACCACGACGGTGTCCAGCTGGTCTTCCTGGGCGTGCGCCAGCACGGGCCCGGCGGCCCCCGCCCCGGCAACCAGACCCTGCCGAAGATGTGGCTCGACCCGGACCTGGTCAGCAGCACCCTGGTGAGCACCGGCTCCCCGGTGACCGACCCCTCCCGCGTCACCCGTGCCTCGCTGATCGACGCGCTCGCGCACCTCATGGACCGTCACGAACCCACGCTCGTACGGATGCTGGACGCCGACCCCGACCGGCAGGTCCACGACGCCCTGCACCGGCTCCACCACGACCAGCCCGGCTACTCCGACCACCCCGACCACACCGTCGCCGCCCTCTTCACCCAGGCTGCCCTCACCCGGCACCTCAAGAAGCGCAAGGGAACACCCTGCGCGGTCGTCTCCTACCGCGGCTACTACAACGAGCGCTGGCCGCACAACCTGCCGCGCCGCGTCATCGGCGGCAAGGTGAACGCCCTGAACGCCTACGGCGGCACCCCCGAGGGCTGCGACTTCGTCGCCGGATGCGGCGACTACGACGTCGGCCGGGGCCGCTCCCGGGGCACCGGCTGGGTGCAGCGCACCTCCCACCGGCACCCCACCGCCGCACCCCGGCTGCTCCAGGACGCGGACGGCGCCCTGAGCGCCTTCGCGGTCCTGTCCGGGCAGGCCGCCGTGTGGCAGCAGGAGGATGCCGTCGAGGGCACCTGGTCCGCGCCGCGCCTGCTCGGCGGCGACGGCCTGCAGCCGGGGCTGACGGTCTCCCAGGACAAGGACGGCCGCAGGCAGCTCTACGGGACGCGCATCGCCGAGCTGGGCGCCAAGGCCAAGGACAACCGCCGGGAGATCGTCACGGCGGCGCAGAAGCGCAAGGGCGGCCCGTTCGGCGCCTGGGTGTCCCTCGGCAACCCGGAGAGGGACCCGGGGCGCGGCCGCCGCGTCGGCACACCCGTGGTGGCCACCGCGGGCGACGGCACGGTCTGGCTGTTCGTACGGAACTGGGCCAAGGGCGTGTCCTGCCGCACGCGCGGCGCCGACGGCACCTGGAGCCCCTGGAAGGACCTCGGCGGCGCCGATGTGCAGGAGGGGCTGTGCGCCGTCACCGACAAGGCGGGGCGCGTGCACGTCTTCGGCAGCTCCCACGGCACGGTGCACCACTGGCGGCAGGAGCGCGCCAAGGGGCCCGTGACGTTCGTGGCGACCGGGCTTCCGGTGCCGGCCGACCCGCCGACCGCCCTGGCGCGCCCGGACGGCACCGTGCTGCTGGCGTACCGCGCGGGCGGCACGGCCGAGCCGCTGACGTACCGGCTGTCCGCCGACGGGAAGACGTGGACCCCGCTGCGCACCGGACTGCTGGCCCGCGGCTACGGGGTGCTCGCCCTGCACGAGGAGCCGGACGGCAGTGTGCTGCTCGCCGCCCGCAACAACGACGGCGCCACCAGCCTGGCCACCCTGGGCGGCACCGAGGCACCGCGCTGGTCCACGGTCACCGGCACGGTGGTGGGGGCGGCGACCCTCGCGACGGACTCCTCGGGAGGCACCCTGCTGGCCCGCCTGGCACCGGACGCGACGCTGCAGACGGTCCCGGTGCCGGGGATCACCTCCGCGTGACACGGCGGGGCGTGCCGGGAGCCCTGCGGGTGGGACTGCGGGGCGTACCGGGAGGGCTCACCTCCGCGTGATACGCACCCGGTGGTTGCCCGACTCGTCGCTGTCCAGGACGTCGACGCGCACCCGCCTCTCCCGGTCGGTGAAGGACGTACCGGGCTCGTAGGGGGCGTCCGAGAGCTCCAGGTGGACGTTGGGGCGGCGGGTGCAGCCACCGCTGTCGCGCTCGCTGTCGGCGACGGTGATGGGCCCGTTGCCGGTGTCCACGTCGGCGTCCACCCGGTAGATCAGCACGCCGGGCTTGCACACCGCGTCGTCGTTCCCGGCCCGGGTGCGCACCTCGATCGCGTACCCGGAGGTGTCGTCGAGGGGCACGAACGCCAGCTTGCGGTCGCCGGTGGGGGAGGCCAGCGGGGCCAGGGTGAACTCGGTGCGGCCGGGGCGGGACGCACAGCCGACCTGCCGGGCGTCCAGCCAGCCCAGCTTCCACTTGTGCCAGCCCAGCAGGTCGTTGTTGGCCCCCCAGTCCTCGGACATGATGTCCCAGTGCCCGACGGAGGCGCCGCCGTCGGTGGTGTACAGGTCCGGCAGCCCGAAGACGTGGCCGTTCTCGTGCGGCAGCACCCGGAAGCCGGTCTCCGCGTACGAACCGGAGCCGTCGTCCTGACGGCTGTAGACGAACGAGGTGTTGGCCAGCGGCACGCCGTCCGCGACCGGTGCCTCGTGGTTGCCGGAGAAGGTCACCGACAGGACGGTCTCCAGGGCGGAGGGGCCCGCGTTCGGGGTGACCAGGATGTTCACCAGGTCGTAGGCGGAGAAGTCCACCTGGGGGTCCGCCGTGGTGACGATGTCCTGCACCAGCTGCTGGTAGCCGGGCTCGAAGGGCGCGCCGCGCTCTATCCCGTACTCGGCGAACGGCAGCGGCATCCGCAGCCAGTCGGCGACCGGCGCCTCGGGGGTGTACCGCAGCCGCCCGTAGCTGCTGGTCTCGAACCAGGCGGCGGTCTGCGGCGCGAACTCCTGGAAGCGGTCCAGGGCCCGGCCCCGACCGGGCGCGTCCGAGAAGTCGATCATCAGGTTGAGGGCGCGGACCTCGCCGGTGGAGCGGGTGTAACCGGTCGGGGTGGGCATGCCCTCCGACATCTGCACGCCCCGGGTGCCCGCGATGCGGCACGGCTGCACGGCCGCCTCCACGGCCTCCGGCGACCCCGGCGGGCCCTCGGGCTGCGTCTGTGCCCGTACGGTCCTCCCCTCGCCCGCGCGGAGCGTTCCGGCCGGTCCCGCCGAGGCCCGGCCGGTGTCGCCGAGGGGGGTGCTCGCCGAGGTCACGGCAGCGAGGCTGAGGGCCGCCAGGGCGGCGAGGGTGAGCGCGCGGCGCGGGCCCCTGCGAACCCTGCCGGGGCGGCCCGGCGGGCGGTGGCCCTCGCTGGGGAGGGGGCCGCCGGATATGCCGGGGCGGGGGCGCGGCTGCTGCATGGGAATCGCCTTCCGCTCCACGCAGCCCTGTCCGTTCCGTCCGGACAGTCCCGACTGCTCCTGTTTGCCCACCCTCCGGCGGGGGGTGCGGGGGCGCGCGTCGGGTGGGCCGAAGGTGGGGCAGCTTGTGACTCAGGTCACATGCGCAGGTGGAAATAACCGGGGACCGAATCCCCGTTTGGAACTGTGTCCGCAGGAAGTGGGGAACTGTCCCCCGTTTCGCAAACAGTGCGGACCTGAACCCCGTCCTGGAAGCAGTGAGGAGAGCCGCAGTGTCGAGCCGAACCACAGCACCCGCAGGGCGCAGCGCCACGCGTCCGCGCGCCGACGCCCTGCGCAACAGGGAGCGGATCGTCGCGGCGGCCCGCGAGATGTTCGTCGAGCACGGGCCGGACGTCCCGTTCGACGAGATCGCCCGCCGCGCGGTGATCGGCAACGCCACGCTCTACCGGCACTTCCCGGAGCGCGCCGACCTCGTCCACGAGGTCGTGCTGTCCGTGCTGTCCCGGGTCGCCGAACGCGCCGAAACCGCGGCGCACGCGGCCTCCGAAGACGGCGGCGATCCCTTCGCCGCCCTGCGGCGCTTCGTCCACGAGGCCGCCGACGAGCGGATCGGGGCTTTGTGCCCCATGCTGTCTGAGGGCTTCGACAAGAACCACGCGGACCTGCTCGCCGGGCGCGAGCGCCTCGAAGCGGCGGTCGAAGACCTCATGGGCCGGGCCAGGAAGGCCGGCCGTCTCCGCGCCGACGTCGCCGTCGGAGACCTCATGGTGGCGCTGTCCCAGCTCACCCGCCCGCTGCCCGGAAGCGGCGGCTGCGTGAACTTCGACCAGTTCGTCCACCGCCATCTGCAGCTGTTCCTCGACGGCCTCGAAGCGCCCGCACGCTCCGAACTGCCGGGCAGCGCGGCAACCCTGGAAGACCTCCGCCGACCCCAGTAGCTGACTGCGCGCACCAGCGCGGCTTACGCCCGTTTTCTTGCCTTTCGCATCCCTAGGTGGCTCCTCCCATGCCGAAAACAGACCTCAACCCGTCCCTCAAGGCTGAGTCCATACCCGATCCCAACCGCTGGAAGGCGCTCGTCTTCATCGCGCTCGCCCAGCTGATGGTGGTCCTGGACGCGACGATCGTGAACATCGCGCTGCCGTCCGCCCAGCAGGACCTCGGCATCTCCGACGCCAACCGGCAATGGGTCATCACCGCCTACGCCCTCGCCTTCGGCGGCCTGCTGCTCTTCGGCGGACGCATCGCCGACCTGTGGGGCCGCAAGCGCACCTTCCTGGTGGGCCTGATCGGCTTCGCGGCCGCCTCCGCCCTCGGCGGCGCCGCGACCGGCGAGGCCATGATGCTCGGCTCCCGCGCCCTCCAGGGCGTCTTCGGCGCCCTCCTGGCGCCCGCCGCGCTCTCCCTCCTCGCGGTGACCTTCACCGACATGAAGGAGCGCGCCAAGGCGTTCGGCATCTTCGGTGCCATCGCCGGCGGTGGCGGCGCGGTCGGCCTGATCCTGGGCGGCTTCCTCACCGAGTACCTGAACTGGCGCTGGACCTTCTTCGTCAACATCCCCTTCGCGGTGGTCGCCGCCGCAGGCGCGTACCTCTTCATCCGTGAGCCCGCGGGCGGCCGCAACCGCGCCCCGCTCGACATCCCGGGCGTGCTGCTCTCCACCCTCGGTCTGGTCTCCCTCGTGTACGGCTTCACGCGCGCCGAGGGCGACGGCTGGCTGGCCGGCTCCACGCTCGGCCTGTTCGCCGCCGCGATCGTCCTGCTGGCCGCCTTCGTGGCCGTCGAGGCACGGGTGAAGCACCCGCTGCTGCCGCTGCGCGTCCTGCTGGAGCGCAACCGCGGCGGCGTCTACGCCTCGCTGGGGCTCGCCGTCATCTCCATGTTCGGCCTGTTCCTGTTCCTCACGTACTACCTGCAGATCGTGAAGGGCTACTCGCCCGTCATGACCGGCTTCGCCTTCCTGCCGATGATCGCGGGCATGATCACGGGCTCCACCCAGATCGGCGCCCGCCTGATGACCCGGGTGCCGCCGCGCCTGCTGATGGGCCCCGGCTTCCTGCTCGCCGCGCTCGGCATGCTGCTGCTCACCCAGCTGGAGATCGGTTCCTCGTACGCCGGTCTGATCCTGCCCGCGCAGCTGCTGCTCGGTCTCGGCATGGGTACGGCGTTCATGCCGGCCATGTCGCTCGCCACGCACGGCGTCGAGGCCCGCGACGCGGGTGTCGCCTCCGCCATGGTGAACACCTCGCAGCAGGTGGGCGGCGCGATCGGCACCGCCCTGCTGAACACCATCGCGGCGAGCGCCACCACGGCGTACATCGCGGCCAACAAGGCCGGTGCCACCAACGAGCAGCTGCTCCAGGCGCAGGCCATGGTGCACGGTTACGCCAGCGCCATCTGGTGGGCGGTCGGCATCCTGGTGATCTCCGCGGGCATCGCGTTCACCCTCATCACCACCGGGCGCCCGGGCACCACGTCGGTGTCCTCCGGCGACGGTGCGGGCGCGGAGGACGAGGTGCGCATCCCGGTCGTCGCGCACTGACCCGACGGCCCCCGCCGACCCTGCCCCGGTTCCGCTGCTGTGACGGTCAGTGGGACCGGGGCAGACCTGTGCCCCGGCTCAGCGGCAGACCCGTGCCCCGGCTCAGCGCAGCCAGGGCAGGTCCGCGCCCGTGCCCGTCGGCTCCAGCCCGTCGGCGATCACGCACATGATCTCGCCGAGCTGCTGCACCTGTTCCTCGCTGAGGCGGTCGAACATGGCTTTTCGTACGAGTGACACGTGTCCCGGCGCGGCCTCCTTGAGGACCTCGAACCCCTCGTCCGTGAGGAAGGCGTTCTGCCCGCGCTTGTCGGAGGGGCAGTCCTGGCGGCGCACCCAGCCGTTCTTCTCCAGCCGGGCCACCGCGTGCGAGAGCCGGGAGCGGGTGATCTTCGCGTTCTTCGCCAGCTCCGTCATCCGCAGCTTGCGGCCGGGCGCCTGGGCGAGCTGCACCAGCAGCCCGTAGTACATGTGCGGCATGCCCGCGTCGCGCTGGAGCTGGCGGTCGAGCGTGTCGTCGAGGAGCGTGGTGGCATGGATGTACGCGCGCCAGACGCGCTGCTCCTCCTCGGTGAGCCAGCGCGGCTCGGCGGAGGGCGCCTCGGTGCGGGCCGCGTTCTTCTTGGTGCTCATGCGCTCCACTGTAAAGCCTCTCATTGAAACTTAAACTAGCTCGCGTTAGGCTCGTGCAGTAACGCTTGAAAGTTCAAGCGTGATGACGTTGGCCCGACAGACCGGAGATCAGCCATGGTGGCCACATCGGAGCGCATGCCCGCCCTCTATCTCAGCCATGGAGCGCCGCCGCTCGCAGATGATCCCCTCTGGCCGGCCGAACTGGCCGCCTGGTCCGCCGACCTGCCCCGGCCCACGGCCATTCTGGTCGTCTCCGCCCACTGGGAGGAGGCACCGCTGGCGCTGGGGGCCACCGAGACGGTGCCGCTCGTGTACGACTTCTGGGGCTTCCCCGAGCACTACTACGCGGTCCAGTACGCGGCCCCGGGCGCACCGGCACTGGCGCGAGCGGTGCGCGGGCTGCTGCGCGGTGCGGGGACGCCGGTCCAGGACGTACCCGATCGGGGGTTGGACCACGGTGCGTACGTCCCCCTCGTGGAGATGTTTCCCGGCGCGGACATCCCCGTGCTCCAGGTGTCGATGCCCACGCTGGACCCGCAGAAGCTCATGGACATCGGGCGCAAGCTGGCACCCCTGCGGGACGAGGGCGTACTGATCGTCGGCAGCGGCTTCTTCACCCACAACCTGGCGGCACTTCGGCACACCGGCCCCGGTGTGCCGAACTGGTCGGCGGAGTTCGACGACTGGGGACGGCGGGCGCTGGCCGCGGGCGACGTGGACGGCCTGCTCGACTTCGAGCACAAGGCCCCGGCGGGCCGTCTCGCGCACCCTCGCACCGAGCACTTCGCCCCCCTGTTCGTGACGCTGGGCGCCGCCGAGGGGGAGCTCGGCAGCGGGCGCAGCGTCATCGACGGCTTCTGGATGGGGCTGGCGAAGCGCTCCTTCCAGTTCGGGTGACGGTGACGGTGATCGTGACTGTCACCGGCACCGGCACCGGCACCGGCACTGGCACTGGCGTCAGGCGACCAGAGGCGCGCTGATCTCCACGGCGTACAGGGCGGACGACAGGGCGTGCTCGTCACCGACGTCCAGCGCGGTGTCGGCGAACTTCACCACGTGCTCGTCACCGTGCGCTGCGGCCCGCTCGAACACCTCCTCCGGTGCCAGCCCCCGCGCCCGGGCCCGGTACGCGACCGCCTCGTGGGGCGCGTACATCGCGGTGACCGCCGCGGACGCCGTCCAGGCCGCGTGCAGGCTCGGCGTCCACAGCGCCTGCGGCAGCGCGGGCAGGACGCGCAGCACCGCGTTGGGGGCGGTCGAGGCGTGCACCAGCATGGTCTCCTCGCCGTGCCCGTGCGTGGCGTACCGGTGCACGGCCGCGCGCACCAGCTCCGTCAGCTTTTCGCGCGCCTCTTGAGGTGTCCCGGGAGCGGCCGCCCACACCGGCAGCCGCGACACCCGCGCCAGCCGCTGCGGGAAGCCCCCGTCCCGTACCTCTATCGCCGGTACGGCGTCCAGCGCCCCGGCGGCGCTCACCGCGCCCGGCACCGGCTCGACCTCGGGGGCCCTGTGGTGGCGGGCGGCCCAGTAGCCGAGCCCGTGCGCCAGCTCGGCCAGCCGGGGCGACCCCTCCTGCGCCAGCAGCCCGCGCACCGCGTGCCCGACCCGGATCACCGGATGCGTGGAGCCGCCGTACATCCCCGGCAGCAGCCGCGGCCACCACTGGGCGAGCACGTCGCGCCAGGGGCGCTCGGCGAGCAGCCGCTCGAAGTACGCGATCCAGTCCGCCGCCCGGCGCGGGTCGCCCAGTGCCTCGGCCCAGTTCTCGTCCGTCACCCGCGCGTGGGCGGAGGGAAACTCCTCCAGCTTGGCCGCGTACACGTCGAGCCAGCGGTGCACGTCCGCCGCCCGCCCGTGCGCGGCGAGCGCCTCGACGGCCATCGGCGCGTGATTGGTGAGCCGCCCCAGCCGCTCCGGCCCGCAGGAGTGCAGCCGCGTCAGTGCTTCGTCGTAGATCCCCGTGGTGTCCATGCGCCGGACAGTAGGCCCACCACCGGAACTCCGTAACGGGCGGGGGCCCTAGTCCGCAGGACCGACGAGGCCTGCGACCGGGGGCGTGTCCGCGCCCGGGTCCTCGGACGGGTCCTTGAGTGCGTCCGCGCCGGTCAGGTCCTTCTCGTACCAGGCGACGTCCCAGTACCGGTCGAACTTGCGGCCCACTTCGCGAAACAGTCCCACCTGTGTGAAGCCGAAGCGCGCGTGCAGCCGGGCGGAGGCCTCGTTGGGCCGGGTGATGCCCGCGTACGCGCGGTGCACGTCCTCCTTGGCGAGCGCGGCGAACAGCGCGTCGTACAGGAGCGTGCCGATGCCTCGGCCGCCGGCGTCGGGTGCGCAGTAGACCGTCGTCTCGACGGAGGTGCCGTAGGCGGCCTTCGGGCGGAACGGGCTGCTGGTCGCGTAACCCAGAATTCGGGCACTCCGGACATCGCGAGCAACCATCAGACGGTGGGGGCCGTCTTCAGGGTGGGAGAGCAGCCACGGGCGGCGCCCCTCGGGCGTGAAAGGGGCCGTGTCGAAGGTGATCGACGTCTCACTGATGAAGTGGTTGTAAAGGTCGGTGAGACCCTCCAGATCAGCCTCCACACCCGCTCTGACCTGCACTTCTGTGGTGATTTGAGCCAAGATTCCTCCTTAATGGGGCGACAGGGTACTGCAAGATCACGAAATTGAGTGCCGGTGAGGGGAATTCTGTCCGGATTCCAGCCGTTGGATCGGGTGGAAGCAGGGAACCCGGAAAGAGTCCCGGCAGCCACAGCCACACCAGCGACCTACACACGCAAGGGAGCACCCGCATGGCAACCCGTGCCGTCGCCCGTCGGTCCTCGACCGGATCGACCAGGGCCAGCAGTGTTCGCGCCGTAGGCGGGGAGATCGCCGACCGCGACCTGGTCGGCATGTACCTCGACGAGATAGCACGGACGCCCCTGCTCGACGCCGCCAAGGAAGTCGAGCTGTCCCAGACCATCGAGGCCGGTGTGTACGCACGCCAGATACTCGACGGCGAGGTGGAGGACTCCAAGGAGGCGGGTGTCGCTTCCCGCGAAGAGCTGGAAGCGCTCTACGAGGCGGGGGAGCGGGCCAAGGACCTGTTCATCCGGTCCAACCTGCGCCTGGTCGTGGCCGTCGCCCGCCGCTACCCGCGCAGCGGCCTCCCCCTGCTCGACCTCATCCAGGAGGGCAACGCGGGCCTGGTGCGCGCCGTCGAGAAGTTCGACTACGCCAAGGGCTTCAAGTTCTCCACGTACGCGACCTGGTGGATCCGCCAGGCCATCACCCGCTCGATCGCCGACCAGTCGCGCACCATCCGCCTGCCCGTGCACCTGGTCGAGGAGCTCGGCCGTATCCGCCGCGTCCAGCGCGAGTTCAACCGGGAGAACGGCCGCGATCCCGAGCACGAGGAGATCGCCAAGGAGCTCGACGCCAAGACGCAGCGCATCAGCGACGTGCTCGACTGGGCCCGCGACCCGGTCTCGCTGAACATGCCGGTCGACGACGGTGGCGAGACCCAGTTCGGCGACCTCCTGGAGGACACCTCCGCGGTCTCGCCCGAGCAGTCGGTGCTCTCCATGCTGCGCAGCGAGGAGCTGGAAGACCTCATAGGCAAGCTCGACCAGCGCACGGCCTCGATCATCCGCATGCGGTACGGCATCGAGGACGGCCGGGAGCGCACGCTCACCGAGGTCGGCAAGGAGCACGGCCTCACCCGCGAGCGTATCCGCCAGATCGAGAAGCACGCGCTGCTGGAGCTGAAGAAGATGGCCCACGACACGGGCTTCGACGCGGCGGCGTAAGCCCCGTCCGCAGGCCCTGTCCGCAGGCCCCGTCCGCAAGCCCCTCCGTACGCCGCACGCCGTCTTCGGGACGGCGGTGCGGGCGTACGGCACAGACCACGACGCGGCGGCCACCACCCACCCCGGCCGCCGGGTCCTTCCCGGGACGAAGCCCCGGCGCATCTCCCCCCGAGCGCCGGGGCTCCCCATCAAGCCGAGTCCGCGGCTCACCACGCCGAGTCCGCGGTTCACCACGCCGAGTCCGCGGTTCACCACGTCGAGTCCGCGGTTCACCACGTCGAGTCCGCGGTTCACCACGTCGAGTCCGCGGTTCACCACGTCGAGTCCGCGGT
>NZ_JBIUXN010000012.1:219500-266625 GCF_044744005.1 Streptomyces sp. NPDC087440 | reverse complement strand
CGAGTCCGCGGTTCACCACGCCGAGTCCGCGGTTCACCACGTCGAGTCCGCGGTTCACCACGTCGAGTCCGCGGTTCACCACGTCGAGTCCGCGGTTCACCACGTCGAGTCCGCGGTTCACCACGTCGAGTCCGCGGTTCACCACGTCGAGTCCGCGGTTCACCACGTCGAGTCCGCGGTTCACCACGTCGAGTCCGCGGTTCACCACGTCGAGTCCGCGGTTCACCACGTCGAGTCCGCGGCTCCCCGCCAAGCGGTGTCACGTCACCGGGCCGACCGCCCGCCCGATCCGCGCGCCCAGCGACGCCAGGTACTCCACCAGCGCGGGCGGCTCCTCGACGGTGAACTCGCAGTCCACCAGGGCCAGCCGCAGCCCCACCCACTCCGGCGAGTCGCCCAGCTCCACCTCCAGGCGGCAGGTGTTCTCGCCGGTGGGGACCGGAGCCCCCATCGCGTGCGGCAGCCGCGCCGCGACGAAGGCGGCAGGGGCCTCGAACGTCGCCACCAGCCGGAACGGCTCGTTCCGGCCCGCACCGCCCAAGGCCTTCATCGACTGCCGCAGGAAGTCCGCCGCGTTCCCCGTCGGCAGCCCCCTCGGCACGAACCGCGCCCCCGTCGCGAACGGCTCGCTCACCCGGTCCACCCGGAACGTCCGCCAGTCCTCGCGGTCGATGTCGTATGCGACGAGGTACCAGCGGCGTCCCGTGCTGACCAGCCGGTGCGGCTCGACCAGGCGCTTGGTGGCCGTGCCGTCGCCGGAGCGGTAGGCGAACCGCAGCCGCTCCTGCCCGGCCGCCGCCCCCGCCATCACGGTCAGCGTCTGCGGGTCGATGCTCGCCCCGTCGCCGCTGGTCAGCGGAACCGTCGCGGCCTGGAGCGCCGAGACCTGGTGGCGCAGCCTGGACGGCAGCACCTGCTCCAGCTTGGCGAGCGCCCGTACCGACGCCTCCTCGATGCCCTCGACGGCGTGCCCGGCGCCGGCCCGCAGGCCCACCGCGATCGCCACCGCCTCCTCGTCGTCGAGCACCAGGGGCGGCATCGCCTTGCCCGCGACCAGGCGGTACCCGCCCTCCGCGCCCATCGTCGCCTGCACCGGATATCCCAGGTCGCGGAGCCGGTCGATGTCCCTGCGCACGGTGCGGCGCGAGACGTCGAGACGGTCGGCGAGTTCGCTGCCCGGCCATTCGCGGGGCGTCTGGAGCAGCGAGAGCAGTTGCAGCAGCCGTGCCGGTGTGTCGGTCATAACACCCAGGATGCGGGGGATGTGGGACACAGTGTGTCCTACATGGGGACTAACGTCTTCGACATGACATCAGCACCCCCGTCGGGGACTCCCGCAGCGTCTCCGATATCTGCCGCAGCACCCGTCACCGAGGTAACCGCGTCCGGCGACCGCCGTCGCTGGTTCGCGCTCGCCATCGTGATGACCGCCGCCTTCATGGACCTGGTCGACGTCACGATCGTCAACATCGCCATCCCGAGCATCCAGGGCAGCCTGGGCGCGACCTTCAGCGCCATCCAGTGGATCACCGCCGGTTACGCGCTGGCGTTCGCCGCCGGGCTGATCACCGGCGGGCGGCTGGGTGACATCTACGGGCGCAAGCGGCTGTTCCTCATCGGCATCGGCGGCTTCACCCTCGCCTCCGCGCTCTGCGGCTTCGCCGCGAACCCGGACGTGCTGGTCGCCTCCCGCATCCTCCAGGGTGCGACGGCGGCGCTGATGGTCCCGCAGGTGCTGTCCATCGTGCACGCCACCTTCCCGGCGCACGAGCGCGGCAAGGTCTTCGGCCTGTTCGGTGCGATCGTCGGCCTCGGTGCGGTGACCGGCCCGCTGCTGGGCGCGCTGCTCACCGAGTGGAACCTCTTCGGCCTCGAATGGCGCCCGATCTTCCTGATCAACCTGCCTGTCGGCATCGCCGGGCTGATCCTGGGCGCCAAGTTCATCACCGAGTCCAAGGCGCCGCGCGCGCTGAAGCTGGACCTGCCGGGTGTCGCCCTGGTGGTGCTGGGCCTGCTCGCACTGATTTACCCGCTGACCCGGGGCCGCGAGCTGGACTGGCCGCTGTGGGGCTACCTGTCGATGGCGGGCAGCCTGGTGATCCTGGCCGTGTTCGTCGCGTACGAGAAGTGGAAGACCCGGCGCGACGGGTCGCCGCTGGTGGAGCTGTCGCTGTTCAGGGTGAAGAGCTTCGCCGCGGGTATCGCCGTACAGCTGACCTTCGGTGTCTTCAGCGGCATCTTCTTCATGGTGTGGACGCTGTACATGCAGATCGGGCTCGGCTGGAGCGCGCTGCGCGCGGGTGTCACCGGCATCCCCTTCTCCATCGCGGTCTCGGTGGCGGCGGGCATCTCCGTGCAGAAGCTGGTGCCGCGCTTCGGGCGCAAGGTGCTCCAGACGGGCGCGCTCACCATGGCGACCGGTCTGCTGCTCTACATCTGGGAGGCGAACCACTACGGTGCGGGCATCTCCTCCTGGCAGATGGCGCTGCCGCTGATCGTGATGGGTCTCGGCATGGGACTGATCGTCGCGCCGCTCACCGACGCGGTGCTGTCCGAGGTGCCCAAGGAGCACGCGGGCTCGGCGTCGGGCCTGATCAACACGACCGGGCAGACCGGCAACGCGTTCGGCATCGGCCTGGTGTCGGTGGTCTTCTTCGGTGTCATCGACGACAAGCTGGAGCTGGCGAAGGGCGCCAAGAGCGCGATCGGACCGGCGTACGTGGACGCGTTCCAGAGCGCACTGGGCTGGGTCGTCGGCGTCCTCCTGGTGATCTTCCTCCTGATGTTCGCCCTGCCGAAAAAGACCGCGGGCCACACGGCTCCCGAGCCCGCCGCCCCGGCCGACGACCTCCACAAGGAGCCCGCCCTGACGGCCTGACGCCCCTTTAGGGGCGCGGGGCTGTGTCGATGTGCGGCTCCACCGCGTGGGCGCGAGCAACCACGACGTACCCGCAGGGAACCGTGCAAGCCGCGCGGCAGGCGCTTTAGGGAAAGGGGCGGGTCCGGGGCCTCTCTTGCTCAGGCAGGAGACCCCGAACCCGCCCCTTTCGCTTCGGGAAGAAAGCCCGTTCATGCCCGAACGAAGCCCACTTGTGTTTACTTATGCCCCCCATCGGGCGTACCCTGCCGGAGAAACCACAAGTTCGGGCATCGAACGGACGTAACCCCCCATGTACGCACCCGAGCGCCAGCAGGAAATCCTCCGCCTCGCCCGCGAGGGCGGCCGCGTCGACGTCCTCTCCCTCGCCGACACCTTCCAGGTCACCGCCGAAACCGTCCGCCGCGACCTCAAGGCCCTCGACCGGGCAGGACTCCTGCGCCGGGTGCACGGCGGCGCCATCCCGGCCGGACGGCTCGACTTCGAACCCGACCTCGCCGAGCGCGAGAGCGCCGCCGCCGACGAGAAGGACCGCATCGCGCAGGCCGCGACCGCCGAACTGCCCACCGAGGGCAGCGTCGTCCTCGACGCCGGTACGACGACGGCCCGGCTCGCCGCGCTGTTCCCCCTGGAGTGCGGCCTGACCGTCGTCACGCACTCCCTGCCGGTCGCCGCCCGCCTCGCCGACCACCCGGGGATAGACCTCCACCTGGTCGGCGGCCGGGTCCGCCACCGCACGCGGGCCGCCGTCGACGCCTGGGCCCTGCGCGCGTACGGCGAGATCCGCGCCGACGTCGTCCTCCTCGGCGCCAACGGATTCTCCGTACGTCACGGCCTGACCACCCCCGACCTCGCCGAAGCGGCAGTCAAGCGGGCGGTGATCGCCTCGGCCCGCCGGGTCGTGCTGCTCGCCGACTCCGCCAAGCACGGACAGGAGCACTTCGCGCGGTTCGGCGACCTCGCGGACGTGGACCTGCTGATCACCGACTCCGGGCTCGGCCCGGAGGACGCCGCCGCCATCGAGGCGGCCGGAACCGAAGTACAGCGAGTGTGACCCCCATGATCCTGACCGTCACCCCCAACCCCAGCCTGGACCGCACCTACGAGGTCCCCACCCTGATGCGGGGCGAAGTGCTGCGGGCCACCTCCGACCGGATGGACCCCGGCGGCAAGGGCGTCAACGTCTCGCGCGCGGTCGCCGCCGCCGGACACGACACCCTCGCCGTCCTCCCGCTGGGCGGCGCCCCCGGCGCCCTCGTCGCCGAACTCCTGCGCGCGGAGGGCATCGCGGTCGCACCAGTGCCGGTGACGGGGCAGACCCGCTCCAACATCTCCGTCGCCGAACCCGACGGCGCCCTCACCAAGATCAACGCGGCGGGGCCCGAGCTCACGGCCACCGAGTCCGAGGCGCTGCTCGACACCGTGCGCGCGCACTCCGCCGACGCCGACTGGATCGCCTGCTGCGGCAGCCTGCCGCGCGGCCTGGCCCCCGAGTGGTACGCCGCCCTGGTGGCCCGCGCGCACGAGGCGGGGGCGCGGATCGCGCTCGACACCTCGGGGCCCTCCCTGCTGGCGGCCCTGCGCGAGCGCCCCGACGTGGTGAAGCCGAACGCCGAGGAACTCGCCGAAGCCGTCGGCCGTCCGCTCACGACGGTCGGGGACGCCGTCGAGGCGGCCGAAGAGCTGCGCGCCCTGGGCGCACGCTCGGTGCTGGCCAGCCTGGGCGCCGACGGACAGCTCCTGATCACCGGTGCCGGTGCGTGGTTCGGCTCGGCGACGGTCGATGTCGTACGGAGCAACGTCGGCGCCGGCGACGCCTCGCTGGCCGGGTTCCTGGCGGCCGGGGGCGAAGGCCCCGAGGCCCTCGCCGCGGCGGTCGCGCACGGTGCGGCGGCGGTACGGCTGCCGGGCAGCGTGATGCCGACCCCGGCGGACCTGGACCCGGCGGCGGTCACGGTGACGGCCGACGTCCCGCTGGACCGCACCCTGACGGAGCCCGCGACATGACACCCCCGAACGTCCCGCAGCCTGCCGCACCCCTTCCCGCACCCTCCGCATCCGTGCGGACATCCGTGACATCCGTGCAAAGGAGCCCGCGATGAGCCAGATGATCACCGCGGACCTGGTCGACCTCGACCTGGCCGCCGACACCAAACAAGAGGCGACCCGTTCGCTGGCGAGCAGGATGGTGGGGCTCGGCAGGGTCACCGACCTCGACGGCTTCCTCGCGGACGTCGCGGCCCGGGAGGCGCAGATGCCGACCGGCCTGGAGGGCGGCATCGGCATCCCGCACTGCCGCAGCGCCCACGTCACCGAGCCGACACTCGCCTTCGGCCGCAGCGCCTCCGGCGTCGACTTCGGGGCGACGGACGGCCCGGCGGACCTGATCTTCCTGATCGCCGCCCCGGCGGGCGCCGACGACGCCCACCTGACGATCCTCTCCAGCCTGGCCCGGCACCTGATGAACACGGAGTTCACGGACGCGCTGCGGGCGGTGGGCCACCCGGAGACGGCGGCGGCGCTGATCCGGGGCGACGAGGCACCGGCCCCGGCGGCGCAAGCACCGGCACCGGTGACGGCGGAAACGCAAGCACCGGCCCCGGTGACCGCGCAAGCACCGGCCCCGGTGTCACCGCAGGCCCCCGACGCCGGAACCCCCTTCCGTATCGTCGCCGTCACCTCCTGTCCCACCGGCATCGCGCACACCTACATGGCCGCCGAAGCCCTCGAACAGGCGGGCAACGGCGACGGCGTGCAGCTCACCGTCGAGCCGCAGGGCTCCTCCGGCTTCACCCGCCTCGACCCGGCGGTCATCGCCGCGGCCGACGCGGTGATCTTCGCCCACGACGTGCCGGTACGGGACCGTGAGCGCTTCGCCGGGAAGCCGACCGTCGACGTCGGCGTCAAGGCGGGCATCAACCGTCCCCTCGAACTCATCGCCGAGGCCAGGGAGAAGGCCGCCAGGGGAGACGTTTCCGCAGCACCCGCGAAGGGGACCCCGGTCGAGGAGTCCGGCGAGGCCGACGAGAGCTACGGCGCCAAGCTCCGCACCTGGCTGATGAGCGGCGTCAGCTACATGGTGCCGTTCGTCGCGGCGGGCGGGCTGCTGATAGCGCTCGGCTTCGCCATCGGCGGTTACAAAATCGACAAAGCGCCTTCCGTGATGGAGCACTTCGCCTGGGGCGACCACACCAGCTGGGCGGCGCTGCTGTTCCAGATCGGCGGCCTGGCCTTCGCCTTCCTGATCCCGGTGCTGGCGGGTTACATCGCGTACGGCATGGCGGACCGGCCAGGACTCGTGCCCGGCTTCGTCGGCGGCTCGATCGCGGTCACCATCAAGGCGGGCTTCCTCGGCGGCCTGGTCGCCGGTCTGCTCGCGGGCGCGGTCGTCCTCGCGATCCAGAAGGTGCGCATCCCGGCCGCCCTGCGCGGCATCATGCCGGTCGTGGTGATCCCGCTGATCTCCTCGATCGTGGTCGGCTTCCTGATGTTCCTGGTCATCGGCGAACCGATCGCGAAGCTCCAGTCGGCGCTGACCGACTGGCTGGGCAGTATGTCCGGTACCAATGCGATCGTATTGGGCGTCATCCTCGGCCTGATGATGTGCTTCGACCTCGGCGGCCCGCTCAACAAGGTCGCGTACGCCTTCGCCATCGGCGGCATCGCCGACACCCCCAACGACGGCAACCTCAAGGTCATGGCCGCGGTGATGGCCGCCGGCATGGTGCCGCCGCTGGCGATGGCGCTGGCCACCACCGTGCGCGGCAGGCTGTTCACCAAGACCGAGCGCGAGAACGGCAAGGCCGCCTGGGTGCTCGGGGCGTCCTTCATCACCGAGGGCGCGATACCGTTCGCCGCCGCCGACCCGCTGCGCGTCATCCCCGCGTCCATGGCGGGCGGCGCGGTCACCGGCGCGCTGTCGATGGCCTTCGACAACACCCTGCGCGCCCCGCACGGCGGCGTGTTCGTGGCCCCGCTGGTCGGCAACCCGCTGCTGTACCTGGTGGCCGTCGCCGCCGGTGTGGTGGTGACCGCCGGACTCGTCGTCCTCCTCAAGGGCATGCGCCGCAAGCCGTCGGCCGCACCCGCCCCGCAGCAGCCGGAGGACAAGAAGGTGGCCGTCGCCGCCTGACCGCAGCTCCACCCCGACACCGGGAACCCGCTCCTGTGCACACCGTGCACGGGGGCGGGTTTTCGCCGTACGGGTGCACCTGTGACAGCCGTACGAAAGGGACGTACAAAGCGAATATGAACCGTATGTGAACGGCAGTTGGCCGAAACCATTCGACCAATGACAGCGCTATCACGGTCAACTGCGCCCAAGCCGGACGGCCTTACGTCCCTCATTCGGACAACCGTCCGCAAGTGACTCCTGCAACCCCTGTGCACCGGTGAGGATGACACACCGTCGACCTTGTCATGCTCACCTCTCGCCCCGGAGGCCCGGTGTCCAGACGCTCCACACCCCCCTTGCCCAGAGCCGCCGCGGCACTCGCCGCAGCCGCCCTCCTCGCGGGCCTGACCGCCCCGCAGGTCTTCGCGGCACCCGCCGCGCCCGCCGACCCCGACCCGGTTCCGGCGACCGTCGCGGGAGAGGGCACCAAGGCGCCGCGCCTGGTGACCGGCCTCGCCGAGGACGCCGGCGGCGGCAACGCGGAGAGCGCCGCCCGTCGGCACCTCGCCGCCAACTCCGGCCGCTACCACGTCAGCACCAAGGCCGCCGACCTCAAGGCACTGCCGCACACCGGCACCACCGTGCGCTTCCAGCAGTACCACCAGGGCGTCGCGGTCCTCGGCGCGCAGTACCTCGTGCACCTCCAGGCCCAGGGCGCCGACCGCGACGTCACCGGCGCCGGCGGCACGTACTTCACCGACCTCACGGTCGACACCACGCCCACCCTCGACCCGAAGGCGTCGAAGGGCCGCGCGCTCGCCACCGTCACCGACCCGCGCGCCCGCAAGGCCGCCACCGCCGAGGAGCACGGCCTGGTGGTCCTGCCCGGCGGCGTCGGCAGCGCCGGAAAGTCGGGCAGCCTCACCCGGCACTACACCGTCACCCACACCGACGTGAACAGCGGCGAGGAGCAGACCCGCGAGGTGTACGTCGACGCGCACACCGGCGCCGTCACCCTCCAGCACACGTCGCAGATGCACGCCGAGACCCCCGCCACCGGCACCGGCGTCGACGTGCACGGCACGACGCAGCCGATCAACGTCGCGAAGCAGGACGACGGCACGTACCGCCTCTCCGACCTCACCAACCCCACCCGCATCGACACCTACGACGCGGAGGGCCGCCCCTCGGGGCAGTTCAACGGACGGATGCCGGCCGGGATGAAGCCCATGCCGAACCCCACCGCCGACTACCCCGCGGCCGCCGGCGAGACGGGCGCGGTCAACGCGCACATCAACTCGGCCAAGGTCTACGACTTCTACAAGAAGAAGTTCGGCCGCGAGGGCATCGACGGCAAGGGCGGCACGATCCTCTCCGTCGTCAACGTCCGCTCCTCCAGCGGGAAGCCGTACCTGAACGCCTTCTGGGACGGCACCAAGATGGTGTACGGCGGCGGCGGTCCCGACTACTACTCCTTCGCGGCCGCGATGGACGTCGCCGGACACGAGATGACGCACGGCGTCATCACCAACAGCGCCAACCTCATCTACATCAACCAGTCCGGCTCCATCAACGAAGGCCTCGCCGACTACTTCGGCAACGCCATCGAGGCCGACGCCAAGGGCACCCCCTCCACCGACCCGAACGCCGGGCTCGTCGGCGAGGACCTCTGCCGCAAGGGCACGCCCAAGGAGTGCGCCCTGCGCGACCTCAACGACGGTCGCAGCGCGGTCAAGGACTACATCGGCCTGCCCGTCAATGTCGACAACGGCGGCGTGCACTACAACTCGACGATCTTCGCCGGTGCGCTGTGGGACATCCGCGAGCAGCTCTCCGCGACGACCGCCGACAAGCTGGTCTACAAGGCACTCACCGAGTACATGACGCCGCTGGACGACTTCGCCGACGGCCGCGACGCGATCCTGGCCGCCGGAAAGGCGAGCAAGCTCTCCAAGGCCGACCTGCGCAAGGTCGCCCGGGCCTTCGACCAGCACGGGATCTTCCGGGGCTGGGAGAAGAAGACCGGCACCGACAGTGAGGCCCTGGTCAAGAACGTCACCGACCAGAACTCCATCCCGGCGGCCGAGGGCGGACGCTACGTCGTCTCCAACTCCGACCCGACGGGCGACTCGCTGCCCGGCCTCTACGCCGGACGCACCGACGGCGGCGGCAAGCCGAAGCGGCTCACTCCGGACGACGGGCGCTGGTACGTCTACCCGGCCACCGACGGCAAGAAGTTCGCCGCGATGGCGATGAGCATCAAGGACAACGCCATCGACACGATGGACGTCGTCACCGGCTCGGTCAAGGGCGGACCGCTGACGACCCTGTTCAGCAGCAAGACCGAGCAGACCACCGAGATCAAGATGGACGGCGACCACATCGCGGTCCTCACCACGGACTTCAGCGCCGGGGAGTCGTTCCTCTACACCTCGTACAAGGGCTCGCCGCTCAAGCGCGTGGAGACCATCCCCGCCGACCACGGCGTCTGGGCGCTCACCGTCAAGGACGGCAAGCTGGGCTACACCGAGTACTGGACGGCGGCCAAGGGCACCCTCTTCGTGCCGACCGTCACCGACATGCTCACCGGCAAGGTCGTGAAGCAGTTCCTTCCGGCCGACCAGACCGGCGCCACCTCGCCGCTGATCAACGGCACCACCCTGGTCAAGGGCAAGCTGGTGTGGGCGTCGAAGGGCCGGGCGGCCGGTGCGAAGACCGCCATCCAGGCCGGGTCGCTGAGCGGCGCGGGCACCGTGACGGACGTCGTCCCGGCGACCTCGCCGGACGCCCCGGCGACTGCACAGCTCACCGCCTCCGACCGGTACGTCACCTACGCCGACCTCGGCGGCGTCGAGGCGGACAACGCCAAGCTGCCGAAGCTCAAGCAGGTGTCGCTGAACCGGCCGGGCACCGCGGTGCGGGTCTCCTGCAACCGGGGCATGCAGTGGTACCCGGACGCGGACGGCGACGGCCGCCAGGTGGTGTGGATCGACGGTACCGCGGGCGCCACGGACATCGTGACCCGCTTCGCGCCGACCCACCGCACCTGCAAGTGAGCGCCTAGCAGAGGCGGTTGACCGGCCCGGTCACGGCCCGTCCGGTCAACTCCAACGGTCACCGCACCCGCCCGCGAAGCCCCATCGCTTCGCGGGCGGTGTGCTTGTCCGCGTACACCTCGCACATGTGCCGCCCGTCCGGTGTCGCCGTGTGCTCGACCTCCCAGAGGCTGAACTCGCTGCCGTCCAGCAGCAAGAACGCGTGCTCGTACAGCGTGAAGCCCACCTCCCTTCCCTTGATGCGGCACTGCCGCCCGTACACCTGCGTGATCTCGTGGGCCAGCGCGTCCCTGAGCAGCCGGGCCGTCTCCTCGCCGGGCCGGTCCGTGTTCTCCGCACGGCGCAGGACGCGGCGGGCGTGGTCGGCGGAGTTGTCCGGCACGAAGGAGCGCCGGGCCCGGCGGCCGGGGTGGGCGACCAGGCCGGAGAGCGTGTCGGGCTCGCTCTCCAGGTGCTCGGGGAACATCGGCGGCTCGTCGGGGTGCGAATCGCCCCGGTGCGTCAGCCGGTTCGCGGCCGGCTTGGCATCGGCGAGGTCCGTGTACAGCTCGTGCTGGACGTGCCGGTCGCGGCCCGCGTTGTGCACCAGTTCCCACAGGGTGAGGGAGGACCCGTCGGTGAGCAGGAACGTGTGCCGGTACAGGGAGCGTCGCAGGCCGGAGCTGTGGTGGGAGGAGCGCAGCGAGGAGCTGTGCGCCAGCGCCGACTGGAGGCGCTCGACGGTCTCGTCGGGCAGGTCGAAGGAGTTCAGCGCGCGGCCCAGGAGGTGCCCGAGGTGCTCCTCGGTGGTTTCGAGGCCTTCGTGCTCGTCACGGCCGTCGCTCTCGTCGAGGCCGTCGCTCTCGTACTCGTACGGATCGTTCAAGGCTTCTCCAGGCCGTCGCCGCGTGTAACGCTCTCGGAACTCAAAGTAGCCGGTGGGTCTGACATCGCGCCCCGGGAATGGCACTTATTTGCCTCTGAACGAAGGGCGGTGTACGAGAGGTTCCCGCAAACCGCCCCCGAAATACCGCAGTTCTACGATTCGCTCCGACCCGGGGCAGAGCTCCCGGTATGCCCCTCGGGGTAGAGGTCCCGGTACGCGGGGAACACCCCGCCGGGACCGTCGACGCCCTCGGCCGCCCGCACGGCCTTCACGATCGCCCGCGTCACCGTGTCCGCGCCCGCCGCCAGCACCTCGTTGAGGGCGGCGGCCGTCACCTGGGCGGCGAACTCCGGATGCTGCTCGGCGGCCAGTGGTCGCGCCCCCGTGGAGAGCGCGAAGACCGTGTCGCCGTCGGTCAGTTGGTGCACCGGCCGCAGCGCGCGGGCAAAGCCGTCGTGCGAGGTCCCCGCCAGCTTGTGCGCCTGCGCGCGGGTGAGTGCGGCGTCGGTGGCGACGACCGCGAGGGTGGTGTTCAGCGGGGGGCGCACGGAGGCGGCGTACCGTCGCGCGGATTCCTCGCGCGCCTCCTTGGTGCGGCGTACCGCCGCCCGGTGCACCTCCTCGCGCGGGTACGTCACCGGTCCCTGGAGGTACTCCCCGTACAGCACGCCGGTCAGCGGGTCGACGGGGGAGCCCGCCGCGTTCACCACCACCAGCGCCGCCACCGTCGCCCCCGAGTCCAGCCGCACGCTCGCGGTGCCCACGCCGCCCTTGAGCCCGCCCGCCACCGCACCGGCGCCGGCGCCCACCACGCCCTGTGCCACCGGAGCACCGGGACTGGTGCTCGCGGCGTCCTCCACGGCGGCACGCCCCGTCGCCGCGGCCGGGCGGCAGTGCCAGTCGCCGCCGCGCCCCAGGTCGAAGAGGCAGGCGGCGGGCACCACAGGTACTACCTGTGCCGGGTCGAGGCCTATGCGGTAACCCCGCCGGTGCTCCTCCAGCCAGGCCACCACGCCGGACGCCGCGTCGAGCCCGTACGCGCTGCCGCCGGTGAGCACGATCGCGTCGGTGCGCTGCACCAGGTTGCGCGGGTCCAGGGCGTCCGTCTCACGGGTGCCGGGTCCGCCGCCCCGGACGTCCACGGCGGCGGTGAAACCGCCCTCGGGGCCGAGCACGACGGTGGTTCCGGTCAGGGCGCGGGCTCCCGCCACGCGCGCGTGGCCGACCCGGAGGCCGGCCACGTCGGTCAGTGCGTCATACGGTCCCGGCTTGCCGGTGAAGGTGTCCATGGACCCGGCGTATCACGCCATCTGCGGCTTGCGAAGGCTCGCGCTGTCCGGCCGGTTCGACAGCAGCACGCCGATCATGACGGCCACCGCCATGACGACGCCCGCGGCGAGCACCCCCCAGGTGCCCAGGAACGTGCACGCGAGCACCACGACCACCGTCACCGGCATCAGCGCCTTCTCCGCCGTGTCCCGCTTGAAGTGCCGGGCCTGGAGGAACCAGCCGGTGAGCAGGAACAGCGCCGTGGGGAGGGTCACCGCCGCCGTCGCCGCGACGGGGGAGATGTGCGCCTTGCCGGTGACCTGTTCGACCGCGACCTCGATGCCCGCGCCGATGGCGGCCGCCGATCCGAGGATGAGCAGGTGACCGTAACCCCAGGTGAGGGCGTGCCCCATGGTGGTGAGACGTTCCTGCGAGGGGGAGGCGAAGTAGATCCACCAGGCGGCGAAGACGACCAGCAGGCCGCCGCCGGCGATCGACAGCAGTTCGCCCAGCGCCTCGTGCTCGTCGAGGCCCTCCTGCACGGCGATGGTGGCCGCGGTGATGGACTCGCCCAGCACGATGATGGTGAACAGGCCGTACCGCTCGGCGATGTGGTGCGGGTGCCAGGAGGTGCGGAAACTTCTTTCGGCGATCGGCGGGACGCTCAGCTCGGCCAGACCCAGGATCACGAAGAAGTACGGGCGCGCGCCCTCCGGTGCGAACAGCATCGCCAGCCAGCCGATCTGGCAGATCACCAGTCCGGTCGCGTAGGTGAGCGCCATGGTGCGCTCCGCGCCGCTGTTGTGCCGGGCGACGCGCAGCCACTGGCAGGTCATCGCCAGCCGCATGACGACGTAACCGACGATGCACACCGTCCAGTTGCCGTCGTCGAAGGCGCGCGGGATGCCGGCCGCGAACACCAGGACGCCCGCGATCTGCACCAGTACGGCGACGCGGTAGAACACGTCGTCGTTGTCGTAGGCCGAGGCGAACCATGTGAAGTTCATCCAGGCCCACCAGATCGCGAAGAAGACCAGGACGTAGCCCAGTACGCCGCTGCCGTAGTGGCCCTCCGCGACGGCGTGCACCAGACGCACGCCCGCCTGGGCGACGGCGACGACGAAACACAGGTCGAAGAACAGTTCCAGCACGGTGGCCGCGCGGTGTCCCTCGTCGGGGCTGCGCGACGTCATCCGGCGCAGCAGGCCGGTCGGGGCGGTCGGATGGCTCATAGGTACCAAGAGACCAGAGGAGGCGGCCGAGCGCGCGCGGAAAGGGCTCCCGGGGGTGGGGCGCGAGGTGATCGCGTACCGGCCGGAAATCTTTTGTGAATGCATTCACAAGCGAACTAATGACTTTAGTCCCTGATGAAGGTGCAGGTCAGAGGGGTGAATCCTGATTCGGGGGAGCAAAAGTAAGGCCTTTGGGTCCTCGACTGGGGACCAATGCGCGCGCCATGGCGAGTGCGGCAGGAGTCGAATGGGGGTGTAGCGACGAAGCAGGAACGGAAGGTGCGGACGATGACCACAGCCCCCGTGGACACCGCGGCGAACGGCGACACCGAGGTGACGGCGAACGGCATGCAGGCCGTGGACGCCTGGGACGGCTTCCAGGACGGACTGTGGCGCGACGCCGTCGATGTCCGCGACTTCGTGCAGCGGAACTACACCCCGTACGAGGGCGACGCCGCCTTCCTCGCGGGACCCACCGAGCGCACCACCGCCGTGTGGCAGAAGCTCCTGGGCATGTTCCCCGAGGAGAACAGCAAGGGCATCTACGACGTCGACGTGAAGACGCCGTCGCGCATCGACGCCTTCGCCCCCGGCTTCATCGACGCCGACAAGGACCTCATCGTCGGCCTCCAGACCGATGCGCCCCTCAAGCGGGCGATCATGCCCAACGGCGGCTGGCGCATGGTCGAGAGCGCCCTGAACGCGTACGGGTACGAGGCCGACCCCGAGGTCCGCGAGGTCTACACGCACCTGCGCAAGACCCACAACGAGGGTGTCTTCGACGCGTACACCCCCGAGATCCGCGCCTGCCGCTCCTCCGGCATCATCACCGGCCTGCCCGACGCGTACGGCCGCGGCCGCATCATCGGCGACTACCGCCGCGTCGCCCTGTACGGCGTAGACCGACTTATCGACATGAAGGTGACCGACCGGGCACGCCTGGGCGAGCAGTGGGCCACCGAGCACGTCATCCGCGACCGCGAGGAGATCTCCGAGCAGATCAAGGCGCTGAACGAGCTCAAGTCGATGGCCGCCTCCTACGGCTACGACATCTCGGGTCCCGCCCGCACCGGCCGCGAGGCCGTCCAGTGGCTGTACTTCGCGTACCTGGCCGCCGTGAAGGAGCAGAACGGCGCGGCCATGTCGATCGGCCGCATCGACAACTTCCTCGACATCTACCTCCAGCGCGACATCGACAAGGGCCTCATCACCGAGGAGCAGGCGCAGGAGTTCATCGACGACTTCGTCATCAAGCTCCGCATCGTCCGCTTCCTGCGCACCCCGGAGTACAACGAGCTGTACTCCGGCGACCCGACCTGGGTGACCTGGTCGATGGCCGGCATCGGCGAGGACGGCCGCCCGCTGGTCTCGCGCACCACCTTCCGCGCCCTGCAGACGCTCTACAACCTCGGCCCGGCGCCGGAGCCCAACCTCACCGTCTTCTGGTCGCAGCAGCTGCCGCAGGGTTTCAAGTCGTACGCGTCGAAGGTCGCCATCGACACCTCGGCGATCCAGTTCGAGTCCGACGAACTCATGCGCCCGAAGTACGGCGACGACACCGCGATCGCGTGCTGCGTGTCGGCGATGGCCGTCGGCAAGCAGATGCAGTTCTTCGGCGCACGCGTGAATGTCGCCAAAGCGCTTTTGTACGCGATCAACGGCGGCCGCGACGAGAAGTCCGGCAAGACCGTCGTGAAGGGCTTCGAGCCCGTCACCGGCGACTACCTCGACTACGAGGACATCGCCCCGCGCTACGACGCGATGCTGGACTGGCTGGCCAAGACGTACGTGCACGCGCTCAACGTCATCCACTACATGCACGACAAGTACGCCTACGAGCGCATCGAGATGGCCCTGCACGACCAGGAGATCCTGCGCACCATGGCCTGCGGCATCGCAGGACTGTCGGTCGCCGCCGACTCCCTCTCGGCCATCAAGCACGCCCGCGTCAAGGTGATCCGGGACGAGACGGGCCTGGCGGTCGACTACGAGATCGAGGGCGAGTACCCGGCGTACGGCAACAACGACGACCGCGCCGACGCCATCGCGAAGCGCATCGTCGAGGACTTCATGCAGAAGATCCGCAAGCACCCGACGTACCGCGGCGCCGTGCACACACAGTCTGTGCTCACGATCACTTCAAACGTCGTCTACGGCAAGAAGACCGGCAACACCCCCGACGGCCGCCGCGCCGGCACCCCGTTCGCGCCCGGCGCCAACCCGATGAACGGGCGCGACGAGCACGGCTACATCGCCTCCGCGCTGTCGGTCGCCAAGCTGCCGTACGACGACGCCGAGGACGGCATCTCGCTGACCAACACCATCACTCCGGACGCGCTCGGCCGCACCGCCGAGGAGCGGGTGCAGAACCTCTCCGGCGTCCTGGACGGCTTCATGGCCAGCAACGGCTTCCACATGAACGTCAACGTCCTCGACAAGAAGATGCTCGAAGACGCCATGGAGCACCCGGAGAACTACCCGCAGCTGACCATCCGGGTCTCGGGTTACGCGGTCAACTTCGTGCGGCTGACCCGCGAGCAGCAGCTCGACGTCATCAACCGCACCTTCCACGGCTCGCTCTAGAGCCACCCGCCCCCCAAGGGGCCCACGATCCGTACGGCGCCGGGGCCGATCCCCCTGACCTCACCCGGTCCCGGCGCCGTACGAAAACGTTTCTCCACACCTCCTTTCGCAACTCCTCCCAGGAGGCTCCTGCCATGACCGCCGTACTGCTCGGGAACGAGATCCCCGTACGTGCCGCCGCCCCCGCCGTCCCCGAGGGCGCCACCCCGGCCGGCGCCGCGACCCAGCGCCCCATCAGCGGCTCGGTGCACTCCTGGGACCTGTCCACCGGCGTCGACGGCCCCGGCACGCGCTTCGTCACGTTCCTCTCCGGCTGCCCGCTGACCTGCCTGTACTGCCACAACCCCGACACCATGAAGATGCGCAACGGGAAGCGGTACGCGGCGGACGACATCGTCGCGGAAGCCGCCAAGTACACGACCTTCATCCGTGCCTCCGGCGGCGGCGCCACCATCAGCGGCGGCGAACCCCTGCTCCAGCCGGTCTTCGCGGGCGAACTCTTCCACCGCTTCAAGCACGAACTGGGCCTGCACACCGCCCTGGACACCTCCGGCTTCCTCGGCGCGCGCGCCACCGACGCCCTGCTCCGGGACGTGGACCTGGTCCTGCTGGACATCAAGTCCTGGGACCCGGCGACGTACACGAAGGTGACCGGCCGCGAGCTCCGGCCCACCCTGGACTTCGCCCGACGCCTGGCCGCGCTCGACAAGCAGGTGCACGTACGGTTCGTCCTCGTCCCCGGCCTGACCGACGACCCCGCGAACATCGACGGCGTCGCGGCCTTCGCCGCCTCGCTCGGTGTCGTCTCGCGTGTCGACATCCTGCCCTTCCACAAGCTGGGCGAGGCCAAGTGGGAGGCGCTCGGCAAGACCTTCACGCTGCACGACACCCCGTCGCCGGGACCGGCCGAGGTGGCGGCGGCCCGCGAGATCTTCCAGGGACACGGGTTGTACGCCGTTTGAGTGCACCAAGGGGTGAAAGTGCTCCTTTCGTCCTAATTTGAGGGGGTGACCGAGCCCTCACCCTCCGCACCGGACCCGACAGCACCCCCGAACCCCGGGGGTGCACCCCCTGCGGGCACCGGGGCCGCCCCCCTCGGTTCCTCCCCACGGCCCACCGTCCCGGTGACCCGCCGCGCCACCCTGGTGGCCACGCTGGTCTCCGTACTCCTGATCCTGGCGATCTACTTCGGCAGCCGCATGCTGCGCGACTTCGACTCCGCCCTGATCCCCTACGCAGTGGCCACGATCTTCCTCGCCTTCGGCGTCGCCTACCGCTACACCGTCTGGGTCTCCGCGCCCGGCGCCCGCCGCCTGTTCACCAAGGGCTGGGGCAGCCTCTTCTCCGCCGAGAACTTCCGCAAGGCCCCCACCGCGCTGCCGAAGATGATCGCGACCTACCTCGGCTTCCAGAAGTTCCTCGGCGCCCGCAGCCACGCCCGCTGGGCCGCCCACCAGCTCATCTTCTGGGGCTGCATCCTGGCCGCCGCGATCACCTTCCCGCTCACCTGGGGCTGGTTCACCTTCACGTCGTCGACCGGCTCGGGGCCCGGGTACGAGATGCGGGTCTGGGGCATCAAGGTGCTCGGCTACGACTCCTCCAGCCTCATCGGCTGGCTGATGTTCCACGGCCTGGACGTCGCCGCCGTGCTGGTCATCCCCGGTGCCTCGTACTTCCTGTACCGGCGGATGAAGGACCGCGGCGCGATGACCGGCCAGCGCTTCGCGTACGACCTCGTACCGCTCATCGCACTGATCGTCATCTCGGTGACCGGCCTGCTGCTCACCTTCTCGTCGATCTTCCTGCACGGCGGCGGCTACGAGTTCCTGGCGCTGCTGCACATGGTGTCGGTCGTCTTCACCCTGATCTACATCCCGTTCGGGAAGTTCTTCCACATCGTGCAGCGGCCCGCCGCCGTCGGCATGCAGCTCTTCAAGTACACGGCGCGGCAGAAGGACGAGGTCTTCCACTGCCGCCGCTGCAACACGCCGATCGACACCGCGCCGTACGTCGAGAACCTCGAAGCGACCATGCGCGACCTGAAGCTCGACTTCGCCGAATGGGCCGAGTACTGCCCCCGCTGCAAGCGCGAACTGCGGGGCAACGCCTACCTCTCGCACGTCAAGAAGGGCTTCAAGTGAGTGCGCAAGACGTCCCGCTGGGACCGACGGTACGGGCGCACGTTCCGCTCGACCCGTCCATCGCCCCGCCCGGCACCCGCGGCTTCCGCGACGCCGGCGGCATCCCCGCCGACCAGTGGCACGCCGACCAGAACGGCGAGACCCTCGTCCCCACCCACTGCTGCTTCTGCGGCGTGCAGTGCGGCATGTACCTGCGGGTCGACAAGGGCGGCAAGGTCTTCGGCGTCGAGCCGCGCAACCACGACATCAACCGGATGCGCCTGTGCCCCAAGGGCATCAACGCCTACCAGCAGGTCAACCACCCCGACCGGCTCACCGCCCCCCTGATGCGCCGCTCGCGCGACGAGGAGTTCCGGGAGGTCTCCTGGGAGGAGGCGCTCGACTTCACCGCGTCCGAGGTGCGTCGTATCCAGCAGACGTACGGCAACGACGCGTTCGGCATGCTCGGCGGCGCGAGCCTCTTCTCGGAGAAGACGTACCTGGTCGGCAAGTTCGCGCGGGTCGCCCTCAAGACGCGACATGTCGACTACAACGGCCGCCTGTGCATGGTGTCCGCCGCCGGCGCCAACAAGCTGGCCTTCGGCATCGACCGCGCGGGCAACCCCTTCTCCGACATCCTCCTCACCGACTGCCTGCTCATCGCGGGCTCCAACGTCGGCGAGTGCTTCCCGGTGATGACCCAGTACCTGTGGGGTGCGCGCGACCGGGGTGCGGTGCTGATCGTCGTCGACCCGCGCGAGACGGCCATCGCGCGCACCGCCGACATCCACGTCGCCCTCAAGCCGGGCACGGACTCGGCGTTCTTCAACGCGGTCCTCCACGTCGTCGTACGCGAAAACCTCGTCGACGCCGCGTACCTGGCAGCCAACGCCACCGGCTGGGACGAGGTCAGGGCCAAGGCCGCCGAGTACCCGCCGGAGCGCTCCGCGGAGATCTGCGGGGTCCCGGCCGCACAGATCGAGCAGGTCGCGCGGGTGTTCGCGGGCGCGGGCAAGTCGATGGCGTGGCACGCGCGCGGCATCGAGCACCACTCGCAGGGCGTCGAGAACTGCCTGTCCGTCATCAACCTGTGCGTCGCCACCGGCAACATCGGCAAGCCGGGCGCGGGCTACGGCACCATCACCGGCCAGGGCAACGGGCAGGGCGGCCGCGAACACGGCCAGAAGTCCGACATGCTGCCCGGCGGCCGCTCGATCATGAACGACGAACACCGCCGCCAGATCTGCGAGATCTGGGGCATCGAGGAGTCCGAACTCCCGCCCGCCGGCACCTCGATGATGGAAATGGTCTGGCAGATGCAGCGCGGCGAGATCCGCGGCCTGATCGGCGTCTGCAACAACCCCTTCGTCTCCCTGCCCAACTACCGGGTGGTGAAGGAGGGGTACGACGCCACGGAGTTCCACGCCCAGTTCGACTTCTTCCTCTCCGAGACGGCCGCCAACGCGCACGTCGTCTTCCCCGTCACCACCTGGGCCGAGGACGAGGGAGTGATGGCCAACGCCGAGGCCCGCGTCGTCAAGCACAACAAGGCGCAGGAACCCCCGGCGGGCGTGCGCACCGACACCTGGGTGATGTGCCAGCTCGCCCAGCGCCTGGGCGCGGGCGACAAATTCGCCTTCGCCGGCTCCCGCGAGGTCTTCGAAGAACTGCGCACCGCCTCCTCCGGCACCGTCAACGACTACTACGGCATCACCTACGAGCGCCTGGAGGAGACCGGCGGCATCGCCTGGCCCTGCCCGGACACCGCGCACCCCGGCACCCCCCGCCTCTTCGAGGACGGCCGGACGTACCACCCCGACGGCAAGATCCACCTGCAGGTCGTCGAGTGGCACCAGCCGATGGACCCGTACGACGACGACTTCCCGATGTCGCTCACCACGGGCCGCACCGTCGCCCACTTCCTCTCCGGCAACCAGACCCGGCGGCTCGGCGCCCTGGTCGCGCAGACCCCGCGCCCGTGGGTGGAGGTCCACCCCTCGCACGGCTTCACGAACGGCGATCCGGTACGCGTCGTCACCCGCCGCGGCAGTGCCGTCTTCCCGGCGCTGGTCACCGAGGCGATCCGCCCCGACACCTTCTTCGTCCCGTACCACTGGCCCGCCCCGACGGCCGCCAACATCCTCACCATCGACGCCCTGGACCCCCGCTCCAAGATCCCGGAGTACAAGGTCTGCGCCTGCCGCATCGAGCGCGCGGACTCCCTCGACGAGGTCCCGGCCCCACCCGTCGCGCCCGGCCACGTGGCGTACCCCGAGACCCAGGTCTCCCGCACCGACACCCTGCCGCCCACCGCCCCCCAGGGCAGGGCGACCGCAGAAGAGAGGCGCTGACCAGCCATGATGGGTAAAACGATCTTCATCGACCCGGGCCGCTGCATCGGCTGCCAGGCCTGCGTCTCGGCCTGCCGCGAATGCGACTCGCACCGCGGCAAGTCGATGATCCACCTCGACTACACCGACCCCGGCCAGTCCGTCGCCTCCCTGCCCACCGTCTGCATGCACTGCGAGGACCCGGTCGCCCCGTGCGCCGAGGTCTGCCCCGCCGAGGCGATCCTGATCACCGCCGACGGTGTCGTGCAGCAGGCCGACACCACCCGCTGCATCGGCTGCGCCAACTGCGTCAACGCCTGCCCCTTCGGCGTCCCCAAGATCGACCTCGAAGCCAAGCTGCAGATGAAGTGCAACCTCTGCTACGACCGCACCGCCTACGGCCTGGCACCCATGTGCGCCACGGTCTGCCCGACCGGAGCCCTCTTCTACGGAACCCTCGAAGAACTCCAGGCCGAGCGCCCCGGCGTGCAGGTCGCCGACTCCTTCGCCTTCGGCGACGTGATGGTCTCCACCGGGGTCGCCATGGTCGTCCCCGCCGACAAGGTCCAGTGGCCGGTGCCCGGCGGGCTCCCGGTCGTCGAGGTGAACGGAGTCGACGTCCGATGAGCACCGTCCAGCCACCGTCCCCCGGCGACACCCGGGCCCCCGAGGACGCCGACGCCGCCCAGGCCGCCCTCCACGACCGCATCAGCGCCGACTCCCTCACCTCCCGCCGCGACTACCTGCGGATCGTCGCCACCGTCTCCGGCGGCCTCGCCGTCGGCGGCCTGGCGGTCGCCGGGGGAGTGCTGCACCGGCACGGCGACCCCGAGGGCGACGGCGTCCCCAGGGCGAAGAAGATCGCCGACGCGCTCCCGGCCGGCGAGTCGATCGCCTTCCGCTACCCCGGCGACGAGGACCGAGCCGTCGCCGTCCGCCTCGACGACGGCTCCCTCGTCGGCTACTCCGCCGTCTGTACGCACCTGGCCTGCGCCGTCCTGTGGCGCAAGGAACGCGGCTCCGAGGGCGAGCTGTACTGCCCCTGCCACGAGGGCATCTTCGACGCCCGCACCGGCGAGGTCACCGCGGGCCCACCGCCCCGCGGCCTGCCGAAGGTGGTGGTCGTCGAGGAGGTCGACGGCAGCATCTGGGCCATCGGCACCACCCGCTCCGGCGAGAGCGTCGAGGACGGCCTGTGCCGCCAGATCATCGACGAACGCCCCGAGTTCGCGGCCCGCGTCGGATGCCCGGGAGCCGCCCTGCGCCGCACCCCGCAGTCCGAGCCCCGCCAGCAGAGCAGGCAGACATGAGCGAACCGACCCCACCGCCGACGACCCCGTCCCCGTCGCCCTCGCCCACCCCACCCGGCACCCCACCGCGCCCCGTCTACCACCCCGGCAGCGCCGACCCGAGGCTGAACCGCCCGGTCCACGAGCGCTACCCCCAGATCCGCCCCACCAGCGGCTACGGCGACCCCCGCATCCGCCACACCGGCCCCGGCCCCGGCGCGGGAACCGAGCAGGAGCCCGAACGCGCCGCCAAGTTCAACGCCCGCCTCACGCTCGCCATGACCGTAGTCGTCGGCCAGCTCTGGGCGCTGTTCATCACCGTCAACGAGTGGATGAAGGGCGACACCACCACCGCCTGGTGGGGCGCGGGCTTCCTGTGCCTCTCCTTCGTGGTCGTCCTCGTCCTCTGGCTCATCGACCCCAAGGACCGGTGACACCTATGGCAACGGCAACCCCCACAGGCTCCCCGGCCCAGGGCGTCGACTCGTACAAGCCCGGCACGACCATCACCGACTGGCGTCCCGAGGACGAGTCCTTCTGGCAGTCCACCGGCCGCAAGGTCGCCAACCGCAACCTGTGGATCTCGGTCCCCGCCCTGATGCTGGGATTCGTGGTCTGGCAGGTCTGGTCGGTGACCGTCGTCAAGCTCGGCGACGTCGGGTTCGGCTACTCCAAGTCGCAGCTCTTCTGGCTGACCGCCATCCCCGGCATCACCGGCGGCACCTTCCGCATCCTGTACACCTTCATCGGGCCGATCTTCGGCGAGCGGAAGTTCACCGCGTTCTCCACGATCATCCTGGTCGCCCCGATGCTGTGGCTGGGCTTCGCACTCCAGGACACCTCCACCCCGTACTGGGAGATGGCCCTGATCGCCGCCGTCTGCGGCCTCGGCGGCGCAAACTTCGCCTCCTCCATGGCCAACATCGGCTTCTTCTTCCCCAAGCGGGAAAAGGGCAACGCCAACGGCATGAACGGCGGCCTCGGTAACCTGGGCGTCTCCGTCGTCCAACTGGTCGCCCCGCTGGTCGTCACCGCGGCCGTGCTCTTCGCCCCGGCCGGCGGCCCGCTGAAGAGCAAGAAGACCGGCGAGGACGTCTGGCTCCAGAACGGTGCGTTCCTCTGGGTGCCGCTGCTGATCATCATGGCGCTGCTGGCCTGGTTCCTGATGAACGACCTCAAGGTCGCCGCCGCTCCGTTCAGCCAGCAGAAGATCATCTTCAAGCGGAAGCACAACTGGCTGATGACCTGGCTGTACGTCGGGACCTTCGGCTCCTTCATCGGCTTCGCCGCGGCCCTGCCGAACCTGATCAACACCACGTTCACGCCGATCAACCCGGCCTACTCGGCCACCACCTACGCCTGGATCGGCCCCTTCGTCGGAGCCCTCGCCCGCTGGGGCGGCGGCTGGCTCTCCGACAAGCTGGGCGGTGCCCGCGTCACCATGCTGTCGTTCGTCGGCATGGGTGTCGCCCTGGTCGTCGTCATCAGCGCACTGCCGAGCGGCGGCAACAACGGCAACTTCTGGGTCTTCTACGCCGGTTTCCTCGTCGCGTTCCTCTTCTGCGGCCTGGGCAACGGATCGACCTTCCGGCAGATCCCGGTGATCTTCCGCAACCAGCACCTGATGCAGGTGGCCGGCCAGGGCGAGGCAGAGCAGGCGGCAGCGCTCAAGCAGTCCGAGATGGAGGCGGGAGCAGTGACCGGCTTCAGCTCCGGCATCGCCGCCTACGGCTTCTTCTTCATCCCGGCGATGTTCGCGAACTTCCCCGTGGTCAACTCGCTCTGGGTCTTCGTCGGCTTCTACGTGACGTGCCTGGCGGTCTGCTGGTGGTTCTACGCCCGCAAGGGAGCCGAGGCCCCCAGCTGACCGGGCGGGGCCCTCGGTCGGCCGAGGGCCCGTTCCCGTACCACCGCCGTACTCTGGAGGAATGAACACCTCCGACCAGGCCGCCCCGGGCGCGGGCCTCCCCGAACCGGCGACGCGCCCCAAGCCCAAGCTGGTCTTCGACGATCCGCTGGACCAGCAGTCGTCGGACGACACGGACCGGGGCTGGGGCGACCGTCCCACCACCAGCGGTGGGACGGCGGACCTCGCCCGCTTCCTGGACGAGAAGCCGCCGCACCACATCTGATCCGACCGCGGCGGCATCCGATCCGACCGCGGTGACCGCGGTACTACGGGTTGTTGTGCCCGGACCCGCGCTGCGCGACCAGGGCGTCCCTGATCTCCTTGAGGAGCTCGATCTCGGTGGCGTCCATGACCTCCTCGGTCGCCTCCTTCGCCTTCTCCTTCGCCGCGCGCCTGGCGAGATACCTCGCCATCGGCAGAACCATCAGGAAGTAGACGACCGCGGCGGTGATCAGGAAGCTCAGCATGGCGCTGAGCACCGATCCCCACATGATCGGGATGCCTTGCATCTGACCGTCGACGACCTTGCACGGGTCCTTCAGACAGGAGCTGTACTTCTCCAGGTCCTGCGTGCCGAAGGCGCCGACAAGCGGATTGATCACGCCCTTGACGATCGAGTTCACGATGTTGGTGAACGCGGCACCGATGACAACGGCGACCGCGAGATCGATCACGTTGCCGCGCATCAGGAAGGCCTTGAAGCCTTCCAGCAGGCTGGTCTTCTCGTCGCTCACGAACGAGCCTCTTTTCGCATGTGCAGGGGGCAGTGCAAATATCTCCGCAACTCTTGGCAGCACCGGTTGCCGCTGTCCAATCCGGCAACTCGTATCGGTGACCCCACTGTTCGTCAGCGCGAATCGGGGCTCCGTCAATCAGCACACTGATCAACACAGCGTCACCGCCAGCCGGGACGTCGTTCCCGCGCCCGCCAGCTGAGCCGCGGTCGCGCGAGGAACGGACAGCACCACCAGTGCCCCGCCGTCCGCAGAAGTCTGCCCCGGTTCCGGCACTTCAGCCACTCGAACACCGGCCGCCACCACCCTGGCCGGGGAAACTCCGCCGCTGGTGGGCGAGTTGGCGGAGGCGATCACATCGACCCGGTCCCCGCGCCGCAGCAGTCGTACGGTCGCCGCGTCAGCGATCCGTACGGGAGCGGACACCACCTCCGCGCGCGCGGCGGCCCGGCGATGCTGCTTTCCCGCCTCCTCGACCGTCTGCGTATGCACGCCGGTACGTTCCGTGGGCCGCGGTGTCGCGGCGGCCAACGCGGCGGCGGACACCGCGAGTCCGGCCGCCACCGCCCGCCGCCTGCGCCGCACCGCTTTGCGCAGTCGATGTCGGCCCCTACCGCCTCGCACCCGCAACGGAGCGAATTCGGGCACGCCACACGGCTCGGGCGCGGACGGCGCGGGCAGGGGCAGCGGAAGAGAGGGGGCGAGCGAGGACACGGAGAATCACCACCGGATCACGTCGGGTTCACGGTCTGTAACCCCTCACGATCCACGTCCCGCGCCGATCCCGCCGGGCCCTGTGGACAGCCCCCGCCCTGTGGAGAACTCGCTCACCCTCACGGGGGAAGCCCGGCGTCAGGGCAGCGCGATCCCCGTCTCGATCCCGTCCAGCGCGTGCGCGCACAGGCAGTCACGGGCGGCGTTCTCCGGCAACCCCGCCACCGCGTCGAACAACACCCCGCGCAGCCGGTCCACGTTCGCCCCGAACACCTTCAGGACCTCCTCGTGACTGACGCCCTCACCCGTCTCCGCACCCGCGTCCAGGTCCGTGACCAGCGTCATCGACGTGTAGCAGAGCCCCAGTTCACGAGCGAGCACGGCTTCCGGATGCCCCGTCATCCCGACGACCGACCAGCCCATCGACGCGTGCCACACCGACTCCGCGCGGGTCGAGAAGCGCGGCCCCTCGACGACCACCAGCGTCCCGCCGTCCACCGGCTCCCAGTCCCGCCCGCGCGCAGCCTCCAGCGCGACGCCGCGTCCCGTGGGGCAGTACGGGTCGGCGAACGACATGTGCACGACTTCGGGCAGCGTGCCGTCCACGGCTGTGACGCCGTCGTAGTACGTCTGCGTCCTGGCCTTCGTACGGTCCACCAACTGGTCCGGCACCAGCAGCGTGCCCGGACCGTACTCGGCCCGCAGACCGCCCACCGCGCACGGTCCCAGCACCTGACGGGCACCCACCGAGCGCAGCGCCCACAGGTTGGCCCGGTAGTTGATGCGGTGCGGCGGAAGGTGGTGACCGCGCCCGTGCCGGGGCAGGAACGCCACCTTCCGGCCGGCGATCTCGCCCAGGAACAGGGAGTCGCTGGGGCTGCCGTACGGAGTGTCCACCTGGATCTCGGTCACGTCCTCCAGGAAGGAGTAGAAGCCCGATCCGCCGATGACACCGATCTCTGCCTGCGCTGCGTTCACCATGGCCGTCACCCTAGCCCCGGCCCGCACGCCGCTTCGGCCCGGGAACGCCGAAGCCCCCGCCGTCGCGAACGACTGCGGGGACTTCGGGAAAAGCGGAAAGCGGATGCCTCAGGCGGCCGAGGACGACCCCGTGGAGGAGCTCGACGAAGACGACGACGAGGACGACGTGGTCGACGACGAAGCCGCGGGCTTCGAGTCGGAGCTCGACGAGGACGACGACGAAGCGGTCTTCGAGGCCGAGGTCGACGCCGGCGTGCTGCTCGACGAGGAGCCGCGGCTGTCGTTCCGGTAGAAACCGGAGCCCTTGAAGACGATGCCGACCGCGGAGAAGACCTTCTTCAGGCGTCCCTTGCAGGCCGGGCACTCGGTCAGTGCGTCATCGGTGAACTTCTGCACTGCCTCAAGGCCTTCGCCGCATGCGGTGCACTGGTACTGGTAGGTCGGCACTTGCTCCTCCTGGCACTCTCACTCGATGAGTGCTAACGACGGTCCATAGTGACGTATTCCGCTGGATCAGTCCACCGTGACCGGCACGCGGTGACCCACACCACGTGCGGCCACCCGCCCCGAGGACTGAGGCAACAGGCGCGAGCGCAGCACCACGAGCACCACCAGGGCGAGCGCCGTGCCGCCCAGCGGCACCAGGAAACCGGCGCCGGAGCCATGTGCGTCGGTCAGCCGCCCGGCCACCGTCACGGCCATGGCCTGCCCGAACGCGACCGCGCCCGTCAGCCACGTGAACGCCTCGGTCCGCGCGGTGGCAGGCACCAGCGTCTCGACCATGGTGTAACCAGTGATCAGCGCGGGCGCGATGCACAGGCCGACCAGCAGCCCCAGCCCCGCCAGCAGCGGCACGGAGTGCACCGCCCACAGCCCGGAGGCGAAGAGCGTCAGCCCGATGTATCCGGCCATCAGCCGGCGACGCGGCCCGATCTTCCAGGCGACGGTGCCGCAGACGATGCCCGCCAGCATGTTGCCGCCCGCGAAGATGCCGTACAGCAGCCCGTTGATGCCCGGGTTGCCCGCCTCCTGCGCGAACGCGGTGAGCGAGACCTGCATGCCGCCGAAGACGGAGCCGATGCCCAGGAACGCCACCGCGAGCACCCGCACACCGGGGATGGACAGCGCGGAGACGTGCTTCGCCTTCGCCTCACCCGGGCGACGGCTCGGCACCGGCTGCGTCCCGCGCTGGGCGGCGAAGAACAGGCCGCCGGCCAGGGTGAGCGTCGCCTCGGCGATCAGCCCCGCCGCCGGGTGCACACCGGTGCACAATGCGGTCGCCAGCACCGGACCCACCACGAAGGTGAACTCGTCCGTCACCGACTCGAAGGCCGCAGCCGTCGACATCAGCGGCGAACCCTCCAGCTTCGCCGCCCAGCGCGCCCGCACCATCGGCCCCACCTGCGGCACCGAAGCACCGGCGGGGACAGCGGCGACGAACAGCGCCCACAGGGGTGCACCGGCGAGCGCCAGCGCGGTGAGCGCGCTCACGGACGCCGCGTGCACCAGTACGCCGGGCACGAGCACCGCGCGCTGCCCGAAACGGTCCGCCAGCTTGCCGCTCTGCGGTGCGAACAGCGCCATCGAGACACCGGTGACGGCGGCGACGATGCCCGCGCTGCCGTAGGAACCGGTCGTGTGCTGCACCAGCAGCACGATGCCGATGGTCAGCATCGCGAAGGGCTGCCGGGCCAGGAACCCGGGAATCAGGAAGGTCCAGGCCCCGGGCGTGCGCAGCAGCTGGCCGTACCCGGGACGCTTGTCGTTCTTCGTGGCGTCGGTCGTGACCGTGTTCGTCACGGCCCTTGCCTTTCTGCCGCCTGGTAGCGCATCCCTTTGCGCGTACGTCATACGTTCTACGTCGTACGCGGGCACGCAGTGCGTGCGGAAGCCGCCGAGAGCTGTCCTCTTGCGCAGGACCGGCGGTAGATACCAGGCGCCCCTTGTGATGGGGGCAGGCCGCCGTGCGGTCGCGCCAGCCCTGCGTCAGGCAGAGTTGGTCGATCAATTCACCTTCATGCTACAGGGGCTTTTGGTCCGTCGCCCTTGCTTTCGCTGCCGCGGGCTGCTGTACGGGCCGCAGCGCCGGCCGTGGTGCGGGTTCGCCGCCCGTGCCCAGCCAGTCCGCCAGCTTGCCGCCCTGGCCGACCGCCCGCAGTCGCCGCTCAGCGGCGTCCCGTACCGGATCGGTGGCCACCACCAGCAGCTCGTCCCCGCGTCGCAGCACTGTCGTCGGCAGCGGTACGAAGCTGGTGCCGTCCCGCACCACCAGGGTGACGGCGGCCCCCGGCGGCAGGCGCAGTTCCGCCACCTCCACCCCGTGCATCCGGGACTTCTCCGGGATGGCCACCGACAGCAGGTGCCCGCGCAACCGCTCCAGGGGCGCGGACTCGATGCCCAGGTCGGCGGTCTCCGCGCCGTCCCCCAGGTTCAGCCGCCGCGCCAGCCACGGCAGCGTCGGACCCTGCACCAGCGTGTAGACGACGACCAGCACGAAGACGATGTTGAAGATCTGGTCGCTGCCCTTGACGCCGCCCACCATCGGAATGGTCGCCAGCACGATGGGCACCGCCCCGCGCAGTCCCGCCCAGGACAGCAGCACCTGCTCGCGCATGGACGTACCGAAGGGCAGCAGGCTGATCAGTACGGAAGCGGGGCGGGCCACCATCGTCAGGACCAGGCCGACGATGATCGCGGGCCAGATGTCGTCCAGCAGTTCGTGCGGGGTGACCAGCAGGCCCAGCAGGACGAACATGCCGATCTGGGCGATCCAGCCGAGTCCGTCGGCGAAACCGCGGGTGGCCGGCCAGTGCGGAAGTTTGCTGTTACCCATGATCATCGCGGCCAGGTAGACCGCCAGGAAGCCACTGCCGTGCGCCATGGCGCCCGCCGCGTACGCGGTGACCGCGATCGCCATCACCGCGATCGGGTACAGACCGGAGGCGGGCAGCGCCACGCTGCGCAGGCCGAGCGAACCGAGCCAGCCGACCGCGAGACCGATGGCCGCGCCGATCGCCAGCTCCAGGGCTATCTCGCCCACCAGTACGTACCAGTGGTCGACGGGGCCGGCCGTGGAGAACGCCACGACCAGGATGACCACCGGGGCGTCGTTGAAGCCGGACTCGGCCTCCAGGACGCCCGTCAGGCGCGCGGGCAGCGGCACCTTGCGCAGCACCGAGAAGACCGCCGCCGCGTCCGTCGAGGACACCACAGCACCGATGATCAACGCCTGCCGCCAGTCCAGTCCCACCAGGTAGTGCGCACCTGCCGCCGTGATGCCCACACTCACCGCGACGCCGAGTGTCGACATGACGACTGCCGACGGCAACGCGGGTTTGACCTCCTTCCACTTCGTGCCCAGGCCGCCCTCGGCCAGGATCACGACCAGGGCGGCATAGCCGATCACCTGCGTCAGCTCGGCGTTGTCGAACGCGACGTTGCCGATGCCGTCCTGGCCCAGCGCGATGCCGATCCCGAGGTAGATCAGCAGGCTGGGAAGCCCGCTGCGCGAGGACAGTCGTACCGCCGCGACGGCGACGAGCAGCACGACCGCGCAGATGAGCAGGAGTTCATTGAGCTGGTGGACAGTCAGGGGCCGGTCCTTTCCTGGGGCCAGCCGGATCGTTCCTCCAGCGGCAGGGCATACGGGCGAGGTAGTTTCATTACCTTACCTAATCTTTGACGCCTCCTTAACGCGTTTCCTCAACTGCCTCAAAGAGTGCTTCCGGAGACCGAGTCCGGAGCGGTACGGGGCTGCGCCTATGGTTGCTCCAGCACTCCAGGACCACCCTGCCCCTCTAAGGACAGCGATGCCCGCCACCCCCACCGCCCCTTCCGCTGCTCCCGCAGGCAAGAAAAAGAAGAGGGGGCGCGCCCGCCTGCTCCTCATCGTGCTGGTGCTGGCGATCGTCGCGGGCGTCGGCTACGGCACGTACTGGAGCGTCAGCACCGTACGGGCCTCGTTCCCCCAAGCCAGTGGTGAGCTGACGCTCGACGGGCTGACGCAGCCCGTCGACGTCAAGCGCGACGCCAACGGCATCCCGCAGATCTACGCCTCCACGGACGCCGACCTCTTCCGCGCCCAGGGCTACGTCCAGGCGCAGGACCGCTTCTGGGAGATGGACGTCCGCCGCCACATGACGTCGGGCCGTCTCGCCGAGATGTTCGGTTCGGGCCAGGTCGAGACGGACGCCTTCCTGCGCACCCTCGGCTGGCGCCAGGTGGCGCAGAAGGAGTACGACGAGAAGCTGTCGCCGGAGACGAAGAAGTACCTCCAGGCGTACGCGGCGGGCGTCAACGAGTACCTGAAGGGGCGCTCCAGCAAGGACGTCTCCGTGGAGTACGCAGCCCTCGGCTTCACCACGGACTACACCATCGAGGAGTGGACCCCGGTCGACTCGGTGGCCTGGCTCAAGGCGATGGCCTGGGACCTGCGCGGCAACATGCAGGACGAGATCGACCGCTCGCTGATGACCAGCCGCATGGACAAGAAGCAGATCGACGAGCTGTACCCGAAGTACCCCTTCGACCGGCACAAGCCGATCGTCGAGGAGAACCTCGCCAAGGGCGGCTCCTCGGGCTCCTCCGGCAACGGCTTCGGCACGGACGCCCGCGGCGCATCCGGCACCGGCACCAGCACCGGTGGCACGGGAACGGGCACCAGCACCGGCGGCACGGGCACCAGCACCGGCGGCAGCGCAGGCCGCAACGCCGGCACCGGTGGCACCGGAACCGGCACCGGAACCGGAACTGGCACCAGCACCGGTGCGAGCTCCAACACCGGCGTCGGCTCCACCCAGGGCCTCCAGACACAGCTCTCCCGCATCTCCGCCAACCTCGACAAGATCCCGGCACTGCTCGGCCCCAACGGCAACGGCATCGGCTCGAACTCCTGGGTGGTCGCCGGTTCGAAGACCACCACCGGCAAGCCGCTGCTCGCCAACGACCCGCACCTGGCCCCCCAGATGCCGTCCCTCTGGTACCAGATGGGCCTGCACTGCCGTGAGATCTCCTCGCAGTGCCAGTACGACACCGCGGGCTACACCTTCTCCGGCATGCCCGGCGTGGTCATCGGCCACAACCAGGACATCGCCTGGGGCATGACCAACCTGGGCGCCGACGTCTCGGACCTCTACCTGGAGAAGGTCGGCCCCAACAACACGTACCTGTACGACAACAAGGAAAAGCCCTTCACGACCCGCGTCGAGACCATCAAGGTCGCGGGCGGCGGCAGCAAGAAGATCACCGTCCGTTCCACCGAGAACGGCCCGCTGATCTCCGACCGCAACACCGAGATGGAGTCGGTCGGCCAGAAGGCGCCCGTCACCAACTCCGCCCCCGACCGGGGCAACGGTTACGCGGTCGCCCTGAAGTGGACCGCCCTGCAGCCCGGCAAGTCCATGGACGCCGTCTTCGAGATGAACCGCGCCAAGAACTTCAAGGAGTTCCAGGGCGCCGCCGGCCACTTCGAGGTGCCGTCGCAGAACCTCATCTACGCCGACACCGCGGGCAACATCGGCTACCAGGCCCCGGGCACCATCCCGATCCGCAGCAGCGGCCACGACGGCCGCATGCCGGTCGCCGGCTGGGACTCCAAGAACAACTGGAAGGGCTACATCGCGCAGAGCCGGATGCCGTACGAGTACAACCCCAAGCGCGGCTACATCGTCACCGCCAACCAGGCCGTCGTCGACTCCCGCAAGTACCCGGACCTGAAGCTCACCGAGGACTGGGGCTACGGCGCCCGTTCGCAGCGCATCAACGACCTGATCGAGTCCAAGACCAAGGACGGCGGCAAGATCAGCACCGATGACATGCGCACCATGCAGATGGACAACAGCAGCGAGATCGCCAAGCTGCTGACCCCCTACCTGCTGAAGATCGACATCAACGACGAGCAGATCCGCGAGGCACAGAAGCTCCTGGAGGGCTGGGACTACACCCAGGAGTCCGACTCGGCGGCCGCCGCGTACTTCAACGGCGTCTGGCGCAACATCCTCAAGCTGGCCTTCGGCAACAAGATGCCCAAGGAACTGCGGGTCACGGGCCAGTGCCTGTACGTGCGCTCCGCCGACGGCCCCGTCGACGACCTCGCCAAGCCGACCCGCGAGTGCGGCGAGCGCGACGCGGACTCCGCGCAGCCCGACGGCGGCGACCGCTGGTTCGAGGTCGTACGCAACCTGGTGAAGGACGAGAAGAGCGACTGGTGGTCCTCGCCGGCCTCCCGCACCGACAAGGCCACCACGACCCGCGACGAGCTGTTCGCGCGGGCCATGGAGGACGCCCGCTGGGAGCTCACCGCCAAGCTCGGCAAGAACATCAAGACGTGGAACTGGGGCCGCCTGCACCAGCTCACGCTCAAGAACCAGACGCTGGGCACCGAGGGCCCCGGCTTCATCCAGCACCTGCTCAACCGCGGCCCCTGGAACCTGGGCGGCGGCGAGGCGGCCGTCAACGCCACCGGCTGGAACGCGGCGGGCGGCTACGAGGTCGTCTGGGTCCCGTCCATGCGGATGGTCGTCAACCTCAGCGACCTCGACAAGTCCCGCTGGATCAACCTGACCGGCTCCTCCGGGCACGCCTATCACAGTAACTACAGCGACCAGACGGAGAAGTGGGCCAAGGGCGAACTGCTCGACTGGTCGTTCACCAAGGCGGCCGTCGACAAGTCGACCACCGAGACCCTGGTCCTCAAGCCGGGCCCGCCCGGCTAGGCAGCACCGAAACGCCGGACCCCCTCCGGCGTCACCACCGCGTGCACGGGGTGGTCGTGGGGTTCCACCGGAACCTCCGCGACCACCTCGTTCGCGTACAGCAGCACCACCAAACGCACACAGGTCCCCCCGTCGCCCGCCTCCAGCCGCGCCAGCACCCTGTCGTACGACCCGCCGCCGCGCCCCATCCGCATCCCCCGCGTGTCCACCGCCAGCCCCGGCAGCAGCACCACGTCCGCCTCCCGTACGGCGTCCACGCCCAGCCGGCGCCCCGAGGGCTCCAGGAGCCCGCGCCCGGCCCGTACGAGCCCCTGCGCACCCTCGTACGCCCCCCAGTCCAGATCGTTGTCGGGCAGCAGCACCGGCAGCAGAACGCGCACCCCGCGCGCGTGCAGCGCGTCCAGCAGTGCACGGGTGCCGGGTTCACGGCCGACCGAGACGTACGCGGCGACCGTCCCCGCACCCGCCAGCTCCGGCAGTTCCAGTGCCCGCCGGGCGAGAACCGCGGCCGCCTGCGCCGCGTCCTCCTGGGACAACAGCTTCCTGCGCCCCAGGAGTTCACGCCGCAGCACCTGCTTCTGCGCGGCCCGGTCCGTCGTCTCCTCAGCGTCCACGGTCACCCCATCTTCACAATTCGCTCGTACGGCAACAAAAAGGCCGGAAGCCGACCTTCCATGAAGGGCCACCCGATATCGTTCCGCGCATGACTCAGGCTCACCCCAGGATCAGTAAGGCTGTCATCCCGGCAGCGGGGCTCGGCACCCGCTTCCTGCCCGCCACCAAGGCGACGCCCAAGGAAATGCTCCCGGTCGTCGACAAGCCCGCCATCCAGTACGTGGTCGAGGAGGCCGCGGCGGCCGGTTTGTCCGACGTCCTGATGGTCACCGGCCGCAACAAGCGCCCTCTTGAGGACCACTTCGACCGCAACTACGAGCTGGAGTCCGCCCTCACCAAGAAGGGCGACGCGGGCCGCCTGGCCAAGGTCCAGGAGTCCAGCGACCTCGCGACCATGCACTACGTCCGCCAGGGCGACCCCAAGGGCCTCGGTCACGCCGTGCTGTGCGCTGCCCCGCACGTCGGCGAGGAGCCCTTCGCCGTCCTCCTCGGCGACGACCTGATCGACCCCCGCGACCCCCTGCTCTCGCGCATGGTGGAGATCCAGGAGCGGCACGGCGGCAGCGTCGTCGCGCTCATGGAGGTCGACCCCGACCACATCCAGATGTACGGATGCGCCGCCGCCGAACCGACCGCCGACGGCGACGTCGTGAAGGTCACCGGCCTGGTCGAGAAGCCGTCCCCCGCCGAGGCCCCCAGCAACCTGGCGATCATCGGCCGGTACGTCCTGGACCCGGCGGTCTTCGGGATACTGCGGGAGACCGAGCCGGGCCGCGGCGGCGAGATCCAGCTCACCGACGCCCTGCAGAAGCTGGCCGCCGACGAGAAGGTCGGCGGCCCGGTCCACGGCGTGGTCTTCAAGGGCCGGCGCTATGACACCGGGGACCGCGGAGACTATCTTCGGGCGATTGTCAGACTCGCGTGCGAGCGTGAGGACCTGGGCCCGGACTTCAAGACCTGGCTTCGCAGTTACGTCCACGAGGAGATGTAGCACGTGAGCACCACCGAAGCACCGCCCGCCACCGTCGGCGACGAGGGCAGCCCCGACCGCGTCTGGTCGGTGGACGAGCACCTGGACGACGTCCTGGGCGCGATCCGCCCGTTGGAGCCCATCGAGCTCCAACTCCCCGACGCCCAGGGCTGCGTCCTCGTCGAGGACGTCACCGTCCCGGTCTCGCTGCCGCCCTTCGACAACAGTTCGATGGACGGGTACGCGGTCCGGGTGGCCGACGTCGCGGACGCGAGCACGGAGTTCCCCGCCGTGCTCACCGTCATCGGCGACGTGGCGGCGGGCTCCGGTGGTGCCGAGCTGACCGTCGGCCCCGGCGAGGCCGCCCGCATCATGACCGGCGCCCCGCTGCCCCCGGGCGCCGAGGCGGTCGTCCCCGTCGAGTGGACCGACGGCGGCAGCGGCGAAGGCCCCGCCACCACCTTCCGCTCCGCCGGCGCCAACCCCGGCGACTCCTCCGGCCAGGTCCGCGTGCACCGCCCCGCCAAGGCCCGCGCACACGTCCGCGCCGCCGGCAGCGACGTCAAGGCCGGAGACACCGCCCTCGAAGCCGGTACGGTCCTGGGCCCGCCCCAGGTCGGGCTGCTGGCGGCGATCGGCCGGGCCACCGTCCTGGTCCGCCCGCGCCCCCGCGTCGTCGTCATGTCGACAGGCTCCGAACTGGTCCAGCCCGGCGAGGAACTGGGTCCCGGCCAGATCTACGACTCCAACAGCTTCGCCCTGACCGCCGCCGCCCGCGACGCCGGAGCCATCGCCTACCGGGTCGGCGCGGTCACCGACGACGCCGCCGAGCTGCGCGACACCATCGAGGACCAGCTGGTCCGTGCCGACCTCCTGGTCACCACCGGCGGCGTCAGCGTCGGCGCGTACGACGTCGTCAAGGAAGCCCTCTCGCACACCTCGGACGAGGACGAGCCGGGCAGCGGCGTCGACTTCCGCAAGCTCGCCATGCAGCCCGGCAAGCCCCAGGGCTTCGGCTCGATCGGCCCCGACCACACCCCGCTGCTCGCCCTGCCGGGCAACCCGGTCTCCAGCTACGTCTCCTTCGAGCTGTTCGTACGGCCCGCGATCCGCGCCCTGATGGGCCTGGAGGACGTCCACCGCCCGGTCGTCCGCGCCACCCTCACGGCGGACAAGGCGCTCGACTCCCCGTCCGGAAGGCGCCAGTTCCTGCGCGGTACGTACGACGCGGAAGCGGGCACGGTCACCCCCGTGGGCGGCTCAGGCTCGCACCTGGTCGCCGCCCTCGCCCACGCGGACTGCCTGCTGGTCGTCCCCGAGGACACCACCTCACTGGCCCCCGGAAGCGAGGTGGACGTGGTCCTGCTCACGCACTGAGGGGCCCGTGGCGGTACGGTGTCTGCCGCTGCGCCGAGGCAACGGCCGGAGGCAACGACTGCCGGCCCGCGACGGACCGGCGCCTGATCGCGAGGCGGATACATGAGTACGCAAGGCAGCCTGACGCACATCGACGAGGCCGGCGCGGCCCGGATGGTGGACGTCTCCGAGAAGAACGTCACCCACCGCACCGCCCGCGCCGGCGGCCGCGTGCTCGTCTCCCCACGCGTGATCGAACTCCTCCGCGGCGAGGGCGTCCCCAAGGGCGACGCCCTCGCGACCGCCCGCATCGCGGGCATCATGGGCGCCAAGCGCACCCCCGACCTGATCCCGCTCTGCCACCCGCTGGCCGTCTCCGGCGTCACGGTGGAGCTGACCGTCGCCGACGACGCCGTGGAGATCCTCGCCACCGTGAAGACCACCGACCGTACGGGCGTCGAGATGGAGGCCCTCACGGCCGTCACCGTCGCCGCCCTGACCGTGATCGACATGGTGAAGGCCGTCGACAAGGGCGCGGTCATCACGGACGTACGGGTCGAGGAGAAGACCGGCGGCAAGTCCGGCGACTGGACGCGCGCATGAGCACACAGCACAAGGTCGCGGGCCTGGCCCCCGACGCCCCCGCCGACACCGAGACCGACCGCCACTCCGAGGCGCACGCCCACCCGGACGCCGTGCCGGGACCCGTCTCCGAACCCGGCTACCAGTCCCAGGTGCCCGGCGAGCCGATGCATGCGGGCCCCGACGTCCGCCCCTACCGCGCGCTCGTCGTCACCGCGTCCAACCGCGCCTCCGCCGGGGTGTACGCCGACAAGGGCGGCCCGCTGGTCGCCGCAGGCCTGACCCGTATGGGATTCACCGTCACAGGACCCGAGGTGGTCCCCGACGGCGACCCCGTCGAGGCCGCCCTGCGCGACGGCGTGCTCTTCGCGTACGACGTCATCGTCACCACCGGCGGCACCGGCATCTCGCCCACCGACCGCACCCCCGACGCCACCCGCCGGGTCATCGACTACGAGATCCCCGGCATCCCCGAGGCCATCCGCGCCGAGGGCCGACCGCACGTGCCCACCGCGTCGCTCTCCCGGGGCCTGGCCGGGGTCGCGGGCGGCACCACCCTGATCGTCAACCTGCCGGGTTCCACCGGCGGCGTCCGCGACGGCCTCGCGGTCCTGGACCGCGTCCTGCTGCATGCCGTCGACCAGCTGCGCGGCGGCGACCACCCGAGAGCCGCCGGTACCCCCGGGGGGATCAACTGAACACCGCCGCCTGGCCCGTGGAACTCAAGGACGGGGACGTCGTCCTGCGCCCGATAAAACTGCGCGACCAGCGGGCCTGGCGCGAGGTCAACCGCCGCAACCGGGACTGGCTGCGCCCCTGGGAGGCGACGATTCCGCCGCCCACGCCCACCGGTCCGGTCGCGCATCGTCCGACGTACCGTCAAATGGTGCGTCACCTGCGGGCGGAGGCGAACGCGGGACGGATGCTGCCGTTCGTCATCGAGTACCGGGGGCAACTGGTCGGCCAGCTGACGGTCGCGGGGATCACCTGGGGCTCCATGTGCTCGGGGCACGTCGGCTACTGGGTCGACCGCGACGTCGCCGGGCGTGGTGTGATGCCGACCGCCGTCGCGCTCGTCGTCGACCACTGTTTCCGCAACGTCGGGCTGCACCGCATGGAGGTGTGCATTCGCCCCGAGAACGGGCCCAGCCGTCGCGTGGTGGAAAAGCTCGGCTTCCGCGAGGAGGGGCTGCGGCCGCGCTATCTGCACATCGACGGTGCCTGGCGCGACCACCTCGTCTTCGCCCTCACCTCGGAAGAGGTTCCCGAGGGCGTCCTCGGGCGCTGGCGACGCCGTTCCACCTCGCAAAAATAAAACAAATGCTCGAATTTGATCGAGGCTGCCAGCCCGCGCATCAAAAAAGTTCGGAATATCAGACAGATACGCCCGACACACCGGCCCAATTGGCGGATGCCCCCCTCCGGGCCCCTCTACGGTGTGGGGTGTGAGCAGCAGCGGCCTGATCTACGCAGTCATCGTCGGGGCCTGGGCCGCCTACTTGGTGCCGATGTGGCTCCGCAGGCAGGACGAACTCAACGAGGCTCGTCCGACGGAACGCTTCAGCACCGCCATCCGACTCCTGTCGGGACGCGGGGCCATGGAGCGCCGGTACGCCAAGGAGCTCCAGCAGCGCGACGGCGGCGCGGCCGGCACCGAAGGCACGGAGCCCAGCGACCCCGACGCCCCGTCCGGCGCGGACCCGGTGACCGACTCGGTCGACGTCCGCGCCTTCGCCGCACCCTCCTCCAGGGCCGAACGCAAGGCGCAGCAGCGGGCCGAGCGCGAGGAGGCCTCCCGCGACGAGGAGCCCGCCGCCCGCGAGCCGGTGCGCGAGCGGGAACGTCCCCGCCCCGCCAAGCCCTCCCCGGCGGCCCTCGAACGGGCCCGCCGATCCAAGGTCCTGGCCCGTCGCCGCCGCACCACGGTCCTGCTCTTTGCCGCCTTCACGCTCGGCGCGATCGTCGCCGCCGTCGGCGGGCTGCGCTACCTGTGGGCCCCCGGCGTTCCGGCCGTACTCCTGAGCGCGTACATCGTGCACCTGCGGGGCCAGGAGAAGCGCCGCTTCGCGTTCACCATGGACCGGCGCAGGGCCGAACTCGCCGCGCAACGCCTGCGCGAGCAGCGCACCCAGCAGATCCACCGCCCGGCGTCGGCGCCTTCGCCGGAACACCCTCAGCGCCACCACGCGTACCAGGGACGCCAGGGGCACTCCCACGGCTCGCACACGCACGGCTCGCCGGGTTCGCATGCGCAGGGCGAGCAGGACGACCGCCCGGAACCCGCCCCCGCGCCCGCCGTCTCCCCCCAGGAGGCCGGTCGCCGCGCCCTGGTGGAGCAGACCGACCACGCCGAGTGGGTCGACCAGCAGCGCGAACGCGAGCGCGGCGCCGCCCGCGGCGAGAGCTGGGAGCCCGTCCCGGTGCCGCTCCCGACGTACGTGACCGCTCCCGTCGCCCCGCGCGCCACCGGCGAACTGGACCTGGGTGCCCCCGGCACCTGGAGCTCCGCCCGCTCCAGCACCGCCGACCCGGCGGCGGCTCCGGCCGAGGACGACAGACCCGCGCAGGGCGCTCGCCGTCCCCAGCCGGGCCGCCGCTCCCGAGAGCGCGGCCGCACCCCGCTCTTCGACCAGTACGACGAGGACGACCGCCCCCGCGCCGCCAACGAATGATCGGCCCGGACGGACCCGCCGCAGGTGGGGGGCTTGAGGGGGTGCGAGGAACGGATTACCGAGCACCCCGGAAGAGGTGCTAGAGTTCATCTCGTTGCAAGGGCCTGTGGCGCAGTCTGGTAGCGCACCTCGTTCGCATCGAGGGGGTCTGGGGTTCAAATCCCCACAGGTCCACAACAGGGCCGTTCTTGAGTTAGCTCAGGATCGGTTCACGAGTCCCGTCCGATCACATTGATCGGGCGGGATTTCGTCGTTTCTGGGGCTCGTCGGGAGGTCTCGTTGCGCAGGTCGGGGCGGATGCACTTCGTCCGGAGTCGGCCGCGGTCACGCCTGGGTCTTGTCGCCGCGCCTTCCGGTGCCGACGCTCTCGCCCTCGTCGGCTGGGACGGGCCCGTCAACTGGGACAACGACACCGCCGCGTTCGCTGCCGTGGTGAGCGACTGGGAGCAACGCTTCGGTGCATGTGTGGTCGCCGTTGGTTCCGACACACTCCACCTGAGCGTCGCCACGCCGCCGACCAGCAGGGACGACGCCCTGCTCGTAGCGGCCGAACACTTCACCTTCTGTCCCGACAACATTTGGCAGGGCCCTCGCCCCCAGACCCTGGAGGCGTACGCCGAGCGACTCATCGACACGCGCTGCTGGGAATTCTGGTGGGACTGACTCCGGCCCGTCGGGAAACGATCACCCGCTAGCTGGGAAGCGATCTTCAAGGCGCTTCTTTGGCCCAGGTCAGAGGTACTCGTGAACGCCCCCAGCACCCCAGGAGGCGCGGAGCACACCCTGTGGCAGCCTCCGCCCGTTCTGCGAGATCGGGTGGCACCGGCTGCCGTGCGAGGACGAAGGGAGTACCGATGCCGCCGCCCACCCGAGCCCTCCGCGCGGACCATGTGCCCGCTGGGCGTCCTTGGCTCAGCCTCGGTAGAAGAGGGGCAGGTCCCCGAGGGCATCCTGCGGGGACCGCCACCACCCTCAGTCGGTCCGGCCTGCCTGCGGATTCACCCGCCGCGGGGTGCCAGGCGCAGTGCCAGGACGAGATCGCCCCGGGCCCGTCCGACTCCACGCCGACCGGCAGGCCCGCCCCGACAGGTTCCGGCGCATCGCGTAAAGCAGCGCGTCATCCAGGCAGAACCGATGTCACCATTCCCGCCACGGGCAGATCCTTGACCGCGCCTCCGTCTGCCAGGGAACGTGTCAGCACCCCGGTGTCTACCGGCTTGAAGTCAGCGACCTGAGTTCCAACGGTGTTGTCCAGCGGATTGACCCCTGTGCCCGCGACCGGGTTGAGGCGCATGTTCTTCATGGGACCGAACCCGCTGGCTGTCGCCTGCATGAGCGTGCCGGTGATCACCGACCCCGACGGAGCGTCCGCACCGTCGAGCGCCTGCTCGGCACCCGCAGGAAGCGGCAGTGGAGCTGCCTGTGCGGCGGCCGACCCGGCCGCCAGCACGGTGCCGACGACCGTCATGGTGAGGCCGGCCTGGAGGAGGTCGTGGCGCGGAGACTTGGAAGCTGCGTGGCGTGCCATGGGATACCCGTCTGCGATGGGAAGCGAGAGAAACGGCTTGTGCGCACCTACGCGTGCGTAATCACAAGCGCACACACTGTAGTTGGACGGGCGGGGTCGCAGTGGGATGTGGCCTGCCCCAGTTCGGAAGTCGGGCGATGGAGCGATCGGTCGACTCTCCGGTGGCGCCCGGAGGGCTACCACGCCCAGAGCGCGAGAGCCGTCGAGGCCAGGGCGGCCACGGCGCTCACGGCGGATGTGGCAGCGCAGAGCCTCCCCATGGGTGGGGGCTGGCGGACGTGCCGGACTTGGTGCCCGCCTGCCCAGCCGGTGGCCAGGAAGGCTGGTGCATTCTCGATCCAGTAGGCACTCAGCAAGGGCCGGCGGGGGCCCGGCTCTGGCACTTCGGAAGCCTTCATGCCGGAGCAAACTCAACTCCCCTCATCGGGGTGGCGGTTGCGGGCCCGGTGCCACTCCATCGCCCAGGTCGGCCGATTGGCATATCAGGCAGGTCCCTCGTAGCACCCCAGGCACCGACGCCTGTGCGGTCAGATTTCGCGAACGGCGTTCGTCGTCGGGCGGACCGGCCGCTCGTCGGGCCCGGGCCGGCCACGCCTGGAAGCGACGCCGCATCGTTCGGGGAGGTGCTGCTGCCGACTGTACGGATCGAGGACGTCCCGGACACCCACCTGCGTCCGGGACGTCCTGCGCTCATCGGCGGTGCTACAGCAGGCCGAGCCAGGTGTCGGGGAGTTGCGTGCTCGGTAGGCGCAGCCAGCACGCGAGTCGCCACGGGTGCGCAGTGCATTCCTGGGGCACGTACGGGGGTTGCGGCGCCAAGGGACGGTCCCGGTAGCCGGCGACGATCGGGAGGGTCTCCCGCAGGACCCGTGCGTTGTCGTTCAGCATGTCGCCGAGAGGCTGTCCCTTGTAGGTCTGCTCGGGGTTGGCGAAGCGGCTGATCTGCTCGCACGAGAAGAGGCAGGACTTCTCGTACGCCATGATCGTGCGATATCTGCCGTCCGGTGTGATCCACCCGGTGTTGTACGGACGCGTGGTGCTGATCCGCATCCGGCCCACAGGATCGGCGGAGATCGTGTACCGGTCGTGCGCGAGGCCGAGGTTGTGTCCCCACTCGTGGCTCACGGAGTCCCGCTCGATGCCCTCCACGTCGGCGACGGAGTAGGCGAACTCGTCGGACGCGGGGCTCAGCGTGGAGGTGTAGTCGCCCTTGCCGCCGCCACGCTGCTCCTGGTCGATCAACAGCACGACAAGGTCCGCACCGTACTGGTCCCGCAGTCTGTGCGCCTGCGCGCCCAGCGTCCGGTCGTGAGGATTCTTCAGGTGTCGGTAGGCTGCGGCGAAGGTCTCGGGCCCGGCGTAGGAGGCAGCCGTATAGGAAGTGACGAACCGCACCTTCCCGCAGATTCCGCTGTGCTTGAGGGATCGGTTCATGCGCTTGGCAATCGCCCGGGACGCAAACGAGATGCGGTGCTTGCCGCCGACAGCCTGCGTGGCCTTCGTCGTGTAGATACCGAGCACGTCGATCCTTGGGCACGGCGTTCGGACCCCGGCCGCCAGTGGCACGGCCTTCGTCTTGGTGGGTTGGCTGTGCGCGTTGACGTCCGCTCCCGGCACGGCGGCGCCGAGGGCAAGAGCGGCGAGCATCAGCCCCGTGGTGGCACTGGTCACCACCGGCGAGAGCGTTGTGATCATGTGATCTGTCTAACACCGGGTTCTACATCCGTCTCGGGGTGGTCCGCCAAACGGGCAGACCGTCAGAACCCCGGACAGGGTCAGGACATGGAGGTGTGGGCGCCAGGTGCTGGATCTTCCCCGCCGCGGGAGAGTTGGGGTGCTCCCCGGCTCGACCGCTACGCCTGCCGGGAGTCGCGCCGTGGGGGCTGCGGTTCCGTCGCCGCGCTCTCTCTGCGGCGGGTTCTCGGAGGAACCCCCGATGCCTCTGCCGCTCGTGCGTCGTGGGCAAACGCATGCCGTCGCGGGAAGAGAGGGTTGCGCCTCGTCGACCGTCTGAAGATGCCGCTCCCCATGCACCACGCGATGCGGCACGGTGCTGATGGTTGCCTGCTCGCCGAGGTCTTCGAGCGGCCTGGCCGGGCGAGAGGGGGCCGCAATGGGTTTGGGCCCCCTCTCGCGTACGGCAGCCAGGGAACGGGCCAGCGGTCGTACACCTGGTGAACGAAAGGGCCGCCGAAACGTTGCTGCGAGGACTCCCCCTACTGGCGATCTTCACAGTTCACACCATCCGGACACCCCGCGCCGCCCGGCCCCAGCGGCTTGGCGATCCCCGGAAGACCAACTGACGGGCATGAGGGTGCCGTTCGGGTATCGCTGGCCCGCAGGGCGTTTCTCGTAGGGGTCTGAGGTTGTTCTCGTGGACATGAAGCCCGTGATGAGTGCTCCCGCCGTTCCCGCCAGGCCAGCCCGCGAACGTATGGGACGCCGACAGGCTGCGGCGCGCGAATGGGCGCAGCGAACGGAGCAGAGGCCGGAGGAATCCCTCGTACGCATCGCGCAGGCCGCCTTCGGTACCGCCCTTGCCCTGGGAGCCCTCGCGTTCTGGCTCGCCGACAAGTAGCAGGCCCACCCCGCGGCCGGCCCTGGTCCCACGGGCGGTGCTCGGCAACGCAGCGGGCGAGCGGCGCCTCAACAAATGAGGGCGGAACCGCGGAAGCACGACCAGGGCTGCGAGGAGGGTGCTGACGCGCACGCGGTAGCCCTGACCGCGCCGTACGGTCGCCCTCTTGTCAGCGCGGCGCACTCGGCGGCATCCAGCTCCGAGGTGCGGAGATGGTCGGCGGCTTTGCCCGGCATGTCGAGGGTGACCGGCAGTTCCGGGACGGCGGTGCTCTCCTCGGCGTTGGTGGTCGGGCAGGAGGTCGGCGACGGCGGTGCGGATCGCGCCGTGGCTGACGCCGTGATCGCGGGCGAGGACAGTGATCGAGCCGCCTTCCAGGTAGACGGTGCGCACGTCGGCGGTCTGGCCGCTACGACGGGACAGCGCCCACCCTCCGCCCCCCTTGGCCTCTGCAGTGCGCAGCCCGTCCTGCGTAAGGCCGCACTGGACTTCGTCGGCGTGGCGAAGGCCTGCACCGTGGGCATCACGGTGGACAGCAGCTCGCCCGTCGTCCCGCGCCGGTACGGAGGCCTTCGCCGTCGCTTCCTCCTCCTGCAGCCGTTCGGCGAACTACAGCCATCTGCATCCAAACCTCGCACCAGCACCGCCAGGTACTCCTTCACGGCATGTCCATACTCACGGCTGCCGGGACATCCGTGTCGACCACGTCCCGGTCGGGCCCAACCAGCAGGCGGGTCCGCGGATTGAAGCAGCGGTGCCAGGGCGAGGCGAAGACCTCGCGGTTGTTCAGGGCCCCGTGCAGCTGCTCCGGCCCGTACACCACACACATCTCCCGGCCCAACACCGCGGGTGGCAGATCAAGTTGGCGCGTACGGCCTGCCACCAGGCGGGCGACACAAGCTTGTCGTCCATCTCGCGCGGCAGCAGCGGCTCGCCCCGCCTTCCGCCGGGCCAGCGCCGGGAGCCTCCGGGCTCCGGCCAGGACGCGCTTGCCGGCGCTCGCTGCGTCCAGCACCTTCGACTCACGCCAGCAACCGGAACGGGCGGCTCCGTGGCGCATCGGGTCGCGAGCGCTGCTCGCACAGCGACCTTGGCCGTGTTCTCGTCCTCAGGCACCAGCGAGAGCACCGCCGCGCCGCAGTCTGTGCCGGGCCCCTGAACCGGCTGCAGGTCCTCGGTACCGTCGCCGCCCGCGCCAGCGCCCGTAAAGCCTTCTCCAACTGCGGCAGCGTGAACTGCCGCTCCTTCTCCGCCGCCCGCTTCGCCGTGTTCAGCAGCCGGGTGTCGATGAGGCCCTGGAACAAGTCCAGGGCCTCATCGATCGGCTTCGGCCCGCGGTGCCACCTCACTGCGGTAGGCATCGTCGGGCGCTTGGCTCCGCCGCCCGCTCCAGCGCGCGGGCGAACCAGGTGTTCCTCGTCTGCATCGGAGTCGGCACAGGTTCTCCGGCTCCGGGAACCACGCGCTCTTGGGCGTTTTCAGCGTCGCCACTGGATCGCCGGGGTAATGCGGAGCCGTTGGGCGACCGCGACGGTGGCGTGCGATGGACGGAATCTGATCCGCATCACCACCTGGTGGTGATGCGACGGAACTGGGGGGTTCCGTACGCCGTTCGTGAGGAAAGTCGGTGCCCGACGCAGATCATCGCGAGGGCCCGAGGCAACCGGGACCGCCGGAAACGGCCACCGCGCTGCGCAGTTCCGACCTTTTCGAAAATCCCACTGATTGGTGCAAGCGGGTGAGAGTTGAGCCTGGGGCCGTCTTCGAAGGCGGGTTCCTGTGCATCCTGGATCACGGACAAGGGAACTGGCTGCCTCCGCAGATTTTGCGGAGGCAGTCCCTTTTTCGGTTTGCCACCTGCCTGCGCCGACCGTTGAAGCTCGGTCTGCTCCAAGGCTGTAGACACCCTGGCATTCGGGGGCAGTGCCTCTGCCGGGTCGGGGCGGGCTCGCAGAGCTCATGGCTGGTGGCCCGGGTGTCAGCCCAGAGAGTCGAGCGGTACCCCGACCGGTCCGCCGCCGGCGGCGAGCCCACCAAGCAGAGCGCCGGGGGCGGGCACAGCGTTGGGACCACCAGGGTGCACCTTACGCGCGGCCGATTCTTCCTTGAGCTGCAGGTCGTCGACCTTGGCCTTGACGTCACCGAGGAACTTCTGGGGGGTGGCGACCTCCGTGAGCTGCTTCATCTGGTCGGCGTGCACGGCGTCGATCTGGGCCTGCGCCTCGGCAACCCGGACGGCCTTGGACTGGTCGTGGCTGGCATCGTGGTGCGCGAATGCGGGAGTGGCAGTGCCCAGGGCGGCAAGTGTTCCGGCGAGGACTGCGGTGGCGTGGGTGTACTTCATGGATGGGCGTCCTGTCCGTGAGGTGTGTCCGGGGCGACAGCGGCCGGGGCGGCGCTTGTCGTTTCACCTCTGAAGAACGCGGGGTGGGGCTAATGGAGACGTGCACTCCCAAGATCTCACTCTATCGACTCGACTAGAGCGGGCCTGAATTGGGGAATTTTCGGCCTGTGCCAGGTACCTCGTGACAGGCATTGCCCCAGCAGTGGCCTGTGGCGGACGAGATGCGTATGCGAACGTCCCTGGCATCGATGGACATGACCGGGGCGCGTTACTTCTGAGTGGCACGGATCGTTGCGACTGCGACCAGCCGTACCGCACACAGGAGAAATCAATGCGCCATCACAAGGCTTCTGCAGCTGCTCTCGCCGTCCTCGTTTCGGGCTCTGCGCTGGCTGTTGCGGGTACCGCCCAGGCTGCTGCCCCCGAGGCGGCATCGAAGCCCGGCCCCGCTGCTGCGGCGCCGGCTGACGACCTGCTCGGCGGGCTGCCTGTGGTCGGTGGACTGACCAAGGGCGGGTCGCCCGCCGGTCCTGCGGCCAGTGGCCTTCTCGGCGGTCTCCCGCTCGGCGGCTGACACTGCTCGGCGGTGGGCGTGACCCCAGCGGGGACGCCCACCGTTGTACAGCCTGTCGAGGCTCTGATTCCGGGACTTCCCCGCTACGGACTCCCTCGGCGCGCCGGTGACGTGGCATTGGCCGATCGTCTGTACGTCGGCGGAGGGTGGGGCGACCCGATGGAATGCGGGCGGCGTCGCACTCCGCCGGGTGATTTAGCGGCGTCGGCAGTATCACCTGTCCGGGGTCTCCCATACCCGTTGGCCTTTCTTGCGACGCGCGACTCAGCAGGTTATGTGTTTAGGCCTACCGGGTGACCGTGAACTTTCACGGAATTAAATTAGTTTCCTTTACGCCACCGGATCGTTACGAATAGCGACGGCGATGCTACGGGTTTCCCATTGGACTCGTGCAGCACGAAATACGTGGCTGTTCACTGTGTCGCCGAAGGAAAGGTCACAAAATGAAGCGCATGAAGGTTGCCGCAGTTCTCGCGGGCTCGCTGATGGCCCTGGGTGCGGCCTCCCCCGCGATGGCTGACGCTGGCGCTGAAGCCGCTGCCTCGAACTCGCCCGGCGTCCTCTCCGGCAACGTCGTCCAGGTTCCGGTTCACGTTCCCGTGAACTTCTGCGGCAACAGCATCAACGTGATCGCCCTGCTTAACCCGGCTTTCGGCAACACCTGCGTCAACAAGTAATTCCACGTCCGAACCCTCGTGTGTTCGGACCTGGGCGGCCCCTGAATGCACGCCTTGCCTTCGGGGGCTGCCCAATCAGCGCCTCCTCATGTGTGGGTGAGCAATCGGCTTGCCCCGCAAGCATGAAAGACAGGGAACGGCGAAGTGCGACAGGTATTGAGTAAGAGCGTGCTGGTAACGGCAGCCGTCTCGGGTGTGCTCTCCATGACCTCCGGCTATGCCTACGCCGATGCGGTGGGCAACAGCACGGTCTCGAAGTCGCCGGGGGTCATCTCCGGCAACAGCGTTCAGGCTCCGGTGCACGTGCCGGTGAACCTCTGCGGCAACACCGTCAATGTGATTGGCCTGCTGAACCCGGCGTTCGGCAACAAGTGCTCCAACGGCTCCTCGGTGAAGCCGGGCAAGAGCAGTGGTGCGACGGCATCTTCGACCGTGGCAAAGT